>DAONAJ010000043.1:0-36962 GCA_035400945.1 Spirochaetota bacterium
CCCATCCCACCCCGAGGATCTTGAAACGCGCAAGAATGGAGCCGTAGGAGTTCCAGTAATTGCACAGCTCCAGGATCACCACCAGGCCGCAGAGGAGCTGGAGGCAATAGAAAAGGTATTCCTCCGATGACCGCCTTCTGATGTAAAAGAAAAAGAAGACCAGGAAAATGGGCACCCCGGCGGCAATAATGAGATAGTCCATGGTGATCAGCAGGAACCCCATTGTCGCCTTGCTGCTGCGGAATTCCTCCATGGCGGACACCGCCAGGGGACCGCGCACTTCATTGAACATGTAGTACCGGATGCGGACGGCAATGACGTTCTTTGCGCCATACCGGACCGCGGACACCGGCACCGCATAATGGCGCGGATGGTTCCACATCGACAGTTCCCGCGGCGGGAACCTTCCCGTCGAGCCTATCCTCACCCCATTGAAGTAGGTTTCGTCGGCGTTGCCGATCCGGCCGAGGATCAGGCCGATATCCTCCCGGGGATACTTCGGGTCCACGGTGATGATCTTCCTGATCCAGAGGGTCCCGGCAACGGTCCCGGTCCGCTCCAGGGCGTACCGCATCATGCTCCCCGGCAGGTTGAAATTATCCCATGATGAATCGTCATATTCCGGCGCCGCGAAGGTTATGCTGTCATGGAGGTTGATCTTCCAGGGCCCCTCCAGCGACGTTTCTTTCTCCGTCTGACTGACCACGACTTCTCCCAGGACAGGGACGGGCATGCCGCCAACGCAGAAAAAGAGTATAACCGCCAGGACAATCGCCGGGCCGCAGAAAACGCGCGGAAAATATTTCTCCATGATAAGCATAGATGGCCCTGTTATCTTTTTCATGTTCATGCGTTACGCACGGGTGACGGACCTGAACTCCCTCAGGAGTGGTATTGTATTGACCGTGGTTTATTTTTCAAGAATTTTAATGGAGAAAAACCTTAATTATTGATACTTCAGACTGGCTCAGCGAGACGATCTTCATTAACTAGGAATCCAAACCGGTCTTGAAAAAATCGACCGCCCGGGATAGGGATTCGGACATCTCGTCGATTTCCCTGACGCCGTCCGCCATGTTCAAAACAGCCGACGAGTTCCTGTTGCTCAGCCCCTGAATGTCGCCGATGATCCTGTCCAGGTTCTTCACCGCCGCCGTATGCTCGGTTATGGTATCGTTGATGCTTTCCATCAGCGCCTTCATGGTGTCGGTTTCCCGGTGGACCGTTTCATCCACCGCTACCTGTTCCTGCATGGAGCGGAACATCGTCTCGATCATTGAGCTGGTGGAGGTAATGTCGGCGATGATGCTGTTGATTATGCTGACGGTGCGGTTGACGCTGACGATGCCGTTCTTGATCTCCGCGTCGTTCGCCTTGATCAGCGAGTCGATCTCGGTGATGTTCTGGGTGGTCTTGTCCGCCAGCTTGGATATCTCGTCCGCGACCACGGCAAAGCCCCTCCCCGCCTCACCGGCCCGGGCCGACTCGATGGCGGCGTTCAGGGCCAGCAGGTTGATCTGGTCCGATATGTCGTTGATGATCTCCATGATGCTGCTCATCTCGCCGGAGCTCCGGTTGATTTTGACCATGATCTCGCCGGTCGTTTTGAGGGATTCCTCGCCGGCGTTGATTTTACCGGTGATGGAACGCGTCACGTCCATGACGCCGCGGTATTCCTCCATGATCTTGCGGATGGACCCGGACAGGGTTCCGAGGCGGTTATTGAGCGCGATAAAGCCCTCCGACTGGACGTCGGTGCTGGTCTGTATGCCGCTCACTCTTTTTATGAGGTCCTTGCTGCCGGTGAAGAACTGCTCCTCCAGCCCGGTCTGGGACCGGATGTTGTCCGTGACATCGTTGGTCGCCTCATGGAGACGGTGGGTAAAGCTGGCAAGCCTCCCGAGAACAACCTTGATCTCGATGACCATCTCCTGGAGCCGTGAAACAAAGCCGTTGAAGGCATTCGAGACCCTGCCAATCTCGTCGTCGGTCCGGACCGGGAGCCGTACCGTCAGGTCTCCGTCTACGCTTGCCAGGGCTTCCAGGCTCGTGAATAGCCTCTGGAGGGGGCGGGTGATGAGGTTTCCGATGAAAATAGAGATCATGACCGACAGGACAATGGCAACAATGGACAGCATGACATAGTACCGCAGCGAGCGGGACAGGATGGCCCTGGCGTTCCTGTCCGATATGTCGGCCCCGAGGACACCCAGGAAGGCGCCGCCGGCGTCGTAAATCGGCGCGAACCCCATGACGGAGTTTACGCCGTACTCCTCGTCGCGGCGGAACTCGGTATCTACGATATTTTTCTTCTCGGCAAGGGCCTTTATCGTGACCGGCTGTTCCGAAATGTCATAGTACTGGGAATAATATGACGCATCCTTGACCCGCTTCCCCGTCTTGATCTCCTTTTCCATGTCATCGAGGGTGTCGGCGTCCACGACAAAGCGCGCCGTTCCCTTTTTCGTGGTGGGCACCAGGGTATATACATAGAGGATCAGGTCCTTCTCGGTGTCGCGCACCTGGTTAAGCTGCTCAGCGATGGCCCGGAAGTCCTTATCATCGTACATTCCCAGCAGCACGTCATCGTCGAAAAGAAAATCCCCTTCCCCGCTTATCCCGGCGACATCAAGGGTCGGGGCCATTTTTTTTACGAGCCTCCCGAAGGCCTCCCGGTCAAGGGTTCTCGCACCCAGAAGGGCGATGTTCTTCAGTCTACCGCACAGCTCATACTGGAGATCATCTTTCAGGTTCTTGTAGGATATGGCGGTGAAGCCGACGCTGATGAAGGAGCTCAGCAGGAAGAGGATAAGGATGATTTTGACCCGGAGGGAGATGCGCGGCATTTTCATAAACGGCAATCCTGATTATTCTTATCGCAACTTCATATTAAGATAACCATATACTCACCAATCGCAAAGACATTTTACCCGACGCCCGGTAAAAATTATTTGGGCATCGTTCACGCCGTCGTCACAGGCTTCCGGGAGCTCCTCCTTCCACGGAAGGATTACCGCCCCCCACCCTCCCGCAGCGAAGAATCTTTTTTATTGACATTGTTCACCCGGTCTCCTATACTAACAATAAGGAGAACGCTATGGATACTTCAAAAATGGACCATCTTGACATCATCCTGCTCTGCGGCCTGTATGGCTCGGGAAAGACCGAATTCGCCATGAAGTACTTCCTGGGAAAGGACCGGAACCGCATCAGCCGTTCGGATATCCGGAAAAGCATGTATGAAATGACCAACTTCGGCGAAAAGTGGACTCCGGACCGCTTCTCTGAGGACACCGACGCGCTGGTCAAGCACATCGAACGCAAAGTCGTGGAGCACTTCTCCCACCAGAAAAAGAAAATCCTCATTATAAACACCTATATCACGAAAAAATCCCGTCAGGCCATCGTGGACCTGGCCCGACAGACAAAAAAATCGATCGGCGCCATCTTCCTGAACAGGCCGCTGGAGCAGTGCCTTGAGCGGAACAGCAAAAGCGCCATGGCGGTGCCCCAGGAGATAATCTACAAGCTCAACAGCAGGATCGAACTGCCGGATAAAAGCGAGGGATTTGACGAGGTGATGATTGTAACCTACAAATAGCGGACCGCCAGCGTGCATCATCGGCCCCGCGCACCGTTTACGGAGAGAGCGACATGAAACAGACATGGCTTATTCTTTTCACCTGCGCGTGCCTTATGGCCTCCGCCGCCGTCGCCAGGACCGCCAGCTTCACCGGGACCTGGAGCACCAACTGGGGCCCCCTGGAGATGACCCAGAAGGGGTCCCGTGTCATGGGCCATTACACCGGGCAGTTCAAGGGGATCATCGACGGCGTCGTATCCGGCAACAGGCTTGACTTCACCTGGTCCCAGCCGAACGGGGAGTACGGCAGGGGTTATTTCGTGATGTCGGACGACGGGAATTCCCTGGACGGCATGTGGGGCATGAATGACTCCGATTCCGACGGCGGGACCTGGACGGGGACACGGGCCGCCGCCCCGTCAAAGACCGGGAAATAGAGCCCGGGCCTTCCGCCGGGCGCCTACAGGTAAAGGGCCCTTCCCTTCACCGTCACCATCCTTTCCCTGACCAGATCGCCTACCGCGGCGCTGACCGCCTCTTCAGGCCGGCCGATGATGACCGACAACCGCTTCACCGTCACGCCGGGATGCGCCAGGAGCGCCCGGAGGACCTGTCCCCGGAGCTGCCGGCGCGAGCCCTCGAAGGGCTTCTGCTTCTGGTGGTGGGCGCTTTTCCGGGACGGATTGGGGTGACGCCTCTTCAGCATGGCCCCGTAATCCATCAGCGCTGAATACCAGTGGTGGGGCTCCTTGCGGTCCAGGGCCGCCTCGGCCAGGGGAAGGATGTCCCGGTCGCTCACCGTTCTGTTTTCGTGAAAGAAGAAGTGGATGAACACGGCCCGTATGTTGGTCTCGATGAAGACAACGGGGCGGTTAAAGGCGAAGGCGCAGATTGACGCCGCCGTGGCCCTGCCGATGCCGGGAAGCATTGCCAGCGCCTCCGGGTCATCGGGGATCCTGCCGCCGTGGTCCTTCACCACGGCACCGGCCAGCTCGTGCAGAAACCGGGCGCGCCGGTTGTATCCCATCCCCTGCCATACCGCGAGGACGCGGGACAGGGGCGCCGCGGCCAGGGCCTCCACCGTGGGGAATGCATCAATGAACTCCACGAACTTCTCCGCCACGCGGGCCACCTGCGTCTGCTGAAGCATGATCTCGGAAACCAGGATATGATACGGGTCGTCGGTGCGCCGCCAGGGAAAATCGCGCCGGTGTTTCCGGTAATAACCGTAAATGACCGATCGGAATTTCCTGATCCGTGCGGCTCCCTCCCGCGGCGCAGATGCCTTCCCGCGGCGGCGCTCAGTTTTGCAGCGTTCGCGGAACTCTCTCACGATGGAGGCATCATCATAGCGTTCATCATCCTGCATGGGGCCACCATACGACGGGGCCGGCGGCGAATCAATAGTTTTTCCTGCAGCGGGTCCCGTTATATGAAAAACCGGATGAAGCGCGCCACGAAATAGGCGCCGGCGACAAGGAACATCGGTATGGACGCGAAGAAGAGGGCCACCTCCATCGGCCTGGCCACGGACGAATGGAGCACCTTTTTGCCGAAAAAGTTATAGTGATAATGATCGGGCAGCTTCGACCGGCGGTATACCCGCACGAATATCGACGTCTGGAGAAGGAGGGTGAGGATCATGAAAACGCCCGAAACAAGCCACATGAGGTTCGGGCCCTGTATCTTCCGAATTTCTTCCGGATAGAAAATGGCGATGACGATGCAGATGCCGGCGGTGACCAGGTTGACCGCCGCGGTATTGATGTATTTGCGGAGGTATGATTCCGTCCGTATCCTGACATACCTGACCAGATAAAACACGTGCAGGACAATTGAGAGGCATAAAACGGTCAAAAGAAGAACAACGATCAATAGAATTCCCCTTTTTATTGATGGTGATGCCTGCGGCAGCATCGGTGATGTACCGGATCAGCTTCTTCCAGGATCCTTACGGCGCGCCTCCTCAACGGCACCGCCGGCCTTACCGCACCGCCTTGAAAAATTTCCATATTTCATCGCAGGCGTTGAAGTCGCGGGACGTGAGCCCGATGAACCGGGACAGCGTATAGTGCCATCCCCCGGGCCAGGTATGGCCGCCGCCCTCGATCCGGTATAGGATCACCCGGGAACCCCCGTCACATGCATTGTATGAAATCTTTTTTACCCTGGTGCCGTCGCCGGGGTCCGAATCGGGAAGCGGTTCCTCCTCCCCGCCGCCGCGGCATTTGTTGTAACGGACCCAGAAGCGGACCGTCTCTTCCGTTGACACGACCCTGCCCCTCTTTATGCCGAGGAGCCTGATATCTCCGCCGTCATAGGGGATGATAGGATCCTCCGTGCCGTTTATGACCATCACGCTCACCGGCCGGGACAGCGCGCATTTCCCCTCCTGGCCCGCGGGGTGCGGGGCCGCAACCGCGGCTATGCCGCGGACCGCCGGCAGGGAACAGGCCAGGCGGTAGGACATGAGGCCGCCGTTGGAAATGCCCGCGGCAAAAACCCTCCCGGCGTCAATGGGATATTCGGCGGCAAGCCGGCTGATCAGAGCCGCGATGAACCCGACATCATCAACGGCATGCCTGCCGGCATAGGTTTTTGAATCGTCGCGGAAATCATTCCAGCTCTTCCCCAGCCCCGAAGGGTATGCCACGTAAAAGCCATCGATGTCAGAGAGCTCGTTGAACCTCTGCCTCGTGAGCTTTACAACACCCTTCGCGGTGCCGCCGCCGCCGTGAAGAACGATCAGGAGCGGCGCAGGGGCCGCCGGCCTGTTCTTCGGCACATGGACAAAGCATGATCTGTCAGCGCCGCCATGCTCTATTGCGACGAGGCGCAGGCCGTCCTGACCGTCCGGGCCGCGCCCCGAGGTGCAAGAAAGCGCTTGGAGCAGAAGCGATATGATTATAGGTATCCCCTTCATGCGTTTATGGAATCCCTTCATGACTTTACGCAAGCCCTGTCGTTACATAGGAAATCGTGCCCCCTGGATTGCCGGTTGCCGGGGTACAACTGAAATCGAGCAGCTTGATGATCCCCCTATGGATCTCATGGCAATATCTCGCAAAGCATCTATTATAGCATACCGAGTATTTACGTCAAACAAAAAAAGGATTATGTACAATTTGATTCAATTGGTTTCGGTAATCATTCAAGTGACAGGGGTTATCCCAGCGAGCAGGCGACAAGGATGTCGCCGATTCCGCCGAGTCAACATGGACGTTATACGAGGCGGACAAGCGGGATAGCCCCTGTCACTTTATATCGATTTGAAGCCAATCTATTTACACAAAAAACCAGCCCGCGGCATTTGCCGCGGGCTGGTTTTTAAAGGTCTCGTATATGTTATCCGGCTTTCCGTTCGTCGTCTACGACCTCATATTCAGCGTCATAGACTTTTTCGCCGTTGCCGTGTTCTTGACCGGCTGTTGATCCCCGATCCTGCCGGCCGTTCCCCTGTTCAAAGGGCGCGCCCTGGGCGCCGGGCTGGCTCCCGCCTGCGTTCTGGTACAGCCTGCTGCCGAACTCCGCCGCTGCCTGCTCGAGGCGCGTCTTTGCCGCCCGAATGGCGGAAGCGTCGCTTCCTTCCATGGCGCTCTTCACCGACGCGATCTCGGACTCGATCCTGCTCCGCTCGGCCGGCTGGACGCGGTCGCCGTTCTCCTTCAGCATCTTTTCCGCGGCATAGACAACCGAATCCGCCTCGTTGCGGGCATCGATGAGGTCCTTCGCCTTCCGGTCTTCCTCGGAATGGGCCTCTGCATCCTTGACCATGTTCTTGATCTCGGCTTCGCTCAGGCCGCTGGAGGACTCTATGCGAATCCTCTGTTCCTTGCCGGTTCCCAGGTCCTTGGCCGACACGTGGACGATGCCGTTGGCGTCGATGTCGAACTCGACCTCGATCTTGGGCACGCCGCGAGGCGCCGGGGCTATACCCACGAGCTCGAACCTGCCCAGGGTCCTGTTGTGGGCCGCGAGCTCGCGCTCGCCCTGAAGCACATGGACCGAAACCGCGGGCTGGTTGTCCTCGGCCGTGGTGAAGACCTGGCTCTTCCTCGTCGGGATCGTCGTGTTGCGCTCGATGAGCCTGGTCATGACGCCTCCCAGGGTTTCGATCCCCAGGGAAAGCGGGGTCACGTCGAGGAGAAGAACGTCATGGACGTCCCCGGCCAGGACGCCGCCCTGAATGGCCGCGCCGACCGCAACAACTTCGTCCGGATTAACGCTCTTATTCGGTTCCCTGCCGAAAATTTTCTTCACGAGCTCCTGCACCGCCGGGATACGGGTCGATCCGCCCACGAGGAGCACCTCGTCGATATCGCCTGCCGTGAGGCCCGCGTCTTCAAGGGCCTGCATGCAGGGCCCCCTGGTCGACTCGACCAGGTCGCCGATCAATTGCTCGAGTTTGGCCCTGGTCAGGGTGAGGAGCATGTGCCTCGGCCCGTTCTTGTCAGCGGTAAGGAAGGGCACGTTCACCTCGGTCTGGGATTTGCTCGACAGCTCGATCTTTGCCTTCTCGGCAGCCTCCTTCAGCCGCTGGATGGCCATCTTGTCGCCGGAAACGTCGATCCCGGTCTGGTTTTTGAATTCCTGGATGAGCCACTGGATTATGCGCTGGTCGAAGTCGTCGCCCCCCAGGTGGGTATTCCCGTTGGTGGACTTGACCTCGAAGACTCCGTCTCCAAGTTCCAGGATGGATATGTCAAAGGTACCGCCGCCCAGGTCATAGACCGCGACTTTCTCGTTCTTCTTTCCCTTCTTGTCAAGACCGTAGGCAAGGGCCGCGGCCGTCGGCTCGTTGATGATACGTTCCACCTCCAAGCCGGCGATGCGCCCCGCGTCCTTGGTGGCCTGCCGCTGCTCGTCGTTGAAATATGCCGGCACGGTAATGACGGCCTTCGTCACTTTTTCGCCGAGATAATCCTCCGCGGTCTGCTTCATCTTCTGCAGTATGCGCGCCGATATCTCCTGGGGCGTGAAACTGCCGGCATCGGTGCTGATCTTCACGCTCCCCTTGTCATCGATCACCCGGTAGGGAACCATCGTGATTTCGTCCTTCACCTCGCTGAAGCGGCGGCCCATGAAACGCTTGATGGACCGAATCGTGTTGACGGGGTTGGTGATGATCTGGTTCTTGGCAACCTGCCCCACCAGCCGCTCGCCCTTTTCGTTGAAGGCGACGATGGACGGCGTGGTGCGCTGTCCCTCGCTGTTCTGTATGACCACCGGATCGCCGCCGGACATGACGGAAACGCACGAGTTGGTCGTTCCCAGATCTATTCCGATAATTTTGCTCATAGTATTCCTCCTTTTTCTCCTCCAGGAAGAGGCCCAACCTGCAATCTTCCGGTCGGGCCTCTTCCATTTTGCTTTTTAATCCTGTAAAATGTCTTCACTCTGACTTTTTAAGAGCCCTTGCTGCACCTCTGGCTTTTATTGGCCTGCCTCCTGCTCATTATCAATGTACCTCGACATTGATCCTTTTGGGCTGTGCAGCCTCCCCTTTGGGGAGCTCGATATCAAGGATACCATTCTTGTAATGCGCCTTTACCTCGTCAGCCTTGATCCCTTCAGGAAGGACTATCGTCCTTGAAAAGGATCCGAAGGACCGTTCGCAGTAGTAGTAATTCCGCTTTTTATCCTCTTCAGTCTTCTCTTCCTTTTTTTCGCCTGAAATCGTCAGCATGTTTTCTTTCATTATAACGTTGAGGTCTTTCTCATCAAGACCCGGAATTTCAGCCTTTACATAGACCGCCCTGTCATCTTCATGGACATCAAGCTTAGGAAATACTTCCGTGCCCAGCAGGTCAGCCGGAACCATTCTGAAATAGTCATCAAAAACTGTTGAAAGGGAAAAATCCGCATTATTCAATCTTGCTAAACCCCATTTCATAATAAACCTCCTTCTGGCTTATTTTGTTAGCACTCATCATTAATGAGTGCTAACAACTTCTGAAATAAATATACATACGCCGGAAACAATCGTCAATATACAGATAAATTTTTTTGATTTTTTTTAATGCCAGGTGCCGCCAATTCTCCATCGGGGTTTTCTGGTAACCCTGGCAAAATGACCGGGAATTATATCTTCCGGCCCACTTAAAGGGAAATTTATAACATTTTCATGGTTTACTCTGACACCTGCTTTTGGGGCATTTTCAGCCAGTTCCAGAAGTTTTTCTACCCTTTTCCTTGTTAGGGGATGGGTCCGCAGCACCGAAGGCCCCGGAACCCTTCTGCCGGGCATAAATAGCAAGTCCCTGAATCTAATCGGATAACGTTCCAGTTTGTCAAGGGCTGCGGCTAGGCCACGGGGGTCACCGGTTAGCCTGACGGCATTGAGATCAGCGTCATACTCCCTGGTACGGGAAAGGGCCAGCTGGAGAAGCACTGTAAGATAGGGCGCGAGAAATATCACCAGAATGGCCCATATGGGAATCTCGGCCCCTCCCAGGAGGATGAGTGGAAAATACAGGGCCAGGAGAATAAACCCAACAGTGGAAAAAATATTGGTAAAACGGCTGATGGCGTCAGCCAGACCCATGACCCAGAGGTCATTATGCTCGACATGGCTCACCTCGTGGGCCAGGATCCCGGCCATTTCGTCCCGGTTCATGCTCCGCAGCAGGCCGTCGGTAAGGACGATGGCGGCCCGGTCCTTCCTCCCTACAGTGAAGGCGTTCATGATGCTGCTCGGCACGTAGTAGAGTTCAGGAAGGGCCGGCAGACCGGCCCTGTCAGCTAAATGCCCGAGAATCCGGTAGAGGCCGGGCGCCTGGTCCGGTGAAATCAGTCTCGCGCCGTAACTGCGCAGCACCATGGCAGGGGTCAGGCGGGGGCTCATGAGAAATATCATGGAACCGACGCCAATCGCCACCAGGAGACCCAGCTTGCCGGCGACCAGAAGGCCGATGACGGCGAAAATTGCCACCATGGACCCCAGAATCAGCAGGGACTGGAAAACATTGACCAGCTTCCGTATGAACAACCTTCCTTCAGCCATTATCCAGACTCCTTCATTGCTTCGACCGCTCCGCTGCACCCGCCATGGCACAAATATACCTCTCCTACGGCCGCTCGCCCACTGTCACGAAAAGATTTATCTTCGCCTTCTTGCGCCAGACCGTGACCTGCAGGGTCTTGCCGATGGGTGTCTTTTCCACGGTCCCGACCAGGTCGCCGAAATCCTTGATGGGCGAACCTCCCACGGCAATTATCACGTCACCGACCAGCAGGCCGCCCTTGTCGGCGGGACCGCCGTCCACCACCTGCCCGACCAGGGCGCCCTCGTTATTCGAAAGGCCCAGCTCCTTGGCATACTCCTCGGTGAGGGGAACGATCTGTACGCCTATGTAGCCGCGCTTGATCTTCTTGTGGGTCTTCAGCTCCTCCAGCACCGTTTTCGCGGTGTTGACGGGGATGGCGAAGCCGATTCCGATATTGCCGCCGGTCTGCGAATATATCATCCGGTTAATGCCTATCACTTCGCCGTAGATATTGAGGAGGGGTCCGCCGCTGTTGCCGGGATTGATGGAGGCGTCGGTCTGGATATGGGTCTGGGAATCGCCCATCAGGTCCAGGTCGCGCCGTCCCACGGCGCTTACCACCCCGACCGTGAAGGTCCGGTCAAGGCCGAAGGGGTTCCCGATGGCAATGGCCCAGTCGCCCACCTTCACCGTGCTGGAATCACCAAGGTAGACTGGCTCCAGCTTTTCCTTCGGGCTTATCTTCAGGAGGGCCAGGTCGGTCCGCTCGTCCGAGCCGACGACCGTCGCGTCGTACACTATCGAATTCACCTTCACCTTCACCTTGTCGACGCCGTTGACCACGTGGTAGTTGGTGCAGACATACCCGTCATCGGAAAGGATGAACCCCGTGCCAAGGCCGGTGCGCTTCTGTGTCCGGGGCCGCCCCTGGCCGGGATTGCCGAAAAACTCCCTGAAGAAAGGATCGTTGAAAAAGGGGTTCTGCTGCATCTTCACCGTCTGTTCGGTGCTTATGTAGACTACTTTGTGCTTGTTGAGCTCAAAGACCTTCCTGAAGGCGTCCTGCACCTTCACCGCGTCGGTGACGACGGCGCCGCTTTTCAGGGGCGAATCCCCGGAAGCTCCGAAGAGTTTCCCGCCGCGACCCATGCAGAAAAGGGAAAGGAGCAGCGCTGCGGACAGCACGGGAATTGCCGCCATGAACATTTTTTTGTTACGCATATATTTCCTCCGCGTAATAATATAATTGCTGTAGCAGGTGGTATCGAACAAGATCCCCGCCGGCTGCCGCCGTGCGGTATGAGGCTGTAAACGATATGATCCGTAACAGCGTTAATTAATTGTTATTGTTGCCTCCCGGAAAAGAATGTTACAGGGAGAAGATAAATATTATTTTACTTGCAATCCATGGAGGAACCGGCATAGAATTGCGGCGGAAAGATCCCATGGCTCCTGTAAAAAATAATTGTAACATAACCATCGGTTTTTCAACGACCAGGCTGCTCTCGTCGCGCATCATACGATGGGCCACCAGGTCTTCCTGCAGCCATGCCTTCATCGCCTTCGACGACCGGTCCCTGAACATGAGGATGGTGATGCAGGCGGAATCATGGGGCTTTGAACTCAGGCCCTGGGACCGCTGGATACGCCACAACACCCTGGTGGCGGAATTCCGGCCGGCCGGCCCCTCCCTGGAAGGCGCCCTCAAGGTGATTGCCAGGCGCCTCGGCACCAAATTCGACTACCGGAGCGCCTTCATCATCGGTCTGAAGAGCCTGGTCCAGTCATGGTCCCGGAACCGCTACACCCTGAATCTCAACCACAGCCCTTGGAAGCTCACCTGCTCGGAGGCGGTGGTGCGCTTCCTGAAGCATGGCGGCTACGCCGCGGTGAAAAAGAGCGACCCCGAGACCATGAGCCCGGGGGAACTGCTGAAAGCGGTATTGACCGACAGGAGCCAGTTCAAGGCGAACTACCTGAAGATACGGTATCTCGCCTTCGACCGCACGCTTCAGCTGGATGCCGCATCGTTTAAAAAGTCGGTCTTCGTATTCAGGAAAAAACGTCCCGTTGGAGCACGGTAATGCCACAGATAGACTACATGAAAGTGATCGGCGCGCTGTCGAAAACGCTGAACCTGGAGACCATAGACATGAAGTTCCATGACAGGTCGACGGACCGGCTTGACATCATCATGGGGGCCGACGCCGTGCAGGAGAAGAAATTCACCCTGTCCTTGACGAACTTTTCAGTGGAACTGTCATTTTCAAAGCAGTACCTTTCGGGGAAGGATTTTGAAAAGTGGATAACCAGGTTCGAGTACGAACTGGAGCAGGCGTTCGTGTCAAATGTATCCATCCATTTAAGCGAGGACCCTTCCAATCATATTCTGAAAATAGAAGTTTAGGAGGGCACCATGGCACTCTTCCTGGTACAGCACGGAAAAGCGGCTCCTGCCGATATCGACCCTGAACGGGGCCTTACCGCCGAAGGACGAGCCGAAGTGGAGCGCATCGCCGCCGTGGCAAAGGGATACGGCGTGCGGATCGGGGCCATTCTGCACAGCGGAAAAAAGCGCGCCCGTGAGACAGCGGAACTATTTGGCGACATACTGGGACCGGGCATCAGCAGCAAAGCAGCGTCGGGCATGGACCCGAATGACGACGTGGCCACCCTTGCCGGAAGGCTCAGTGCTGCGGAAAACCTGATGCTTGTCGGCCACCTCCCTTTCATGGAAAAACTGGCGTCCCAACTTATAACCGGTTCGCCGGACAGGCCCGTGTTCAAATTCCAGAACGGGGGGATAGTGTGCCTTGACATCCACCCCTCAGCCGGAACCTGGGTGATTATCTGGTCCCTGATGCCTCATATCGGCTGACATCACCGGATTTCGAATTTTTGTTGACATAAACCGAACAGACGGTTTTAATACTCTGAGATTTTGAATCCTTCCAGAATTCTTAAGACGGAGCTTTTTCATGAATGACACCCATGCCTGCGCCAGCGACAGGGAATTGCTGGAAAGCCAGGGCGCGGTGCACTGCACCGTGTGCAACAAGGAAATCGACTACCTTACGTCCCTCGTTTCTGGCTCTCCCCAGGACGCCATATACATCTGCTTCGAATCGATAAAGCAGAAGATATTCGTATATGGGAAATATCTCGGCGGAACGTACGGTGCGCTGCAGATCAAGAAGTATTACACCAAGGAAGAATGCGACAGGAAAGTGTGCGAGGACGACATGCGCGCCCTTCTTGCAAAGAACAACCGGGAAGAATACTCGCGCCTGGTGACCTGCAAGAAAGGGAACATGGAATCCATCATGCTGACCAGGGACATCATCGATGCCAGGAAGCGGGACCTCACGGGGGGGCGCCTGAGGGAATATTTCAACAACCCCAACAGCGAAAAAAAATATTACTGCCACGAGCACGCAATTCAAAACGGCCTTGTGTGCCAGTGCGGGGCGGAACTCATACAGCTCGGATCGGAAAAGCACCGCGACCTCACCGGCATGGAAGACCAGAAATTTGTGGAAACGTATCTGAGGGAAGTCCTGTCGTTCTGACCCTGCCGGGTGAACGTCACCATTCCTCTTCCTTTTTTTCCTCCTTTTCAGCGACGCCCCGCGACACATAATCGCGGATGCCGTCCATAAGGACGTTCATTTTTTTCCTGACCTTGTCGAACTCGGTCCGGTATTCCATCGGGCTTGACCTGATCTGCCGCTCATCGTAGTAGACGATAAAATTATCAAAGGTAACCCGGTAACGGTTCTCCTTGACCTCGATGGTCAGGTTATAGCTGAACTGACGGTCCACCAGAAAGTCGAAATACTCCGAGTATTTCCCCGTTCCCTTGGCGATGATCTTCCCCTTGTCGCGGTCCTTCACGACAATATCATCATTGACGTTGACGAGCTTTTTCGCGCACCAGTCAAGGGCACGGTCGAAAATCTCGTTTTTCGGAAGATTCACCTTGAAGACCTGCTGCACCATCCGCTCCTTCTCGGGAACCTTGACCAGCGTCCCGCAGCCGGACAGGAATGCCAGGCCGATGAAAAAACCCGCGATGTATTTCATTATAGAACCGCCTTACGCATGAAGTGTTCTTTTTCTACTACACGCTCTGTTTTAATCAAGAAAAAAACCGGCACGCATTTTCAAGGGCGGCCCCGGCCTCCGGGTCCGGCGGGGCGGACATCAGGGGGACAGCATAATGGTGGCGCCGCCGCACCAGGATGCGGGGCATGGATGCGGCAGGTCAGGAGATATTCACCAGAAACGACATGTTGCTGGCGACGATAGAGGAATCCTTTTTCGGCAGGGGCATTTCCAGGGGGCACATGACCACCAGGGGCCTGCCTTTTTTATCCTGGGCAATGACCCGGTTATCGAAGCTTCCGCTGAACTCGCAGATGATCCCGTCAAGCTGCGATTTGAAGTGATATTTGCATTTCTTGCAATCTTCGAGCTTCATCTGTAAACCTCCAAACGAGGGCTCCCTGCATGAGCATACCGTCATAATTATAATGAGACATAATACTATAACTTACTGTTTTTGTCCCCGTCTTTCAACTTTTTTTTCAAAAAAATACCCGGAATTGCCGCCGGCATCGATCCGGACTTCGGGAAAAATGCCTGGACAAATGGGAAAAGTACTAATAAATCGAATAACTGTTATTATATTCCTATCATTTATCAGGAGCCATGCCATGGGCCGGTACAATGCGAAAAAAAACCTGGGTATAACAATGAAGGGTGCCGCCCTATTCCTTTTCATGGTCCTCTATGCATCGCCGGGTAAAACAGATGCTCGCGGCGCCGCCTGGGGCCCGGAGGATGCGGCCCTGCTGAAAAAACTGGCTGCTATAACCAAGCCGGCGGATCGCGCCAGGGTCGCCGCGGCAAACCGGAGCATCATTACTGAAGAATGGCTTTATTCAGCTGCGAGCAGCTCGTCTGCGCTGGGCAGCAATTATACCGATGATACGGGCCTGCGCATGACCCGCACCGTGGAGGAACTGGCGAGGGGAAGGAACCTGAAAGGCTGTCAGGGGGCGGCCCTCTACGCCCGGGGCGACATCCTTCTTGATTTCCGGTACCGCTACCGGGAGGCGGAGGAGGCCTATGCCGGCGCCCTCGCCCTTTTCAGGGAAAAGGGCGACACCATCTGGCAGGCCCGCTGCGTCAACCGCCTCGGTGACGCCGCCTTCCGCAGGGGTGACTATACAACCGCTGACCTGAAGTTCCGTGAGGCGAGCGCCCTGTACCGCAGGGCGGGTTCCGACTTCGGCGAGGCCAACTGCACCAAGCGCTTCGGAGACCTCTCCCTCCAGGTCTCCGACACTGCAAAGGCTGAAAAACTTTACCGGCAGGCGATGCCGCTCTACGCCAGGGTCGGCTCAACCCTGGGAGAAGCAAACTGTTTGAAGCGCCTCGGCGATGTATCCTTGAGCACCGGGACTGCCGAAGAGGCCCGGGCCCGTTACGGTCAGGCCCTGGCCCTTTACGCGAAGGCCGGTTCCCGCCTCGGCGAGGCAAACTGCCGCAAGATGCTCGGCGAGATCGCCCTTGCGGCAAAGGACTACCGCGCCGCGGAGGAGGAATACCGGAAAGCCCTTTCCCTTTACCGGGATGTCCATTCAGCAGAGGGGGAAGCCCACTGCCTGATGAGGCTTGGCGACCTTAGCCGCGCCCGGGGTGATATCGCAGCGGCGGAAAAATTGTACCGCCATGCCCTGGAGCTCCTCAACAGGGATGGGTCCTTCCCTGATAAGACAGAGTGCCTGCGGCGACTCGCGGAGCTGGCTTCGGCAAGAAAGGACATCAGGGAATGCGAAAGGCTTTCAGACGAGGCCGTCAGCTCCCTTGACAGGTCCGCCACAGGGATAAAATCCGCCGGCGCCCTGTACGGCCTTGCCGGCATCAATTACGACAACCGGGATCTTGACCGCGCTGAACGGCTCTACCGGGAAGCGTCCGCGCTGTACCGGGATGCCGGATCGCTCATCGGCGAGGCAAACTGCCTGTATCGCATCGGCGAGATCCAGATGACAAGGAAACAGTTCCGGGGGGCTGATAACCGCTTCGAGGCTGCCCGCGTTCTTTACCGGAAAGGCGCTTCGCTACTGGGCGAGGCCAACTGCGTCTACATGCAGGGAGAGGTCCTTTTCAGAAAAGCGTCCTATAACGCGGCGGGGAAGCGCTTCCGGCAGGCCCTGGAGCGGTACCGGTCCGCAGGCTCGGTGCTGGGCGAGGCGAACTGCATCTATAGCCTGGGTGACGTGGATTTTTACTCGGGGAAATTATTATCCGCCCGGGAATCATATGTCAGGGCCAGGCCGTTATACACGAAGGCAGGCTCAAAGCTCGGCATGGACAACTGCGACCGGAGGATGAAAGAGCTCGGCGATTGACCGCCGGGAATGCCGTTAGTGCGCTGCCGGCTCGTCAACCCTGGGTTTCTCCAGGTATCCCGACGGCTTTATGGCTTTGCCGGAATCAACACGTTCCGCATTCTTGTGTATCGCATCAGCTGTTGAGCCGGCATCTTCTTTCTTCGCGGATTCTTTCTTATCCTTGCCCGATCTTCGTTTATCGGCAATTATGACCGGTTCATTTTTTTTCAGGACCCTTTTTTTATCGCCGGATGACGAAATCTTCCTTTTTTCCTTTGCATCGGTGCTTAATTTATTTTCAGTTGCGATATCCGCATCAGCCGTCTTCATTCCGTTTCTATTGCCCTCCCCATAGGAGATGTCTTTTTTCTTCTTTACCGGAGCACTCTCCTTTATCCCGGCAGCAGATGATCCCCTTTTTCCTGCCGGGGAACCTTTTTTGTCGGTGCCGCCCTTGCGATCCGGTCCTTTCGTTTTAGCGCCTGTTTCAATTTTCCCCGTGGAGGCGTTTGAACTGATATTATCCCCGCCGGTACTCCCACTCCGGCCGCCCCTGCCCTGTTGAATGCCCGCTATTTCATGACTGCCCTGTCCCATAACCCTGGCCGGCATCCGTTCTTTTACCCCTTTATCGTTTGATTGACCGGCGGCCGCGGACAATCCCAGATCTGCCCCGGCGGTTATGAATCCGACGGTGTCCCTCATGCCGGCCCGGTCCGCGCCGCAGCGCAAGCCCGCGGCCGCCAGCAACAGTAGTATCAGGACTGTCTTTCTCCTCATCATGCTCCTCCACGGGCCAGGCGGTTCCTGTCCGAGAACCCCCAGTCCGGGCGGGACGTTCTTCAGACCTCCGAAATGCTTTTTAACAAGGGCCCTGATATTCTCATGAAGTTTCAACTGTTGTTGCCAGACGGCCATATTCATGCTCATGATGCGGATTCCGGCGCTCGATTTCTGCGATACTCGTTGGGGGTCATGTCCATTACTTTCAGAAAGGCCCTGTTGAAGACGATGACACTTTCAAATCCTACCGAAAAGGCGATTTCGGCGATCCGGAGGTCGGTATCCAGCAGCTGCCGCGCCGCGTCCCCGACCCGGAGCCTGTTGATATATTCGCTGATCCGGTGACCGGTGAAGGCCCTGAAGACACTGTTCATCTGGTCCCTGCTCAGGCCCATGGCCATGGCCATGCCGTCGGCGGCAATGTCGGACTGGTAATTGGCCCTGAGAAAATCGACCACTTTCTGGAGCCGGTCCTCCATGGCCGGGGTGAGGGTCATCCCGCCTTCAGCGGCGACGGGGTTTCCCGGTCCCGCGGGCGACGCGGCCTTCATGTCGCCGATCTCATACTTCAGCCTGCCGTACAGCACTTGAAGCCGGACCTGGCGCGACATGGTCTCACTAACCCGCAGGATCATGAAGAGGACCACGACGGCCGGAAGGGCATAGATGTGATAGAGCGGCGGATAGTGGAACACGAACACTGCATTGATGATGTCCCACACAACGACGCTGAGCGGGATGACCCCGAGTATAAAAAAGTAGAAGATCATGATATCCGGACGATTGCGCCTCATGATATAGAAGACGAGATACCCGTGGGCCGGGATGGATATTGCCACCGCGAACAGCCCCAGTATACGTCCCAGGTAGTAGGGCGACGTGGTGTCCTGGTTCACCATGGTCAGGAGGGCGCAGATAACGAGGATAGGGATGTAGATCATGTTCCAGAAAGAGAGAAACACGCGGAAATAGTATTGAATGTACAAAAAGAAAAATATCGGGATCAGGGAGGCGCAGCTCCACATGAGGGTTATCCTGAAATCCATGTTGAAGGGATAATAGGGCGAGAAGATGGCCATCAGGTACGATATCCATATGATGAAGATCATGAGGACAATGAGATACCTCGCCGCCGGCCCCCTCCATACAAGCTCCATGACGATAAAAATGATTCCCGCGAGAAAGACAAGCAGGATACCCACCGTGAGCTGGCGGTAGAGGAATTCCATCAGAATCGACGTCCGCAGGAAGAGGTACCTCGAAAGGAGCTTCACGCTGTCGGCAAGGCCGCCGTACTCGACACCGTAGATGCCAAGGCAGACGTGGACGGTGTTCATGCCGGGCGCCAGCACACCGGGGGGGATTTCATAATTGCGCGGATAATGCAGGTCCTGGACATCATCGGGGAGATGCTTCCCCACCAGGGTGCCGTTGACGAAGACCCGGTCCACCAGGTAGACCCTGCCGAGGGATATCCCGGCGTAATCATCCGGTCTTTCAAGTCTGATTTCGCCTTTCAGCCACAGGTACTGGATGGCCCTTTTGGGCGGATACGGGAGGCGGATCATGAACGGGAGGGTTACATTGTTCCATCCTTCCATTTCTGAAACGCGGTCCAATGACTGTTCCTGGCTGTAGAGCACCTGCCAGCGGCCGATTTCCGCCGCGCGGTCATCGGCCGCCGTGCAGCCGGCCAGGAGGGACGCCGCGATGAAAGGAAGGGCCAGTAAATAGCTATATCGTTTCATTGCCGGAGTATAACACCACAACAGGTATTAATACCAGCAACAAAGCGCTCCCGTCAAATTAATTTTACCCTCCGCGCGGCGAGGGCAAGGCTCTCTCCAGCCTTCCCGGTCCCGGCGCCGGCCAATGGCTAATTCTTCACGTCTTTCGGTATGTACTGGTCGACATCTATTCCGTATTTCTCGAACAGGATGTTCCGGGCCACGTCAAACTGCAGTAACGAGACATTGTACTTGACCAGGGCCTGCAGCTCCATCTCGCGGCTCTGCACCATGGCGTCCAGTCCGTTCTTTGCAATGGCGGAATTGAGTCGCCCCAGGCCGAGGTCCCGGAGCATGCCCCGGTAAAAGATCTCGGACTGTTTCCTCGCCTCGGCCGCTTTCTGGTAGAGGCGGTAGCTGGCGTCAATGTTATCGGTCGAATTAAGTATTTCGTCCTTGACGGTACGCCTGTATTTATCCAGCTGCAGCTGGGCCTGCTTGATCCTGAAGCGCGCGTTGCGCTCCTTGATATACAGATATTCCTGCCCTATGGGATATGTCATGGCGAGTTTACCCTGTATCTGGGGGTATTTCACCTGTCCCAGGTCCTTGGTGAAAGCGTCGGAAAAACTGTTGTTCTCGGAGGTTAGCCTTCCGCTGATCGAAGCGACCAGCGACGGCAGGGAATTGTTTTCCGCGATCTTGAGACCCAGTTTCGCGGTTTCAAGATCCCTCACGGCATTGATATAATCGACCCGTTTCTGATAGGCGGTCTTCAGGGCCTCCTCCACGTTGACGGGAGGATACTTGTTGGTAAATACCGCGGTGCCGGTCACGTCCATGTTCTCATCCACGTTGATCGTGGTCAGAAAAGCCCTGAGGGACTCCCGGTACTTCTGCCGGGCCATCACCAGTTTCGCCTCGGCGCCGGCGAGCATGGAATTGTACATGCCCAGGGTATAGTCATCGGCAAGGCCGTAGGCCGCGTTCCGGGCGGTTATGTCCCGCACCTTTTTCGTTTCCCGTACCTGCAGCTCGGCGTTTTCCAGCGATATCTTGTCCATCACCGTGGTCCAGTATTCCCCGATTACCTGCACGACGACGAGCGACAGTAGAAAAACGATCTTATCCTTCTGTTTCTTTGACTCATTGTTGAGTATCTCCCTTGTCATCCGGTCATTGATACCGAAGGCGTTCTTGAGGAGCTCCTGCTGGACCTGGATGAATACGCCGGGCTTATGCGGGTTCGACGGGCCATACATGCTTGCAAAAAGCGAGCTTGACAGGTCGGTCTTGCGGTTGAAGGCGTCATATTCATATTCAACGCCTCCCACGACCGTGGTGCCGGACATGAACTTTTTGGCCACCCCTGCCGAGACCTTGGCCTGGGTCACGTCGATGCCGGCAAAGGTCTTCTGGGAAGGCACGTTCCTAGAATAGGCCGCGCCTGCCTCGGCCACCAGGTAGGGAGAAAATTTGGTTAAAAAACGGTTGTATTGCGTGTCGAGCATCGCCACTTCGTAGCTCACCGCCAGTGCGTCATAGTTCTGCTTCACCGCCCACACGATGGCCTGGCTCAGGGTTATCTTCATGGAGCCCAGCACCAAGGCGGGCTCCTCGGCAAGGTCGATCCTGATGAGCTTGCTTTCCCGGGCCGCCCGAGCCTTTTCGTCGATGACAATGCGCGGGGTCTCGTCGTTCTTGAACGCGTTGTCCTTTTTGTCCATTGTCTCCTGCGCCCCAGCCGCGTAGGCCAGGCCCAGGATAAGGCATATCAGTGTCGCACGCTTTAACAATCTTTTCATAACTATCTCCTGAACCGTTTCACACTGTCATTTCTGTATTATTGATTCTATTCGGCGGAATACTTCTTCGTTGATTCTCTCGTCTTTTTTCTCAATGAGGAGCCTGAGCACGTCCTCCAGCACCGCCTTCAGATCATCGGGCAAGACCGGGACCTTCAGCTCCCGCCCCTTTGGCGCGAGGGACTTGAACACGTACTCTATGACATATTCGAAAACGTCCTTCTCGTCACTCGCCCCGTACAGTTCCCGGAAGAGGGGTTTCCCCTTGTAAAATTCCCTGTTAATCACATAAAAAGAGATAAATGTTGTTATATTCATGGTCGCAAGCATCGGATATTCCGTTTCGAATTCGCCTTTCCTGACGCCCTCCTCCATCACGGCGGAAAGGACCTTCTTGCGGGGGATGTCGTACTCCATGATAAGGGACTCGAGGTAACGTTTCCCTTCGGCGAGTTCCCAGAATATGATGCGCATCGCTTCGGGATCCATCGCCCGCAGGAAAATATTCACGATAAAGAAAATGATGATATATAATTTCTGGGAAGGCGACAGGTCCCACTTGCCGAAATACTCGGGAATGGACGCAGAGGTATCATCCCCGCGGAATATTTGCGTGAGAACCTCCAGGTACAGGGTCTCCTTGTCCTTGAAATAGTAGTGGATGAGGGCCTTGTTCACCGAGGCCCGCTTCGCTATGGCGGACATACGGGCGCCGCTGAAACCCTGCTCGGAGAATTCTTTTTTTGCCGCTTTCAGTATGCGCTTTTTCGGCTCTATTGTTTCCTTTTTTTTGGCCATTATACTCCCGCGTTTCGACTGGGATATTAACCGTATGATTAAAATATTTAACCGTATGGTTAAATCCATCATGGCCCTGATAATGTCAAGAAATTAATAAATTATTGCTGTTTTGAATATCAAACAATTACGCGGTTTTTCCCCCATGGCCATTAATGGCAGGGAAAAACTTCTCCATTTTCCCGGGCCGCCGATCGATGTAACTAAAGGGTTAGCAGATGAAACGTATCGGTTTAGTAATCATGGCGATAACCGCGGCCTGCGCGTCAGTCTCCTGTTCCGGCAGCCGGGAGCTGTGCCGCAACTATCGGACGGAGACCTCGATCAACCGGACAGTCGTACCCGACGGACTGCGCGTCCTCATCCCCCTGGCCCTGAAATGGGGCGCCGGGGACCCGGTACTGCGTGAGGAGCTGGAGCGTTCCATCACGCCCGATGAATGGAGGGAGCTTTGCGAATCCATGCACGGTAAAACGGCTGATATCGAGCAATGGCTTGACGCTGCTCAACATTCGGGAAGGTGGACCGCCGAAACATGCGCCTTCAGGTATTTGCTGGAATTCTACAACGACATGAACGACCTGCAGCTGATGAAAGCGCTGAGGAAATAACAGAAAGTGCGGTTCCGGCACCGCTCCTTGTAACAGCGAACTCCCCGTATCCCGTCCTCACCGCATCATTCAACCGTCACCAGCGTATAATCCGGATTTCCGAAGCCGATCTCGCGGGCATAGTCGATCTGGAACCGGTACGGGATGTCATAGGCAATGTCCGAAAGCTTTTTGCCCGCCTTCTGTTCAACAAGGTCCAGGGACGCGGCGTCGGCGGCAACGGGGTCGCGCGACACGACTATGCCGATGTCCGGAACGATCGGCTCAAACACATTCATGCAGTCGCAGTCCTTTGAAATCCGCGTGAGAACGTTCACGCAGATCATCTTGTGCTCCTTGCCCCGGGCGACGCCCCAGGCGTGTTCCACGACCTTTTTCTGGAGGTCCTCGTAGGTGGCCCCCCAGTTGTAGGCCACGGCGTCAAAGCGGCATACCGCCAGGCACTGGCCGCAGCCGATGCATTTCGCGCTGTCGATAACGGCGCTCTTCTCCTCCATGGTAATGGCAGCGGCCGGGCACCACTGGACACAGAGGCCGCACTTCGTGCAGGCCTTTGCCTTGATTCTCGGCTTGGCCGTAGAGTGCTGTATCATCTTGCCCCGCCGGCTCGAGCATCCCATCCCCATGTTCTTGAGGGCGCAGCCGAAGCCGGTGGCCAGGTGGCCGGTGAAATGGGACACCATGATCAGGGAGGACGCCTTCACTATGCCGGAGGCCAGCTTCACGGAAGAATATATCTTCCCGGGAACCGGAACCTCCACCTCCTCGTCGCCATAGAGGCCGTCAGCCATGATGATGGGCATGCCGGTCTGCTCATACCCGTAGCCCTGCGCCTGGGCATGGTTAAGGTGGAGCACCGCGTCGGTCCGGTTACCCTTGTACAGGGTCTGGGTCTCGGTGAGGAACGGGCAGCCCTTCAGTTCCCTGACGAGGCCGCCCAGCATCTTCAGGTAGAGAGGCGGCACATGGCCGGTCTTCTTCCCCTCGCCGAAATGCGTTTTCACGGCCACCATGTCCTTCTCCGCTATGAAGCCCAGGAGGTTCTCCGCTGTAATGAGGTTCCGGAGGGACTCGCAGGTCGCCGCGTCATCGGCCTTGCCGGCCGAGGGAATGAAGAATGCCTTTGCTTTCATTATTTTCCCCCTTTGGTATATCGCTCCAGGACCTCAAGGTTCTTGATCATGAACTCGCGCACCATGGCCGCGGTCTCCTCGGGGGTTTTGTCCTTGAACATCTCGTAGGGAATTTCGTCATAGACCTTCATGATTATCTTCTGCGTGCCATGGAAGTTCATGCTGTACTTGGGCAGGGCCTCGTTGGTGCCGCTGACCACGATGGGCAGAATGGGCAGCTTCATCTTGTGGGCCAGCTGGAAAGCGCCCAGCTTGAAGGCCTTGATTTTGCCGTCGGGAGAACGGGTCCCCTCCGGGAAAAAGAAAACGGAGCTTCCCTCCTTCAGGCGCTCCTCGCAGTCCATCATCATCTGCTCGATGCTTTCCTTGTCGCCCCGTTTGAGTTTGATATACTTGTTGAGCCTCATGTTCCAGCCGATGAGGGGCACCTTGAAGATTTCGATTTTAGAGACCCACTTGTAATGAAAAAAAAGCCTGAAGGCGACCAGGATGTCCAGCTGGGACTGGTGGTTCGACACGATCATGTAGGTGGCGTTTTTCCGCACCTTCTCTCTCCCCTCGATTTTGATGCGCCAGGACGGCATGATCCAGGTATAGAGCGACGCCCAGAAACAGGTCCACAGGTGGAGCAGCCTGAGCCGGCGGTCAAAGGGATAGGTCGTGATCCTGATAATCAGGGCAATGAGATAGAAGGGGATAGAGGTGATTCCCACAAAGGTCAGAAATGCAGCGGAGACAATACGGTTGAACATATGCGACACACTCCTCCATGTTTTCAGTAATCAGCCGGGACCGGACAGCTCCGGGACCCTGTCCCGGGTACCGGCACCATTTGTGTCATGATAGTATCTTTGAACAGCATGTAGATTATTTAGTCAATGGAATTTTTAATGCCGGTGTCCGGTCCAAAATTATTTTAGCAAACCGGGTCCGGGTCAATCCGGATCGGGAAAAACGGGGGAATCGGGTCATTGTAATGATGCCGCTTGACCTGGGTCAAGGTGATACCGGCGGGGTCCTGATATATTCTGCACGGCAGGCTCAATGGGCCATGTTTGATATCCGGCCGGTTCTGCCATATTACCGGACACCGGAAGGAACACCATGCGTCAGAACACAGTCATCACAGCCCGCGGCAGCATTGTAATTGAAAAGTGCGGAGGCATGAAATGCCCCGGCATCGGGGCCTCCGGAGAGACACTGGTCAAGGACCTTGCCTCCCTCGCGGACGAGCTCACCGCCGGTCCTCCGGCGGACGGCGGCGACGGTCATACCCGCCCTTTTAGAATCTCCCTGTCCTTCTGCGCCAACGGGTGTTCACGGCCGCAGATAGCCGACATCGGCATCATCGGGGCCGTGCAGGTGCGGATTGACGGCTCCCGCTGCACCGGGTGCGGCGCCTGTGTCGCCTCCTGCAGGGAAAGGGCCATGGAACTTGACAGGGATGATATTCCCGTAATAAACGGCCGGTGCCTGTTCTGCGGAGACTGCATTGCCCCATGCCCCTTTGACGCGGTCCTCCCCGCCCGAACCGGTTTCCGGGTGGTCCTGGGAGGCAAACTGGGAAGGCGTCCGCGCCTTGCCACGGAACTTCCGGGTTTCCGCTCCGAGAGGGAGGTAATGGACATAGTGAAGAAGGCCTACCTGCTGTACGCCTCATCACCCCCCGGCGTCCGCCTCGGCGACATACTGGAAGCCCGCGGCAACCGCTGGCTCGAATAATGGAGGGCCCGCGTCAATGACAAAGAAAAGACCCTCCGGCAGTGCGGGCATCGTCCCTCCCGCGGCCTCTTTTTTCCTTTCCGCCGCCATCATGGCGGCGGCGCGGGTGAAAGCGCCGTTCCCGGTCCTGATGGTGGACAGGCTCATGCCCGGTTCGGGATGGATCGAGATCGCGGCCCTGTCCGCGTACGCGGCATGGCTCACCGCCGCCATGGTCCGCGCAGCCTCGACATCCCGGATACGGCTGGCCCTGTGGACCGCTTTTTCCCTGGCGTTCTTTGCCCAGGCCCTGCTGGGGTTTGCGGGGTTTGATATTTTTTTCATGACCGGCAGGCTGCACGTTCCGGTGCCGGCAGTCATTATCGGGGGGCCCCTCTACCGCGGCGGGGGTCTCTTCATGCCGATCCTGTTTGTCGCCGCCCTGGTCGCGGCCGGCCCCGCCTGGTGCAGCCACCTCTGTTATTTCGGCGCGTGGGACAACCGCTGCGCCGCCGCGAAGAATAAACCGGGCGCCCGCAGGCCGTGGATGAGTATCACAAGGGTCATCACGCTCGCTGCGACCGCGGCCCTGGCGCTGGTTCTCAGGTATTACGGCGCATCGCCGTATCTGGCGGCGGCCGCTGCCGTTGCCTTCGGCGCAGCGGGCATAGCCATCATGGTCTTCGTGTCGAGGAAACGCGGCGTCATGGTCCACTGTCTCGCCTGGTGTCCGCTGGGGCTTGCGGCGAACATCATCGGCAGGTTATCGCCCTTCAGGATCAGGATCGACGGATCCTGCACGGAATGCGGCGCATGCCGGCAAGCATGCCGGTACGGGGCCCTGGAGCAGGATGACATCCGCGGCAGGAAGCCCGGGTTCACCTGCTCCCTGTGCGGCGATTGCATTGCATCCTGTTCAAAGGGCTCCATCGGGTATCGCTTCCTGCGGCTTGGCCCCGACGCGGCCCGCGTGCTCTTTATCGTGGTGGTCGTCTCCCTCCACGCCTCCTTCCTGGGCCTGGCCCGGCTATAGCGGCAGCGCAGCTACATCGTCTCCCAGAAAAAATTGACCCATACCGGCGGCTCCACGCAGCGGCCGTAGAGCACCGGGGCGTTCCGGTCCTTTGACACCAGGCACACGGCGTCAAAGGAGACGTGGGGATACAGGGAGCGGATCATCCGAATCGTGCGCCCGCTGTCATAGATATCGTCGCACAGGAGAAAGAGGTCGCTCCCTATGTCGGACCGGATGCCGATGGAAAAATCCTTCTGCTCCATCCGGTCGTAGGAGGATATCTGGATATACTCCATGGGCAGGTTCAGGTGCCTGCTCATGAAATAGGAAAGATAGAACCCTCCCCGCAGGGGGCAGAGTATCGCGCGATAGGTCTTTCCGTTCCCGCGGATCTTCTCAAGAAGTTCATAGGCCAGTTCCCTGAACAGGGTGTAATCCACGGCAAGGCTTTCCATCGGTCAATCCCCGCTCAGCCCCTTGACATAGAGCCTGACCAGGGCCGGCACCGCGGATAGGACCGGGACCGCCATGCCGGCAAGGAGAAAGGCGCGGAAGGCATCCTCCGGCAGGGACACGGATATCATGAAGCCCGTCAGGTGGAAACACTCCGTCACCCTGGCGGAGGCGTAACGGAGAAGGCCTGCCCCTACCCATGCGCCGGCAAAGCCGATGATCAGGTACTTCGCAAGGATCGTCAGGGTGAGGAAGGCCCGCGACGCGCCCACCAGGCGCAGGGTCCGGTAATACTCGATGCGGTTGAACACGGCGATCATCGTGGCGAAGGAAATGGCGATGACGGCGATGATGACAATGATCGACTGGAGCAGCCTGATTATAAGGGTGACGGTCTCCTTGAGCTTCATGATCTGCTGCGATACCCCCTTTTCAGCCTCCACCACCAGTCCCATGCGCTGTATCGCCGGCGAAACGCGGAGCATGGCGGCATGGCTGCCGACCCTGACATAGGCGTACTGGTATTCGTTCCGGTATTTTTCGACAAATTTCCTGTTGTACTCCGACACCAGCGCGAGGGGAAGGATGAGGGCGAAGGAATCCACCTGGTCCGTGAAGCCCGCGACGACGGCGTCCATGTCCCTGTGGCCGTCCAGGGTCCTGAGGCTCGACCTGCCCATGGAGAGCCTGAAGCCGAAGCCGACGGCGCCCCGCTCCGAGATGCGGGGAAGATTGTTGGACGCCGCCATGCCGTCATTGTATGACTGCAGGATGGCCCGGGGGATGAGGACCGGAATCACCTGTTCCCGCTCCGGGTCGCGCCAGAGCCTCCGGTAACGGTCCCCGGCGAGCTCGCCGGCCACCAGGCGCTGCGGCACGCCGAAGGCCAGGATGTCGCTCCGGTAGTTGAACCCCAGGTACGAGACGCGCGCCTGGATCGGGATCCTGAGGGCCGATACCGGCAGGACCTCCGTCACCCCCTCCATGGCCCGGATCCTCTTGATGACCCGGTCGTTTATCACCGGGCCGCCGGGCCGCGACGTTTCGAAAAGGAAGAGCGTGCGGGGCTGCCGTGTCGATATCCTGATGGTATTGGGAGGGATCGAGGAGGCGAAGCGGTTATGGATGTAGCTCGAAAGGCTGTCGCCGGCGATGCGGAACAGGCCCACCGCGAACACCGACAGCACCACCGACAGGAGAACGATGCAGCTTACGAACCTGCTCCCCGCGACTTCCCTCAGCATAAGATACAGGCGCTGCATCATGGCGCAGCCCTCAGGCCGCCGTCCTCCATGGTGTAGACCAGGTCAGACTGGCGGTGCATGTAGTCGTCATGGGTGACGATGAGCACGGCCTTGCCTGCGCTCTTCAAATCGAGGAGGATATCGAAGATCTCCCGGGCCGTTTTCCGGTCCAGGTTCGCCGTGGGCTCATCGGCGAGGATAAGGTTCGGGCGGTTCACCAGCGCCCGGGCTATGGCGACCCGCTGCTTCTGGCCGCCGGACAGAATCGCCGCTTTCGTCTTTTTGAACTTATATATCTTGAGCCGCTCCAGTATTTCATCGGCGTATTCCCGCGTCTCCCTGCCGATACGGCCCCTGATCCGGGCCGGCAGGAGCACGTTGGAAAGCACGGTCTCTTCGTTCAGGAGGCGGAAGGTCTGGAAGACGAATCCGATCTCCCGGTTGCGCCGCCGGGAGGCTATGAGGTCCAGGGCATAGGTCATCTTTCTGCCGTTGATATGCACAGACCCGCCGCCGGGCCTTGTTATGCCGGCGATGATATTGAGGAGCGTGGTCTTGCCGCAGCCGGACATCCCGGTGATGGAGCATATCTGGCCGCTTTCCAGGGAAAGATCCACGCCGTTGAGGATCTGTTTGGAAACGCCGGCTATGCGGTACCGCTTGCTGATATTTTCAACACAAAGGATCATGGGTTGCTCCACCGGTATTCAGGCCGGGGACATCATACAAAAAGAGGCTTCATATTCAAGAAAAAATTGCGGCAGGACCAGGCGTTACTTATCAGCCAGCGGGATGGAGAGGGAAACGTTCACCTTCACCTGCGATTCGCGCCGGCTGTCGGAATGGTCGACGATATTCCGGGCAAAAACCTCCCCGCCATGCTTGTTGACGATCTTTTCGACCAGGGTGAGGCCCAGGCCGAACTCGAGGGTATTGTACTGTTCGTGAACGAACTTGGTGAGACGGTAGAAGGGCTCGAAAACGACCTTTTCATACTCGACCGGTATCCCGATGGTGCCCTCCTCGCTCTTTTCCGGGTCGTTGATCACTGATATGACAGCGTCCTTCCCTGAAACATTCACGAACACGGTGATGAAGGAGTTCCGCTTCGAGAACTTCATCGCGTTGATGAGGACCTCGTAGAGGGCCTTTGAAAAATAGTCCTTGTTCAGGTTGACAAAGAGGTCCTTGTACCGGTAGTTAAAGTCGTTGATGATTATCCGGTTGTTGTTGAACTTGCTGTATTCATCGACTTTGCTTATGACAACCTTCACGTTTTCATACAGCTCAATGAGGGAAATCTTCTGCAGGTCGAAGTCGTTGGATATGATCCAGTCGATGCTGGTAAAGGTCTTGAAGGCGTCCTTGATCAGGTTGACGTTATTCTGGATCAGCTCTATGATCTGGCTGTCCACCAGGAAGCCTTCCTCGCTTTTCTTCGCGCTGGAGGTCATCATGTCGATCAGGGTGACCAGGGTCCCGAACCCGGCGCCCTGGGTGAAGCTGTTGTGGATATTTTTAAACAGCGACTTGTCGGTGCGGGAAACGTTCCGCTCCATCATCTTTTCCTTCCATTCCTTCCAGTCAATCTCGCGGTTCATGAATTCCTGGCTGGCGCTATCCAGTATCTGCTTTGCCTGGTCCAGGGCTATCTTCTGGCGCTTCGCCTCGGTGATGTCCTCGGCGGTGATGATGAAATGGGACGTTTCGCCGTCCTCCCCGGTGATGGGGGAAACGCTCGCCTTCACATAGTAGAGTTCTCCGTCCTTCTTGAGACTGTAGAGCTCTCCCTTCCATGTCTTGCTGTTAATCATCCTCTTCCAGACTTCGGGCTCCTGCACGATGGGATTGCCCGGCTTGCCCACGTTCGTGCCAACGACCTCGTTCCTGCCGTATCCGGACAGGTCGGCGAACGCCGAGTTGACATACTCCACGTTTCCGTCCCTGTCAATGATGACCACGAGGTTCGGGTTCTGCTCGATGGCATGGCCGAAGATCTTCAGGCTCTGCTCCATCTTCTTGCGGAGGCCCACCTCGCGCTCCATGCTCCGGTTGGCTTCGGTGAGTTCCCGGGTGCGGTTTGCCACCTGCGTCTCGAGCTCCTTCTGGTAGGAGGCCTGTTTGTCCTTCACCATCTTTCTGGACGTCACGTCGCGGACGATCACAAGGGCCTGGGCGGCCGATGATGGGATAATGCGTGCCTCATAGTACACGGCCTTTCCCTGGCGCACCAGGGCATAATCAAAGATGGCCGTTTTGCGCTCACGCAGGGCGGACGCGATCAGGGTCTGCGCCTTGGCCGCGACCTTTTCGGTCCACAGGTGGGCGGCCGCCTGCCGCTCCACGTCATTCAGGAACTCCCCTTCCTTCGTCACGTAAAAAACGGTATCGGGCAGCGACGACAGTATCGCGTGATTCCGTTCTTCGGCTTCGCGGAGACGCCGCTCCATGTCGTACTTGTACAGGGCCATCTCGACGGTGGCGTATATCATGTTCTTTTCGTAAGGCTTGAGGATATACCCGTAGGGCATTGACTCGCGGGCTCTCATGATGGTCCTGTCATCGATGCTGACCGTGGTATAGATGAAGGGTATGCCGCACTTATCGCGTATCTTCTGGGCCGCGGTGATGCCGTCAATATCGCCCTTCAGGGTGATGTCCATGAGGATCAGGTCGGGATTAAGTTCGCAGGACATCTGGAACGCCTTTTCTCCCGAGTCTATGGGATCAAATACAACATACCCGAATTTTTTCAGGATCTGTGAAAGAAGCAGCGCCGATGGGGCATCATCTTCAACGATAAGAAGTCTTTTGGGTTCTGTCATAATCCTTTTCCGGATCCTGGAGGAATCTGCAAATCTGAAGAAGGATGGGTCCTTTTTCAATTCACATGTTTCAGCAACAGCCCTTCGGAAAACCGGTTATTTAACCGGTTGACCCTCTGCGGAGCCAGACATGAATAATTACGGGTTCTTATCAGCAACTCTATTATTAAAATAACAAAAGTCAATAACAAATTGCGATATTTTTTTGTTTACATGAAGCTTTAATCCCTGTACAATGATGCCGGTCAAATGGGGAGCGATACTATGGCTGCTGAAAAAAAACGGGATGAGATATCTGAAGGCGGCGTCAGCGGCCTGCTGACCGAGATAACCGATTTTATCGATTTCAACACCCTCAACAAGATAATCAACAAACTTACCGATTACGCCGAGATAATCAGCGAGGGAAAAATTTACGGCATCATCAACTACAACTTCCGCCTCAACAGCAACCAGACCAACAGGGTCGTGAAGCTCCTTGAAGGCATACAGGCCATCACCCGGATATACAACCTGGCCCTCAAGGGATCCAAGGACCTCGAGGTGGAATACATATCCCTCATTTTTTCCGATTTTGAAAACCCTGAAGCCATCTCATCATACATCAACCTCAAAAACGTGATCGAAAACCGCCTCACCCATCAGGTGCAGCAGTACAACGTCAACATGGGGAAAAACAACACCACCTTGGCCATCCCGCTGAACGAGCTGCGGGGCCACGTCAAGACCTACCTGGACCTGAGCGAGATGGAGCTGGCGATTTCAACCAAGGCCCAGCACGGCATTATAGCCGCATCGCTCCATGATGCGTACTCCACCATCCTCAACAAGCAGGAATTCTGGAACGATAAGACATACATGAAGTTCTTTTTCAACGAGGACGACATCTCCAGAAGGAAGGTCCTTCTACTCAAGAAGGAGAGGCGCCTGTCAATCCGGGAAATCGGCAACAAGGTCAAGGAAACCCTTGACCAGCTGCATGCCATCATGTACAGCCGCATGCAGACGGCCCGCGAGGCCGCCGCCCTGACAGAGTCCGCCCAGGAACCTGATTTCATGCCCCGGGTGACCCGGGCCGAATCTTTCACCGACCGCATGCTCATGACGCCCTTCGGCCGGCAGTACGGCGGACTCATAGATAAAATCATATCTGGCATCTTCGACCCGGCAAAACGGGCGAACCTTAACGCCATACCGGAAGAAACCATCAAGGAAAAAGTCGCCCTCCTCTACCAGGCATACAAGCTCAGGTCCGATATGTCAAAGCTCACCGGGGAAGTGCAGTATGCAGTGGAATACCTTCTCCTTCAAGATTACGGCATCAAGACCTTCGCTGAAAAATTCCTCTATTTCGACCGGAAGGAAGCCTTTTCCAAATTCTATTCCGGGCAGAACCAGGAGCAGATAGAGCAGTTTCTCGCCCAGGTCTTCATCATCTACTTCGAGGACAATTTCAGCACCCTGTTCAAAATCATCAAAAGCATGGACATGAAAAAATTCGCCTGCGCCTTCATCATCAAGCGGATATACCTGAAGGAGGGAGAGGGTCTCACCAATTTCGGATTCTTCTTCATCCGCGTCATAGCGAAAGTCGGCGGCATAAAATCGCAGTAACCGCATCCACGCCAGCGTCAGACCATCCCCGTGCAGGACCCTCATGCGACACCAGGATGCGGGTCTATATACCTGTTGACAAATAGGGCCTTTTTTTTTATACTGCAGCAGTACACCGGGACGCAGAGCAACGTCCCGCGGTTTACGGCCCGGCACATAACCCGGCATGACAGGCCGCGCGGCGGCATGGGCGGCAGGCACACCCGGGGATCGGAGCATAATTGCGGGATCCTATAGATTTTACAGACACCGAACGTCTGCATGGCATGCCAGTGAAATGGAACAGAACACCTTAAAAACTTTTTTTCTGAAACGGAAAATAATTTTTCCGTACTGCACACTGACCGTATTTATCAGACCGTCTGACGAATCAAGGGACATCAAAAAGGGTGACCGGATCCTTGCCGTAACCATCCGCACCACCCTTGATCTGCTGCGCCTTAAAAACAGGCTGGCGACCCTGGCGGAAGTCCAGGAGGCGGAACCCGGCAATGAAGGAATAAAGGTGGTGCTGAAAGGGCTTGCCAGGGTCAAAGTGACCAGGACCGCCAGGTACAAGTTCGCAGAGTACGAACTGGTCGATCCCGGGACGCAGGACCCCCATGACACAATGTTGGAATCACTCAGGAAAAAGGCCCAGGAGCTGATATTTCTCATTAATGTCGAGGAATCTGACAAGCTGATCAAGCTGATGAATTACATCGTGGACCTGAACCAGATGACCGATTTCATCGCGAATTATTTTGTCATGGACTTCCCTACCCGCTACCGCCTCTACCGGGAGACCGGGATCAGGGATCGGAGCCAGAAGCTGATACTCGAATTGACGAACTTGATAGACAGGTTAACAAAGAAGAGGAACAAGACAAACCTATGAAAAAAACAGTGATCGGCAAGGAAGTATACTACACACTGGCATGGTCGCCCATATACCCCTACGACCGCTTTGAAGCCATGAGAAAAATGCCCGAACTCGGGGGCATCATAAGCCTCCTCTACCAGAACCAGTCGCGGAACGAGTACCTCATCTTCTATAGCTGCCACAGGGACGGCTGCAGGGTGGGTTTCAAGAAATTCATGGACCCCTATGCGACCCGTCACCCGGAAATAATCAAGGAGCTCGACCTGACCCGCCTCTTCTACAAGTTCACGGTCATCGACGAGGGGAACATGCTGGACATGCAGGATATCTTGTACTGGCTGATACGCACCTACAACCCGCGCTATAACGAATCGACGTTCAAGGACTCACAGCGCTTTGCAAACATTTACATTAATGAGGTACAGCGGTCCGAGGAAGATGTCGTGGAAAAGATCCACGGTCATCGTCACCGGGAAGGCTAGCCGGGGCTGCTCTCTTCAACGCTCCGTGCCATGATCAGGTCTTCACGGCTGTAGATGCGGATCCCCGGATATTTGACAAGGAAAAACTCCAGAATGTACTTCAGCCGTGCCGCCGCGTCCAGCGGGGAGGACATGCGGTTGTCCGAGCGGGGCGAATACTGCTGCATCCTTTTCACATTGAGGGTCCTCTTGTCCCGGTCTATGTCGAGAATATCTTTCTTGAAGAGCCGGTAGGTGTCATAAATTGACCTGATGATATCCTCTGAATGGACCAAATTGGCAATGTAGAGGTTCGTGTCGGCGTCATGTATGTTCCTGGTGAAGAACTTGAGGAGCCTGAAAATGATTTCCGGGTACAGGTGTTCGTTGATCAGCTCTATGACCTTCTTTTCAAGTACGCCGTCAAGCATCCGCTTGGTGGGATAGGCCATGCTGGGGATGACGACGTTTCCGGTCTGAACCTTGAAAAAAACGAAATCCAGAAACCGGTCAATAATGTCCTTCCTCATGAAATCGGCCATTTCGAGGGCGCCCTCCGTGAGTCGCTCCGCCACTTCCGCGAGGTTGTCGTTTTTAAGAATATCATCAAAATTGACGATTTGGCTCTTGAAGAGATCATCAGCCCTGCCGCCATCCAGGAAATCATCCATGTAAAAAACCCTCCGTGAAAAGTATATCACTAGGGGCCCGCCAAGGCAATAAAAATATTCCCTCAAAAAGAAGCGGTTATCCCCAGCTGAACCCGCCTGAAGAGCTCACGGTCCCGTTTCCCGTTATATTCGTTCACCACGCGGGCGGCGCTGAAGAGGTTATACCCGTAGAGGATACCCTCGGCAAGGCCGAAAAAAGCCATCTGGTACGTATCGTGAAGGCGGTACCCGTTATAGATCATGAAGATGCACAGGGCGTTCGTGAACAGGGTGAGAAACCCTGTCGCGTAATTTCCCGTGTAAAAGTGCCCGAAGCCGGGAAAAAAAGCGGACCCCAGGACCGAAAGCCACAGGTGACGCCGCGGCGTCATGGAGTCATCGAGGAGAGCCTTCTCCACATGCTCCACATCGCCGCGGTATCTCCCCCGGGGATGCCGCTCCCGGTAGACACCGGCAAGCTTCACCGCACCCGCCATGTCGCCGACACGCAGCGCGGCAACGCAGGCGTCGCGGTCGAGCTCCTCCATGAAAGCCCCTTTGCGGTACGTGGCCCGGTACAGGTCATGGATTTTCAGCGCCTCCGACGGTGAGCCCTTCATGAGCTGGACAAACCCGGCAAGGTAAAGGGCCTCCTCGCCCTCTGCCGAGCCTTGGAAGTTCCGGTGACAGTCGGCGAAGGTGTTCAGGGCCGCCCGGTAGTTGCTCCCCCGGTAATAGGCCTTCCCCATGAGGAGCATGCTTTTCCCGAGCCAGGGACCGGCTGGATACAGGCATTGATACCGCATGACCTCGGTTATCGCCGCATAGTAATCGCCGCGGGAATAGAACCAGAGGGCCATGTCCCTGACATCCTTCTCCCCCGCCATGGCGCCGTTCCAGGCTGCCATGGAGAGCAATGACGCAATCACGATTTTTTTCACTCCGTACCGTCCTCCATCCCTTGCAGGACGCCCTGGGCAGTCATTAACGAAAAACCCTGTTATCACGGACTTCTTCGGCCGGTTCATAGGGCGGTATGCATTTTTCCCTGATGCCGTTGCCGAAAGACCGGTGCAGGTCCTCATTGGCCGTTTGCGCCGCGTTGTAGGCGCCATAGATGGTTCCGAGATAAAATACCGAGGTGAAGGCCATGAAGACGTATGACAGATCCCTGTTTCCCTGCCGGTGCAGAAGGCAGGCCCCGCCCGCCAGCGACGCGACCCCGATAAAGCTCACAATTCCGTGGACCCATTTGCCCGCGTACATCTGCCCCGCTCCCGGGAATAAAACCGACAGGGCAACGGCGAGGGGGACCGATTTCAGGGGGACCAGCCTGAACCGCTCGACTTCATCGCGAAGCAGGCCGACCCGTGCACCGTCCGGGATGTACTGCCCGGCGGCCCGTATCTCCTCCAGAAGCTCACGGTACATGTTGCACCCCAGGTATGCCTCCGCCCTTCGCGCCAGGAGGGGATACCGGCCCGGGCCTTCCACGGCGTCATACCTGACGCGGAGCGCCGCCTCGAGGCTTCGGCCGTTCATCCCGAGTCTCAGGTACGACTGTGACAGCAATATCCCGGAGCGGCAATCGAGAGGTCCCGGTCGTGATGTTATGTTCATGACTACCGTCCGGTACTGCCGGCCCAGAAAATAATTCACGTCAATGAAGAAGGAATAATCCTTCCGTTCATCGCCGGCCGGGTCCAGGGCCATGAGCCTTCTCGTTTCGCTGATGACATCGAAATATCGTTTCTGGCTGAAGAGGTCCCTGATGAAACGCTTCTGCCTGACGGCGTGACCGCCCCCCTCGGAAGAAGCCCTGGAAGAACAAGGCGCGGTGAGGATAAAAAAAGCCAGCGTGACGAATATCAGCCCGGAGCGCATTACCGGATCCCCTTCGCGCCGCGGCAGGCGGCCCCGGTCATGTCGTGTACTGACGGGTCCCTCATGGAGCTAGTTCCCCGGCGCGAGGTCAGGAACCGGGTCTTTGCCGGCTCTTGAAAAGATATTGCAGCGGAGGATCCTGTCGCCCGCCAGAATTCCGCCGAGGAGCGCGCCGTATTTCTGCACCGCCATTCTGCCATAGGCGCTGCAGACGGGCTGATACCGGCAGCTGGGGCCGTCCAGCGGGGAGATCCATATCTGGAACACCCTGATCAGGAGCACGGAGCCGCCGGTAAAGGCGTCATAGACGCCCCGGTCCATACCCGCAGCGCCGGAGCATCCGCCGCAGCGCTGATCGGAGCCGGGATACTGGCCGCGACACCGGCCCAGGCGGCGAAAACCGCCCCCGACAACGCCCTCAACGTG
>DAONAJ010000044.1:0-35446 GCA_035400945.1 Spirochaetota bacterium
GCAAACTGGAGCGGCTTATCAAGAAGGCATCGTTCCGCTACCGGGCCAGGATGGAGGAGATTGATTTTTCTTCAGGGCGAAACATCGATAAAAACACGCTTCTCAGGCTTTCCGGCTGCGAGTGGATCAACAAGGCGGAAAATCTGATCATCACCGGGGCAACCGGCGCCGGGAAAAGCTTCATAACCTGCGCCCTCGGACACGCGGCCTGCACCCACAAGTTGAGCGTGCGGTATGCCAACTGCATGAAGCTCTTTGCTCATCTCAAGATCGCCAAAGCAGATGGGTCATATCTGCGCGAGATGAAACACCTACAGAAGCAGGACTTGGTCATTATCGATGATTTCGGCCTCAAACCGCTCGACGCGGAAAACCGGCTTGTTTTGCTCGAACTCATGGAGGACCGGTACGGTCTGAAATCTACGATCATTTCGTCTCAGGTCCCGGTTAACAAGTGGTTCGATATCATTGGCGATCCGACCATTGCCGATGCCATCTGTGATCGTCTGGTCCATAATGCTCATACTATAAATCTCAAGGGAGGATCAATGAGAAAGGCTCATGCAAAAAATTCTGGACGAAACCTGCCACATAAAGATTAGCTTGTCAGTGGATTGGTAATGTCATCCAGGTGGCCAAGTTTCGGCCGGAATGGGTGGCAGGTTTCACCGGAATACGCAAAAAGATCATCCCTTAATTGGTAGCCCATTTTTTTCCAGAAGCCGATACCCTTTTCATTGACCTTAAAAACAAACACATGGGATTTTTTTATACCGATCCGCTTGAAGCTTTCCAGGCAGCTCACGACCAATGCCCTGCCAATCCCCCTTGATCGATACCTGGAATCAACGATCAGATGATACACAAAACCCCTTCTTCCATCATGCCCGCCGAGGATCGTGCCAATAATTCCATCATTGAGTGTTGCGACAAAAGACAAACCCCTGTTTCTCTCCAGGAATCCTGTAATGCTTTCCCTGGAATCAGCGCTGCTCAAGCCGATCCCTTCATGGGTCTGCCAGAGCCGATATACATCATCGTAGTGATCAGGAAGCATTGTTGTTATAATGTAATCATCCATGGGATTTCCAATGCGCACCAGAGGCGATCTTGAAGACACTGAACCGGAATGAATATCACTGCATCTTTTTAATAATCAATGATGCGAGAAATGTCTCCAGCAGGCTCAGGGGAACAGCGCAGATGAGGATCATCGGGGGCAGAACGCCAAGGTTACCGATAACAACCCGCATCAGCACAAAGCCGATAAACCACGAAAGGAGGAACGTCTGCGCAAGCGTATAGTTCCTCCCGATGAAGAATATCGCCACCGCGAACATCAGTGACCAGATACCCCGGACAGCCCTGTTGACCGGCTCTGACGGGAACACAAGCCCCAGGCCTTTATAATGTTCGCTCCATTAGGACGCAAACAGCAGCTGGTTTCTCACGAATTCAAACATGCTTATCCAGATTGCGGCCAGCGCCGCCGAAAGCAGGGTCTTCTTTAAGAAACTCATACAAACCTCCATGGACAAGAAATTCGAGCTGGTCTATGTCTTTTATTCGCAATACCTGTCATCAACTATTTCTTTTCCGCACCCGGTGGGATCCGGCGGCGTCACACATTGATACGGATAGGTCCATTCAAATGCCAGAACGATCTTTTTCATGCACCTCCCGGGCGGCAAATTGATGTATTTATAGAGTACCCGCGGCGTAATAATTTCAAAAATTATTTATAAATTACTGCAATCGCCCGCCAGACAGTCTTATATACATACTTATCAAATTCAGCTGTATATCCACACCGGGGTCCTTTGAATAAAACCAGGAAATGCAACTGATGCACCGGGACAGGCCAAGAGCATGCCATATACCAAATTCCAGGAATTTCCGAAATTCTTTTATTAGGGCCCGACCTCCCCGCGGGGGCTCCGCCCTCCCGCCCGCCTCCGGGGCGCGTCGGCATACCGTTCATGAAAACGCTATTGTTTCCAGAACATCAAGACGGAACAGTCCTCAATCTCCTCTTCACTGAACCGGGCCGCGCCGATCGTTTTCGCGAACTGCCCGAAATCCTGCCTGATGAAGACGTCATAATAGCCTCCTTCCAGCCATTCTACTATCGCGGTGGCAATGCTCCATTTTCTTCCGTGGTCGATAATCATCACCGCCTCCCTGGCTATCCGGAGCAATTGTTTCAGGATCTTGATTTCCGTTTCAGGCGAAAACAGGTGCAGGGCGAAAGATACAAAGACATAATCGTACGAATCCGCTTCCTCATCCGGCGCGAGGATATTGCCGATACGAAACGTCGCATTGCCGGCGCCCTCTTCCGCGGCCCTGCCCCGCGCGCGGCCGATCATACCCTCGGATAAATCGCGTCCCTCCACGCTACCGAAGAGCCTTGCCAGCTTCAGGGAGAGCAATCCTGATCCGCAGGCGTATTCAAGCGCGGTCTTGTTTTTGGCACCGGGAAGGCCGCCCATGGAGCCATTGATTATTTTGTCCAGTTTCGGGCCGAGGCTTTTTTCAATGCTGCCGTAGTAATTATGAAACCAGTTGTACAGCCGTTTCATCGAGTCGTGTGATCTGCGGTATTTCGGGAACATCGCCACCCCCGGATTGATTTTCCTGCACTCTCTCTGTTGGGGGAGGCCCGCAGGCGTCAGACATGGACGTCGCGCCTATTTCGACCTTGCCTCAAGCTCCCTGAAGAGCCGCCGGAGCAAAAGGATCTTTTCCTCGAGGTTCCGCCTGGTGATATAGATGCAGAACTCGGTGTCGTGCTCCACCTTCTTGTTGTACATGGTATCGATCATCATGTCCGCCACGAAGGGATAGGTGTGGTTGGGGTCATGGAAGTATTTCAGCGGGTCCGCCGACATGGTGTTGGGATACATGAAGTTGTAGCACACGCCGTTGACAGCCACGATGTCCCTGATCCACCGCTCGTAGTCGTCCAGGAGATTGTTCCGTACCATCTTAACCATGAAATCGTCTATGACGGGGGTGGTAAAAGGAACGATGACCGCCCCGGGGTTGTCGTCGCGGATCGACTGCAATATATCACGGCTGTTACTGCTGTACTTGTAATTATTAAAGGAATAGGGAAAGGGCGATTTTTCGAAATGCTTCATCAGTGTGGCTATATTGGCACGGAGCTCTTCGGGACGCAGAGTCAGCGTATGCTTCACATTGTCCCTGTCATAGTAGATATGGCGCTTGTACAGGTAGTTCATGAAGGTTTTCCTGGAAAACATGAGCGTGTCCAGGCTTATAAGTGTCTTGATACGGTACAGGGGCTTGTTCGTATCAGCGAAGATCTTTTCGGGGTCAAAGGGCGGAGGCGGCAGCTTGCCGGCCAGGAGAAAATCAAGGCCTACGAAGATATACTTGAAGCCCTTCCCGTTATGCTCCCGTGCATACCTGATGTATGGAACGTACTCTAGCGGCTGGAGGGCGTTGATGGCGTAGTTATACACCCTGATCCCCTTGAAATGGTGCTGGTTCATGCTGGTGCTGGTGCTGCTGCCGATGATGAGACCGTCGTAATCGAAATCATGGAAGGTGATGAAATTCGTTTTCTGCTGCCGCTCGTTGAAGTCCTCCTGCTTCTGGTTGAACCGGTGGGACGTATTGCAGTACCAGAGGGGGTCCATGAAGCCGTTGATGCCGGCGACGATCCCCGGTATCACGAGGGAAAGCAGCAGGGCCTTGATTATCCATTTGTTAAATGCGGTATTCATTGTCATTAAAAGTTAGCGTAAATAAATTGGCTCACCTGCGTCAGGTGGATAATGCTTATGCCCAGCAGCAGGGCGGTGAACAGGGCCCAGCGCATGTTCGGCTTAAGCCGCTCCGACATCTCGATCGAATTCTTCGCGAAGAAGGTCAGGGCCGCGGCGGCAATGATCAGGTATATATAATAGGACTGCTTCTCTCCCCCCAGGTTCGCGAGCCACGGGCCGAAGGTTACCCCCAGCGACTTCAGGAAGCCGAACTTCGCCCAGCCCGCCGGGAGCATCACGCCGTCAAGGCCGATGAGGCCGCGGTAGATTTTAATCGCCTCCCGGTAACTGGTGGCCCGCCACATGACCACGGTGATGTTCCAATACATGAAGGTGAGAAACCAGGCGATAAACCAGTGCATGCGGATGCCCGTCTTCTTCCAGAGCCGGTGCACCATGAGGCCCACGCCGTTCATCGCCCCCCAGAGGACGAAGGTCCACGCCGCGCCGTGCCACAGGCCGCCGACCAGGAACGTTATCAGGAGGTTCAGGTATGTCCTGATCTCGCCGTGCCGGTTGCCTCCCAGGGGAATATAAATGTACTCTCTCAGGAAGCGGCCCAGGGTTATGTGCCAGCGGCGCCACAGCTCCTGGTAGTTGAGAGACTTGTAGGGCGAAAGAAAATTGTCGGGAACGCGTATGTTGAACATGTAGCCGACGCCGATGGCCATGTCGGTGTATCCGCAGAAGTCGAAATACAGCTGGAAGCAGTAGGCGAGCATGGTGAACCACGCCTCGAACAAGGGGAGCACCTGGGCGTGGTCATAGCCCTGAGACGCCCAGACGCCCAGGTTGTCGGCAATGACCAGCTTCTTGAACAGCCCGATGGCCACGAGTAGCATGCCCCGGGCGAAATTTTCAGAGTTAAACAGGGCCTTCGCCCGGTCCGCGAACTGGGGAACCATCTCACCCTGGAGCGCGATGGGACCCTGGCTGATCTTGGGGAAAAAGGAAACGAACAGCGCGTAAGGAATAAAGTCGTTCCGACCCAGCCTGCCCCGGTAAGTGTCGACCAGGAAAGCAACCTGCAGGAACGTATAATAGCTGATCCCCAGGGGCGCGGCAATCTTCAGGAGGCCGATGTCCGAGCCGGTCATGGCGTTAATATTCTGGATAAAGAAGTCGCTGTACTTGAAGTAGCCCAGCAGCGCTACATTGAAGCATATGCCCGAGGCGACCACGGCCTTTTTCGGTATTGCTCCAAGCGATGCCGGCGGGTCAGACAGGACCCTCCCTATGCCGAAGTTCGCCACGATGGAGAGAAGCAGGAGCGGCAGGTAAACCAGGTTCCACAGGCCGTAAAAGCAGAGGCTGGCGGCCAGGAGAAATATCTGGCCCGCCCTGGTGAAGCCGCGGTGGTTGAGCAGGAAATAGACCGCGAGCACCGGCGGCAGGAAAATGAATATGTATTCAAAATAACTGAACATGTATTAAATGATCCGAAGTCTCCGGGGATATTTCGCCGGCAAAAACATGGTGGATACAAATATAGAGCGCATCCCAATAAGGCAAGTAAAATATTTATTTTGGACCGGTCTCAGAATGGCGGGCCGCCAGGCTATCTCGGCCCCCGCGGCATCTGCCGCGGACCGGGGGGTTCCGGGTCACCGCTCCGGCTTCGCGTTCATTTTCTCGTCATACGCGTCAATGCTGTAGATGCTCTCCAGGGGGAGCCGCGGAGGCCTCCGCGGCTCCTGGCCCAGCTGCCACTCGGTAAGCAAGCTCGTGTCGTCTGACTTGACGCCCACATTGATGAGGGTTATGACCATGTTCCCCTCGGGGATATCGAGGGCCTCCCTGACCCTGTCGGGATTAAAGCCCGCGATCGGGTGCGCCACCAGGCCGAGCTCCGTGGCCCGCAGCATGAGGGCTGCGACGGCCAAGCCCAGGTCAAAAAGATAATATTCCCGTTCCTTGATCAGGCAGTCGTTTTCCTTTTTCGCGAAGGCGGCGATAATGACCGAGGCCTTGAAGGTCCACTCGTTTCCCTTGTTCATGCACGCATGCACCTTCGCCAGGGCATCCCTTGACCTGGCAAAGACGAAGCGCCATGGCTGGTTATTGAAGCAGGACGGCATGAGTTGCGCCGCCCTGGCCAGCTCCTGGATCATATCATCGGTCACTTCAACCGGGCCGAGGGCACGGTAAGCACGCCTGGTTTCAATTGCTTCTTTTACATCCATGGCATCCTCCCTATGTTATCTATTTATATCCATCGTCGCAAGCAGAGCCGCATGACCTTGTTATAAAATGTAGCGAAAATTCTGAAAAATCAAAGTATTTTTCCGGCCTTTGCCGGAATTAAAAAAAACCTGATGCCGGGGAACAGAAAAACTTGAATTATCCCAATAAAACACCTCTCGCAGAGGCGCAGAGTGTTTTTTTGGTTTAGCTAACGGGCAGCATACGATATGATTTTTTATAAATCATAATCACGGCTATTTTTTTCTTCTCCGCGTATCTGCGTCTCCGCGAGAGACATTTTTTCTTCCACGCGAAGAATGATTTGTTATAATTATGTTTTCTTCTTGCCATAGACATTCAGATGTAATAATGTCCACCACCATCCAAGATCAGGCAGCAAACTGGGAAACCAGAACGAATTATCCGGTAGGCCCGTGATGAATAATGACAATTTTGCCTACATCCACGATATTTGGACCCGTGAACAGTCCTTTTTCGGAAAGACATCGCCCCGCTCACTCGCTGAAAAATACGGGACCCCACTGTACGTGTACAGCGAGAGAATCCTCAGGGAGCGCTGCCGGGAGCTGATGGGCCTCATCGGCTATACGAATTTCGGCGTGAACTATTCGGCCAAGGCGAACACGAACCCCTCTATATTGAAGATCATCCGCGAGGAAGGCCTTTCAGTGGACGCCATGTCGCCCGGCGAAATATACCTCGAGATGAAGGCCGGGTTCAGGCCCGAGGACATCCTTTTCATCTGCAACAATGTATCCGACGAGGAGATCCGCTATGCCGTCGAGGCCGGCGTGCTGGTGAGCGTCGACTCCATTTCCCAGCTGGAGCGCCACGGCAGGCTGAACCCCGGCGGCCGGGTCGCGGTGCGGATAAACCCCGGCATCGGGGCCGGCCACCACGAAAAGGTCGTTACAGCCGGAACAAATACGAAGTTCGGCGTGGATCCCGCCTTCGCCGGGGACCTCCGCGCCGCGCTCCGGGAGCACGGCCTCCGCCTCGCCGGACTGAACCAGCACATCGGCTCCCTTTTCATGTCCGGCGACGAGTACCTGGAGGCAGCGTCGTTTCTGCTCTCCTTTGCCGAAGAGTTCCCGGAGATCGAGTTCGTCGATTTCGGCGGAGGCTTCGGCATCCCCTATCACAAGGAGGGAGGCGAAAAGAGGCTCGACCTCCCCCTCTTCGGGAGACGGCTGCAGGAAACGATCGAACGCTGGGTGAATAAAACCGGCAGGCGGATACTGATGAAGATCGAGCCCGGGCGCTACACCGTTGCCGAATGCGGCGTTCTTCTAGGGAGGGTCCACGCCCTGAAGGTCAATGCCGGCAGAACCTATGCGGGCACGGACATCGGTTTCAACGTCCTGATCCGCCGCGCCATGTACGACGCACACCATGATATCGAGGTCTACGCCGGGGAGCCCCGGGCCGAAGAGCCGAAGGTGCCGGTGACCGTCGTTGGCAACATCTGCGAGACCGGGGATATCCTCGCGAAGGACCGCCTCCTTCCCCCCCTGATGGAAGGGGACATCCTCGGGGTGCTTGACGCCGGGGCCTACGGCATGGTCATGGCGTCGAACTATAACTGCCGCCTGCGGCCGGCCGAGGTGCTCATCACAACGGATGGCGACGACGTCCTGATCAGGTCACGGGACACCCTGGAGGACCTTGCCGGGCATTTCCCGGGATAGGCCAGGTAAGTTTTCATCAATCCATTATCACGAGCCAGGCAAAATCGTTTTTTCATGCCCCCCTGTTCCCCTGAGGGGGCATGTTTCACAGCACTTATAGATTATTAGAGCATTTCACCAAATGACAAGTGCATAGGCAAAATGAAGGCTAATAATTTATTGATGAATATCTGAAAATGCCAACGCGTCAAAGAGAAAACATTGCAATGGCATTTTCAAATGACTCAAGAAAACGCATAATTGACGCCTATAAAAAAGAAGGATTGAGTAAAGCTGAAAAAATAAGATGATTTCAAATAAGCAGGACAGGTCTGGATGATTTAATTAATCATGTTAAAGAGACTAAGAGCATAAAACCGAAACCGCATGGTGGAGGAAGACCATCAAAATGTAACAGTTTCCTGAAAAACCCGGTTTGAACATATAATTATCGCGACTTCAAAAAGAAAGAGGCCTTGGCCATGACAAGCGGTTCAGATTTAAGATGCCCGTGAGAAGTATTGATTCAACGGCCACAAACCTCTGTCGTTCTCTTTTTTGATTGGGCAACCATCAGGAAGAAAAAGGCGGCATCAAACAGCATATCATGTTTAACAACAAGGAAGAGATCCCGGAAGTTATATAAAATTCATTAATAATTAAATATATATTAAATTTTTTTATTTATAATAAAAATTATATTTGCTTTATAATTACCTGGTCAATAAATTAGCATATAGACAATATGTGTCTACTCCGATAAACGTCCCCTTTTTCTTTTTTACCAAAATGTTAAATAAATTAAGCGGGTCACTTTTCAGCAATATGTTTGCAATGAATCAAACTATCAACAGCAGGAGATTCAATAAGCCAAAAATCCATTTCACCGCAATGGGATTCGTCCTTGTTTTGCTATTTGGTTTTATAGATTCTCTTATCGATTACCGGATAAGCTTTTCGATATTTTACGTTTTACCGGTTATCCTTGTCACATGGTATGCCGGAATCAAGATTGGAATTCTATTTTCAATTTTGGCCTCAGTGATGTGGTTCATTGCAGCTATTCTTTCACATAAACATGAAATTCCTTTTACCATTGTTGCATGGAATTCAATCGTACGCCTCGGCTTTTTCATCATCATTTCTTCAGTTCTTCATTACTTTAAAGTAGAAAGAGAAAAAGCGCGGATTGATTTTTTAACGAGGATATCAAATAGAAGACATTTCGAGGAAATACTTACAGATGAAATCCAGCGCAGCGACAGGTACAACCACCCGCTCACCATTGTCTACATGGATGTGGACAATTTCAAGGCTATCAATGATAATCTCGGTCACCGGGCTGGGGATAAAATTCTGACAACAATCTCTTCTATCATAACGAGTAATATTCGTTCCACAGATTTTATCGCCCGTCTTGGCGGTGACGAATTTGCCTTCCTGCTTGTTGAAACAAGCGAGAATCAAGCGAAAATTTTTATTAAAAAGGTCCAACACGAATTGCTCATGTCAATGGAAGCTCATGCTTTTCCCGTTACTTTCAGCTTTGGCATTGTGACATTTTATGCTTTCACGATGAACACCGGTGAGATGATGCATATGGCAGATACATGCATGTATCACTCAAAAAAGGCAGGAAAAAACAGAATCAGCCTAAAGGTGGTAAGGTAAAAAAATGTCAAAAATAATATTAGCAGCCAACCGGCTTCCGGTTACGGTCGAAATAAAAAAGAACGGCGAACCTGCCTTCAGTCCAAGCGTCGGGGGTCTCGCTACCGGCATGTCGTCATTATCGAAAACATATTCCTGCCTCTGGGCCGGCTATTCCGGTATTCCCATAGAAAGTATTGCCCAGGATAAATCAGACCAAATCCGCAATGTCCTTATCGATAAATATAAAGCATATCCAGTGCCCCTGACTGATCAGGATATCGAACTGTATTATAATGGATTTGCGAACAAGACAATCTGGCCGCTGTTCCACTATTTCCCCTATTTCACAAGTTTCAATGAAGAAACATGGAAGGCCTACGTTGAGGTAAATAGTAAGTTTTACAGCACATTGAAAAACCTCTATGAACCGGGTGACATTGTCTGGGTTCATGACTACCATCTCATGCTGCTGCCGGGTATCATCAGGCAGAATATCCCCGATGCGACAATCGGTTTTTTCCTTCATATTCCCTTCCCTTCATATGAGGTTTTTCGTCTGCTGCCATGGCGGAAGGAGATACTTACCGGCCTCATGGGAAGCGACCTGATCGGATTCCATACATTCGGATATGTCCGTCATTTTTTAAGCAGCGTCCAGCGCCTTATCGGGATTGATCATTCCATGGGGCAGATGAATGTTGAAAACCGCACGGTCAAGTGCGATACGTTCCCCATGGGCATCGATTATCAACGGTATTCTGATTACATGCACAACAAGAAAATCGTGAGGGAAATAACCGGCTTCAAGGATAGCATGACCGGCAAAAAATTGATACTTTCAATGGACCGGCTTGATTTCACCAAGGGGATCATAGAGCGCCTCAATTCCTTCGAGCGCTTTCTCGAAAAATACCCTGAATACCACGGCAAGGTCCAGATGATAATCGTAACCGTGCCATCGCGGACACAGGTCGACACCTATATCAAGCTCAGGAAAACCATCAACGAGCATGTCGGCAGGATCAACGGGAAATACAATACCCTCAGCTGGTCGCCGATACAATATCTCTACCGGTCGCTCCCCTTTGAGATGATCATGACCCTCTATCACTGTTCGGACGTCTGCCTTGTCACCCCGCTCCGCGACGGCATGAATCTGGTGGCCAAGGAATACGTTGCCGCACGCATCAATAACGACGGCGTTCTGATCCTCAGCGAGATGGCCGGCGTTTCCGAAGAGCTGGGTGAAGCGCTGATCGTCAACCCCAACAACAAGGAGGAAGTCGCCGATGCGATTGCCACGGCACTGTCCATGCCTGAAGATGAAAAGCATCGTCGCATGCAGATCATGCAGCGCAGACTGCAGAGGAATGACGTGATCCAATGGTCTTCATCTTTTATCGAGAAATTATCAAACATGAAGATAATCGAAGAGGCATATAAAGCAAAAAGCATCAATAGCAACAATCTGCACTCACTGCTTGATGCATATCGCGGCAGTAGATCCCGGCTATTGCTTCTCGATTATGACGGGACCCTTGTTGCTTTTTCCGATAAGCCTGACATGGCCGTGCCGGATCCAGAACTGCTTTCAATTTTATCTGAACTGACCTCTGACATAAAGAATACCGTCGCCATCATCAGCGGCCGAAACTTTGAATTTCTGGAGCGGCATTTCAGCGGCATGCGCCTGTCCCTGATAGCCGAGCATGGAGCCTGGATAAAACTCAACGGCGGCGAGTGGAAGACGATTGCGAACCTGGACACGCAGTGGAAAAATGAGATCAGGCCTATTCTGGAATCCTATTGCGACCGGACCCCCAGAACCTTCATTGAGGAAAAAGAGTTCTCCCTGGCATGGCATTACCGTCGCGCCGACGCGGAATTGGCCTCCATCCGGGCCATGGAACTGAAGGGGAACCTTTTGCACATGATAGCCAACCATAATCTCGGCATAATGGAAGGGAACAAGGTCCTTGAGATAAAAAGCCTGGAGATCAACAAGGGCAAAATTGCCAGCTTCATGTTATCGGCCAAAGAGTATGATTTTACGCTGGCAATCGGCGATGATGTAACCGACGAAGACCTCTTCTCAGCGCTTCCGGATAACGGTTTCAGCGTCAAGGTCGGCTTCGGTCCATCAAAGGCAAAATACTATATAACCAGGCCGGGAATGGTGCGACAGTTGCTCGGCGAATTCGGGAAGGCACATTGATGCCTGGCGAGATAAATAAAAATTTCCCGTGGTACAAGAACGCGGTCATATACGAATTGTACGTCCGCGGATTCCAGGACAGCAACCGGGACGGCAGGGGAGACTTCCGCGGCCTGATATCGCGCCTTGATTATCTTGTTGATCTCGGAATCGACTGCCTGTGGCTCATGCCCACCTACCCGTCTCCCGGAAGGGATGACGGGTATGACATCATGGACTACTACGGCGTAAATCCGGAATACGGCACCATTGAGGACTTCCGCAACCTCCTGTATGAAGCGCATAGCAGGGGTCTGAAAGTCCTTGGAGAACTGGTCCTCAATCACACATCGGACCAGCATCATTGGTTCCTCGAGGCGAAAAAGGGGCCCGCATCGCCCTATTTCGATTACTACGTATGGTCAGATAACCCTGACAGGTATCGGGAAGCCTGCATTATCTTTTCAGATATTGAAACGTCCAACTGGGCCTATTGCAGGGAAAACGGGCTGTACTACTGGCACCGCTTCTTTTACCACCAGCCCGACCTCAATTACGACAATCCCAAAGTGCGCGAAGAAATGATACGTGTTATCAGGTTCTGGCTGGATATGGGCCTTGACGGTTTTCGTGTCGATGCCGTGCCGTATCTTTTTGAAAAAGAGAGTACCAATTGCGAAAACCTTCCGGAAACACACCTTTTTATTAAAGAGATAAGGGCTATCATCGAGCGGGATTATCCCGGCGCGGTATTACTTGCCGAAGCAAACCAATGGCCGGAAGATCTTGTTGAATACTTCGGAAGCGGCGATGAATTCCACATGGCTTTCAATTTCCCCCTCATGCCGCGCCTTTTCATGGCTTTGAAACTCGAGCATCATGGTCCCATTGTTGACATAATGAAACGGTTGCCGCAGATTCCCGAAACATGCCAGTGGGCCATGTTCCTCCGGAATCACGATGAAATGACCCTGGAAATGGTCACCGATGAAGAACGTGACTATATGTTTCACGCGTACGCCGAAGATAAACAAATGCGCATTAACAGGGGAATCCGGCGGCGCCTGGCCCCTCTTCTGGGCAATGACAGGAAAAAAATAGAGTTATTATATGCGATATTATTAACACTTCCCGGCACTCCCGTTATCTATTATGGCGATGAAATCGGCATGGGGGATAATATCTATCTTGGCGACAGGAACGGCGTTCGCACGCCGATGCATTGGAATGACAATAAAAACGCCGGCTTTTCCGAGGCCCAGCCTTCCCGGTTATACGCCCCGGTGATAACCGATCCGGTATACAACTACAATTCGGTCAACGTCGAAGAGGACAAGAATAATTCATATTCTCTTTTTAACTGGCTGAAAAACCTCATCCATATCAGGAAAACGTTTCCGGTATTCGGCACCGGTAAAATTGAATTCCTCTATCCTGACAATAAAAAAATCCTGGTGTATACAATAAGGCAGGATGATATAAGAATCCTCTGTGTATTCAACCTGTCACCATCGGCACAGCCTGTCGAAATAGATCTCCAGTTCGCAGCTAATTGCGTTCCTATTGACATTATCGGAGGGACCATTTTCCCGACCATCGGGGAATTGCCGTATCTGCTTACGCCCAATGGTTATGGATATTATATTTTTCATATTATGGAATAATGATGTACCGCTGGACGCGCCGTTGAACCAGTCCCGGAAAATGATTTGACCGCCAGAAACAGCCATGATACACACTTCTCTGCACGATCTCATCATTCAAAGGTGGCACCATGGCATTCTTCTCCCGTCCCGCGCAGCGCGACCGAAGCAGAACATTGCGCGTGTATCAAAAAATGTCGCGCTTCCCCCTGGGAAAGCGCCTGTACAGCTTCATGGTCGGCTTCTACGCCCCCTATACATCAACCATCGGCGCCCGTGTCGAGGAATTGCGTCCCGGGCATTGCGCCGTTATCATGAAGGACCGCAGGAAGGCGCGCAACCACCTGCGCACCGTGCATGCCGCCGCTCTGTGCAACCTGTGTGAAACGACCATGGGACTCCTGGCGGATGTCACGATTCCGCCCCGGCTTCGCTGGATTCCCGCGGAGATGGAGATACGGTACCTGAAAAAAGCGAGGGGCACCCTGCGCGCCGAAGGCAGCATGGAAACGGAGGGGCCGTATCCGGAACATATTCCCATAACGGTGGAAATCACTGACCGTGGCGGAGCTGCGGTGGCGCGGGCGGTTATCACGATTCTCGCAACCGAATATAGCGCCGGAGCCCGCTGAGCGGGTCAGGCAGGCTTGCGTATCAGCCGTAACTGCCATGACAACAGGCACGGGAATGACTCAATGACGGAGATGGACTATTGAAAACCAAAGGAACACACAACAAGTGGAAAGAAAATAAACCTGATACAGCAATAGGGAGCTACCGCATAAAGAACAAAGCATTGCTGTTGCTGCCGCCATTGATCGCGGCTTTTGTTTCATGCACCAAGATCCAGGGAACAATAGAATCCACAGGAGACGCCCTGGGCGCCTGGACCCTGGCCCCGGACAAATGCATGACCGGAGACCGCGAAAGAATCGTCGGAGCGGCGCTCTACGCAAAAAAAGACCCGAATGTGTGGGTGAAAATATCCAGGGATATGCGGAACCAGCTTTTAATCACCGTCGCCATCCCTTCCACTTGCAAAAAAGACGGCACCTGCCAGGCGCTTCTCATTGACAGAAGCAGATGCTCCGCTCTATCCGGGGATGTCAGGTTGACCAATGTCATGACACCCGACGATTTTCATCATGCCGACGGGTTCCTGTCAATGGACTGCGCGGTGAGCATCGGCGCGAAAAAAAGCAGAATCAAAGGCGAAGTCCGGTTCACCAACTGCGATTAGCAGTTTGCTGAAAAACAGCAAACTGCTAATCGACACATGGATGTATCGCCGTTTTTTGAGGCATCAGCCGAGAAAAACGTGAGGTTTTACGAATTCACTTCGTAAAACCGGCCCTGAAAAACTCCATGGATGGAGTATTTCAGGAAACTGTTAGAAGAAACAGATGACGGAGAGGCGCCCCTGCAACAATGCCGCCTCTCCTTAATTTCCTTGACATCCCTCCCGGGTCCGCCATGTTAAACACATGAAAAAGATGCCGGCCCTCTTCATCGGCCACGGCTCGCCGATGAACATCCTCATGGACAACGAATTCACGCAGAGCCTCGCGAAACTCGGCCGGGAGCTCCCCCGGCCGAAATCGATCATGGTGATTTCCGCGCACTGGCCCGCCAAGGCCACCCTGGTCACCTGCATGAAAAACCCCGAGCAATTGTACGATTTTATCGGGTTCCCCCCGGAGCTCTACCAGGTGCGGTACCCCTGCCCAGGCGCGCCCGGGGACGCCGAGAATGTTACCCGGGTGACGAAGTACATGGTCAACTGCTCCATGGAGTGGGGCCTCGACCACGCATCCTGGGCGGTCCTGAAGCACATGTACCCGGACGCGGACATACCGGTCTTCGAGATGAGCCTCTGCGACGCCATGGAGCCGCGATACCACTATGATATGGGGAGGCGGCTGGCCCCCCTGCGCCGGGAGGGGGTTCTGATCATCGGCAGCGGCAACATCGTCCACAACCTCCGCCAGATGGACTACGATATGGAGGCCGAACCCTTCGACTGGGCGGTCGAGATCGATGAAAAGATCAAGTCACTGCTCATTGAGGGAAATCACGGAAAGCTGATCAGCTACCACGACCTTGGCATGAACATGACCATGGCCGCGCCGTACGGCGGCGACCACTACCTCCCCATGCTCTACACCCTGGGTCTCCAGGAACAGGACGAAGATATCACCTTCACCCACGAGGGGTTCCAGCACGGGACAATATCCATGCGGTGCTTCAGGATAGGGTGATGAACCGATAGTTATCGGTGCCTGTATAATTATTTCTTCCCAAACCTTGCCTTTATCTTCTCGAATCCGAAGACGGAGGCGATACCAATCACGAAGGCCATGGCAATATACAGGAACAGGTCGCCGATGACCGAATACACGGTCCAGTGGTTCATGGAAAAATCGATATCGCCGGCGAGATAACCCTTGGTTATGATCGGGAAGGATTTCCTGATCCTGCCGTAGGGATCTATGAAGACGGTGTATCCCGTGTTGCCCGCCCTGAGGTACCATATGCCGTTTTCCACCGCCCTGAATATGGACGCGGAGAAGTGCTGCATGTGTCCCCTGAAGGTATCGGTCCAGCCGTCATTGGTGATGTTAATGTAGAACTCCGCGCCCAGGCTGCGGTAGTCCCGGCAGAGGCGGTGAAAGATCCCCTCGTAGCAGACCAGGACGCCGAACTTCCGTCCCAGGATATCGAAAAGCACCGGTTTATCTCCCGGGACAAAGCTCGATCCGCCGAAGCTCTCCGTAATGCGCTTGACGAAGGCCAGCCATTTTTCGTAGGGAAACCATTCCCCGAAGGGGACCAGGTGTATCTTGGAATAGGTCTTTACGACCTGGCCGTAGCGGTCGATCAGCACCGCGTTGTTCTGCGGCGACCTCCTCAGGACAAGGCCGGTATACTCCTCCTTCACGCCGATCTCCCCGGTCAGGAGCGGCGTCTCGTAGGTCTGGGCAACGGCAAGGACCTCCTTCTCGAAATCGTTCAGGGATCCCCGCTCGAAATCGTAGGCTATGGTCTCCAGGGTGGTCGATTCCGACCAGACAAGAAGGTCGGGCCGTTCAACCATGGCGGCGGCCGTGTACCGCTTAAGGTCCTCGAGGTAGCGGTACCGGTTCTCGAACCAGTTTTCCCACGGCGAGATGCACGACTGAACCATGGCCACGCGGAGCCCCCGCTTCAGCGGGCGGTCATGCACGGCCAGGCTGACCGCCCCCGCTATAGTCACAACGATGAGAACAATGACCGCGGCGGCGATCATCTTCGCCTCCTTCATGCGAAGCAGCTCCGCGGCCGCTATTTTCCTGAAGCCCCAGGCCCTCACGAATTCGGCGGCCAGGTAATTGAAGAGCATGATGGCAAAGGTGACGCCCATGATGCCGGTTACGGACGCCATCTGGATAAAGGAGGTCAGCGGGTACTGCGTGTACCCCCAGTAGGGAAGCGGATAGGCTATATAGCCTATCGACTCGATCCAGTCAACAAAGACCCACACCGAGGGATAGATGAGAAACCGGAGCCCTTCGAAGCGCCGGGAGAGGACCTCCGCCACGGTGATCTTTATCGAGAAAAAAACTGTCAGGGCCGGCATCAGGAACCCCACGATGACCGCGTACCCTCCCGGCGCCGCGGCGCCGAAGTTGCCGATCCACTCGAAGGCGAGAAAATGGCCCAGCAGGCCGGTGATGAAGGATGTTATGTATATATCTTTAACCTTTTTGTCCCGCACGTACAGGAACAGGGGCACCATGGCGATCCAGGCAAAGAAGGGGAAGCCCTTCATGAACCAGATGTCGTACGTGGGAAAGGACAGGTACATGAGGAGCGACGTCAGCAGGTAATAATTCTTTTTAAAGAATTCGATAATCCTATTCATCGGGGCCTTTACCTATCATGGTTATGAATTCGACTTCGCTTATCACTTTAACTCCGAGGGCGCGGGCCTTGTCGAGCTTGGAGCCGGGGGACTCCCCGGCCAGCAGGTAATCGGTCTTACCGCTCACGGAGCCGGCGGCGCGGCCGCCCAGCTTCCTGATCATCTCCTCCGCCTCCTGGCGGCTGTAGCGCGTCAGGGTCCCGGTCACGACAAAGGTCTTTCCGTTTACGGGATTGTCAGCCGGGGCGACGGCCTCTTCCTCTTCGACCACCAGGCCCGAGGCGAGCATGTCCTCGACCAGGTCGCGGTTCTTCCCGTCCTGGAAATAGCCGTACACCGATTCGGCCACGCCGGGCCCCACTTCGCGGATCTCCATCAGTTCGTCCCTGGTCATCCCGTAAAGGCGGTCAAGGCTCCTCACCTGCGCCGCGATCACCGACGCGACGTGGCCGCCCACGTTCCTGATGCCGAGGCTCTGGAGGAACCGCGACAGGGGCACCCGGCGCCGGGCGTTTATCGATTCGATCACCTTGTCGGCGAGCTTGTCACCCATCCGTTCCAGCCCCATGAGGGCGTCCTTCGTGATCTTGTAGAAATCCGCTATGGTGCTGAGGCGGCCGGCCTCGTACAGGCGCGCCACCAGCTCCGGCCCGAAAAACTCGATATCCATGCCGTCCTTGGACACGAAGAATTTGAGGGCCTCCAGGCGCTTTGATTCGCAGGAGGGATTGACGCAGCGGAGGTAGATGTCCTCCTGCCGGAGCTCCTCGCCGCACGACGGGCATTGCTTCGGCGGCAGGATTTCATCCCCCCGCGCCGCGCCGTCATGGCGCACCACCTCTATGACCTTGGGGATGACGTCCCCGGCGCGGATGATCTTGATCTTGTCCCCGATGCGCACGTCCAGCCGCTCCACTTCCTTGAAGTTGTGAAGGGTGGCCCGCTTCACGATGACGCCGCCTATATTTATCGGATGAAGGTTCGCAACCGGCGTGATGATGCCGGTGCGCCCCACCTGGAAGTCGACCGACTCGAGGCCGGTGACCGCTTCACGCGCGGGGAACTTCCACGCCACGGACCAGCGGGGGGCCTTGCTGGTGACGCCCATGCGCCCGCGCAGGGCGAAATCGTTTACCTTGATCACAATGCCGTCGATGTCGAAATCAAGGGTATGGCGGTTCTCAAGCCAGTGGCTGTAATATTCCCGTATCTCTTCCAGGGAGCCGACGGCTGCCTGGGGGCTTACCGGTATTCCCAGGGTGGGAAGTGTTTCAAAGAGGGCCCGCTGGTCGGGCATGGGGAGGTCATCGGAGACCCTGCCCACGGCGTAGAACACCGCGTCCAGGCTCCGCTCCGCCGTTACGGACGGGTCAAGCTGGCGGAGGCTGCCCGAGGCCGCGTTCCGCGGGTTGGCGAAGGCCGGCTCGTCCTTTTCGGCGCGGGCCCGGTTGAGGCGCTCAAACTCGCCGTGGCGCATGAAGACTTCGCCGCGGACCGACAGGTATTCGGGCGCCGCGCCGGTAAGGGCGCGGGGCACGGCGCGGATGGTCGCCAGGTTCCGCGTCACATCCTCCCCCACCTCGCCGTTCCCCCTCGTGGAACCCTGCTTGAGCCTGCCCTTCTCGTAGACCACCTCCACCGCGAGGCCGTCGTATTTCAGCTCCATGGAATAGAGCAGGCCATCCCCCGAAGCTTTCCTGCACCGGGTATCAAAATCAGCCAGCTCTTCCTCGGTAAATATGTTGCCCAGGGAAAGCATGGGGGGATCGTGGGGCACTTCCGAAAAGGTCGCGGACGCGAAGCCGCCCACCTTTGCCGCGGGAGAGTCCTCCCGCCGGAGCTCCGGGTGCTTCGATTCGATATCGGCAAGCTCGGCCATGAGGCGGTCGTATTCCGCGTCATCCACCAGGGGAGCGCTCAGCTCGTAATAATGGCGGTTGTATCTCAGGATGAGATCGCACAGCTCGTTATAGCGCGCCGCAATGTCTTCTTTCTTTCTTGCCATATGATTATCGCAAAAGCAGCAATGAATCCCGGTCGGCGACATCCGGCATCACACCCAGGCCTTTACCCTCCGGTTCAGTATCTTTTCCGCGCGGACGCAGGCAAGGTACCCTTCGTTGATTATCTTTTTCGCGTCGACGAAATCGAGGGTCTGGACATCGATGACGTCCGGCTCGATCAGCACCGTCGGCGCGTTGTATCTCAGGAGAAGGGCCGTGTTGACATATTCCATGATGTCCACCGACCCGGCCATGATCTCGAGGATGTTGGGCATCTTGTCCCGGCCCCTGTCCTTGCCGGACTTAAGCCACTGTTCTATCCAGGCAAGCCACCTGGTTCCGGTGCTTCCCGGGGACAGCCCCTCCCCTGCCGGCAGGAGGACCCGGGCATCATCCGTCAGCTGCGCCCCTTCATCGGGCACGGCGGCAAAATGCCTGAGGCCCCGCTTTTTCAGGCGGGGATGGAGATTTACCGCTATGGTGATCCCGGCCCCCATGCTCCGCACGATGTTGATCGGCAGCGGGTTCGCCACGCCGCCGTCCACCAGGATGGTCTTCCCGTACCTGACCGGGACCAGGACGCCGGGGATGGACACGCTCGCCCGAAGGGCCTCCAGGATGTTTCCCTTCCGGAATATGACTGACATGCCGGTGCTGTAGTCTGTCGCCAGGACCGCGAGAGGCGTTTTCAGGTCCTCGATATTCGCGTCGCGGGGAATGTACCGCTCCATGAACCTGACAAAGCCCTTCCCCTGGATGATCCCCGACCGCGGCACCATCGGGTCCATGTACCCGATCATTTCGCGGAAGGTGAACTTCATGATATCTTCCTTGAACCTGCCCATTGATCCGGTGCCGTGGAGGGCGCCGATCACCGCGCCGATGCTGGACCCGGCGATGAAGTCAATGGGGATCTCCATGGATTGCAGGAACTCAATAACGGCTATATGGGCAAGCCCCTTGGCGCCGCCGCTGCCCAGGGCCAGCCCCACCTTATGGTTCCTGAAATATTTCAAGGGATTACCGGACATGATTATCCTTCGCCGCGCAATGTGATAGAGGGAGGATGGCTCCTCCGCGGCTGGCAGTCAATAAATATTTTACGGGAAGATATGAATGAAATAATATACGGCGGGGAAATCCGCGGGCGGGCCGCGCAGGCCCCGCCCGCGGCGATTCTGCCGGATTATTCAAAATATGTGTCAATATCCTTCAGCATCTCGACAGACTTGACATGATACCACACCGCCCAAGGATACTCATCCATTTTACGCGGATCAATTGCCAGGGCATGGTGCAGGTCCCCGGAAAAAGCTTTACGGTCTTTCATTTTCACCTGGTAATAGCGGGCCCGGGTCCCATAAAAAACATTCATATGGGGGCCGAGGGCCAAGGCCTTGTTGAAGTATTCATCAGCTTTTTTCATATCCCCGCCCAGAAAGCCGGGGCTTACGGTATAAAGGCAGGCCCAGGCGAAGTACACCCTGCCGTAACCCCACTGCGGGTCAATTGCGGTCATATACTCCAGGAGTTTCTTTCCCCTACCGATCCAGAAAAAGCTGACCATTTTTTCTAACGGGCCCAGACATTCAACCCACCAGTTACCGGCAGCCATGTAATAGAAATATATTGCCCGCATGTTATCTTTCTTGAGCACCCTGCATGCGTTCCAGACTTCTTCGCCCTTATCCACCAGCGCCTTGAAATCGGGGTCCCTGTACATGGATCGCTCACAATACTGGAGAGCCTTTCGATAATTCTCCACTTTTTCACCCTTGTCATTGCCGTACCCGTATCCCATCAGATAGCAGTATGACCCGAGATCCTGAAGCGCCTGCTGGTTCCGAGGATCGGCTTTCAGCACGTCTTCCAGCGCAGTTATAAGCTGGCTCAGTTTTTCCCTGGAATCAGCCTCAGACTCAAGCTTTTTCGCTTTGCCTATAAGGGCCTTCACATCGCCCTTGACAGCCGGAGCTTGAGCCTGCTTCCAGCCCGGCTCCCAGGCGATGCAGCCGGCCATGAAAGAAACAAGGATGCCAACAATGCAGATGACATTAAACCCGGAAGATTTCATTCTGCCTCCTTGAATTAATTATAGATTGTATCGTTATCCGGTATAACCGGTCGTAACATCTTTACGTTTTCATGATTACGCATCGGATGTGCCGGCAGGTAATTGCAATCAGCGCACACTAATTACACCTGCGGGTAACGTCATTTCTCCCGCCGAGGGAAGGAACATCATGCCATACAAACATTGGGGGAATAGTGATTAATATTATAAATTACAAAGCCGGCAAAGTCAAGTTTTCCTCCCGCATCTTACCGTCAATTATTCTTCACTTTCCGGTTATTCCCTGGTGCCCAACCTTGCATGCCGCTACCGTGCGCATGACATCATGCTGTTAAAAAGATTGTATTTTAATTGACATTTAATTTTAAGTAATAATTAATTATAAGAACCAAATCATAAGATTATCTGTCATACTACGGATATTTTAAATAACCAGGAGGATCTACATGCTGGGCAGAATATTCATTTCTTTTCTTATACTGTGCAGCCTCTCATGCGGCGCGCTTATTGTCGTGCCCGATGACGACCACCGCGGCAGGGACCGGGAAGAAGAGCTCCGCAGGCTTGAACAGGAGCGCCTCAGGATCGAACGCGAGCGCCAGAAGAAGATCGAGGAAGAGCGTCGCTGGCGGGAGGAGCAGGAACGTCAGCGCCGGCTCGAGGAGGAGCGCCGGAGAAAGTTCGAGGAGGAGCGGCGCAGGTATGAAGAGGAACAGCGCCGGCTCGAGGAGGAGCGCTGGAGGAGAGACGAGGAAGAAAAGCGCAGAAAGCATGAGGAAGAGCGGAACCGCCGCCACCAGGCATGCATCGCGTCCTGCATGGGCAAGACGGGCCAGGAGCGCGCCGCCTGCAACAATCTCTGCAACAAAATCAACGATGACTGGGACTGGGACAAGTACAACGAGGAGCGCCGCAGAAAGTTCGAAGAGGAACAGCGGAAGCGCATAGAAGAGGAGCGCCTTAAGAGGCTCGAGGAAGAGCGCCTGAAAAAAATCGAAGATGAGCGCCGCAGGCTCGAGGAAGAGCGGCAGAGGCTGGAGCGTGAGCGCCAGAAAAAGCTTGAAGAAGAGCGCCGGCTTGAGCTCGAGCGCGAACGGCAGAGGAAGATCGAGGAAGAGCGGCAGAGAAAGCTCGACGAGGAACGGCGCAGGATCGAAGAAGATCGGCGCAGGCATGAAGAGGAGGAACGGAGAAAGGGCCGGGACCGGGAGCGCCGGCAGTACGAGGAGGAGCGGGAGCGCCAGTACCGTGACTGCCTCAGGGCCTGCTCCGGTGCGATCGGGATGAAATGGGCGACCTGCCCCAACGACTGCAGGAAAACCTATAACGAATGGACCTGGGAGAGATACGAGGAAGCCCGGAAGCGAAAAGTAGAGGAAGAACGGCGCAAAAAAGACGACGAGGAACGCCAGAAGAGGCTGGAGGAAGAGAGGAAAAAGAGGGCCGACGAGGAACGCCAGCGTAAAATCGAGGAGGAGCGACGGAAACTCGAGGACGAGCGCATGAGGCTTGAACGGGAACGGCAGAAAAAGCTCGACGAGGAGCGGCGGATCCAGCAGGAGCAGGAGAGGCTGCGCAAGATGGAGGAGGAGCGCCGAAAGAGGGATGACGAGGAGCGCCGCAGGCTGGAAAATGAACGCCGCAGGCTCGAAGACGAACGCATGAAAAGAGCCAAGGAGGACGAGCGCAGGAAAATCGAGGAAGAGCGGAAAAAAAGGGAAGAGCAGGAGCGCCAGAAGAAAATAGACGACGAAAAGCGGAAAAAAGTCGAGGAGGAGCGCCGGAAGGTCGACGAAGAGCGGCGCAAGCTTGAAGAAGAGCGCCGTAAGGAAGAAAAGCGGCAGCAGGACAGGAAGGCGGAAGAGGAGCGCCTAAAAAAGCAGGAGGCCGAACGCAAGAAGCTGGAAGAAGAACGCTGGAAAATGGAGCGTGAGCGTTGGAAGCTCGAGGATGAGCGCCATAAGAAAGCCGACGACCAGAAGAAAATTACCGACGACAAAAAGCAGGAAGCCGAGAAGGCGAAAAAGGAGCATAAGGATTGCCTTGAGGCCTGCAAAAAACAGCAGGGGCTGATGCGCGCTGTATGCAACCAGCACTGCAACAAGAACATCAAGCAGTGATTATCCGGAACATTTTCAACCTGTGAAAGAATAAATGCCGGGGCCAGGAAAGAACCCCGGTATTTATTTATTTATTCAATCCCCCATCAGCAATTTCACGTTTTTTACGATATCGAACTCGGAGGGAGGTTTTGACATGACGATGTAATTGCTGATGTTTTTCATATCTTTTTCATTAATAAGCATTCGATTCCCGGTAATAAAAAGAACCGGAACGCTGAATATAGCGTTTATCCGTTCCGCAGCATCAATACCGTTCCCCTTTTTTCCAAGGAGGACGTCCATTATGACAAGATCCAGCCTTTCCGTTGCCGCATAATTTACCGCATCCTCTGCCGTATGAGAAACACGGGTGACGGCATAACCGGCCTTCTCCACAATCATCGCCAGTTCAAGGGCGATAATAGATTCATCCTCGACTATCATAACATTCTTTTTCGTCATAGCTGGCCCGGGAAAAGTATTTTAAATGACGCCCCCCGATCGCTTTCAAAGGTCAGCGATCCGCCGATCTGTTTTGAGAGCAGATCCACCAGCTGGAGTCCTAGTGACTTGATCGATCCCATTTCAAATCCTGCGGGAAGTCCTTTCCCGTTATCCCTGACGGTCAGCTCCAGATTGCCACCTTCGGCGGTTACCAGCGATATGGCAATCCGGCCGGCCATATTTTCAGCAAAGGCGTGCTTGAGGGCATTCGACACCAGCTCGTTCAGTATCAGTCCGCAGGGAATGGCTTTATTAATATCAAGCATAACCTCTTCGACATTTAAATCAACCGACACGCTGTCTCCTACCGCATAGGCAAGGACCAGTTCCCTGGTCATGGTCTCAATGTATTCCTTAAAATTGACCTGGGTGAAATTTCTTGTCTGGTAAAGCTTTTCGTGGACCAGGGCCATGGAGAATATGCGATTCCTGCTTTCCCTGAACGCTTCGATCGCCTCCTCTTTCACCCTGATCTGGTTTGACTGCAGGTTAAGAAGGCTGGTGATAATATTGAGGTTGTTTTTCACGCGGTGGTGGATCTCCTTGAGGAGAACGTCTTTCTCCATCAGGTCAAGCAGGGCCCTCTGTTCTGCCTCTTTCCGTTCGGTTATGTCCCTGACAACGGCGATTGAACCGCGGTAGGCCCGGTTGATCCGGTTCGGAGACACCCTGGCCGAATACCAGCGGGTGCCCAGAGTCTTTTCGATGGAAAAATCGAACTCGGACGACTCTCCCCGGCTGCAGGCGTCAAAGGCAACGCGGAATTTATCGGCAGTGTCCCCGTCCATGACGTCAGAAAAGTTCTTTCCGACCTCAGCTCCGATAAAGGCGCTGTCATCGGCTTTTCCGGGCGTGTGGCACAGCAGAAAAAAACCCTCCTCGCTAAAGACAAAGACATGGTCATCCATGGCCGCGAGCGTCGTCCTGAATTTCTCCTCGCTTTCCCTCAGGGCCGCAACGGCATTGCTGATCTGCACTGATTTCGCGTGGAAAATATCATACAGACTCGAGATCTCCTCGTAGGAAATGAACTGCTTTGGCACATTTTCTGCCACCATGCTCAATTCCCAGGAACCCAGCAAGGTTCCCAGGCTGCCGAGGGGCCGTATTATCTTCAGGGACTGCCATACGATCTTGGCTACAATTAGAATAATAATAACGGTCATAAACGCGATTATCGACAACTGTACCGTCCTGACGATGTCATATACCGCCGAGAGAGGAGTGAAAATGGCAATATCGTTATCCAGTAATGCGCTCCTCTTCTGCGTATACAGATATTTCATGCCGGAAATTTCGATTTCCTCTCCTGTCCGGCCGGGAAGCATGTTTACATTGAAGACCCTATCGGTGCTGAACAATACGTAGCCGTCCTTGGTAGCCAGGGTTATTATACTGTTGGTGTATCCGGCAATGCGGGCAAGGAAATCACGGAACTTCTCCATGCCGATCCTGCCGACAAGATATCCGTCAGCTGTGCGTGCGGCGACATATACGCTGAGCCCGTCATTTTCCGGCGACCGGAGCAATGGGGAATGATGCATCGAACCATTCCCCATGTTAGACAGAAATGAACCCACCTTGCTCTTGCCGAGATCGTATCCCTGGAATATATGGCTTCCCTCTTCCCTGGTTATTATGGCTCCTATTTGCAGCTGATTGCTGCAGTAATATATGTCCGAGAAAACCGGGATCACACCCCCTGCCCTCTCCTTGTCTGGCATCCCCATGAAACTCCGAAAAGCCTTCATGTTGTCGCCCAGATAGTTATCCAGCAAGGCCTCGATGGTCTCTATCGACGTGACATGGCTTGCAATATAGCGGTCCTTGATGCCGCCCTGTAGCGTAACCAGCAGAAGGAGCGAGAAAAGCAGAACAACACCCAGGGTCAACCCTTCAAGCAGAATAAACGTAAAACGGATTGAACGCATCGCGTCAGAATTCCTTCGAGAGATCAGTGATGAAATACAGGGGAGCATTCATATCGCCCTCCTGATCGAACTCCACGGTGCAGAACCTTGTCTTAAACTTTTTTTTTGCCATGACATAACGCCTGACATCATCCGGTTCAGTGTGACCGGCCGAAACCGCGTCATGCAGTATTTCAAGCGCGGTGTAAACGTTCAGGCTTATATATGTGGGAGAATATCCGAACCGCTTCTTGAACCTTTTGAAATAGCTGTCAATCGCGCCCCCGGGCATGCGCCGAGGGTAGTGCGAAGGCATCACCGAAACGTTAACGGCAGCGCCCAGCGTGTCCAGCAACGTCGGCGTCTTCATCCAGGGCGTAAAAACAATGCGGGCACCGGGATTGATATTATAAATCGCCTGGGCTATATTCCCCGCCGCGATGTTATATCCGCCGATCAGGAGATAGGCAATGCCGGTGTCCCTGTTCCTGACCAGCCTGCTGATTTCATCGATATTGAATCTGCTGATGGATATCTCAATAACGCCGCTGATCTGCTTTTTCAAATGATGTTTGAAATATGCCAGAGCGGGAACAGTATAGGCATTGTTGTCAGTGTCACGGATGATGATTACGCCGGCCCCGGGAAGGCCATTAATATACTCGCTTATGCTCTTCTGCTCGCTTTCCACGTCCTGAATGTTCCTGATTATATAATCATTTTTATCGGTAAGCGTATCCGTTGTCGCCCCGGTGACAAATGTCAGGACATGGTCCCGGTTAATGAGTTTATCAAGGGCAATTGCGCATATGGAGGTGTGGCTCGTGATCAGAAGGCGGATCCCCCTCCTATTCAATTCCTTATAGGCCGTTACCGCCTTGGCGGGGTTCCATCCGTCATCAAGGGGAACAATTTCAATATCATTGATGTTATTATCTTCTAGAAACAGCTTGGATGCATTTATCTCGCTCGATCCCACTATGGAGCCGGATTCAAGCTTGGTCATTATAGCAACCGGGACCTTCTTCCTGCACCCGCATAATAGAGCCAGCGGCACGACAATCAAGATAAAACAGAAAAGAAAAAAAGGGAGACAGCCGCGATGCTTCATATTTGCCTCCTGCTTTTTCAGAATATCTTCTTTACCCGGCAATAAAATTAATCATTAAAAATGAAGTTGTCAAGTCATTATAACGGATATACCCGGCGCTTCGGAACACCGCCGGCCGATGTCCGTCAGGGGAGGAAGAGACAGGGATACAGCGCCCCGTTTTACCGCCACAGAAGCTTCGGGCATTTTACCTTCAGGAATTTGGCGAGCTCATCGTTGTTATTGAATTTGAAAATCACCTCGTCCGGATCCCTCGGATCACGCATTGCAATGTCGCTGTTTTTTATATTGCACCTGTTACCGTTGCCGTCAAGGATGACCGAGGGGCTCCAGAGCTGGGTGCTGCTCGTTTCACCGGTGCGCCATCCGTAATCTACAAGGAGCTGGCCCTTGAGAGGCGCTATCTCGACGCCGCCCCTGTTTTTCACCATGGTATCGAAATGGGCCAGGGGCGCCGAAGTCACGTTGTAACCGTCGATCCCGACAAGATCGCCGGTTTCAACAGACAGCAATGCTGTATAGCCGCTCGGCAGAAGAACCTTAACCGTTGCCTCGTCCTTCCGGCTGTAGGAAGGCTCGCGCTTTTCCCTGAAGGGAAGAAGGTGATAGGTCCTGGAACCGGTGGCTTTCGACATCCTGTCGTAATCGTCGGTGCCCACGAAGACCATCAGCCGTCCGTTGGGGAAAAAGGAATAGTTCCTGTTCCTGTTCTGATGCGACCTCATCCAATCGGATGTCTGTCCGGTTGACAGGTACAGGCCCTGCCATTTTGACATGATGATCTTCACTTCAAGGTTGTTAAAGGCGGCAAAGGCCCCCTCCTGGGCAGCGCCCTGTTGGTCCTGGATAATGAGTGAGAAGAATGTGACCAGGAAGACAGCTGACGCGGCCAGCAGTTTTTTCATGGGGCCTCCTTTGATGTGCAGTAGGTATTATTTGTTGCGCTGAAAACATCCGGCGCCTGTCGTCTTCAGGCACCGGAAAACAATGTCACTATGTTTTTTTACTCATTGTCAAGATAAAAATACTTATGCCAATCAATCATACCCATGGGCGCCTGGAATAACATATCAACATTCCCAAGAAAAAAACCAGGACCTCCCGGGTGCGCATGAAGGTCCTGGTTTTTCTCAGAATATGGGCGGGGTAATATCTACTGCTGGACGCAGATGATCCTTTTCACCGCGCTGCACGTGTCCGTACCGGAGCTTATGGACGTGGTGTCCGTTGCGTCGCTGGATCCATATTCAGCATATAGGTCAGGGAAGGGATCCACCTCGCCGTTGGTAAGGGTCCACTTGGAGCAGTTGTCCCCGGATGTTGACGCCGTGGTCATGTTTGAATTCATGCCGGTCCAATACCCGCCGGTTGCGCCGAATGGCCGCAGCATCGGGAACGGGATAAGGCCGTATGCATCGGCTATAAAGAGACGTGACGTGGCGTCGCTTCCTGATCCGCCGCTCCACAGGTAGTAGTAATACCCCGGCTTGATGACCCAGTCAATCTGGCCTGTGTCATCGGTACCGGTAGTGGTGGCCACGCGGGATGATCCATCCACTATCATAGCCTTGTAAGTTGCCGTCCCAATGCCCGTGGGCTTGGCAGTGTCGCTGCCGTTGCAGTACGAATCCGCGGTTGACACGCCAGGGGCCATTTCGCCGTTGCGGTCCACCGATGTGACCCATATTGCTTTCGCCGGCGGTTCGTTGTCGTCATTTATCACCGCCACGTTGAAATTGTGACCGTTAAACACGGTATCCGTGCTGGTAACGGTAAAGCCGATGTTGTTCGAAATGTTTCCGTCAGCTATTGAATCGTCCTCTCCGGTAACGGTAACCTGCTGGTTCGTGTTCCAGTTAACGGTGGTGAACGTCAGCGTCGTCGGACTGACGGTGCGGCATTCCGTGGCATCCGCACAGGCCACGTCCATCGTAACATCATCGGACGGCATGGCGCCCAGGCGCACGTTGACAGTGGCGGTTGTAATATCTTCTGAAGTGTGCCCGGCAACCGACGTGACGTAGCGGGTCTCGTTGTCCGAGTTGTACATCGTGTAATTGCCGGGTATCTGGTAGGTCAGTCCACCGGTGGAAAGACCCGGGAGAAGGTGGTAGGTGATCGTGCCATCAAACAGAACATCGTCTACTCCGGTGATGACAACCCTGTTTGAACCGGACGAATCAAGCTTGTTGTAATTTTCGGAGGTTATGATGACCGTACCGTCGATGGGTGGCATTCCCTCCGTAACGTCATCTACCGAGAAGTTAACGCTGATATCGGTTCCGGGGGCCGCCTTCGTTATCAGGTAAAATAAGGCCTGGCCGCCGGATTCGGACGTGCTCGACGTATTGGTCCCCGAACAGGAGCATTCCACAATGTCTTTCGTGCCATCATTGTCGCAACTGGTTACGGTAAAGGACGGTTTGCCCACGTACGTGGCCGCCACGTTGCCGTACACCAGATCGCTGGTGCTGATGTTAAAGCTCGCCGTATAGTTGTGGTTCCCCTCGTTGGTGCCGTCCGATGTCCCGGTGATACGCACGGTCTGCGCGACGTTCCAGTTCGTCGGGGTAAACGTGAGCGACGGCACATTGAACATCCCGTCATTGTTCACGCTGCTGCTTGTCATGACCAGGGTGACAACGGACAGGGGCTTTGACCTGAGCTTGATATCATAGGTTGCATACCGGTATCCGAGGTTCCCCATGTCGTCCGTGGCAAAACCGCTAAAGCTCTGCCCGGAGGATCCCATAGTGGTGGTCGCGCTGTTGGCCGTGACCACGAATCCGGCAATGTCCTCATTGAAGTTGTTGACAGTCACGTTACGGGGTTTCTTGCCGCTGTAGGCGGCATCCCCGCTCACTACCGGCAGGAGGGCAATGATATACTGGACATCCCCATCCATTTCATAATCCTTCACCGGTGTTACCGTGACCACCTGCTCCGTGGACCAGTTGGAATCATTGAAGGTCAGGCTCGTCTTGTCAATGAAACCTTCATGGTGGTGATAATTCTTGATATCATACTGGTCGTTGATAGGTATGATCACCGTAGAACCCGCTGCAGGCGCGGAGGTAAGTTTCACTTTGAAGGTGGCATTCTGGAGTCCGGCCTCCCTGGTCTCCCTGCTCATTCGTGACACGCGGATTCCCGCGCCGTCGTCGTCGTCGATATACACCGTGACATCGGACGGTTCCTTGCCGTCATAGCCGCCGCCGATAGCTATGCCGAGATCCATGATGACGGGGATACTCGGGTCATCGTAATGGGCATTGTCGACCGCCGTTACCGTTACTACCTGCGGCGTGCTCCAGTTGCCGGTGGTGAAGGTAAGGCTGGACTTATCCAGGGTGGCCCTGGTAATATCACCGCTTGTAACTGGTATGGTGACGTCGCCGGAAGGAGCTCCGTTTAAAACAACAGAAAAAGTTTCCTGGTAATTACCCCATTCTGCGTTATCGCCGCCCTCCACCAGGCTCATCGTCAGTGGGGTAACGGTGATTGAAGCCTGTGAGTCAATATTGGTGATTGATACCGAGCTCAAATTCAGGCCGTTATATCCAACATCAAGACTCTGGCTGTCTGCGAGCTGTATGGGATAAGTCTGGTTGCCGTCTTCAATTCCGTCATCGACGCCGGTAACCGTTACGGCCTGGGGAAAGTCCCAGTTCGCGGTCGTAAACGTAAGGGTGCTTGTATCGACCGTCCCCTCGGTCAGGTCAGAACTGGTCACCATGGGGATTACCACGTCGAAGAGGGGCTGGGTGCTCAGGGCCACGTAGAAAGTTGCAGTATGGGAGAAACCCGAGGACTCGGTTGTCTGAAGCGTTTCAGGGGAAACCGTTATGCTGTAGGACTCATCATCGAGGACGGTAATGGGAACCGACGGGATTGCCATACCGTTGTATCCCTTGTCGCCGCTTACCACGGAGCCGAACAGGAGATTTATCTTCTGGTTGCCGTCAAGCACATAGTCATCGATACTAGTTACGGTTATTGTCTGTGGTACGTCCCAGTTCGAAGAGGTGAAGGTCAGACTCGAGGTCGACGGATCGCCTTCGGCATAGGTGGTATTGGCTCCCGTGTTGGTCGCGTCAATGGCGGTGGCCGTCGTGAAGCTCACGCTGTCCGTGGGCCTGGTATTCAGGACCACGGTGATGTCCAGGGTGCTGCCGGTTATTTCCCTGAGAAAATACGCGCCGGTCGGCGATGTCACCGTGATTCCTGGTTTGCCAGTCAAACCCATGACTGCCATCAGGTTCTGCAGGAGGGGAAGCCTCGTAGGAACATCGAGCATGCCGCTGCATCCTGCCGTTACAACCACGGATACTGCCAATTGTAAAAACATAACCGAAATTCTCTTTATCGTATTCATAAGCCGTTCCTTTTTATACATAATGTCTTCGCATCATACATAGTTCACTATTCCCGGGTAATCTTCATGACCTTGATCTCGGTCCTCCGGTTTTCCTGGTGCTCCATCCCGGAGCAGGCGACGCCCTTGACACAGCGGTTCTTTATCTTCGTTTCTCCGTAGCCCCTAGCGGATATCCTTTCAGTCTTGATCCCCTTCTTTATGAGATAATCGACGGCGCTCTGGGCCCGCTTCTGCGAGAGGACCATGTTCTGGCCGGCATCGCCCATGGAGTCGGTATGTGCCCCCAGTTCCACCACGATGGTCGGGTTATCGCTGAGGAACTGCACGATCTTGTCAAGGGCCGGTACGACATCAGGCCGGATGTACCAGCTCCCCGAATCATAATGAATACTGCCGAACTCAACCGTTGCGCCCACCACGACTTTCTGAAACTCCGTCCGCATGAATTTTTTCACATCGAACCAGCCGGGCATACGCCCCTTGGTGGAAAAGGAGCCGCGCACGGTGAAATACCTTCTTTTTTTCAGCATGACTTCGTAATCGGTGTTTGGTTTCAGCTCCATGCGGAAATCGCCCTTGCGGTCCGTATTCATGACCGACCTGCCTCCGGCGGCATCGGTCACGAGGACTTCCACATTGCCGAGGGGATCGTTGCTTTCCTTCTCGAAGACATGGCCGAAGATCCCCCACTTCCTGCTCAATTTCATCAGTATATCGGCAGGGTTTCGTTTTCCGGAATTGATGGCATCACGCTTCATGTCCCGCGCGGCCGGCTCATAACCATCGAACTCGGCGTTCAGGACATAATCCTTTTCGGGATCCACGGTGAATGCGAAATACTCCCCGGGTGCCGGGTCCGTTTTGGAGGCCTTACCGCCGGTAATGGTTACCGCAGCCAGCGGAAGCGCCCTGCCCGTCTCGGCGTCGACAGCCCTGCCGGCCAGGATCGTGGGCTGCGCCACTTTAATCTCCATGGCAGCGGGGGCCGCGCCGTCCGATTCGACATTGATACGGAAACCGATTTTATACCCTGCTTCCAGTCCCTGGCGTCGCTTCTCGATAAAATGGATGAATTCCGGCGTCAAGAACAGCTCGCATTTCGTCCTTCCTGAAGGTGGCGTGACATCCACGGCGAACTCAAGTCCGTATTCAAGGTACTGGTCTGAAAAATAAAAACTGCGTTTTTTAAGGCTGTTAAGACCGATCACGTAAATTCGCTGGTCGTTGAAATAATTGCCGTAGGAGTAATGAAGCATGTAGCCATAGGAGACCCGCGGCGTGAAGTAAAACCTCTCCTTGACAAGGCTGAATCGCCAGCCGAGTCCCAGGCTGGCGCCCATGTCAATCAGCCTGTCCATACGTTTCGTGTTGCTCAGGTTATAATCGGTCATGAGGTTTATGAAAAGCCAGAGCGGCCGCACATTGGCCACCATGAAGTTGACCCCAATGGATCCGCCAAAATTTATCTTTGAGAAATCGGCGAAGCGAGTATCAGGAATCGGGACATAGTTGTTGAAGGCAAAATCCACCCAAGTGACCTTGAATGCCTGCGTCCGGGGTTCCGGGTTCTTTTGTTTTTCGGGGTTTTGTGAAAAAACCGGCATGGCAACAAGAATGATTATTAAAAAAAAAGGTACATGTTTCACGATTGTCCTCTATATGTATCAAGAATTTTTCATATTCTTTCCATTATATATACTAACTAATTATACACAAATTGAAGAAGTCGGTCGACCGGGACAATGGGGCAGAACTTTTTTTTAAATTCTTCGGCGATTACCGCGTCTATTGAATGACCTGGGCAATCGGGCCATTACAGGATCGAAAAAAGGCCGGCTTGGCAGCCACGCTTACCCGGACGGTTAATTAAACAAGGAAATAAATTGACATTAATCGGATACATGACCATGATAATTGCACGATAAAGAATATCATTATTACCATGACCGGCATGCGAACATACAGGGTACTTGTCATTGAAGACGACCGATGGTCGAGGGAACTCATGTCTGAATGGGTCAAGATGCGACCGGAGCTTGAACTTACAGCCCTGGCAGGAAGCGGGGGCGAAGCACTGGACATAATAAGAGAGACGAGGGACTCCGGAAACACTGAAATCGACCTCATCCTTCTCGACATCACCATGCCGGGGATGTCCGGCATTGAATTCTTGGAGCAACTGGGCGACATTCCCTATGTCATTTTCACCACCGCCCATGAGCAATACGCCGTCAAGGCCTTCGACATCGGAGCGGTCGACTACCTCCTTAAACCCATCGCCCATGACCGTTTCGACACGGCCATTGACCGTTTCCTCTCGGTTGTACGCAACAACATCCCCTATGACATATACCGTACCATCGAGGAACTGAAAGGAGACGAGAAATATAAAAAATCGAACCTGACGGATGCAACAGCCGAGGATTACGCGCGGAAAATCACCGACTACATGGAAAAATATCGGGCCTATACCGATGAGGACTTAACCCTGCAGAAAATGTCCCGCGACCTTTCTATATCTCCTCACCATATATCACAGGTGATGAACACAAAGCTGAACATGAACTTTTATACCTTCATCAATTTGTACCGGGTAAACGAGGCAAAACAGCTTCTGACCAGCCCTCGACACCGCGACCTGAAGATCATCGAGATTTGCCACTTGGCAGGTTTCAAGTCAAAATCGGTTTTTAACACGGTGTTCAAGGAATTCACCAGCCTCACGCCGAAAGAATACCGCGAAACCGGCGAACCCATCTAGACAGGGCATTGCCTCGGAGTTATTTTTCATGGTGCTTGACATAAAAACAATCTACATCCTGATCACCATTCTCACCGGCTTAATGTCGATTTCGCTGCTGTACACCTTCGCAGGGAGTTTCCGCAAGGGAGAAGGCATCCTTGCCGTCATACTCGTACTGCAGATGACGGCAAGCCTCCTTATCGGAGCGCGCGGGAAGATTCCCGATTTCCTGTCATACCACGGCTCCGTCCTGTCCTATGCCACGGCGTTCATGCTGGATAACGTGGTGCTGTGCAGGTTTTTCAAGCTCAAGATCAACTGGGTTCTCATCCTCATCCCGATTCCGGCGGTCGCGGTTACGAGCATCATGATCAACGACATGAACGCGCGTATTATAGTTTTCGGCGCCATTTTCTGCCTCCAGCATATTCTCGTTGCTCTGGTCCTGGCTCGGATCCGCACCCTGCACCGTTTCAGGTCACTTAACCTCATCTACCTGTGCATCATAATCGCCATGGTCACGTTTCTTTCCCGGGCCGTACTGGCAGCGGTTTTTCCCGAATCATTCATCCAGATATTCAACGCCAGCTCCATGCAGACCGCGACCATGATTGCCCTTTTTGCATCAGTCTTCTTTTTCATGTTGGGCTTCATTCTTCTTCACCTTGAGTGGGAAAGCGGCAAGGTCATCGATGCCAACCGCAAGCTGGACGAACGGAACCGTTCCCTCCAGGAGAGCGAGTACAAGCTTCGACTGACCCTCGTGGCAGCGGAAGCCGCAAACCGCGCCAAGAGCGAGTTCCTGGCCAACATGAGCCATGAGATCCGCACGCCCATGAATTCAATCCTGGGCTTCACCGAACTGCTGCGTCTTAGGATAAGCGACCAGCGCCAGCGGGAATTCCTCGAGGCCATAGATACCAGCGGCAAGGCCCTCCTCGGGCTCATCAACGATATCCTGGACCTGTCCAAGATCGAGGCTGGACGCCTCCAGGTCAAGCCGCAGCCGGTAGACCTGGCGGACATTGCCCAAGAAATACGCCGGATATTTTCCGCTAAGATTGAAGAAAAAAAACTATCCCTCGACATCCGGTGCGATCCCGGACTGCCGTCCCGGTTGATGCTCGACGGCATACGCATACGCCAGGTGCTTTTCAATCTTGTAGGAAACGCGGTGAAATTCACCTCGTCCGGAGGCATTGCGCTGTTTCTATCATCCACCCGTGCGCCGGGATCGGACAAAACCGACATCATTCTCTCCGTTTCAGATACCGGCATGGGCATTAAGGATTCGGATAAAGAAGCGGTGTTCGATTCTTTCAGTCAGCAGAAGGGACAGGATCACGCCATCTATGGCGGAACCGGGCTCGGTCTTGCCATTACCAAACGGCTGGTGGAGCTTATGGGCGGAAACATCTCCATGGAAAGTGAAGCGGGAAAGGGAAGCATCTTCACCATCATGATTCCAGACGTGCAGATTATATCTGCCGGGCAGGAACCGATACGGGTCGGGACAACGACTAATATGAGCATCCCAGGTCAATTAAGGAAGGCTACCGTTCTT
>DAONAJ010000045.1:0-32517 GCA_035400945.1 Spirochaetota bacterium
TAGACCTGTAAATTGTATTTATAACTATAGCCTTAAGGGGGGAATATGAAGATACAATCGATAATCAATGCTGCGATAATACTATGCATTACGCTGTTTTTATCGGCCTGCCAGGATAAAGGGAAGGATAATAATACTTTAGTTTTATTGCTGTTTACCGATCCCCGATCGGCCGGTGACCAGAAAACCTTCGCCGCTGATGGCATCTCGTTTAAAATGGTTTATGTCCCCGGAGGCATGACATTCCCGACCGGGACTGATGATTCCGGGATAGCCATTGTCAAGAAAGCCTTTTGGATAGGGGAGACGGAAGTAACGTATCAATTGTGGGATAAGGTGCGCACCTGGGCCGTCACCCATGGGTATACCTTTATCAATACCGGTACGATGGGAGACGGTACGGGAGACACTAACCAGCACCCGGTGACAACCATCAACTGGCGGGAATCCATGGTATGGTGCAATGCCTTGACGGAATGGTATAACGAGCAAAAGAATACCAGGTACAGCTGCACCTATTATAGCGACAGCGGATATACCACGCCGATAAGGACGGTTGTTGATAACGCATCGGCAGTCTATCCTGACCCGGGCGGACAGGATGACCCATATGTGAAGGCAAATGCAACCGGATTCAGGCTGCCACTCAGCAATGAATGGGAGCTCGCGGCCCGGTATGTCGGCGATGCGAACCATGATGGCGATATCCTGGACCCCGGAGAATATTATCACGGCGATCATGTGAGCGGTGACACGACGTCTTATTGTTATCCTGTAGATTCGGGAACATCAACAGTGTTTGGGAAATATGCTGTTTATAAGGACAATTCGGGCACATCGACAGCGCCTGTAAAAAGCAGTCTGCCCAATGCCCTGGGCATCTATGACATGAGCGGCAGCGAGCAGGAATGGTGCTTTGACTGGCATCCTTCGTATATAGGAACCGGACGCATAAGGCGCGGAGGCGGTTGGTACAACAATTCCGAACCCCTCCAGATAGGATTGACATTCGGTGACAACCCGGCATACGAGGATCCTGTAATCGGGTTTCGCCTTGCGATGAACCGGTAATACAGGGGACCCCTGTCCAGTACTTTTTCTGTTGAAAGGGACCGATGTTGCTTCACATAAGTGACATTGTGTCCCTTTGGCCATTACCGAAGTGGTCAGAGTTTCCCCTATAATGATGCTATCCCCCGCGCTCCCTTCAAGGGACGGGGGCATCAGGATTGAATGCACCATGGAATAAATTGTATTTGAAAAAATCCTCTTAGGTTGTACTGTCATACCACGTATCATTCTGCCATATCCAAAGGAGCCGGCCCATGATCGTGAAGATGCTGAATTGTATCACAGCTTCAGTAGTCCTGTTTACAGCACTGTATCCTTTATATTCAACAGCGGCCGGCAAGGGAGAGAGATGCCCCGGCAGGAGGCACCTGAGCGCGGCGGAGCAAAAGGCCGTCCGGGACATCATGCAGACCATAAAGAAGGCCATGCCGCCGGTACCGGAGGGGTGGACGTCCCGTGAGCCGGATTCATGCACTGGGGTCCCTGACGTCGTATGCGACGCCCCCGGCTTCCCCCTGGCGTCATCCTGCCAGGTGAGCTACACCAATGAAAGAAGAATCCTGGAGAGCATACAGAAGTTCGAGCGGAGCAAGTCCCCGGCAAGGATGGAGAGCCTGGCTGCGGAGATGAGCGAGGCCGCAGAAAAAGGAGATTCAAAAAAGCTGCAGAAGCTGCAGGAGGAGTTCGACGGCCTCGCTGATACGCCGGCCGGCAGGATAACCGCGCGCATCCTGGTGCTGGTCAATCATGAAGCGATTGCCGGGAACATCAGGGGCGGGAGCGAGTTCCATCTGCCGGGCGCGAAATACGCCTATCTCATCGAGGACAAAAAGATGAAGAGGCTTGTTTTCTATATGGGAAAATGGAACAGGAAAGGCGAATTCGGCGTCTACCCTGAGCCGGTAAAGGCCGCGGCCAATGTCCCGGCGCAGGTCATCGAGGTCATCATAGAAGGTGACATTGCGGAGCAGCTGGCCAGGACGATGAACCTGAAGGTTCTCGGCTCCCTCATACAGTGACACCCGGCAGCGGTCACATCTTAAACCGTCCTTCTCCGGGACCTCCCCCATGCATGCGTTTATGAAAGATTGTTTTGTACACCGTGTCATTTTTCCGAATTCCCTCCCGCTCCTTATTAAACATTTTATTGACAAAAATATAATGTGTACACTATGGTTGCATTTTTTGCGGAACCTGATCTTCTTACCTTCTCCATTATCATATGAGACTATTGATATCACAATTGCTTCCGGTGCTGCTGCTGTTGTCTGCGCACCGGGGATTCGCCGCCGATCATATCGCCGTTGATGAAGGCCTAACCTTCAGGAACATAAGCAAGAATATTGATTATGTTGAAGACAGTAACAGGACGCTTGCCTTCAGCGATGTTCGGAACAACACTGCCCTGGAATGGAAACAGGTAAAGACCAGGAGTATCAATTTCGGGCTGGCCAGGTCCCGCTACTGGTTCCGGTTCACCGTGGACAACCAGGCCGACAAGGCGGTCAGCTGGCTCCTCGAGATTGATTTTCCGTGCCTGGACCTGGTGGAGTTGTATGCCCCTGACGGCCGGGGCCAGTACCTGTCGAGGAAGACCGGTGACTCGCAGCCCTTCAGCAGCCGTGACGTCCCCTATATTACGTACATCTTCAAGCTTATCCAGGGCCCGGGGCCGTCCACGTATTACCTGCGCATTGATTCCCTTGATTCGATCAATATCAACGTCAACATGCTCTCCGGTCAGTTTTTCATTGAACGCTACATTAATGAAATGCCGCTCTACTGGATTTTTTTCGGCGTCATGGCGGTCATGGCGCTCTACAATATCTTTATCTTCATACCGACGCGGGACCGTGAGCATATCTACCTGGCCCTGGCCGTCATCACATTGGCCCTGTTCGAGTTCAACTTCAAGGGCTTCGGATCCCAGTACCTGTGGCATGACTCGAGCTGGTGGACCGACCGGGCCAACCCCATACTGGTGAGCCTGACCTGCGTGTGGGCCGATCTGTTTATCCTCGAATTTGTCGGGGTCAGGAAGCACTCGCCGCGGCTCTACCGGTTTTCCCTTGCCACGATAACGGCCCCCGGTCTTGCCCTGGCCGCCCTGTCCCTGGCGGCTGACCTGCAGGTGATGATCATCACCGTCATTTCGTTCACTGCCTATGTCATTGCCATGATCGTGGCCAAGGGAATATACCTGGTGGTCGTTAAGAACCGGGCGATGCGCCAGGCATTGATAACCCTCATTGCCACTTCCATGATCGTCATAACCATGCCCGTCGTGGCCCTCACCATGCTGGGCATGATCCTGCCGAATTTTTACACCCGGTGGGCCCTGCAGTTCGGCTCATCCGCGGCGGTCCTCTTCCTTTCATTCGGGATGGCGGTCAAAATCAACATGATGAAGAACCGGATCCAGAAGGCAGAGCGGAAATACCGGCATCTTGTCGAGAGCACCGCGGACATCATCTTCACCCTGGACGAGAGGAACAGGGTCCTGAGCATGAACAGCGCCGTGAAGAGGCACCTTGGCTTCACGCCCGAAGAGCTGATCGGGACCAGTTTCATTGACCTGATCCAGGAGCACCTGAACAAGAAAAACGAGGTGGCCCAGCAGATGGCCCTGGAAAGCATCAACGACCTCAGGGGCAGGCGGTCGGGGACGGCGCAGTTCAGGACCACCATGAAGGACAAGTACAGCCATGAGCCGAAGGAGCTCACGGTCAGTCTGGAATACAACAGTGACGGCGGCGCCGGTTACGCCGTCCTCGGCAAGGCGTCGCCGGTCATTGACGACGCCCTTTCCCGGTTCATCATCAGGGAGGAATACACCTACAGCCTCGATAATTATCTCGGCAACGCCGAGCTGATGAGCCAGCGCCTGGTGAGGAACCTCGGAAAGTTCATCGATCCCCTCGACGTGTCGGACATCCGGATAGCCCTCCGCGAGGCGATCATCAATGCCATCGAACACGGCAACCTGCATCTAACCTTTGACGTGAAAACGAAGGCCCACCGCGAGGGGAAATATTTCGATCTCATCAGGGAGCGGCAGTTGGACCCGGAGCTGAACGGGAAATCGGTGCGGGTCACCTGTTCGCTGACCGACGAGCGCGTGACCTACCTGATTTCCGACGAAGGGCAGGGCTTTGATGTCGCGTCGATGGAAGAGATGAGCCCTGACAGCATCAACACCGCGTCGCTCGCCCATGGAAGGGGACTCCGCATGATCAGGAGCGCCTTTGACGCCGTGCGGTTCAATGACAAGGGGAACCAGCTGCTACTGGTGAAGTATTTTAACCGCATGGGATGACCCGGCCGGGGCATCGGCGCGGCTGACGGTACGTCCCTGAAGGGCAAATATTTATTTGACAAAAAAGTTAAAATAATCGAATCATAGATACACATGAAATGGTATCGGTCCGTCATGCCGGAGGGGCGCGGCGGTAACCGTATACCGCAAAAGGAGTTTCAAGATGAAAAAACTAGTGGTCCTGCTGATAGCCGTCGCGGCCTGTGCGTCCTGCGACCTGTTTAAAAAGGAGATTTTGATGGACGAGGTCGTCAATGAAAAGATACAGATAGACGGCACCGATAATCCCGCCAAGAAGGATGTGATTACAAAAGAGCTCACCAACCGCAGGGTAAAGCTCTTTGACGTGACCGTTAAGGACATTACGGATTCGAACAACATTGAATACGATTTCTGCGTCAAGGCCGACGTTCAGACAAAAAAGGGAATTGTTGAATGCTGCATATACACCAAGGATGTCAAGACCGTGGCCAGGCTGGTCAAGGGTAAGTCGAGGATCGACGCTGTCGGCGTTTTCGACCGGTTTTTCACCATCCTCGACAATTATTACACCCGGGTGGATATAATCCGGTCGAGCATTACGATCAAGTAGACACGGGGAGACCCACGCCGGGGCCGCTTCCGGACGCGCAACGCGCTAAACGCTGATGAAGAAAAAAATAATCATCGCCTGCATATGCCTAGCCTCGGCTGCCCTCCTGACGGCCGCCGGATGGATGATTTTCACCCGGGTCGGCGGGATGTCCTACTCGGGCTCATTCGCGGCAGGGGTTTCATCCAGGGTTGTCCTTGAGCGGGGCGAAAACGGCGTTCCCCTGATCCAGGCAAAGACAATCGATGACGCGTATTTCGGTCTGGGCTATCTCCACTGCCAGGACCGCTATGATATAATGGAATACTTCAGGGCGGTAGCGGCCGGCGATGCGGCCGGGGTCATCGGAAAGGACGGGGCGGTCATAGACCGCCTGTCGCGGTCCATGGAGTTCGCAGGGAAGGCCCGCGAGATGGCAGGGCGGATCAGCGAGCCTTACGCGGGCTATCTCAGCGGTTACGTGAAGGGCGTCAACGAGGCCCGCGGGCGTCTCGGAAAGAAGGACATCGTGAAGCGCCCCTGGACGATGGGCGACGTCATCGCTGTCCTGATGCTCCGGGAATGGGCCGGCGCCTTCCTCAATAACAAAGAAAACCTGTTCCTCTTCTCCAGGGAGGAAACCGTCGCCAACCTCAGGGAAATAATCCCCGAAGACCTTATCTTTTATTATTCGGAAAATGAGTCCGATTGCGCCGATGTCGTCCGGAAGCTGAAAAAGCTCGTGAAGCGCCATATCGGCTGCTTCGACCGCGGGTACTCGTTTTACCTGCCGGCGCAGAAAACGAAGGAGAAGTACCCTGTTACGGCCTTCAGCTTTGACGACGAGCTCTCTCTCTACCCGGGGTGGTACCCGGTCCACATCCACACGGAGGACCGGATCATCAAGGCGGTGACCCATGCCGGTCTTCCCTTCATGTTCGCCGGGAACAACCTTGATATTTCCTTCTGCGGCTTCACGGCGGCCATTGACGCGCAGGACTTTGTCGCCGAGACGATCATCAAGACCGGCAAAACATACCAGTACCTGGGTCCGGCGGGATGGCATGATTTTAAAGTCATCAGGGACCGGGGCGCCGCGGTCAACGCCACGGAAAACGGGCCGGTCCTGAACGATGTACTGGGCGGAGCGCGGTACGCTTCAACGGTGGTCACGGTGCGGTCCTTCCTCTTCGGGGAAAATTACATCGCGTCCCTTTTTGACATACCGCTGTCGAAGAGCGTTGAAGAGGCGGAAACGCGCACCAGGGGCGTGATGTCCCTTCCCCGGGTGTATCTCTTTTCCTCCGATGACACCGCCATCCGCGCCTGGTCCGGTATGATGCCGGCGCGGGCTAAAACGGACGATGCCTTCAGGAACGGCCCGGACGCGGCCTGGACCGGCATGACGGACCTGTCTGCCTTCCGGGACAAAACCGACCAGCAGATGCCGGCGGGGAGCGCTTTTCTTTCGGACGCGCCCGGCCCGGTGCGGGATTTTGCCCTGCCTGAGGAAGGCCGGTACGAGCGGCTGCAGAGAATAATCAACCGGAAAAAGCGCTTTACCAACCTGGACGTGGGGAACGCCCTCAGCGACAAGTATTCGATCAATGCGGGGCTCTTCCTGCCGCTGTTTCTGACCATTCTGGGGGACAACCCGATGGCGTCGGCGCGCCTCACGCGGATTTATTTCCAGAACTGGAAATGCCGCATGAAGACCGATTTTGTCGGACCCACGATATTCCACGTGCTGCTGCAGAAATTCATCCACGAGACGTACCGCGACGAGCTGAAGGACGGCATCAGCGATGTCATGGAGAACTGGCAGCTGCTGGTACCCCGGTTCTACGCCATGGCAGAAGAGAACAAGGCCTCTTTCTTTGACGACAATACGACCTATGCCGTGGAATACCGCGAGACCATCTTCGACCGGTCGTTTCTCGGCGCGATGCGGCTGTTAAACAGGAACGTGAGCCATGATATAAACGACTGGAGCTGGGGAAACCTGCACCGGGGACATTTTCACATACCCGGTTCCGGGGCGCAGATTAATGACCTTCCGTTCCCCGGCAGCTCCGATTCGCTTCTCCTCGGGTCCGTCGGGCCTGACCTGAAGCCTGTGACGGTCACTTCGCTGTCCGGCTTTTTCGGGATTGAGGAGTCGCTCCTCTTCATGAACTTCGCCTATTCAACGGACCGGCGGTCGCGGCTCTATTATGGAGCTGCCGGTCCCGCCGGGACCATCCCGTTCCATGAGGTGTCGGGAAAGTATTTTATAACGGTTTCTCCTGAGAAGAAATAGCAATGGCGGCATTAAAAACCCTTAAGGCCTTCGGTATCGCCGCAGCCCTATGCGCTGCCGTCTTTACGGTTTCCTGCGCCAGCGACGAGGGCTCTGTCCCCGTTGCGCGGTGGAGCATCCTCTACAATGACGAGATCTCGCCGGATAAGATCGCCGCGGGCGGCGAATGGCAGCCCATCACCATCCCTTCAACCTTCAAGCTCCCCTACAGCCGCGGAAAGGGGCTGAAGTACGCCTGGCTGAAGGGGGAGTTTGACATGCCGGTGGATCTCTCCGGCTATTACGGGATCTCCCTGGGCAGGATTTATTTCACCGACAGCGTCTACATAAACGGCAGGCTTGTCGGGGAGAAGGCGCCCAACGACATCAACATCATGTGCCGGAACCGCAGCTACGTCATACCGCCGGAAACCCTCAGGAGCGGACCCAACACCGTGTACGTGCGCATTGGCATATACGCCAACGAATACGGGGGAATCCTGTCACCGGTGGTCATACAGAAAGAGGCCCGCTTTTCCCAGGCGCGGTTCTGGGGGGACATGCTCTACATCTATTTCCCCGTGATAATAATTATCGGCGCTTTTTTCATGCTTATCCTCCTGACCATTTTCTACCTCTGGAACAGGTCAGAAAAGCAGTTCCTCTACAGCTCCTTCGTCATCATTGTCTATATTTTTTACCTGGCGTCGCTGTTTTATCCCTTCAGGAACGTTGATTTCCTCTTCATTAAGTTCATGCAGGCTGCAACGGTCCAGTTCTTTTCCATCGCCCTGATCCTGATCGTGCAGTCCGTCTATGGCATTTATCTTACCAGCTATAACAGGATCCTGGTCCCGGCGCTCCTCGGGGTCGTGGTGCTGAATTTTCTGTCACTCCTGCTCATCTACCGGGTCGATATCCCCTTTACCCATTATACCGGTGATGCCCTGAGCATCCTCACGGTCTGCGTCAACACGCCGCTGGCATTGCTCCTCGTGGTCAAGCTTAACCGCCTGAAGCCCGACCGGTTCAAGTATTACCTGTCACTTGCCACCACGATCGTCGGCAGTTTTGTCGTCTTTGTCGAGGTTATTCTGTCGATCAAGGGCGGCCGCCTCGCTTTTCTCCTGGCGACCTTCTGCTCTCCTTTTTTCTTTTTTCTCTTCGCCGTCTTTTTCGCCCGGGACCTGATGAAAAAAAACGACGAGATCAACCATCTCTACGACCGTCTCAAGGATGATGAGCCCGTTATCAACGAAACGACCCAGGAGAAGCTCGACAAGGTGGTGCAATTTATAAAGGAAAACTATACCTCGGACCTGTCCCGTGAGGGCCTTGCCGCCGCGGTGGGGCTGAATCCGAACTATATGAGCACCCTTTTTAAAAAATACACCGGCTACAAGATAAACGACTACATAAACAAGCTCCGGATCGACGAAGCGGCGGCAAAGCTGTCGAAGAAGGATGAAAAGATAATTGAAATAGCCTTCGCGGTCGGATTCGAAAGCCTCACCACCTTCAACAGGGTCTTCAAGAGCGTTGTCGGTAAAACCCCCACCGAATACCGGGAAATGGCGTAGGCCCCCCGTCCCCCTCAGGGGGACAGGGGGTGTAAAAACCGGGGTTCAAGGGGCGGAGCCCCTAAAAAAACTAACCAAATCTACAGATTGAAAAATCGGCAATAACCAAATCGTTTGGTGTGTGAATTTGATAAGATTCGGCCTTCCGGATCGTGTATGTTTTCGCCATGCATCCGCAAAAAGCGCGGTGCGAAAATCTTTAAGGAAGGTGCTTCACTATGTTCACACAAAAAAATAAGTTTTACCATGGGTTCCTTTTCGGGTTTATTCTATTTCTGGCTTTTGCAGTGACCTCATGCGGATCCAACTATTTAACCCGTTCACAGCACAGCCCCACCGTCTCCCCGGACGGCAAAATGCTCATTTTCCAATCAGACCATGAAAGCCCGGGCAAGTACGACCTGGTGGTTAAATTCAAAACCGGCCTTGGCTGGACGCCGCCGGTTCCCCTTCTTTTCGCCAATACCAGGATGAACACGGCCGGCCCGTTCATAACCTATGATCAGAATTATCTTCTTATAACATCCGACCAGAAGGGGGGACAAGGCGATGTGGACCTCTGGATAGCAAAAAGGGGTAAAGCGTTATGGGGAAAAGCCGTGAACCTGGGGGCCCCTGTCAACACCGCCGGTTATGAAGGATTCGGGTCAATATCACCGGACGGCAACACCCTCTATTTTACCCGCGAGTGCAACGAGAAAAAAGGAAAGGACAAGTTCTGCCTCTTCATGTCCACGAAGGTGAATGGGCAATGGACCGAGCCCGTCCGCCTACCCGAGCCCGTCAATTCGGAGTACTCGGATTTTGCCCCCATCATCATGGCTGACGGTACGACGATCATTTTTTCCTCAAACAGGCCCGGCGGACATGGCGGATACGACCTGTACAAGACCGAGATGATGGGCAACGGCGCCTGGAGCGAGCCGGTCAACCTCGGCGCTGAGATCAATACCGCCTATGACGACCGGATCGTATCGGTGCCGGCATCGGGCGATGTCATCTATCTTTCCCGCCCGGAGATGAAGGGCGGAAGGCTCGTATACCGCATCCATACCGCCAAGCTCCCCGCGGAGATGAGGCATTCATCGGTCATCACCGTCGCCGGTGTCGTGACTGAACGGAACGATTCTGCAAAAACGATCAGCGCCGAAATCCGCGTGACCGACGTGCAGACACGCGCCACCCGGGTCATCTCGAGCAACAGCGAAGACGGAAAGTATTTCGTAGTCCTCAACAAGAAAAAAGTGTACGATGTATCGGTAAGCAAGAAGGGTTACCTCTTCTATTCGACGCGTTTTGATCTCGGCGATGTCACCAGGTACGATGCCATTATCCGCGACATCGAGCTCACGCCGATAGAGAAGGGGTCGTCCATGGTGTTGAACAACCTCTATTTCAAGCTCAACAGCGACAACGTGTTCGATTACCAGAAGTCACAGTTCGAACTGGGCCGCCTAGTCTCTCTCATGCAGACAAACCCCCGCATGAAAATAGAGATTGGCGGACACACCGACACGTCCGGCACGGAGGCGTACAATAAAACCCTGTCGGAAAAGAGGGCCCAGGCCGTGTATGGTTTTCTGGTGGGCCACGGCATCAGCAAGAACAGGCTCGCTGTCAAGGGCTACGGATACTCCAAGCCGCTCAGCAGCGGCAGCGCGGAAAAAAACAGGAGGGTGGAAATAACGGTCATTTCGGCCAACTAGTACCGTTCCACTGACATATATCTCATTACCATTGCCGTAATGAAGGCACCCAACTCTTGCCCGGCCGCGGAGGACCCCCTCCCGCAGCCGGGTTTTTTTTATGTGTCGTTCCACGCCTGCCGGCTAGTCGTACTGCTCCAGGAGCCGCGACGGTTCCGCAGTAACGCCCCGGCCGATGAAATCGAGATAGGCGTCGCACCGGTTGGTGATCATCCCGTCGATCCCGAAGAGTGTAAACAACATGAAATGCCATTTCTTATCGATGGTGTAGACAAAGACGACGCTGCCCGCGCGGTGCGCCGCGCCGACGTTCCAGGGAAAGGCAAGATAGCCGCTCAGCCCCATTTCAGCGTCCAGGGCTCTGGCGGTTTCCAGAAACTGCGTGAACCCCCGGTCTTTCTTGTTTATATCTTCCATCACAAGATAGCTGCGCATGACCGAGGGCGCCAAGTTTTTCAGGATGGCCAGTGACTTCTCATTAAAGCTCTGGACGATGACGCGGCGCGGGCCGAGGCCTATGGTGACATGCGTGCCGGCGTCCCGCGGCGACGGGATAACGACCGCGTTATTCTGTTCATCGAGCCAGCCGCCGGTACGCAGGGCGGCCAGGATTTCCTTTTCTATGTTGGGATAGAGCTCGGGATTTTTAAGCTCGATGAGAAGGCCGGGCCTGTTCCGGCCTGAAGCAAGCAGGTCGAGGTATTCCCGAAAGGAAGGGATCCTCAGGCCGATAAAACCTTTTCTGGCCCGGTCCGGGTGCTCCCTGTTGTACCATGAGCCGGCGTCGAGGCGCTGGAGCTCCGCCCAGGTGAAGGAGGATACCGGGTCTTTCTCCCTTCCCGGGAATACTTCCTCAACATCGGTTGTCCGTGAGGGGTTGTTGTCATTAAAATTGATGAGGACGCCGTCCTGGGTCCTCTGCACGTCGGTCTCGATATAGTCGGCGCCGATGTCCCGCGCCAGGGCAAAGGAGGGCAGGGTCAGCTCCGGCGCGTAAAACGAAGCGCCGCGGTGCGCCACGACCAGGGGGCGCTTCAGGCCCCGGGCCGCGGCCAGCCTGTCCCCTGCCCAGGGCGGGTTGATGACCAGTGAGGCGATAACAGTCGCCACGGGGATAAGCAGGAACGGTGCAGCGGAGACCAGGACTTTTCTGGATGTTTTCATCGGAGTGTATCCTTAAACGGAAGAGCGATCCATTGACCGCGCCTTTTTATACAGGGAAGGAATTTTCATGTCAATAATATATTATGGTTGCCCCGTGGTGCCATTTTTTATGATACGGCATCCCGGACCGAACAGGCGGATATTTTTTCCTTGAAAAAAGTATGCGTCCTTCTAAGCTTGATCCATTCTCGCGGGTCGAAATGAGGTTGCCTCCTGAGCGCGATTCCGTCAGAACCTATTGCGACATAATATAAAAAATTATTCCAGGGGTGTGCAATGTACTTCAATAAAGAAATCGAAACCATGCCGTTGAACAAGATGCGGGAGCTGCAGCTGGAGCGGCTCAAATGGGCCATCAGCCACGCATACAACAACAACGCCTTCTACCGCAAGAAGTATGACGATGCGGGATTCCACCCGGACCAGTTCAAAAGCCTTGACGACATGAAGCGGGTCCCCTTCCTCACCAAGCAGGACATGCGCAACAATTATCCCTTCGGGCTCTTTGCCGTGCCGATGGAAAAGGTCGTGCGGGTTCACTCGTCCTCCGGCACCACCGGAAACGCGACGGTCGTGGGCTACACCAAGAAGGACGTCGGCATTTTCGCCGAGGTCGTGGCGCGCTGCCTGGCGGCCTACGGCGCGACCGAAAAGGACGTGCTGCAGGTTGCCTACGGCTACGGCCTCTTCACCGGTGGCCTGGGCCTCCATTACGGCGGGGAGCTCCTCGGCGCCCTCACGGTGCCCATCTCCGGCGGCAACACGGACCGTCAGCTGATGCTCATCAAGGATTTCGGCACCACCATCCTGGCCTGTACCCCGTCGTATCTCCTGAACATAGCGGACTATATCGAGAAGAAGCGCCCCGATTACGACATACGCAAGACCAAGCTCAGGATGGGGGTCCTCGGCGCCGAACCCTGGTCCGAGAACATGCGCAAGGAGATCGAATCGCGCCTCGGCATCCAGGCCTATGACATCTACGGCCTCTCCGAGGTTATCGGTCCCGGCGTTTCCTGCGAGTGCCAGGAGAAATCGGGCCTCCATGTGCACGAGGACCATTTCTACGTTGAGATCATCGACCCCGAGACCGGCGACATCCTTCCCGAGGGCGAGAAGGGCGAGATCGTGTACACCACCATAACCAAGGAGGCCTTCCCGGGCATCCGGTACCGGTCCCGCGACATCACCCGGCTGTACCGCGAGCCGTGCAAGTGCGGCCGCACCCTGGTTAAGATGGAGAAGGTGACGGGCAGGTCCGACGACATGCTCATTATCCGCGGCGTCAACGTGTTCCCGTCGCAGATAGAGAACGTGCTTATGGAAGTCGAGGGAACGGAGCCGCACTACCAGATCATCCTCGACCGCAAGGCGGCACTGGACGACGTGGAGGTCATGGTGGAGGTGAACGAGAAGCTCTTCTCCGATGAGGTGAAGGTGCTTGATAATTTAAAGAAGAAGATCAGCGACCGGTTCCGGAGCGTCCTCGGCATATCCGCGAAGATCACCCTCGTGGAGCCGATGACTATAGCCCGGAGCGAGGGCAAGGCGGTCCGCGTTGTGGACCGGAGGAAGATATAATGATTCTACCCCCCTCCCTTGATGGAAGGGGGTCAGGGTGAGGGTGAAAGACCTGATGTCACCCCCGCCCTGACCCTCCCCCACCGAGGGGGAGGGGGATATTAAAAAAGGAGATCAACAATGAACGTAACGCAATTATCAGTATTCATGGAAAATAAACCGGGTCATCTGCAGAACGTCCTGAAAACGCTGGCCGATCAGAACATCAATATAATAACCCTGACGATCGCCGAGACCTCTGATTTCGGGGTGCTGCGGATGATCGTTAACGATCCGGAAAAGGCGAAGAAGGTCCTCCATGACGCGAGGATCACCTGCTCGACCACGGAGGTTCTCGCCGTCGAGCTTGATGACAAGCCGGGGTCGCTCTTCAAGGCCATTGACACGTTCTCGAAGAACAGTCTCAATATCGAATACATGTACGCCTTCACCGAAAAACGAGGCGACAGGGCCGTCATGATTTTCCGCTTTGACGATATCGAGGCGGCCAAGAAGGCCATGGCGCAGGAAGGCTATCAGGTCGTGAAGAACATCGACATCATTGGAGCCGGAAAGTAATCTGTTGAGTTTTCCCCTCCCTTGATGGGAGGGGACAGGGGAGGGTGAACAAAGCAAGGGCACCCCCACCCGGCCCTCCCCCATCAAGGGGGAGGGCAGCAAGTTTCAATTTGGAGAATACCATGGAGAAGAAGGTCCTACTGGGCAACGAGGCCATCGCGCGCGGCGCGTACGAGGCCGGGTGCCATGTTGCCACGGCATATCCCGGGACGCCGAGCACCGAAATCCTGGAGACAATCGCGCGGGACTACCGCGACATCAAGTCACAGTGGTCGCCCAACGAGAAGGTGGCGCTGGAGGTCGCCGCCGGCGCGTCCGTGTCCGGCGGGCGGGCCCTGGCGGCCATGAAGCACGTCGGCCTCAATGTGGCGGCCGACCCGCTCTTCACCTTTTCCTACACCGGCGTGAACGGCGGCTTCGTCATCATCAACGCCGACGACCCGAGCGCATGGAGCTCCCAGAACGAGCAGGACAACCGGCACATGGCGCGGGCGGCCAAGGTCCCCATGCTGGAGCCGTCGAGCCCACAGGAGTGCAAGGACTTCACCAAGCTCGCCTTCGAGATCTCCGAGCGCTTTGACCGTCCGGTGATCGTGCGCATCACCACGCGCATCGCCCATTCCCAGGGGATCGTCGAGATCCTCCCCAGGGACAACATCCCGGTGAAACCCTTCGTGCGCAATTTCCAGAAATACGTCATGCTCCCCGTGCACGCGCGGCCGCGCCACGTCTTCATCGAGGAGCAGCACAAGAAGCTGAAAGAATATTCCGACATGAGCAGCCTGAACCGCATCGAGTGGGGCGACAGGAAGCGGGGCATCATAACCGACAGCGTGGCCTACCAGTACGTGAAGGAAACCTGCCCCGATGATTCGGTGCTGAAGATCGGCATGGTCTGGCCCATGCCGGACGAGAAGATCCGGGAGTTTGCCGCCGGGGTGGAATCGCTCTACGTGGTGGAGGAGCTGGATCCCTTCATCGAGGATTACGTCAAGGCCCTCGGCATCAAGTGCGTGGGCAAGGACATCATCCCCCTCTGCTTCGAGCTTACCCCCGAGATCGTGGACCAGGCAATGAACGGCAAGGCGCACCCGGGTAAATACCCGAAATACGACGCCAACCCGATCCCGCCGCGGCCGCCCGCGCTCTGCAAGGGGTGCCCCCACGGCTTCGTCTTCACCGTCCTCGGCAAGCTGGACTTGAACGTCAACGGCGACATCGGCTGCTACACCCTGGCGGCGCTCCCGCCCTACTCGGCGATGCACACCCAGGGATGCATGGGCGCCGGCATAGGCATGCACCTGGGAATGGAGAAGGCCCATGGGCCCGAGATGGCGCGCAGGAGCGTGGCCGTAATCGGTGATTCCACCTTCATCCATTCGGGCATCACGCCCCTCATCGACCTGGTCTACAACAAGGGGACCGGAACGGTCATCATCCTGGACAACCGGGGCACGGCCATGACGGGCCACCAGGAACACCCCGCGACGGGGCGCACCCTCATGGGAGAGGAGACCCACGCCCTCGACCTGGAAATGCTGGTCAAGGCGTGCGGCGTGAAGCGGGTGGTGGTGACAGACCCGAAGAACATGGACGAGTTTGAAAGGATCGTGCGGGAGGAGGTTGCCGCTCCGGAGCCGTCGGTCATCATATCGCTGAGAAAATGCATATTGATGAAGTGAGGAACAGGGCATGAAGAACGTTATATTCGCCGGAGTCGGCGGCCAGGGCGTCATCCTGGCGAGCAAGATTCTCATGGAAGTGGCCATGAACGCCGGGTACGATGTCAAGGAATCGGAGGTGCACGGCATGGCCCAGAGGGGCGGCAGCGTTGACTGCAACGTCCGCTACGGCGACCGTGTCTTCTCGCCGCTGATCCCGAAGGAGGAGGCCGATTTCATCGTGAGCCTCGAGCTCCTGGAGGTCATGCGGAAGCTGGAGTACCTCGCCCCCGGCGGCAAGCTCATCGTGAACCGCGAGAAGGTGGACCCCGCGCCGGTGCAGACCGGGGCGATGAAATATCCTTCCGACCTGGAGGAGTGGGTCGGCAGGAACGTGAAAAACGCTATTTTTGTTGACACGGACGCCATCCTGAAAGAAGTTGGCACCCGCAAGGCGCTGAACATTGTGATGCTGGGCATCCTTTCCAGGGACCTGGAGTTCACCGAGGCACAATGGGAAGCGGCCATCAGGTCCCTGGTCAAGGAAAAGTTTCTTGAGATGAACCTGAAAGCCTTCAAGATGGGCAGGGACTACAAGTGACTCGGAATACCCCCAACCCGCGTTCTCAGGAGGAGGTTGATGCCAACGCAGGCACAGGATGTGCCGGATGCGTTGGCCCCAGCGGGGGCTTGTCTGAAGATAACGATAACGTCCTCCTCAGGGGGATCTAGGGGGCCGTTAGATAACAGAGGTTTAGTTTCATGAACAGACTTATTTATTTCGCTCCCCTCGCTTCATTGCCGCTGATGGCCCTGGCCCAGCAAAGATCCGATGACTCAATGACGACCGATAATCCCTATGTCGCCGCGGTGCTGATTTTAATCGTCGCCCTGGCGGTTTCTGTCGTCATCACCGGCTACTTCAGGCTCAGGACGCGCGGCCGCGCGGCCGCTGCCGCGGTTTTCGGAATACTGGACTGGCTCATCACGGCACCGGTATGCATATCGGCGGGCGTGAACTCCTACGCGACCGTTGCCATCGCCACCGCGTCCGCGGCGTTTCTGGCCTATGTTGTCATCCGTCACGGCCAGGCCCTGGCATCCGTCTTCCGCCGCAATGACGCGGGACAAGTCAATGCGGACGAAGACTGATCCAAACGGAGCCCGCCCATGGTCGAACGGCCCGATCCATCCCTGAAGAAATCACGCGAAAAAGAATACAATGCCATCAAGCTGCGCCTCTCCATTGCTGATATCGTCCTTAATATCGTAATCATCGGCATACTGGCATTCAGCGGCATATCGCCGTTCATAGTTAAAGCCGTCACCGGCTATTTTATCAACGACTACCTTGTCTTTCTCGTCTTCATTACCGTGGTGGGGGTCATCTATTCAGTCCTCGATTTTCCCTTCGATTTTTACGGCGGCTATGTGGTCGAGCACCGCTTTGACCTGTCCAACCAGTCGGTGCCGGCGTGGCTCTTCGAGAAGATAAAGGGGGCCGCCGTGGGGGCCGTCGTCGGCGTTCCGGTGGCCATGGTGTTCTACCTTTTTTTGAAAATGACCGGCTGGCTCTGGTGGCTCTGGTTCAGCATCTTCATGTTTTTCATTTCCGTCTTTCTGGCGCGGATAGCGCCGGTGGTCATCTTCCCGCTCTTCTACAAGTTCAGGGAGCTTGAATCGGACGAGATCCGCGAGCGCATCCGGGGCCTCCTGGAGGGACAGGGCATCTCGATACGGGGCATTTACTCCTTCAACCTGAGCAAGGACACGAAGAAGGCGAATGCCGGCTTCACCGGCATCGGCAGGAGCAAGAGGATCATCCTGAGCGACACCCTGATCGAGAAGTTCTCCCCGGACGAGATCGCCGTGATCTTCGCCCACGAGATGGGGCACTACAAGAAGCGCCATATCGTGAAGTCGATCGTCCTCGGCACCGCCAGCATTTTTCTCTCCTTCTACCTGTGCGGGGAGCTGTATCGCATAACCCTGGCGCAGCTCGGCTATTCGAACGTGTACGATATCGCCGCGATACCCATCCTCTTTTTCTACCTGACCCTCTTCAGCCTGGTGACGATGCCCCTCTCCAACGCCCTCTCCCGGATGTACGAGCGCGAGGCTGACCGCTACGCCCTTGACGCGACACGCGACCGGGACTCATTTATTTCATCGATGGAGAAGCTGGCGGACCTGAACCTTGCTGACCGGGACCCGAACCCGGTGACGGAGTTCATGTTCTACAGCCACCCTTCCATCAAGAAGCGGATCGCCCTGGCGCGGGCCCACGTGCTGTAGTATCCCCCCTGACCCCCTGAGGGGGCACGAATAATAATTGTTAAGCTTGTCATCGCGAGGAGTGAAACGACGAAGCGATCTTGAAAATAATAAATAGATTATACGGTATGGCCATATCATCTCCCTGACAATATCAAGAATGCTTCGCTCTGCTCGCAATGACATGCTCAGGGACCTCTGGCATGCCCCCTTCGGGGAACAGAGGGGTCACTATTGGATTGCCGTGAGGGATTTTTCCGTACCACTTATTGATTGACTGATTCTCCATCAGATTGTAGATATGACAAGGATCGTGTTTCTGAAATTATTATTAATCGCAGGTACAGGTATGAACTACGAAACCATCACCTTTGAAAAACCGGAAACCGGGATCGGCCTGCTGACCCTGAACCGGCCGGCATCGTATAACGCGCTGAACGAGGCCATGATCCTCGAGCTGGAGGATTTCTGGCGCGAGCGGCTCTATGACAGCAGCACCAGGGTCATCATCCTCAGCGGCGGCGGGGCGAAAGGCTTCTGCGCCGGCCTCGACATGAAGTACGTGGGGCAGATGGCGCCCACGTGGGACATGGAGAAGTTCTACATATTCCAGGCGCGCTTCGCGCGGCTCAACCTGGCGATGCGCCGCTGCCCGCAGCCCATAATCTGCTGCGTCCACGGCGCCGCCGCCGGGCAGGGCTTCAGCTTCACCCTTTCGTCGGACATCAGGGTCGTGAGCCCCGACGCCAAGTTCTGCGCGGCCTACATCAACATCGGCCTCGGCGGAGCGGACATGTCGTGCAGCTATTTCCTTCCCCGCCTGATCGGCGCCGGCCGCGCCTACGAGATCATGTACACCGGCGAGTATTACCCGGCGGAGGAAATGCACCGCCTCGGCCTGATAAGCAGGATCGTTGAGAAGGACAAGCTCATTGAGACCGCCATGGGCTTCGCAGGCACGATGATGAAGAAGAACCACCTGGCCCTCCGCTTCACCAAGGAGGCCATTAACATGAACATCGACGCGCCGGGACTGGAGCACGCCCTCCAGATGGAGGACCGGAACCAGACACTCCTGGGAATGGGCATCTTCATGAAGAAGGGATGATATTAAAACAGGCGCCGCTCTTTGGAGCGGCGCCTGATGCTTTTGCTGATCGGTACCCCGGGTTCCCGGAGGTTTCCTCCCGGGGTCTACCCGGCCTTTAGAGTGTGTTGACGCTCGGCGGGAGGGTCCTGGACCCTTCCTCTTTCTTTTCAGAAGGCTTGTTCTCTTGCTGCTGCTGGACCGGCTCCGCCTTTTTCCGGATCATCGTTTCCCTGAGCTTCTTTTCCTGGAGAAGTTTCAGGTTCCGTTCGTTTTCCTTTCTCTCCCGCTCTTCCTTTTCTTTTTCCCGTTCGGCCGAATCGCCGGGGGCGATGATCTTCTCCTTTATTTCCTCCCTGGCGCTGTCATTGACTTTTTCCAGGATTTCAGGCTTGATGTCCTTCACTTCCTCCCGGATCTGCTTCACTTCCTCCGGCTTGAGATCTTTCACCTCTATTTCCTTCTTTTCTTCAACGGCCTTTTTTACCGTCGCTTCGTCGATCCTGACGGTCTGGTTAGTCTCAACGGTTTTTTCAACTTCCGGCACAATGGCATTGTTCTTCACCGGATTCACCTTTACCGACCCGGCCACCACGTCCAGCCGCATTGCCTTCTCGTCGGCGGATATCCGGAACGATGTCCCGCGCACCGCCGCGACCGCGGTCGCCGTCTTGACGCGAAAGGTGCCCTTCGTCAGTTTTGCCAGGGTCACGTTCATTTTCCCGGCGGGCATGTCAAGCTGGGAGTCTCCTGTCTGCGGGTCCATGAGGGATGAAATGGTTACGGTTGTGTCAGGCTGCACCCGTATTATGCCGGCGGTGCCGAAGAGGATGTCGGCGATGGAATCGGCCCCGGTCCTGAGCATGTCTCCGGCGCCCAGGACATCGCCCACGGCGGCGGTCTTCTCGGCGTTTTTAACCGTTACGGTGACCCTGCCGACCATGCTGTAGAGCTTAACGGTTTTATCCGGGTCCTCCTTTTTACAGCCTGAAAAGGAAACGGCCAGGCAGGTGAGTAAAAATAGGGGAAGAAGTCGATTCATGTAGTCCTCCGCTGGAAAAGGTAAATCTATTCAGCTCCGGCAACAAGAGCTGATTATGACATCTTAAAAATATTAAAAAAATTTTTATCCGTCAAATAAATAGTTAGCCTCGAGGCGGCACCCGGAGAAAACATATCAATTTTTCTTGCCGATATGGAACGTGTACAGCACCGACATGGTTATTCCGTAGAAATGGTCATACTGCCGGTCGATGATGTTCGTCGCCACATCGTTGTAGTAAGGATTATGTTTGCTGTACCTCTGGCGGTTGAACAGGAGCTGGTACCTGCCGCCGAGGGAAAGGGTGGTGCTGATCTTTTCTATGTAGTATGTCAGCCCCAGGGAGGCCGTGCACCCGTAGGAGAAATAGCGGCCCGTCTGGATATAGAGGGGCAGGGGACTGAAATTCGTGACGCCCGTATCATGGTCCGTCTGGATTAGAAAGGTTTTGCCCTTGTTGATCTTGATCTTTTCCACGGACCAGAGGACCACGCCGGACCCGCTCAGCATGATGTAGAAATTCTCGACGACCGGGATGGTCAGTCCCAGTCCCAGGCCGCAGCCGTAGCCCTGCACTTCGTCGGTCAGCTTCCTGTCGAATACCGCCGGCGGCATGTTCACCCAGAGGATGTCCTGCATCGATTCCTCGTAACGGTATCCCTGGTACTTGAACCCCGCATATAGTTTCACCACCCTGTGGAGGGCGCACGAGATCGACGTGTCGCTGTCCCACTTGAGGACGTCGCGGGTGTATTTCTTGTAGGATGGGGCCACGCCATAGTTGGTGCTTTGAAGCTGCGTGTCCCTGGACCATCCGGTGGACCGGTAGGTAAACCGGCCGATGGTGAAAACGGACTGGATGGACCACCGCTGCAGGAAGCCGATCGACAGGATCGGCCCCCCCATGACATTTGAACTCGGCTTGAAATCAGTGGCGTTTTCCGTGAAGAGCACCGGCCGGGGCACGAGGGCGACACTGGTCGCCCTGGCGTCAGACCAGGCAGGCTTCCACCAGATGTACCAGGCTGTGCCGCCTATGCTCAGGTCAACGGCGGCGAAGGCCGCGGGTGCATGCATGAGAATTGCCGATACGGCAATGAATATGAAGTGAAATCTTTTCATCGGTTTTGACCCGCGCGATGGAAGGGGCTTCATCATGTCCGCGCCGCGGTTTCCTCCTCTATGCTTTTCCGATTTTGAATGCGATTATTCATGAAGAACATGCTGTTATAAGTGTCGGTCAGGTTCATGATGATCTTGAAAAAAAACCTGTGTACTGAATAAGATAACGTGGCCATTCATGGTATTCATCTGCAGCGGGAGGAGTGTCAGCGCGCCGGGATGATAAGGATCCGGGCCTCCGCTATGCCGTATTCCAGGAGCGCCAGCGGCTTCGTAGCCGACAGGGCCGCACGTTTCGGATACGCGATATCCATGCGTCCGATGAAGCCCCGGTAATCCTAGTCGGGGGTGAGGGGCCCGTATGCGCGGATAAAGTCAGTCCCGGATCGCTCCGGCGGCCTCGGTAATCCACGCCGCCTTGTCCCATGATCTTAGCGGAAGGTAGTTGTCCGCATCATCGGTCCTGGCGCAGGAAGACAACAACGGTATTGGTTTGTGATGTATTAATTTAAACTTGCATTATCTTTGATTTCAGGATAGTATGCATAAAAACCTGTGCGGGGGTTTGAGCATGGATAATTCAAGCGGTTTCACCTGGTGGAAGCATGGCGTTATCTACCAGATCTATCCGCGCAGCTTCTATGACGCCAGCGGCGACGGCGTGGGAGATCTGCCCGGCATCATCGAAAAGCTGGACTACCTGGCCCGCCTCGGCGTGGACGCGGTCTGGCTCTCCCCCGTGAACACGTCCCCGATGTACGACTTCGGGTACGATATCTCCGATTACCGCGGCATCGATCCGGTCTTCGGCACCCTCGGCGACTGCGACCGCCTCATCGCCGAAGCGCACCGGCGGAACATCAGGATCGTCATGGATCTGGTCATCAACCACACGTCGCACCTTCACCCCTGGTTCGTCGAGTCCCGGTCGTCCCGGGAGAACCCGAAGAGGGACTGGTACATCTGGCGCGACGGGAAAAACGGGAAGCCACCCAACAACTGGATGGCCGCCTTCGGCGGCAGGGCCTGGGAGTGGGACGACGCCACGGAACAGTATTATTATCATTCATTCCTTAAAGAACAGCCGGACCTTAACTGGCGGAACCCGGACCTCAGGAAGGCGGTCTTCGATGACGTGCGCTTCTGGCTGGACCGGGGCGTGGACGGCTTCCGCCTGGACGCGGTGAGCTGGTACGTGAAGGACGCGCTCTTCAGGAACAACCCCTTCGGCTGGGGTCCCAACGCGCCGCGGCCCTACGATCTGCAGACGCACGTGTATGACCAGAACCGGCCCGAGCTGCATGATGTGCTGAGGGAATTCCGGAAGGTCCTCGACGAATATGATGACCGGATGGGCGTGGGCGAAACCTACATCGCGTCCCCGGACAGCGTGAAGACGGCCGCGTCATATATCGGAAGCGGCACGGACGAGCTCCACCTTGCCTTCGATTTTTCTCTCCTCTTTTCGGGATACGGGGCCCGGCGCTTCCGGGACTGCCTTGAGGAGTGGTATGCCGCCATGCCCGGGCGGGGATGGCCGACCCTGGTCATGAACAACCACGACCAGCCGCGGAGCGTCACCCGGTGGTGCCGGGGCAGGGACGGCGAAAAAAAGGCCAGGCTCCTGGCGGCCCTTCTCCTCACGGCATGGGGAACTCCCTTCCTCTATTACGGGGAGGAAATCGGCATGAAGAACGGCCGGATCATCAGGCGGCAGATACAGGACCCGGTGGGCAGAAAATACTGGCCCTTCAACAAAGGGCGGGACCCGGAACGGACGCCGATGCAGTGGTCCGCTGAAAAGAACGCCGGCTTCTCCTCGGCTGAGCCGTGGCTCCCGGTCGCCGATGACTATCGCTCCGTGAACGTGGCTCTCCAGGAGGAGGATCCCGGCTCGATCCTCAGCTGGTACCGCGCGCTGATCAGCCTCAGGAAGGAGCGCCCGGCGCTTCACCGCGGCGCCTTCAGGTTTGTCGGAGACGACCCGGACGTGCTGGCCTACCTCAGGGAGCAGGATGGCGAAACAATATTCGTGGCATTGAACTTCTCGGACAGGAATAAAACCGCCGCAATGGGAGAAGCTTCGTGGCGGGTTCTCTGCGGGACGGAGAAAAAAGCGGGGCAGGATAATCCTGCGGACAGCGTCGCCTTGAGACCGTATGAAGTAATTGTGATGGAAAAAATCCGGAATTAACGGCCTGATCATGACTGATGGTTGATGCGGGGGCGCCGGCGGAGGAATTTCTCCCGGCGCTATATCCGCATCCTGATATATAATTGACAAAACACCTGAGCCATGGTATGCCACGGTCATCCCAAACGGAGGTACCCCATGGAAGAAAAAGCGCGCTTTGCCGGTAAGGAACTGTACGCGGTGGTCCTCCTCGCCTTCATGAACCTGTTCCTCTTCGCCGACCAGAACCTGATGGCGCCGAACCTGACGCAGATCGCCCGCGACCTGGGCCTGAACGACGTGCAGCGCGATGTCATGCTGGGCGGCGACATCTCCGCGGTGTTCTGGATACTGGGCAGCGTCATTACCCTCGGGATCGGGTATCTCACCGACCTCGTCTCGCGGAAGAAACTCTTCCTCATCGTCATCGTCATCGGCGAGATACCGTGCCTCATGACCGGGTTCGTGCAGAACTATGACCAGCTCTTCTGGATGCGCGCCCTCACCGGCATCGGGATCGGCGGGGCCCTTCCGCTCACCTATTCGATGATCGGTGACTATTTCTCCCACGGCAACCGGGCCTCCGCCACGGCATGGATAGGACTTGCCGAGGGGCTGGGCATTGCCGCCGGACAGCTCCTGGCCGGTTTCATGGGGCCGGCGATGGGATGGCGGCTTCCCTTCATCATCGTGGCCCTGCCGAACTTCGCCCTCTGCATCCTCTTCCTGCTCACGGTTAAGGAGCCGGCCCGGGGAATTACGGAGGATAGCCTGAAGGAGCTGATCGAAAAGGGCCTGGCCTATACCGGGAAGATCAACTGGAGGGGATACCGCGACCTGTTTAAAATCAAGAGCAACATCATGGTCTTTGTCCAGGGGATTCCCGGCACCGTGCCCTGGGGGGTCTTTTTCATATTCCTCAACGATTTTTATTCCCAGGACAAGGGCTACTCGGTGGAGGTGGCGACCCTCATCGTCATGGCCGTCGGGGCCGCCGCCATCCTCGGGGGCTTCCTCGGCGGCCTGGCCGGAAACCGGCTCTATAACATCAATGCGAAATACCTGCCCCTGCTGTGCGGCACCAGCACCCTGCTCGGGATCATTCCCATGGCCCTGCTCCTCAACTACCCGTCGCAGGCCGGGGTCGCCGATCCGAGCGCCGCGGGGCCCCTCATCCTCGGCTTCATCACCGGGTTCATGGTCTCCATCACGGGCCCCAACGTCCGGGCCATGCTCCTGAACGTGAACTCGCCGGAAACGCGGGGGTCGATATTCTCCCTCTTCAACCTGACCGACAACCTGGGCAAGGGGGTCGGCCCGGTCGTCATCAGCCTCCTGATCGTGCAGTTCGGCAGGCTCTGGGCCTTCAACATCGCCAACCTCTTCTGGCTCGTCTGCGGCGTGGGCCTCCTGGTGATGATGATAACCTTCCCGAAGGACGAGGCCGCCCTGATAAAGACGCTCGGCGAGCGCGCGGCGGAGATGAAAAAATGACAATTAAAAAAATTTAATTTTTGACAGGATGGCGGCGGCATCCAGGATGAAGCAAATCGACAGGCCATTTCATTCTGGAAGGGAAACCCATGGGCAATACGCTGATCCGACTCTCGTTGATATCTATCCTTGCAACGCTGACATTATTAGACTGCGCCTCTGCCGCCGGCCGTTCTGCCGGGAACGGCGCGATGCGCGGCCTGTACATCCCCAACCGGCAGGCCAACAGCATCGAGTATATCCGGTCGGTCATGGAGCGGGGAAGGCCCCTCGGCATCAACATGGTGGTGCTTGACGTTCATCCCTTCGGGGCGCACCGGACCCGGATCAGCCGGGAAGTGATCGATTATCTCAGGGGAAGGGGCGTCTACGTCGCCGGGCGGATCGTGTGCTTCCAGGACGGCCTTAAGTCCCTGCCGGTCCCTGACGGGTATATGAAGCGCCTCTTCGGCGTCATTGAAGAGACCGCCGGCGCCGGGTTCCACGAGGTCCAGCTCGATTACATCCGCTTCCCGGACGGAGCGCCCTATTACGCCCTGTCGGCGAAGTACGGGTTTGTAGACGATCTTCTCAGGAGGGCGCGGCTCATCACGAAGGAGCGAGGCGTGAAGCTTTCGGCTGATCTCTTCGGCCGGGTCGTGTACAACCGGGACGATATCATCGGCCAGAAGGTGGAGAATTTCGCGAAACACGTCGAGGTGATCTATCCCATGCTCTATCCGAGCCATTTCACCGGGGACAATTACCGGATGGCAAACCCGGGAGAGACCATCAAGGACGGAACAAACCGGGGAATCGTGAGGGTGCGGGGAACCGGGGTGCGGATACAGCCCTACATCCAGGCCTTTCCCTATAACATACAATGGGCCCGCGTGCCCCTCGACAAGTACGTGGAAGTACAGATAGTCGCGGCGGAATCCACGCAGGCCCGCGGGTGGGTAGCGTGGAACGCCAAGGGGGATTACGACTGCGTGTTCAGGGCACTGGAAAACCTGAAAAACGGATCACGGAAAGAAATAGCCTCTTCACGCTGAGACAGGTCGCCCCCCTTCACTTCAGGTATTTTCGTATCATCGCTTCGGTCACACCCTTGTGCCTGCAGATCTCGGCGTACAGCCTGCCGCTTTTCCTGATGGTCCGCTTCTGGTTTTTGTAGTCCACGGCGACCAGGCCGAAGCGCGGATCCAGCCCCTCGGCCCATTCGAAGTTATCCATGAAGCTCCAGTAATAGTAGCGCTGAACGTCGATGCCCGCTTCTATGAGGCGGCTTACCTGGTAGAGGTGGTCGTAGATATACCGCGGACGGAAGCGGTCGGCCCGGTCCGGCGTCCCGTTCTCGGTGATATATATCGGCAATTTGAACCGCTTATAATATTTCTCGCAGAACCGGTACAGGCCCTCGGGGTAGATCTCCCACCCCAGGTCGTTTACCGGGGCGCCTTCCTTCGTGCTGATGTCGCCGAACATCTGTCCTATTTTTTTAATATTGAAAGTGACCATTTCCCGGGAATAGTAATTGATGCCGAAGAAATCCTGATAATTCCCTTTCCCCAGAGGGTATCCCGTCCCGATGGGAAGGAGGTATTTCCCCTCAGACATGCCGGTGATGAAGATCTCGTGAAACAGGCGGTTCTGGAGGAAGCAGGCCAGGCGCTCTCCGGCGGATCCGGTTTTCGGATCGAAGTGGCGGAGATGGTGCGCGGCGCCTACCTTCGTGTCATCGAAACCCATTTCCCTGCGCACCCGGTGTATCGTGCGGTAGGCGGCAATGTGGGCCCGTATCATCACGCGGGCTCCCCTGATGTAGCTGCCGATATTCGATTCCCCCGGCGGCCAGGTCCCGGCGACATAACCGAAGGTAAGATACACGTTGGGCTCGTTGATGGTGACCCAGTCGCTCACCAGATCGCCCAGGTGGCGCACCGCCGCCTCGGTGTAGCGGGCGAAGCGGTCAACGGCGGTATCGGCGGTCCATCCGCCGGAGTCTTCCATCCAGAGGGGATTGGTGAAATGATGGAGGGTCACCAAGGGCTCGATTCCGGCCTTCTTGAGCTGGCGTATCTCGTCGCGGTAATGGTCCAGGGCCTTGCTGTTAAATTTTCCTTCTGACGGCTCGATGCGGCTCCACTCCAGGCTCATCCGGTAGACCGAAACATTCAGCTTTTTCATGATAGCGATATCTTCGCGGACCCTGTTCCAGTGGTCGTCGGCCACGCTGCAGTCGGTCCCGTCGGCGATGCGCCCCGGCTGTCGCGACCAGCGGTACCAGTTGTTGTTCGTGTCGCCCCCCTCGATCTGGAGGGACGCGGTGGCGGTGCCCAGGGAAAAGTTCTTCGGCAGATGAAACGGTTTCATGACGGCCTCCCGTTTGTTATAGTTCAGCCCTGAGTATGAAAAATTTGTCCCGTATTTTCTGCGACTGCACGGGCGAGCCGTTTATCATGAACTGGCCGGCGTTGGGGGTGCGGATATACACGGTATTGCCGTTCCTCACCTGCCCGTGCTGGGTCACGGTTATATTGTCACCCTTCTGTACCAGGGACACGATCTCGCTTCCGGGGAAACAGTGGGCCATGGTCCCGGACACGGTAAAGAACTCATCGCGGACGGCCAGGTAGCACCGCGATTCATGGGCCCTGAGGACAATTTCCGTTCCGCCCGGGGTGAACCGGCTCTCCTCATCAAGGGTGTTGCAGAAAAAGATACCGTCGTCCAGGACCGCTTTGGCCTTGCGGGTGGACAGGTTTACAAAGGCGATGTAGCTGAGATCGCCTATGGTGAAGGTTGCCTTCAGGACATCGCCCGACCACGCGCGGCTCAGGTTCTCCTTTTTCCTGAAGGGGAAGATCGAGCGGTACTGCCGGAGGGTTTCCGGGGGGTACTCGGCAATGTCGTCGGACGTGAACAGCACGCCGCCGAAGATATTGTTTATCAGGAAGAGGGTGTGGCGCTCATCGGCGCTCAGGCCGTTGTTCCTGTCCCTGAGTATGACGGCGTCGGGATCGTTCACGAATACCCTGCCGTCAAGGTGGCTCCTCCCGATGGTGCTGGTGATGGAATTGACCGTGGACACCCGCTCGCGGTAATTGATCGCCGCGAGGAGGCGGTCCTCCCACTTCGGCGCGACGTCGCTCCCGATCCGGCAGTAATCGACCAGGCCGAAGGCGGCCCCCAGGGGGACGCCGCAGCCCAGGATGACATGGTCCCCGGCGCAGCGGCGGAGGAACTTCATGGCGTCGGCCATGACGGTGCCGCGCGGCTTCCCGGCCCGGGGCACCATGGCGGCCGCGTAGAGGAAATCAAGCTTCACCATGTCGAAGCCCCACTGGTTGAAGACGGTGTCGAAGACCTCCTTGATGTGGTACATGAACTCGTCGTTGTACACGTCAAGGGCGTAAAAGGTCCCGCTCCAGTTGGGGTTCCATCCCGCCGGCACGGGGACGCCGTTGTCTTTCAGCAGCCAGTCCCCGTGGTTCTTCATCATGGTTGAATTCTCCTCGCAGATGAAGGGTGCGAGCCAGATGCCGGCGCGGTAGCCTTTCGACTTTATGGCGTCGGCGATCTTCTTCATCCCCCCCGGGAAGGAGGGCTTCACCTCGAGCCAGTCGCCGACCGCGGCCTGGTAGCCGTCGTCTATCTGGAAGATGTCAAGGGGGATGTTCTTCTCCGACAGTGCGGCGAGGTTCCCGGTGATGATGTCTTCGGATATGTTCGTGTAATAGTTATACCAGCTGGTCCAGCCGGTGACGGGGTCTTTCGTCTCAAGGCCGGGGCAGAGCGTATCGAAATAGGTCTGCAGGACGTCCCGCCTGGGCCCCTGCAGTATCAGGACGTCCATGACGGCATGCGGCCCGGAAATGGAGAGCCCCTCAACGTCTTTCCTGATTAGGATGCGGTTCTTGTTTGTCTCGCACGAGCAGATGGTGTAGCCGGTATCCTCCCTGACGGAGCCAAGGAGTGTCAGGTCGCCGGTCTTCTGCCTGATGTAACAGTACACGTAGCTGTGCAGGTGGCCCTTCGCGCCGGTGTAGGGATAAAAATGGTAGTCGCCGAAGCAATGGACCTTGAAGCGCTTCGCCGAACGGGCGAGCTTCCTGATCCGCTCGTCAGCGGAAAACTCGCGGCTTTCGGTCCAGGACTGGAAGCCGTTGCAGAATATGCGGTCATCCTTCGTGAAGCGGTAATTCGTCTCAAGGTACACTTCCCTGACCTGGACCGTACCCTGCGGTATCAGGGTGAGGGTGGCCCGCCAGCCGAGATCGAGGTGGACCAATTCGGATTCGATGTCCATCCCCGTCCCGCGCGCCGGCGAGCCGGGCCTGAAGGCAAGGGTGTATTCCCGTTTTCCGAACTGGTACCGCACGATTCCTTTTTGTATGTTCATAGGGGATCCTGTTAATGGTTATGATGAGCCTGCCGTGACGGCATCATCTCGCGCACCCCGTCTTCCAGGATGCTCCGGTAAAAATCAACCGCAAGGCCCGTCGCGTTCCGATAGGAGTCGCTGACCCAGGCCTCGAATTCCGCAATATGACTGTTCTCGACAAGCGCTATGGCGCAGCCGCCGAACCCCGCCCCGGTCATCCGCGCGCCTGCGCATCCGGGCGCCTTCACCGCGGCCTCCACCAGGGCGTCCAGCTCGGGCCCGGTCACCTCGTAATCGTCGCGGAGAGACCGGTGCGAATCGGCCAGGAGGGCGCCGAAGCGGCGCAGGTCCCCGGCCCTGAGGGCTTCCACCGATTCGAGGACCCGTTTGTTTTCCGTGATGACATGGCGGGCGCGCTTCGCAAGTACGTGGTCCCGGATGCTTTCGAGATCATTGATTTCCGCTTCCGCCAGGCGGCGGTACTGCGGCTTATGCTCCCGGATCAGGGACAGGGCCTCATCGCACTGCGCGCGGCGCTCGTTGTACTTCGAATCGGCCAGGGCGCGCGGCCTGTTGCTGTTCATGATGATGAAGCTGCCGGACCCGGTATTGACCGGCACGTAGTCGTACGCCAGGGTTTCGGAATTGAGAAGGATGGCGTGGCCTTTTTTGCCGAGGGCAACGGTAAACTGGTCCATGATGCCGCACTGGACGCCGATATGTTCGTTTTCCATGTCCTTCATGAGTACGGCAATCCTGAGCCGGTCCCGTTCCGACCAGATGGATGCGCCGGTAAGCATGTACGAGGTGAGCACTTCCAGCGCCGCGGATGAAGAGAGTCCCGACCCCTGGGGCAGGGTGCTCGAATAGAGTATGTTCACCCCGCGGGTCAGGGCCGAACCGCTTTTCCGGATGTACCGCAGGGCCCCCAGGGGATAGTGTGCCCACGCCGGGGCGTCCCCCGACGTGATGTTTCCCTCGAGGTCGGCAAGTACCTCGCCGGGGGCCTGTTCCGATTTGATGCGGACGATGGCGTCGTCACGCTGCTGCAGGCGGCCGGTGATGCCGAGGGAAATGGCGGCGGGAAACACATAGCCGCCGTTATAATCAAGATGTTCGCCGATAAGGTTTATCCTGCCGGGGGCAAAGAAGGTGCGGATCGGCGCCGTATCGGTGAAAAAGCTGCTTTTTCGGGTATCACTGTGTGTCAGGTCTGGCATTATTCCGTCCCGCTGGTCTGAAAAGATCGCGTAGGTACGCGTCCACATGACAGGAATAATATACTGAAAGTGAGGCATCCTGTGTCAAATCTATTTCAAAATAACTGTTTTTGGGGATACGATATATAAAAAGCCGGGCTTGATGCCCGGCTTTTATACAGTCCGCATTGGTAAAGCAGGTTAGAGCTTCATGCCGATTTCCAGCACAACACTGTGGTTCATCCCGCTGTATTTGTAGCTGGGATTCAGCATGTAGGTCTGCACGACGTCATCCAGGGTGCCGGTGGTGAGGTTGTAGCTGAAGCCGTTCTTGTTCACCGATTTCGGCACGAGGTACTGGAACTGGTACCCGACGGTGATGACCGTGATGCCCTTGACCAGCGACATTTTCGGGAGCGTGAACTTAAGGCCGGCGGAGGCCATGTGCTTGTCGTTGTCCAGAAGGTTGTATACGCCGCTGACAAGCTTGTTCTCGGTTGTCCCGACCCTCAGGCTGGTCTGGGTGCCGGTCTTCTTGTCAAGGATGCTCGGCACGTAGGAATATCCCGCCATGACGGAGAGCCAGTTGAGGGGCGTATCATACTTGAAGCCGAACTTGTATACCAGGGTGTCCCGGAACTTGGGCAGGCCCCGGTAGTAATGATATTCCATTATTTTGGAAAATTCGTGCTTTGACCACATCTCGTAGTCAATGTCGACCGACACGGTCACTCCAGCACGTGAATAGGCGATGCCGGTGGTGACGGTATGGGGCGTATAGTAATCGAATATGGCCAGCATGAGGTTCATGCTGATGGCGCCCCCGAGAATACCCGCGGCCGCGTCAAAGGGGGATATTTTCATCTTTGCCGCCATCCGGTATGAAGCGCCGATGTCGAGGCCGTTGATGGCCTGGATGAATTTTCCCGGGCTGAAGTAAATACCGCAGATCGCGGCGGGGGCAATGACAAGGTCCATGTTGGTCTGGCCGATGGGGATCTGCGGGTCGCCGGTCAGCTGCGCTTCCATGTAGAGTTTTCCTTTCCCGTGGAAGGAAACGTTAACGCCGAGGCCGCCGCCGAAGGCGTCGTTGAGGAAGCCCATGCCGGCGCCGATAAAGACCTCCGCCCTCTGGCATTCCTTGCCATAGCGGATGAAATTATGGGTCCTCGGGTCGATATCATTGACCTTGACCATGCTGAAGTCCCAGTTCATGCCCATCCCGATGCCCAGGCGGGCGGAGGATATGAAATCAGGCATCTTCATTATGGTGTTCAGATCAAGGACGCCGCCGATGATGAGAAACCCGTAGGGATTGATTTTCGCAGCGTTGGTGCTCTCCGGGTAGTACGTCGGCGTGCCGCCGCTGGTCCTGTTATAGCGCTGGATGTTCAGCTTGAGCTTTGGTATGGTCACCAGCAGGGTGGTGGCAAACTGGCTGGGATAAATATCCTTTTTGCCTGAATCGCCGCCTTCGCCTTCAGCCTTTCTCAGCTTCAGCGTCATTTCCCCCTCTTTGGCCGCCGGCACAGCGGTCAAGCCCTGTGTTCTGCCCAGACCGGCTACGTTGTAGAATACCGATGACCAGTCATTAACGGTCGCCGTCATGGCGTTTCCCCGTGATATCCCCTCCGCTGACATGCCGTATGTTTCAGCGAAACCGGCGGCAAACAGGTTGGCGGATAAGCAGATGGTAAACAATAACGTATTGAGAATGATTAAATGTTTCGATTTCATTACCGCACCCATTATCTCCTAAATTTTTTTTTCTTGCGACTGATTGAATACTCTTCAGGATAATAGACCTGATAGTTATTCTTCTTTATTATTCCGGGATACGATCTCAATGATTCTCCTGTATCCCTGCGTTTCAGTAATGAAACGGCGATATATAAATATCTCCGTTATCGTTTGTAACAGTAATAATGTTTGTATAAGGATTAAGAATTCAGGATTTACAAAACAATTCATCGGAAAAGGAATTTAATAATACAAACCGTCCAGACGGTTTATAGTATTCAATTTGTAATTGTCTAAAAATCTTATTTGATTTCTTATTGAACTCCCCTCATTGTTTAAAATTATTCTATAACAACCTGTTATAGAAATGGAATTTGAATGTAAATTTCTCCTAGTCGAACAGACAGCAAGAGAATTTCACAATGCACTTTATTGATATTACACAATAAAAGGCAATTATTATTTTAGGATAATATAATTTTCCTGAAAAATTTGTCAATTAAAACTGACACTTCAGTTCTAAAAAACATCCCG
>DAONAJ010000046.1:0-31656 GCA_035400945.1 Spirochaetota bacterium
TTCCAGTATGCCTCCGTCCACATGTGGTACACGAAGACATTGCGCTTTTCCAGGAATTCCTCCGAGAGATACATACCCACCACGGCGCGGGCCGGCACGCGCAATGCGCGCAGCAGCGCCACGGACAGCACGCTGTGCTCGGTGCAGTCCCCGCGTTTCATCCGGAACACCTGCGCCGCCGGCACGATCGGTATGCCCAGGGTCTTATCCGCGATATGACCGTATACGAAATTCTCGACAGCGCTGATGGGATCTTCCGAGTCCCTGAGCTTTGCGGCCGCGCCTGATATTTCAGGGGAGGAAATGTTAAGGAACCGGGTATCCTTCAGGTATCCGGACAGTTCTTCAGCGGTTGTCGCGACCTTCTTGATCAGTCCGGTCTCAATATCGATTATTTTCTTCTGATTGCCTGTGCGCTGCCCGATGATACGCTGGTTTGACGTGCTGATCAGGGTGAAATCAGCATCGGATGATTCGATACGGTATCGCGAGGTTTTTTCGCTGTAAACCGAAGATTTTAAGTTTTTTACCTCCATGGTATAGTTGAAGGGGTCGGCGGAATGAAGTAATGGGATGAAAAGGATTATAATCAGGGTGGATATTGATAGTTTTTTTATCATGAAATTCCGGATTTCTCCTCGCTGCATCTGTCGAAATGACATCCTGTGGATGTGACGTGCCCCCTCGGGGGGACAGGGGGGTGTCAATACTTTACTCCAGCACCAGCTCCAGCCTGTTGTTGAGCATGGTGATGACCGTCTTCCGGGTGATGCCGTCATTGTCGATATATGAATCGATGTTTTTCAGGTTTTCTATGGAGAAACCGAGGTGTATCAGGTTCCTGGTCTTACCCTTGATGCTCACGTCTTCCCTGCCCAGGACCTTTACCAGGACCAGCACCGGCTCCTCGGTATCAACTGACGGCTCGTAGACATGGTTCCTGATGATTGTCCCGGCCTTGAATTCGTTTCTGATGAGCTCCTTCATGAAGTAATTTCCTTCCAGGATGAAGGGTTTTGCAATGGTGATGGTTGATTTCCCTTCGCCGGTTTCGAGCTCTACCTTGCTGCCGTTGAAGGTGGCGATGGTCCTGACTTCGCTCACCTGGTCATTCTGGATGGTCCTGTTGTACGTTTCCATCTTCACCGGCTTGAATTCCAGTGTCTCGGTGATGATCTGCCGGGAGGTGTTCTTGACGTACCCGGCGTCCATCTCCATGTCGGTGGTGGAGACCCAGTTGTTGTTCACGATCCGGTTGGTTACAACGGCCCTGCCGATGGGGGCGCCGTTCACCAGGAGGCGGTACTTCCAGGTCCCGGACGGTATTTCTTCGGCACCTTTGCGGCACGCGCCCGCTGACACGAAGAGTATGATGGTTAAAACCAGCAGTTTTTTCATGGCTCTATTCCTTGCCCTGTTCTTACCCCGGTTATTTGCAGTACCGTTCATAGCAGTACTCGGTCCTCTTCCTGCATTTTTCGAAGCCGATCACCGGCATGGACTGGTCGAGCTCCGGGCCCTTCTGCCTGCCGGTTATGATGGCGCGGAGGGGCATGAAGAGGCTCTTTCCTTTGAGGGCCGTGTTTTCCTTGACCCGGTTGACCAGCGCGGAAGCGAAATTCCCGGCGTTGAGCTCCGACTGGAACAGGTCCCGGGCGGCCGCGATGACCAGCTTCCCTTCCTCGGTCCTGAGCATGGCGTCCGCGTCAGCGTCCGGCTCGCTCACCTCGTCGAGGAATATGCCGATGAGGCCGCCAATGTCGGTTAGGAGCTCGCATGATTTCCTGACTATGGTCACGATAGCCTCGAGGGTGGCGCGATCGATGGAATCAATGGTATACCCTGCTTCTTTGATGTGGGGGATAAAAAGATCGGTCAGGGCCGGCACCGGGTATTCCCGGATGTACATCCCGTTCATCCACTTCAGCTTCTGGAAGTCGAAGATGGGGGCGTTCTTCGAGAGCTTTTTTAAATCGATCTGGCTGATGATCGCGTCAAGGGGAAGTATCTCGTCCCCGCTCTCCGAGGCCCATCCGAGCATGGACATGTAGTTCATCAGCGCCTCCGGCAGGTAGCCCTGCCTTCGGTACATCTCCACCGAGGTGATGCCGTGACGCTTGGAGAGCTTGGAACGGTCAGGCCCCATGATGAGGGGCAGGTGGGCGTATTCCGGCTCGGGGAGGCCCAGGGCGCGGGCCACCAGGAGCTGTTTCGGCGTGTTGGAGAGGTGGTCGTCGCCCCGGATGACCAGGCTGATCTTCATCAGCGCGTCGTCGATGATGACGATATAGTTGAAGACCGGCACGCCGTCGGACCTGATGATGATGAAGTCGCCGCCGATATTGCTGCTGTTGAACTCCACGAGGCCCTTGATCCGGTCATTGACCACGATGGAGGTGTTATCGGGCACCCGGAACCGCACCGTGGGTTTCCGTCCCTCCGCCTCGAGCTTCTTCCGCTCCTCCGCGGTGAGGTTGCGGCAGCGGCCGCTGTAGGTGTACGATTCTGCCTCGCCGTCGGCGCCTTTTTTCATGGCGTCCAGCTCTTCCTTGGTGCAGTAGCAGTAGTAGGCGCTGCCGTCGGCGATGAGCTTCTCGGTGTAGTTCCGGTAAATGTCGAAGCGCTCCGACTGGCGGTAGGGGCCGTAATCGCCCCCCCTGTCGGGGCCCTCGTTCCACGATATGCCGAGCCATGTCAGGTCCTGGTAGATCGACAGCTCGGATTCTTTCGTGCTCCGCTCCATGTCGGTGTCCTCGATGCGGAGCACGAAGGTCGCGCCGTTTTTTTTCGCGATAAGATAATTCATTATGGCCGTCCGGGCATTTCCCACGTGGAGGAAGCCGGTGGGGCTCGGGGCGAATCTGACTCTCATTGGGGTTCTCCTTGGTAATTCTCGGTTGCGCGCCGGCGGGGCGTCAGCGGGTACGCTGTCAGTAGTCGTACAGGTTGGTCGATGGCTTGCCGGTCACGATCTCCTTGGTGTCGCGCTCGATGCGGTTTACCAGCTGCTGGATCTTGTCCACGGTTTCTTCGGCATAGAGTACCTTGTCGCACCGGGTGCATTTGAAGGCGGGGATATTGTCGATGATAAGGGAAAAATGCTTCTTGCTCACGCGATATGAGCTCTTACCGTCTATCAGTGCGCCGCCGCAATCGCAATTCATGGAACGCTCCCCCTGCTTTCCTGTTGTTAGGACCCGGAAACATAGAAACGGGAATCCATCGTTCCGGACGCCCGCATCAAGACACCCATAATATTCAAAACATTGAATTCCGGTGTCAAGATATAATTTCTTGACAAAACTATTTTGTTCCGGCGGAATTTGACGGTATCCGTCCTTCCGGATTGAAAAGGCGCACATCAGAAAAGGGTAACCGCCATGGACCACAACATTGACAGGGCCGCGGAGGCCATTAAGAGGGCGAAACATGTCATCGCCCTTACCGGTGCGGGCATTTCCACGGAAAGCGGCATTCCCGATTTCAGGAGCAGGGGAGGCCTGTGGGAAAAGTTCGATCCCGGCGAATATGCCACGATTGATGTCTTTTATTCAAATCCGGAAAAGGTCTGGCGCATGCTCTTCGAGATGATAGACCTCGTCAGGACCGCCAGGCCCAACCCGGGCCACGCCGCCCTGGCGGAGCTTGAGAAAATGAAAAGGCTCGCCTGCCTGATAACCCAGAACATCGACAACCTTCACCAGGAAGCGGGGAGCGTCAACGTGGTGGAATACCACGGCAACGTGAGCCGCCTCGAATGCCTCCACTGCGGGACGGTGTACGGGCAGGGTGATTTCGACGTCGACGCCGTGGTCTCATCGCGGATATCCCCCCTCTGTAAAAAGTGCGGCACGGTGCTGAAGCCCACGGTCATTCTCTTCGGGGAATCGATACCCCGTGAGGCCACGTTACGCTCCGAGGAAGCGGCCCGGAAAGCGGACGTGGTCCTGGTGATCGGCACCTCGGCGGTGGTATATCCCGCCGCCGGCATACCACTGATCGCCAAGCAGAACAGGGCGATGATCATTGAATTCAACCTGGAGGAGACCGGCCTGACGTCCTACGCGACTGATATCTTCGTCAAGGGGAAGACCGGCGACACTCTCCCCGAACTGGTGCGGCGGCTGCAATCATAATGACAGACCGGGCCATGGAACGGATCAGGCTGCTCCCTGACAGCGTCAAGAAGAAGATCGCCGCCGGCGAGGTCGTCGAAGGCCCCTTTTCGGTCATAAAGGAGCTGGTGGAAAATTCCATCGACGCCGGCGCCTCCCACGTGGACGTGCAGGTGCTCGAAGGGGGCCTGCGCAAGATCACGGTGCGTGACGACGGCCGCGGCATGCACCGCGACGACGTTCCCCTCGCCGTGATGGAGCACGCCACCAGCAAGATCGGGGACATCCACGACATCGAGTCAATAACCTCCTACGGCTTCCGCGGCGAGGCGCTTTCGAGCATATCCTCGGTGTCGCGCCTCACCATCCTGTCGAGGCGGGCCGACGAGGCAACCGGCGCCCGCCTCGCCGGCGCGGACGGCAGCGTCGAGGCGGGCGACTACGCGGGTCCGGCCGGCACCACGGTCATTGTTGAAAATCTCTTCTACAACGTGCCGGCGCGGAAGAAATTTCTCAAGGCGGTCCGGACCGAAACGCGCTTCATCAGGGAGATCTTCGTGAAGCTGGCCATTCCCCACCCGGAGATCGCCTTCACCCTGGACGTGGATGACGTCCGCCAGGTCACGCTGAACGCGGCCGGGGGCATCGAGGAGAGACTGGGACAGATCTATGGCGCCTCGATCATGGACGATCTCTACCGGGTCGAGCTCCAGGACCTCAAGGTCTCCATGAAAGGATTCCTGTCAAAGCCGCACTACCTCAGGTCGAACCGGGCCATGCAGCTGCTCTACGTGAACAACCGGCCCGTGGAATACCGGTACCTGGGGTTTCTCCTGTCAAAGGCCTACGAGGCGGTGGCCCCCCGGGGCAAATACCCGGCGGGGATCATCTTCATCGATATCGACGCGCGCCTGGTGGACGTGAATATCCACCCGGCGAAAAAGGAAGTGAAGCTTTTCGACAGCCATTACATCGACCGCCTCATCCTGGCCCTGGGCGAAAAAGCGGTGAGCCGCGAGCACCGGGTCCCCGGCGGTGTGTTCGCGCCGGGAGAATCCGAGTACCGGCGCCCCCCAACCTTCCCAGGGGGGTCTTCTTCAATCAACAATGTTCCAGGATGTCCCCCTCCGGGGGATTCAGGGGGTCACCTGATGTTTGGTGAAAATTACGGGGGAACGACAGGCAGGGAAGGGGACGGGTTGTCCCCGGGAAGCTACGTGAGGGATGCGGCGGAACTGTACCGTGACATCGAGGAATACAGGAAGCACCGCGTCATCGGCGTCGCCTTCGGCACCTATATCATCCTCGAAAAAGAGGGCCATCTCTATTTCATCGATTTCCACGCCGCCCACGAGCGCATTCTCTACGACGCACTGCTGGCCGGGGGGGAGACCCCGGAAAGCCAGCGCCTTGCTTTTCCCCGCATCATGGAGCTGTCAATTGAGGATCACGCCCTGGTCATGGAAAATATTGACATATTTTCTGAAAATGGGTTTGACATTGAGGATTTTTCTGATAATTCAATAAAGATATCCTCAATGCCGGCAGTCGCCCGGGACGCGGACGCCGCTGACCTGGTGGCGGATTTTCTGGAGTCGGTGCGGGGTGAATACCGGGCTTCCGATGTGCGGGAGCGGATCGCGGCGACCGTGGCATGCCACGGGGCGAAGCGCGCCGGCGACCGCCTGACGGAACGGGATATGGAAACCCTGGTGGCGGAACTGTTCGGTAAAGAGCGCCAGCTGGTCTGCCCCCACGGCCGGCCCTTCGTCTACAGGATGGAGAGGGGCGATATTGAAAGGATGTTCAAACGCCAATGAAAAAAATCATACTGGGCATATCGTCGTCAATTGCCGCCTACAAGGCCTGCGACCTCATCAGGCTCTTCGTCAAGGGGGGATACTCGGTAAACGTGGTCGTCACGGAAAACGCCCTGCACCTGGTCTCGCCCCTTACGCTGGAGACCCTGTCCGGCAACCCCGTGTACAGCGCGCAGTATTCCCGGGAGCGCCGCGAGATGGGACATATCGAGCTGAAGGCCGATGCGTCCCTCTTCCTGGTGGCCCCGGCCACGGCCAACATCATCGGCAAGTTCGCCGGCGGCATAGCCGATGACCTGCTGTCAACCACGTTCCTTTCGGTCACCTGCCCGGTGATGATCGCCCCGGCAATGAATCCGAACATGTACCTCCACCCGGCCGTGAGGAGAAACATCGAGATACTCAAGGGGTGGGGCGTTACCTTCATCGAACCCGCCTCGGGCGAAGTGGTGTGCGGCGACGAGGGAATGGGGAAGCTCGCCGATGTTGATGAAATCTACAGGGCCGCGGTCAATGCAATTAAGTGAGCGGAAAGCCATTATCACCGGCGGGCCGACCAGGGAATGGCTCGACCCCGTTCGGTTCATATCTAACCCCTCCACCGGGAAGATGGGCGTGGCCATAGCCGATGTCTGCTCCGGGCGGGCCCGGGAGACGGTCTTCATCCACGGCCCCATAGACCCGTCCCTGGTGAGCGCGAAGAAATACCGCTGCGTCGGGGTGGAAAGCACCATGGACATGCTTAACGCCGTGGCCCGCGAGCTGTGCGAAAACGCGGTCCTCATCATGGCCGCAGCCCCCGCCGATTATTCCCCCGTATCCCGGGCGGAGATGAAAATAAAAAAATCGGACGAGAACCTCGTCCTGGAGCTGAAGAAAACCCCGGACATCCTCAAGGAAGTGGCCGCGATGAAGCGGGAAGGCCGCATCGGCGCCGTTTTCACCGTCGGCTTTGCCGCGGAGACGAACAACCTGGAGGAATACGCCATCCGGAAGCTCAATGAGAAAAACCTTGACATGATATGTCTCAACGACGTGTCCCAGAAAGGGACCGGTTTCGGCTCCGATACCAACATCATTACCATCTTTTTCCGGAACGGAACGCGGAAGGATCTCCCTCTCATATCCAAGCACGAGGTCGCGGCCCGCATCGTTGACGAGATCGAGGCGCGGCTTCCCCGATACCTGATAACCCAGTAACTGGAGGTGTGGTATGTACCGTAGAAAACCGGCGGTGGCAGGATCGTTCTATCCTTCAAATTCGCAGCGTCTCGGGGTGATGATCGATTCGTACCTTACCGAGGCGCAGGGGCCTTCCCCGGAGGGCGAGGTGATCGGCGTGATCTCGCCCCACGCGGGATACGTATACTCCGGACCGGTTGCCGCCTACTCCTTTCACCGACTCGCCCCGGACACGGAGCTCGTCATTGTCCTGGCGCCGTCGCACCGGGCGCGCTTCAACGGCGCCGCCATCCTTCCCGAAGGAGTCTTTGAAACGCCCCTGGGCGACGTGCCCATCGACGCCGAGATAGGGTCGCGCCTCAAGGACCGAGATTATTTCGGCGTCATCAAGGAGGCCCATGAGCTCGAGCATTCCCTTGAGGTGCAGGTGCCCTTTCTGCAGAAGGTGCTGAAGGGCTTCAGCCTGGTCCCCATTATCGTCGGGACCGTTGACCTCGCCATCTGCCGCGCCATAGCGGAAGGGATCCATGCCGCCCTGGCGGGAGAAACGCGCAGGCTCGCCGTGGTCATATCAACGGACCTGTCCCATTATCACTCGTACAACACGGCGCAGACCCTTGACAGGCAGTTCAGCGAGGCGCTGAAGACTTTTGATGAACGGAAAGTCCAGGACATCATTTCGGCCGGCAAGGCCGAGGCCTGCGGCGAAGGTCCGGTACTGACCGGGATGGTGCTCTGCCGGCTTCTGGGGGCCGCGAAAGTGGATATTTTAAAATACGCCAATTCCGGTGACACGGCCGGTACCAAGGACCAGGTGGTGGGGTACCTTGCCGCTGCCTTCGTGAAGTAAAGAATAAACAGGGGGGATATTCGTTATGAAGGATCCTGATGCAAAAGTGACCAGAATGGAATACCTGCGCCTCTCCGGCGCCGGCATCATCGCGGTCTTCGCGCTGGTATCCGGTGGCCTGAGCTGCACCGGCAGCGACACGGGAGATAAAGCCTGCGCTGATTGCCCGGCCCGCAAGAATTACGACAAGGACCCGACTTCGCTATCGGGTCGTCTGTGGAAATGGCACATCCGGTACTGCCCGGGATGGAAGGGCTATATCAGCTCCCTGCCGGAACAGGAGCGGAAGATGATCGAGGAGAAATACAGATAAGATTTTGCCCCCCCCCGTTCCCCGGAGGGGGCGGGTCTTTCCACGCAGGCGCGGCCACGTAACCGCGCCTACGGAATAATCCCCGCCGCGGGACGGTAGATCCAGAATGTACCCGCTGTCATGTAGTTGAGGTCCACCTCCGACGTGATGACATACCGCTTGCCGTCGGAATTCTGGTGGGCCAGCCGGTATTGTTTCTTTCCTTCAACGCCGATGATGATGGCCGTATGGTCCGGCGCGCCCATGGTGTGGAAGAACCTGCCGCCGTTATCAAGCTTTCTTTCTATCCTGACCGATTTGAACTGGATGATGTCGCCGGCCTTTACCTCGTCCCGTTCCGGATCCAGGGGGAGGCCGAACTGGAAGGGGCGGCTCCAGTCTGCGCCGGTGCCGTCCAGGGCCTCCTGGGCCAGGTCCCAGCATTCGCCGGAACCCACGGTCTTTCCCATGACCCGCTTCACATAGGCCAGGATGCTCCCGCTGATGTCAAGGCCGCCGAAGTTCTTCGGCAGGTCGGCGTCGGAGCGCACTGTGAAGGAGCACAGGCCGTTCAGGCTCAGGGAGCCGAGGGTCTTTTTACCGTAAATGGTCACTTCATAGTCGCCGGCTCCGTCCTTGATGACATACCGGAAATTGAAATTCCTTGAACCCTTCATGGCGTGGGCGATCTGCCTGACCGGCGAGCCGCCCTGTTTCTTTTTGACTTGCACCATCATGGCCGGAAGGGAGCAGGTGCCCCGGAGTGGGAGCAGGTACCCGGTCGATGCCGGGGGAGGGGCCAGGGTGAAGACGCCCCGGGCGTCGGTGTAATAGATGAACGATGCCGGGGGTAATGTGGCTTTGACCTGCGGTTCGGAGCGGCAGGTAAGGGGCGCGATTATTAAAATGGCCAGCGCCACGGGGATGAAGGGTTTATAGATCGGGTTTTGTTTCATAGATTGTATTCCCTATTGTTGAATTAATCTAATATAATTCTTCACTAGTAAAAATCAATAATTTTCTTATCAGATAAATTGCCGATAACTATCGGTGCGGATTTTGCCCCCTCCGGGGGCAGGGGTATTTGACCCAGAGCGGGTCGGGATTACGAGAGGAAGAGGGGTGACTTCCCCTCTCCCCATTCGCGCTCCCACCCTATCCCTTGCCCGAACCGTTCCGGATCAACACATCAAATTGAATTGACAATCCTGCACGGAAACTAATAATGCAAACTATTAAAGGACGCATGCCCCCTGTACAGCATGGGCGCATGTTCCATCCGCCGGAGGCGACGCCATGGTTGAACTTAACAAGGAACAACAGATAAAGCTCCTGAAACTGGCGAGAAACACCATCGCCGGGGCGCTGGGAGTGGCGTCCGGCGAAAAGCTGGAATTTTCCGACGCCATTTTCGAGGAAAAATGCGGTGCCTTCGTGACCCTCCATATCAGCGGCCGCCTCAGGGGCTGCATCGGGTACATCAAGGGCGTGAAGAACATCCCTGAGACCATCATCGACATGGCAAAGGCCTCGGCCTTCAAGGACCCGCGCTTCCCGCCGCTGACCAGGGATGAGCTGGAGAAGGCCGACATAGAGATTTCGGTCCTGTCGCCCATTGAAACCGTTGAAAGCGTCTCTGACATCAAGGTGGGCAGGGACGGCCTGATCATCTCCCGCGGCTTCAATTCAGGGCTCCTGCTGCCCCAGGTACCCACCGAGCAGGGATGGGACCTGGAGACATTCCTCATCAACACCTGCTACAAGGCGGGCCTTCCCGGCAACGCGTGGCAGCAGAAGGGAACCAAGATCGAGAAATTCTCTGCCCAGGTATTCGGTGAGAAGGAACTGGGGATGCTGCAGGAATAATTTGGTAACAATCATGATAATGGAAGACACTATTAAAGTCAGGGCGGACGATTTCAAAGGGATCGAGGGCGACTCCCTCTTTATCGATATTAAGAAGCTCCGCGACGAGTTTGCCTACTGCGGTCTATGGTACGGAAGGGACGGGAGCGCCGAAAGCGTGATAACCACCTCGCTCTACTATGCAGACGGGGACACGCGGCCGGAGGACCCGGCCGAGGAGCTCAAGGAGAACAGTTTTCAGCAGGCGGGGCGCTTTCGGGTGCCCACCGAGCGCGGCAGCGTTTGGATCGCGGCGAGGACATCTGACGATGCGTTCTGCAGAATCCAGCTGTCGCCCTTCCGGAAGGAATCCGCCTATGTCAATTACAAGGTTATCAGGAACAGGGCAGGCGGCGTTGAGGTCCTGGGCAGCGGAATCCTCAGGGGCGGAGAAGCCTGGTTCGCGAAGATCGGCATCGAAGACCGGTCCGGTGCCGTCGACTTCAAGGATGCCGTATTCTACCTTGTGCTGATAAAGGACCCGCCTCCCGACGAATGGAGCGCCGCCTCCTGCATCGGAGTGGTGGGGCTGCCGCTGGTGGCGCCGCCATGCCGTTTTGCCGTGGACCGCAAATATTCGCCGTGGAACGGACAAAACCCTCTTGACGGGACCGGAGGTTGACCCATTATGGGCAGGTTTGATTGGATTTATGGTTATCCGGATTGAAACTGTCAGTATGACCATTGCGATGACCCCCTGCCCCCGGGGGCACGAAGGAAATAGTAGTATAACAATAAATGGTTAATGAAGCGAATAGATGTAGTCAGGCGGGTGATTTAATCATCAGAAGTATATTGATCCATGCCCTTCAGGCGGACAGGGGGGTCTATTAAGATTGTTTTACAGCTTTCACAATGACATTGTGAAACATTGTTGTTATTTTGTGAGTATCGGAGTCTTTGATGAAAAAAACTATCGTGCTGGTGCCGGTGCTGATCCTGACCCTGGCGGTTTTCTCCTGCAAGAAGGAGAAGAAATTCGCCGAGCCTGAATATATCTTTGCCAAATGGGCCCGGGCCATTGAAAGCCTCAATTACGCCGATTACGCCGCCTGCGAGGCCTATCCCAAGAGCGAAGGCGTGTTCCGGGAGATGTTCCGCGATACCTATTACGCTGACCTCATGGTGACCGATGTCGAAAAGCTGAACGAGAAGAACGTCCTCAAGGACCACCTGGGAAAATCCTACATCAAGCGGAACGTCCAGTTTGAATGCTCGGAAATACGGAGGCGGGACCGGAAGCCCCTGAGGCTCCTCAGGGGCGACGTCGATTTCATCAACTATGTCGACAATGACCGGTCCAGGAAGGGCTGGCTCATGTGGAACCGGAAGATCATCAGGATCGAGCGGTAGGGGGCGGGTCTGCGCAATGAGCCTGTACGAATTGTTCATAGGGTTTCGCTACCTGAAATCGAAAAAGAGCCAGGGCATCGTGTCCACCAACACGCTTCTCTCGATTCTGATCGTGTTCCTGGGGGTCTTCATCCTCATCGTGGTCCTTTCGGTCATGAACGGCTTCCAGGCCGCCATCAAGGACAAGATCCTCGATGTCGATTCCCACGTGACCGTGCAGAACATGTACGGGCCGGGGGAGGGCCTCGGGATACGGAACTACGAGGCCCTGGTGAAGAAGATAAAGACCGTCGAGGACGTGCGCTCCGCCGACCCCTACATCATGTCCCAGGGACTGGTGCGCATCGGCTCAAGCATCTCCCCGGTCATGGTGCGCGGCATCGGCCGGCACGGCGTCATCCCCGGCGACGTGTCCAAGTTCATTATCAAGGACAGGGACAACTTTGAGAAAAAGGGGCCGCGGCGCCTTTCGGACAGGACCAGGGCCGAGTTTTTCAACACCCCGACAGCCTTTATCGGCCAGGAGATGGCGACCAACAACAATATCATCATCGGCGACTACATTGAGCTGATCGTGCCTAAGGGCGCCCTTACTGTCAGGACGGGCCTCACCCCCGGCATGGAGCAGTTCAGGGTCATCGGCTTTTTCAAGACAGAATATTACGACTACGATACCAAACTTGTCATCCTTTCCCTCCCGCAGGCGCAGCGCCTCTTCGAGATAGGGGACGCGGTGACCGGCATTGGCATCAAGATCCGGGACGTCTACCGGGCTTCCAGGGTATCCGAGCGTATTAATGCCCTCCTCGGGTACGAGTACCTCACCATGACCGCTGAGGAGAAGAACCGCAACCTCTTCTACGCCCTTCAGCTGGAGAAGCTGATCATGATGATCATCCTCTTCCTGGTCATCGTGTCGGCCGGGTTCACCATCATGGGCACACTGGTCATGGTGGTCATGGAAAAGCGGAAAGCGGTGGGCATATTGAAATCCATGGGGGCAAAGCCGAATTCCATCATGGTCATCTTCGTGCTGGAAGGATTTTTCATCGGCATCATCGGGTCGTTCCTGGGGGTCGTCTGCGGCATTGCCGCCGCCCTCAACCTCGACGCCATCATACGGTGGATCGAGGACGCGATCAACGGCTTTATGGGGAGCGTCTACGCCCTCTTCAACCTGGGCCTCTACACCAAGATAAACCTGGTGCCGAGCCATGTTTACTATATAGAAGGCATCCCGACCGAGGTGAACCCGGAGCTGGTGGTGTTCATAGCCATAATCGCCGTGTTTCTATGCACCGTGGCGGCTATCTTCCCCGCCTGGAGCGCTTCCCGGCTTCAGCCGGTGGAAACCATACGGTATGAATGACGGGCGTCGAATTGCCCGGTACCGGTTTCGCACTTGTATCACAGGATTAACTGATGGAAAGCAACATAATAGTAAAAGCTGAAAACCTGGAAAAGATATATGGCTTCGGAAGGAGCGCGCTCCCGGTCCTCAAGGGGGTTTCCCTGGAAATAGGGAAGGGGGAGATCATATCGATCGTAGGCCCTCCGGGGCTGGCAAGTCGACCCTCCTCAACATCATCGGGTGCCTCGATTATTTCCAGAACGGCACCATGACAGTGATGGGAAGGGATGTTACCAACCTTTCCGTGGAGGACCTCTCCGGCTTCAGGAACAGGCACATCGGCTTCATCTTCCAGTTCCATAACCTTCTTCCCGAGTTCACCGCGCTGGAAAACATCATGATCCCCCTCATGATCCGGAGGATAAAGAAGGGCGAGGCCAAGGCACAGGCCCTTGCATACCTGGAGCGTTTCAATCTGGCGGACCGCGCTCACCATAAGCCGACAGAGCTTTCGGGCGGCGAATGCCAGCGTGTCGCCATCGCGCGCGCCATAGTCGGGAAGCCGGATATCCTCCTTGCCGACGAACCTACGGGCAACCTGGACCAGGCCAATTCCCGGATGCTCACCGACATGCTCCTTGATCTGGGCCGGGAGGATGGCACCACCATCGTCATCGTCACCCATGACAGGGATATCGCGGCCAGGACGGGAAAGACCATAACCCTGATTGACGGCAGGATAGAGGGTCAGACCCCGTCATGACATACTTTCTAACAGAACCTGTTGCCGCGAGATCAGGAGAAACCCTTGATTGCCGGTATGGGATTCCCCGCTTAACATGAAAAGATGTGCCGGCGGAATCCATAATGATTTTTTTATGGATTTTTTTTAAAATGTCAGTTATATTATCTGAAGCGGCGGTTCATCAATAGCTGCCTCTGGTGTTAACCGGGAGATTCATGGCTGAAACGATAAAAACAATCACCGACAGGGGCCAGTTCGAGGAAATTTTCAATAAATTCTTCTCCAACCGGGACGTTTACATAAAGACCAAGAGCGGGGATCTCGCGATACAGTTCCTCGGCTACAGCAGCGGCAATGTCGCCTTCAGGATTCCCAGGGTCAAGAAAGTTCCTGACACCATCGTTGTCTTCTCCCGAATGGGTGACGATACCATATATGCGAGCCTGAAAAGCCTCGAGGGGAATGAGGACACCTTTATTTTTCTCCCAATCAAGTTTCAGATAATTTCCGAGGCCCGGAAGGAAGAGCGCACCAGCCTCGGTTCGGGGGAAGGCAAAAGCGTCCTCTTCGCCACCAATCTCATATCGGAATCGATGATCCAGCACGCTCTTGATTCCAATGAAAAAAGGTTCTCCCTTCTGAAATCACAAATAGCAGGAGACCTGAAGGGAAGGTTTAACAGGGTCAAAGTTGTTTTCCTGAATGAGGCAAGGATAGATCCGCGAATGAAGCATTTCATGGTATCATGGAGTCCCATCCTGATCAAGGAAATCGGGAAGGAACCCTCTGAGGCAGATAAAAAGGCATTACAATTTTATCTGAATGAGATCTACGCAAAGGATTACAAGCTTTCCAGTCAGAAGGAGTTCATCTCTGAAGTTTCCGTTCCCTTCGTGTACAAGAACATGATACCCTACGGGTATATCCAGGTTAACAACACCAAGCCGATGAACGAGAACCACCTCACGGTGATAAAACGGCTCGCCTCGATGATCAATGACCAGCTGGTGAAGGATAACATCTTTGCAACGGCAAAGGACAAGTTCATCGTGACAGACGTGTCCAAGAAAGGGCTGGGCATCGTCTTCAAGGACCGCCGGCTGCTGAGGTATTTTGTCAAGGACACCCAGGTTATCATTGAGCTCAACCTTCCCGACAGCAACAAGGCCACCATGGGGGTCACCGTGCGCAATACTGTCTTCAATGACGGCGGAACCATCAGGGTGGGTTTTGAGATAACCACCATTGATGCCATCAGCGAGGTGAACTATGATGAATTTCTGGAGACCCTCAAGAAAGACCAGTAGGAATTACTTTTTCTTCCCCTTTATCCTGTTCTTCAGCTTCTTTTTTTCAATCTTCAGCCTGGCCTTTTCCGCCGCGGCCTGCGACGCGGCGATGTATTGATCCCGTGCATGGCGCTGCATCTCCCCGTGGCCGCCTTCACCGTGTCCGGCAATCTCCCCTGCCTGCTTCGTCCCCTTGCGCAATGATTTTACTTTCTCCATCAGGTACGTGGCGAATTTCTTGCCGAACTGGGCGATAAAACCGGTTATGAGAATGCCGACGGCCCATTTCAGGATCGTTGAGGCTGTGGCGGAATCTATGATGTTGTTTGGGTCGGTCATATGCTTTACAATCTATATATACAATACTATGAAATTGTTCATTTGCCAACAAACATCCATGTGATTAATAAAGTTTCTTGAATTTATATGTATGTCAAGACTCTTTTTGTATATCAAACGTCTATAATGTTAAGGTTCCGATTATTAATTGGGAGCCATCCCGCTCGTCCGCCTCGTGTAAACATCCTGTTTACTCGGCGGAATCGGCGACATCCATGTCGCCTGCTCGCCGGGACAGCTCCCAATTATTCTGAGACAGCAGAAACAACTCTAAATCCAGCCTGTGCCATTAATTAATTCTCATCTAAAGCCCTGTTTGTACCGAATATAAAACCGAGAACGTATATCTAATTATGTCTAGCGGAGATATGCCATGGAAAAGCATATTACTGAAATGATAAGAATACTTAAGGAAGAAACAGGGCTCTTTGAGAAGCTCTGCTCCCTTGAAAAAGACAAAACCGGCGCCATCGTCGACCATAACGGAAAGCTCATCGAGAAGATATCGCTGGAGGAGGAGGGGGTTCTGTCGATGATTTCCTCGCTGGAATCTATGCGCCTCAGGCAGGTCGAGGCCTGCATGAAGCACCGGCATGTCCGGAGCGGCCATGTTACCCTTTCCGATGTGGCGGCCATGACGGAAAAACCGATTTCCGACAACATGATCCTCCTCGGCAGGAACCTAAAGGAGGTAATGGTGCGTCTCGGCAGGATCCAGGAGACCAATCATGCCCTCATGAACGACAACATGGAATACTACAACATACTTCTCTCCGGGCTGCGCAGGACCAGCTCCACTGAAACGGCCTACGGTAGCAACGGGAAAGAAGAGGAAAAACTGAAAAATTCTATCCTGTTCAATCAAACAGCGTAAGGGGTGCGGCTATGCATTCAACTTTCATGGGTCTGGAAATAGGGAAAAAGGGGCTGATGACTCACCAGCAGGCCCTTCACACGACGGGTCATAACATATCCAACGCCGAGAACAAGGAATATTCCCGACAACGGGTGGTCATAACCGCGGCCGACCCCCTCTACGTCCCGGCCCTGAACAGGTCCAATGCCCCCGGAAACATCGGACAGGGCTCAGTGGTGGCCTCGGTGGAGCGCATCCGCGACAGCTTCATCGACGACCGCATCATGGTTGAAAAGAACAACGCCGGCTACTGGAAGGTGCGCAATGAGTTCGTGTATCAGATCGAGACCATTTACAACGAGCCGTCGGAGGAATCGGTCCGGAACAGGCTCGACGAGCTGTGGAAGTCATGGGAGGAGCTCTCCAAGTATCCGGAGGAGCGTTCCACCCGGGAAGTGGTGAAGGAAAAGGCGATCAATCTCTCCCATGAGGTCAACTACACGTACAACCAGCTCTATGAGCTGCGACTGAACGCCAACCGCCAGATCGAGGCCCGGGTCAACCAGCTGAATATGTACGGCAAGGACATCCGCGACCTGAACGAGCGGATACTCAAATCAGAGGCCCTGGGGGACAACCCGAACGATCTCAGGGACCGGCGCGACGCCCTCATCGAGAAAATGTCCGAGCTGGTGAACATAAGCGTGGGCCGCAGCGACAAGGACGAAACCATAGTGTACATCAGCGGAGAAAACTTTGTCCAGGGCGAGGTCTTTCACCCCCTGGCCGTTGAGATGGACCAGACGAACGACGGCCTCTTCAAGGTCGTTTGGAAGGACACCGGCAGGGACGTGGACATCCGCCACGGCGAGATTGCCAGCCTTATCGACATACGGGACAAGGTGATCCGCCAGAACATCAACGACATTAATTCCTTTGCCGTTAACCTGGTCGACCTTACCAACGAGGTGCACCGCGACGGCTTCGGCAGGCGCAACGAGACCAATGTCGATTTCTTTAAACACCTGGTGATCAGCGACAACGTGGACGGCAACTTCGACCTGAACAACGACGGGCTTAACGACGTGACCGCCATATTCAAGGTCTCCGGGAACAACAGGATCGACGCGTCGGCGGCAATCGGCGTCAACGGGACCCTGACCTTCGTCGACAACACCGAGCTCGAGTCCAGCGTGCAGATCGACTACAACGCGTCGGATACGGCCCTTACCATCATCAAGAAGATCAATGACGCCCACATGGGCGTCGTGGCATACATGAATCACAACGGTCAGCTGGCCCTCAAGGCCACCGCGGCCCAGGACATGGACAAGAAGAACTTCATGATACGGCACCTCGAGGACTCCGGCCAGTTCCTTGTGGGACTCACCGGAATACTGAAGCAGTCGGGGCCCCAGGGGTCATTCGACTACCGGCGGATCAATGACATCACTAAGTTCCTCCCGAGCAGGGAGCACGTCACGATCACGCCGAAGTTCAACCCCGCGGCCCACATGGCCGTATCGGACAGCATCATGATGGACGTAGACCGGATCAGCGCGGCCCGCGGCAAGGATGTCGGCGGGACGGGCGATGTAAACACGTCGAATGGAATCGGCGACGGCAGCAACGCGCTCCGGATAGCACATATCAGGCACAAGAATGCCATGGTGGACACCAACACCACGTTCAACGACTTCTATACCGCGGTCATATCCCGCACGGGGACCCAGGGCGAGGAGGCAAAGGACCGGGTCAAGAACCAGGAAACCCTTCTCAAGAACCTGGGCAATCTCCGCGAATCGATATCGGGAGTTAACCTTGACGAGGAGATGTCGAACATGGTGGCGTTCCAGCACGGCTACAATGCGGCGGCGCGCGTTATTACCACGATGGACCATATGCTGGACACCATTATCAACAGGATGGGGGTATAACGCATGAATCGCATTACCAATCAGATGATCAACAACACCATGAACTATAACCTGCAGCGGCACCAGTCGGAGATGGACCGCATACAGAACAGCCTGGCCACGGGTAAGAACGTCAATGTTCCCCGGGACAATCCGATAGCCAGCACGAACCAGATGCTCTATCATACCCGCCTGTCCGAGATCGACCAGTTCATCAGCAACCTTAACGAGAGCAAGTCAAGGCTCGACGAGGTCGACACCGCGCTCCAGTCGACACTGCGCATCTTCCAGCGGATACGGGTCCTGACGGTGCAGGGGGCCAACGGCATCTATACCTCCTTTGAACTGAAGGAGGCCGCGGCAACCGAGATCAACCAGCTCCTGGACGAGCTGGTGGCCATTGCCAACAGCAAGGGGGCCACCGGCAGGTCGATCTTCGGCGGCCACCAGACCGGGACCGAGGACCAGCCCAACCCCTGGGTGCCCATATACCAGACCCTGACTGCCGGGAACCAGGGCGACGCGATGATCGGCGTCGAGTACCGCGGCAACATCGGGAAGCTGAAGCGCGAGGTGTCCAAGGGCGAGTACATGGACGTGAGCGTCCCCGGCAACGAGGTATTCTGGGCGACGAACCAGATCCTCACCTCCAACAAGGACGTGGCGGCATATACCGCTCCCACTAACCAGTCGATCAAGATCGACGGCCGCGAGATCAACATATCGGCGGGCGATAATATTGACATCATCATTGACAAGATCAACAATGCCGGCCTGAGCATCCGCGCCTCGAAGGGCGGCCGCAACAACCTCATCATGGAGTCGACCACTCCGCACCAGATTTGGCTCGAGGACGTGGGGAGCGGCACGGTCCTGAAGGACCTGGGGGTGCTCAACCCGAATTTTCCCGAGCCGCCCAACAATATCGATCCCACGGTCACCATCGGCGGCATGTCCATCTTCGAAATGGTCATCCAGCTCAGGGACGACCTGGTCCGGGGCGACCAGGAACTGATCGGCGGCCGCGACCTTGGCCTTATCGACATGGGCCTCGAGAACATATTGAAGCATATTTCGGCCATGGGCGCCAGGACAAACAGGGTCGAGGAGCTGGCGAAACGGTCCGAGTTTGAAAAGGGGAACGTCACCACCATGCTGGCCAATACCGAGGGCATCGATTACGCCGAAACGATCATGAACTTCAAGTGGCTCGAGAGCGTCCACCGGTACGCCCTGGCGGTCGGGGCCCGGTCAATCATGCCGACCCTCATGGATTTCCTCCGTTAGGAAAAAAATTGTTGCGCATAATGGATGTTTCAATTATTGTAATGCGGTAGGCGAGGTCACGTGACCTCGCCCACATGAAAGTAGCCATGCCTTCTATATCCGGACGATCCGGAGCGTTTATAACAGGAGATTGTTTTTGGGCATTAAAATTAAAACAAGGCCTTTCGGAGAAATTGAAGTCAGGGAACAGCAGATTATCGATTTCCCCGACGGCATCCTCGGCTTCGATGACGTCAGGAAGTTCGTCCTCCTGGACGCCCACGACGAGAATTCACCCCTGAAATGGCTCCAGGCCTTTGACGAGCCAGACCTGGCCTTTGTCATCATCCGGCCCGTTGACTTCATGCGGGAATACGAGCTGGTGGTTTCCATGAATGACATCGAGGCCGTCGGGGCCGAAACGGCCGAGAACCTGATCGTCTTCGCCATTGTCACCATCCCGACAAACCCGTCGGACATGACCGCCAATCTGCAGGGACCTATAATCGTCAACCCGGAGAAGAGGCTTGGACGGCAGGCCATATCCCTCAGCGACCGTTACAGCGTGAGGCACAAGATTCTCGAAGAGATGAAAAAGGCGGCCGAGGGTTAATGGTATGCTGGTACTGGCACGCAGATTGAACGAAAGCATCATGATAGGGGACGACATCGAGGTCGTTATCATTGACATCAAAGGCGACCAGGTGAAGCTCGGCATCCGCGCTCCCAAGCGCGTAACCGTGCATCGGAAGGAAATATACGACGAGATACGCAAGGAAAACATAGCCGCAATGGACTCGAGGGTCAAGCCGGAGGAGCTGAGGGAAATCTCGGAAATCTTCAAGAAGGGCAAAGACGAAAGGGAGAAAAAGTAGGGGGACATGGAGCTTTTCGCTATACCCTGGTTCTCCTTCCTCGCGGCCGCGCTCGCCGCGGTATTCGCGGCGCGGGAGTATGTCACCTACCGGGAAAAGCTTCCCCTCAAGTACCTGTTCACCCCCATGGTCACCGTGATCATAGCCGGCTTTGCCGTCCTTTCAATTATCGATGAAGGCGCAAACACCTACCGCGTCCTCATACTATCGGCCCTTGTCTTTTCCGTTATCGCCGACACCATGCTCATGGTGGTCGAGGTAAGCCTGATGGAGCAGGGGATCGTGTATTTCATGCTGGGCCACGTCATGTACATCGCCGCTTTTTCGCTGGATTACCGTTTTCACGGCTGGAATGCCGCGGCGGCATCAATACTGCTGATACTGCTGCTGATGTTCTACCGCGGCATCAGGGGCTCCGCCGGCAGGCTGAAGATACCAATCCTGATATATGCCCTGGTATTATGCACAATGTTTTTCTTCGCGCTGTCACAGCTCAATAACGAGATATCGAGGCAGAGCATCTTCATTATGGCGGGGGCGCTCCTCTTTGTCGTATCCGATTTTCTGCTGGCTTATCTGTCCTTCATCAGGCCTCACCGGCAGGAGTCTGTCATCGTGTGGGCGGTCTATGCCCCGGCACAGCTTCTCCTGGCCCTCTCCTGCTTCAGCTGATTCATTCTCACTGCCCCCTCCGGGGGATAGGGGATCTGCAAAGACGGCTCAAACACGTTAGCAATGTATGGATGAAGATTCCACAATCACACGACATAATCCGACTCCAATTCTTAAATATTAGTAGACGCATCGCCTGATATCTGCACTACTATCAGTATCCGCAGGCGGAGGGGGGCCTCTGCGGATCTGTTGTGCCGTTCTCTTTAATTGGGTACACTATGAGCATAATCAGCGGATACTCCATCACCGAGAAGATAGCCGAGGGCGGCAAGTCCGTCGTATACCGCGGCGTACGGGACAGCGACGGATTGCCGGTGGTGCTCAAGATCATCAGGGCCGTCCATCCGACCCTTGCCGATATCGCGCGTTTCAAGAAAGAATATGACCTTATAAAAACCATCCAGATAGAAGGCGTTATAAAGACGTTCGGCCTTATAGAGGAAAAAGACCGCATCGCCATGGTCCTTGAGGACTTCAACGGATCCTCCATCAAGGATGTGATAAACACCAGGAGGTTCGGCGCCGAGGAGTTCCTCGAGGTTGCCATTCCCGTGGCCGATACCCTTGGTTATATCCACTCGCACAAGATCATCCACCGGGACATCAAGCCGCATAATATCCTGTACAACGCGACGACGGGTGAGGTCAAGATAACCGATTTCGGCATAGCCTCTCTCCTCGGACGGGAGCATGAGAATATCTATGACCCGTGGATGATCACGGGAACGCTGCCGTACATGTCGCCGGAGCAGACAGGACGTCTCAACCGCACCATCGACTACCGTACCGACCTGTACTCCCTCGGCATCAGCTTTTACGAGATGCTGACCGGGACGCTTCCCTTCGCGTCAAAGGACCCCCTTGAATTGCTCTACTGTCATATAGCCAGGGAGCCGGTGCCGCCGAACCAGGTGAACAGGGAGATACCCGAGGCGTTATCGGACATCATCTTGAAGCTCATCTCGAAAAACGCGGAAAACCGCTACAACAACAGCTATGGGCTGAAAAAAGACCTTGAGGAATGCCAGTTCCAGCTGAAAAAATACCGCACAATCTCCAGGTTCGAGCTGGGAAGCGCCGATTTCATGAACAGGTTCAGCCTCCCCCAGGTGGTCATAGGGAGGGAGAGGGAAAAGAACCTGATGCTTGACGCCTTCAACCGGGTAAGCCAGGGGGCTGTCGAGATGGTGGTTGTGACCGGACCCCAGGGAATCGGCAAGTCGGCGCTGGCGATGGAACTGGAGAAGAACGTCACCGGCAGGAAAGGATATTTCGTTTCCAGCAAATACGAGCTGTCCCGGCAGAGCGTGCCGTACAGCGCCCTCATCCATTCGTTCCAGAAACTGATGCTTCTGATACTGGCGGAAGGGGAGGACCGGATAGCGGAGTGGAAGGAGTACATCCTGGCGGCGCTGGGCGACAACTGCAGGGTCATTACCGATGTCATTCCGGAGCTGGAGCTGATCGTTGACCGCCAGCCGGACCTTCCCGAGATGGACTCCGAAAAGTCCCAGTACCGCTTCAACAAGGTCATCGCTGAATTCATTCGGATATTCACAAAGCGGGAACACCCCCTCGTCATTTTCCTCGATGATCTCCAGTGGGCCGATGCCGCCAGCCTCAATCTGATATCCCGCATCCTGGCCGATTTCAGTGCCGGCTACCTGATGCTGGTGGGAGCGTACCGCAGCTCCGAGGTCAGCCCGGACCATCCGCTGCGCGGTGTCCTCGAAGCCTCAAGGGACAGGATCACCACGTTAAGTCTTGATCCGCTGACGCCCGGCGATATTGGAGCGTATATCTCGTATCTCGTCAATAATGAAAGGAAAGAGGTCGATGCCCTTGCGGAAGTGCTGTACCAGAAGACAAACGGAAATCCTTTTTTCCTGGAGAACCTTCTGAGGAGCATCTATGACGGCCAGCATCTGAGGTACGAGGCTCCGGGAGGCTGGACGTGGGACCTTGACATTATCAGGGGCCTGCAGGTTTCGGAAAATGTCGCGGAGCTCATGATCGGAAGGATAACCGGCCTTGATCCCCGGGTGCAGCATGTCCTCAGGCTTGCAGCCTGCGTAGGCAACCGCTTCGACCTCGAGGACATGGCCCTCCTGCTGGGAAAGGACATCCAGGAAACGCTCTCCCTGCTCCAGCAGGCCATCGATGAGGGACTGATATACCTTTCCAATAAACATTACTATTTCGTCCATGATAAAATCCAGGAGGTCATCTATTCCATCATACCAGCGGGGGAAGCGGAGGTGCTCCATTACCAGATCGGGCGGCTGGTACTGGACAAGTCCAGCGGCGAGCAATTGTTTGAGAAGGTCTTCTATATCGTAAACCAGTTCAATTCGGGGGCCTCCCGGATCACGTCCCGGGAGGAGAAGATAAAGATCGCCGGCCTGAACCTGCTGGCCGGGCGCAAGGCCAAATCGGCAACGGCCTATTCCGAGGCCCTCAGGTATTTCGGCGCGGGCATCGGGCTTCTGGCGGAGGATTCCTGGGAGAGGGATTACCGGCTTGCCTATGATCTCTATTTCGAGAAGGCCGAATGCGAATACCTGAACGGCAATTTTGACGGCGCCTTCACGATTTTCGATTACGTTATAGACCATGCCCTTAACGTCATAGACCGGGCGAAGGTTTACGACAAGAAGGTCATCATATACACCAACATGGGGTCGCACCGGACGGGAATGGAGTGCGGCCTTGAGGCCCTGAAGCTTTTCGGCATCAATATCCCGGCAAAGCCCGGCAGGGCCGGACTGGTCCGCGAAGTCCTGAAGGCGAGGTTTCTCCAGGGGAGGCGCAGCGTCGAGGACCTGTTGAACTCCCCGGAAATAACGGACCCTGAAGTTATGATGATCATCATTCTCTGCATCAACACCGGCACGGCCGCCTATTTCATCGACAACGATATCGTGGCGCTGCTGGCTATGAAGATGGTGAACCACACGCTCCGGTACGGCAATTCCAAGCATTCATCGGTCGCCTATATTTCCTACGCCCTGATACTGGGCGCGGGCTTGGGCCGGTATGAAGAGGCCTACCGCTTCGGCATGCTGGCCATGGAGCTGAACGAAAAATACGATAATGCGGATCTCAAGCCGCGGATACTATTCATATTCGGGTTCCTGATAAGCCACTGGCGAAAGCACTACATGCGGACCATTCAGCTCATGGAGCGGTCATACCGGGTGGGTATCGAGACCGGGGACATCAATTACGCGGTGTTCTCGGCGATCAATATCATACAATTCCGGATCAAGTTCGGCCACAACCTGGACCAGGTTTTCGAGGAAATGGCCGGATACCAGGGCTTTGTCATGGCCTCGAAAAACGAGGAGTTCATCTACGAGCTGATCATGAGCGACCGGTACATACTGAGCCAGAAGTCGAGGACCAGATCTCTCTCCGATTACAGCGGCGACGGTTTCAGCGAAAAGGAGTTCGTTGAAAAAATACGAAAATTCAGGGTAACAACGCACAGTTATAACGTGTACAAGCTGATGTCGCATTTTTATGCGAAGGAATACGAGGCGGCCGTTGCCCTGGGCTCGGCGGCCGCCGGGGATATCCGGGGCATCCTTTACTCCCAGGCCAACAACGTGTTCTTCTTCTACTATTACTCCCTCGCCCTCGTCGCGGCCGGTTCTGCCGGGCCGAAGAGGGAGGCCCGGCGGCGGATGAGGCAGGCTGCGAAAAACCTGCGCCTCCTTAAGGTGTGGTCGAAAAACTCCCCCGAGAACTACCGCTCCATGTATCTCCTGATAAAGGCCGAGATAACGGCCGCGCGGGGTTCCCATTCCCGGGCGTCCGATCTATTTGACGAGGCGATACGGGAGGCCCGGACGAACGGCTCCTCACTCTGCGAGGCGACCGGTAACGAGCGGGCCGCCATGTACCACCTGTCAAGGGGCAATGATTTCATCGCGAGGGCCTATCTCGTGGAGGCGCACTACTGCTACACGAAATACGGCGCCTCGGCCGTTGCCCACCGGATCAGCCAGGAATATCCGCAGTTCATCACCGGTGAATACCCGTCCGTTCCCGTTGAACAGGGGAAGGAGCACACGGGCACATCGTCCGGCACCAGTGGTATAGATCTCACCCTCCTCCTGAAGACCACACAGCTCATCTCGGGCGAAATAGTGCTGGAGAAGCTGCTGAAAAAACTTCTCGTCATCATAGGGGAGTGCGCCGCAGCGACCAGGGGCGCCCTCGTGATGGAAAAGGAGGGTTCCCTTGTCGTCGAGGCATGCGGCGACATAGCCACGGGCCAGGTCGAGGTGCTGAAAAGCACCCCCATCTATGCCAGCAACGATCTTTCCCCCGCGATCATCCACTACGTGGCCAGGACGCGGGAGAACCTTGTCCTCCACGACGCGTCAAATTACGGGCTTTTCGTCAATGACCCCTATATCAAGAAGAACCAGTGCAAGAGCGTTCTCTGCCTGCCCATCATGCACCAGACGAAGCTTTCGGCAATTCTCTACGCGGAAAACAACCTGACCACCCAGGCATTTACCGGCGAGCGGATAGAACTCCTGAAGACACTGGCTTCGTACGTGGCGATTTCGGTGGACAACGCAAGCCTTTACGCGAGCCTTGAGGACAAGGTCAGGGAAAGGACCATGGCCCTCGAGTATGCCTATGACCAGGTCACCCAGGCGTACCAGACCATCCAGGAGGACATATCCCTGGCCAGGCGCATCCAGGAGAATATTCTGCAGAGCTGGATCAGCGAGGAATCGCCGTTCAGGTTTGACATACGCTTTTACCCCATGAGCGAGGTGGGCGGCGATATATACGACATAGTGGAAATCAAGCCGGGGATACTGCGCGTCTTCCTGGCCGACGCGACCGGCCACGGGATACAGGCGGCCCTGGTCACGATGCTCATCAAGGGCGAGTATGAAAAGCTCAAGTACCAGCATATCGCCCCTTCCGATCTGATGAAGACTCTCAACAACGAGTTTTTCAACCGCTACGGGAACCTGTCGGTCCTCTTTTCCTGCATCATTGCCGACATTGATATCAACACCCGCTCGATGCGGTATGCCTCCGCCGGTCATCCGGACCAGTACATCGTTAGGGGCGACGAGATCACGGTGCTCAGCCGGACCGGAAAGATCGTCGGGTTCGGCCGGGACCTCGAGTACGGATGCGGCGAGATACCCATAACCCCCGACGACAAGGTGGTCCTGTTTTCCGACGGCATCTACGAGGAATTCGACATGGACATGAAGGAGTACGGTGAGAAGCGCCTGATAGAAGTCATCAAGAAATTTTCCCGGCAGCCGGTCCAGGTCATAACCCGCAGCATAATCCAGGACGTCCGCAATTTCATCGGCAAGGAACGCATCAACGCCAATGACGACGTCACCATCATCGGCATCGAGATGCGGTGATCAGTTCAAGAACAGATGGTTTTTGCCGAAAAGACGGAGGCGCCCCGGCGACAGCGGGTGCGAGCGCACCGTCCTGAAGGGTTTCACCATCGGCCTGATGATGTCCCGGGCCGCGTATATCCTCCTTCCGATCCTGTCCGCCGCGTAATTCCTGGCCGCGCCGTCAAGCATGATGACGCAGCGGGGGCTGCCGGCATGGTAAAGCGATTTTACGAATATATCCTTTACCTTCACGTTCCTGCCGTTGATGTCGATGGTGAGGTAATCGGGCTCCTCCACCGACTCGATGGAGAAGCTGCTGCTCTTGACGATGGTTATGGCAGAGAAGGGCGCAATGAACCAGGAGCGGTTTCTTTCAAAGGTAATCCACTTGTGAGGCATGCGGGAACAGTCCCGTTCGGTGATTTCGCCTTCCGTCACAGCAACGGGCACTTCGTCATGGGGAAGCCTGGGGAAGTCTTCGAAACTGGCGCTCCGCATGTCCGCGATTTTAATAAGGAGACTGTACACGAGGTTGAAGTCGAGGCTTTCCCGTGTATAGCGCTTCCGGTATGACTCGAGAACCGCCCTGAGGCGCATGACCGATTCGGCGCCGTGGACCGTATTGTAGCCGGAGTAAATGGATGAGAGGACCTCCATCTGGCTGGTTATGGCGGCATAGGCTGTTTCAAAATCGACATATTTGTTCTCGAGGTCGTGGATGGATTTTTCAATTTCGCTCTGGATCGTTTCGATCTTCTGGAGATTGTAATTCCATAGTTCGCCGTAATCTTTATAGGCGCCCGTTTCCTTGTTGTCCGATTCAGTATTGTTCATTGTCGGTACGTTATGATAGTTATTCAGGCATTCTAACTATGTATTGTCATCGTATAAGCCGTGTCATCGCGAGCGAAACGACGCGATCTTGAAATTAGCAGAATTGGAATTATGAAAAAATTAAATTGTTGCATGGTCATACAAGAAAGCAAAACAAGATTGCTTCGTTGCTGCGCTTCTCGCAATGACAGAATGCCTCAATTCAATTCCAGACATAATGTATTAATTATCATTAGAACATCCATTCGGAATAGTCAATTATTTTTGCGTCTTCCCCCAAATTACTTGACTTTGCCGCTCATTCTTCAAAAAATTGTATCTTCACTTTCGCTTTAATGATTAAATTTTTCGGCACGCCCGGTCCCTGAAGCTGCGGGCGCTGCCTGCAATGATTGAGGTGCCAGCATGATCGGGAAGAAAATTCGTTTGCAGAGATTGATCAACCGGAACACGGGAAAGACCATCATTGTCCCCATGGACCACGGCGTCACCGTCGGTCCGATCCCCGGCCTCATTGACATGGCCAAGACCGTCAACAGCGTTGCCGACGGCGGGGCCAATGCCATCCTGATGCACAAGGGCATCGTCGAAACGGGACACCGGAACTCCGGCAAGGACATAGGCCTGATCGTCCACCTGTCCGCCAGCACCGTGCTCGCACCGGATTCCAACGCCAAGACCCTGGTCTGTTCAGTCGAAGAGGCGGTCCGACTCGGTGCCGATGGCGTGTCCATACACGTCAATATCGGCGCTAACACCGAATCGGAGATGCTCGGCAAGATGGGGATGGTATCCCGCGGCTGCCGCGAATGGGGGATGCCCCTCCTGGCCATGATGTACACCCGGGGGGCCAAGATCAAGAACGAGTATGACGTGAACGTTGTCAAGCACGCGGCCCGCGTGGGCGCCGAGCTCGGCGCCGATATCGTGAAGGTCAATTATACCGGTTCGCCGGAATCCTTCCGCGAGGTTGTCACGGGATGCCCGGTGCCGGTCGTGATCGCCGGCGGCGAAAAGATGGAGACTGACGAGGAGATCCTGGAAATGGTGCGGGGCTCGGTTGAGGCAGGAGGGTGCGGCGTGTCCATCGGCCGGAACGTGTTCCAGCACGAAGACCCGGCCACCATCGTCCGGAAGATATCAGAGATCGTTCACGGGAAGTAAGGCATGAAAGAGATATGGCTCCACCTGACATCCTGGGACAAAAAGCTCGTGACCGAGTCGCTGGAATCCGGCGTCGATGCCATCATTACGTCGGAAGAGTTAGTGTCCCGCATCAAGGAGCTTGGCCGGATGGCGGTCATCGCCCCGGGACTGGGCGACCGGCGGATCCCCGATGACGTTGAAATGATCATCATCAAGAACAAGGATGACGAGAAACGGGCGGCAGAAGCGCTTAAGACCCGGTCGGTTGTGGCCCGCACCACGGACTGGAATATCATTCCCCTGGAAAACCTGATCCCCCAGGGCGGGGAGCGCCTGTATACCTTCGTGCGGAATGCCTCCGACGCGAAGCTTGCCGCCGGCATAATGGAGAAGGGCGTTGCCGGCGTGGTCCTCGAGACCGATGATCCTTCCGAGATCGCGAAGGTCGTCCGGTACATAAAGGACCTCGACAGCGAGAACTACCGCCTGGCGGGCCTCGAGGTGACAGCCATAAAGAACATCGGCATCGGCGACAGGGTATGCGTCGATACCTGCAGCAACATCAACCTGGGCGAGGGCCTCCTGGTGGGAAACGGCAGCCAGGGCATGTTTCTCGTCCACGCCGAAAATATTGACAATCCCTATGTCGCGCCGCGGCCTTTCCGCATCAACGCCGGCGCGGTCCACTCCTATGTCAGGGTCCCGGGAGGAAAGACCCGGTACCTCGGCGAGCTGAAGACCGGCGACCCGGTCCAGATCGTCACGAAGGACGGCGGCACCTACACGTCCTACGTGGGCCGCTCCAAGATAGAAAAACGGCCGATGCTCGTCGTGTATGCCGTTGACGAGACAGGCGGGGAGCATTCGGTGATACTCCAGAACGCGGAAACGATAAGGCTCACGGCCCCCGACGGGAGCGCCGTCAGCGTGGCTCAGCTGAAACCGGGCGACCGCGTTCTCGGGTATCTCGAGAAAGGCGGGCGCCATTTCGGGATGGCCGTTGAAGAGACGATTAAAGAACAGTAGCACGCGGAATCCGATTATGAACAGCAGAAGCAAAGGCATGGTGGAGGCCGAAATCAGCGATGCCCTGGTCAAGTTCGAGAAGGAATACATGGGGCGCGGCCCCGTCGAAACGAGGACCTATATCGTTGAGGACATGGTCATCGTCAGGCTCAAAGGCGTTCTCACCAGGGCCGAGGAACAGCTCTCGAAAAGCGATGAAGGCCTCATGCTGATCAAGCAGGTTCGCCTGAAGCTCCTTGAAGAGGCGCGACGTCTGCTGGAAACCATTATCGGAGACATCACGGGAAGCGCCGTCGTAAGCATGCATACCGATATCAGTACCACAACCGGTGAGCGGGTCATCATTTTCACCCTCGACCGCAATCTCGAAGAAAAAATTTTATCCGTCAGAACAAAAAAAGATTGAACGAAAGGCGCCTTCCTTTCTACTGGCTTTAGCAGTGAAGTGGAAGACTGTATTAAAGGCCTTATTGCACGTATGAGTTTTCTGCAGGGGAGTTTTACGGAGCCTGGTTTACGGAGCCGGTAGAAAGACCCGCCAAACATTGATAAGGTTGTTGATTGGTAAGCCAGCATCTGTTTCCTTTCAGAAGGGAGGGACAAAGGTGTTGGCTTTTTTATTTGGTGCGCACCGCCGCGGAAGGGGGGGAGCACCCGGGTGCACGATAGGACGGTGGTCATGAAGAACGCATTACTCAAATACAACGGGAGCGAGTATCCGCTTAACATTATCGAAGGCAGCGAGGGAGAGAAGGCCATCGATATCAGCAGCCTGAGGAGAGATACCGGCCTGATAACCCTGGATGTGGGATACCAGAACACCGGTTCCTGCCTGAGCTCAATAACCTTTATCGACGGGGACAGGGCGGTGCTTCGGTACCGCGGCATACCCATCGAAGAGCTGGCTGAAAAGGCATCATTCACGGAAACCGCCTATCTCCTGATATACGGTCATCTGCCCAACGAGGACGAGCGGAAGCTTTTCTCGCAGCGTCTCACGGACAATTCCATGATCCACGAGGAGATGCTCCGCTTCTTTGACGGGTTCCCGGTCGGTGCGCACCCGATGGCGATCCTGAGCACCATGGTGAACGCCCTGTCGGTCTATTACCCCCAGTTTTTCACCGACGATTTCGACAGCGACACCTTTGACCTCATGGCGGTAAGGCTGATTTCCAAGATCCGCACCATTGCCGCCTATTCCTACAAGCATTCCATCGGGGAGCCCTTCGTGTATCCTCGCCACGATCTCCGCTACTGCGCGAACTTCCTCTATATGATGTTCCACAGCCCCGTCAGGCCCTACGAGGTCGACCCCGACATCGACCGGATACTGAACACGCTCCTCATAATCCATGCAGACCATGAGCAGAACTGCAGCACCTCAACGGTCCGCCTGGTGGGGAGCAGCATGGTTAACCTCTACTCCTCGATCTGCGCCGGGATCTGCGCCCTCTGGGGACCGCTCCACGGCGGAGCGAACCAGCGGGTGATCGAGATGCTGGAAGGGATCAGCGAGCGGGGGCTCACCATCAGGCAGTGCATCGACCAGGCGAAGGACAGGAACAGCTCCTTTAAACTGTCCGGGTTCGGCCACCGCATCTACAAGAATTATGATCCGCGGGCGAAAATCTTGAAGGAAAAATGCGATCAGCTGATCAGGAAATACAATATTCACGAGCCCCTTATAGACATAGCCATGGAGCTGGAGCACGCCGCGCTGCAGGATGATTTTTTCATCGAGCGTAAGCTGTATCCCAATGTCGACTTTTACAGCGGCATCATATACCGGATACTGGGAATCCCCACGGACATGTACACCGTGATGTTCGCCATCGGACGCCTGCCCGGCTGGATTGCCCAGTGGAAAGAAATGCATGATACCAGGCCTTTTAAAATTGGGAGGCCGCGCCAGATTTATACTGGCGATAAAGACAGGCATTATGTGCCGCTGGAAGAAAGAAAGTAATGTGGATGACACTGAGCGGATACTCAGCGCGTCTGGTTTTGTCCATCTTATAATGTCTATACGATGCAGGTATAATGTAATACACCGGAGACATCTTATTATTTGGTTTATTATTAGTGTGATAGCTGCTACTTTAGCTTGACTAATATGGTGTGTTTTAATAGGTTGCAAAAAGTCTACAAAATCAGAGATAGTGAATATTAAACTTGGTGCATAGCAGATCAGCTCATGATACGCAACACCGAGAGGGGTGATGAAATATCATGAGATGCCGTGAAATAGAGTGTAAATACTTTTCTGAAGGAGACAATTGATGCCCCCGAAAAAAAAGATGAAATCCATGGACGGCAACATGGCCGCTGCCCATGTGGCCTACGCTTTTACCGAGGTCGCAACGATCTACCCCATTACGCCTTCTTCGCCCATGCCCGAATACGTGGATGAATGGGCGGCCCGGGG
>DAONAJ010000047.1:0-31301 GCA_035400945.1 Spirochaetota bacterium
GAAAAAATGGCCGCAACGTTGTGGTTTATAATCATATTTTTCCTCCTTGAAATTCCCTGCCATCATCCGTGATGGCATTTTATTTATTTTATTCCCAGTTAGATGTTCGTCATTTTTGAAAATTAGCTGAATATATTAATTTATAATTTTGCGCGTTTTTATTGTTGAAATTAAATCACGAGGGAATGATTTTAACCTGAAAACGAGGACACAATGGCGAAATACCAGGGGAAAGGCACACGTTTATCGAAAAAGGGGGCTGATACAGCCTCCCCTCCACGGCCTGCCGTTGCAGATATCATTAAGGAAAAGACCGCCCCTTCCATGGCCGGGCTCCGGAATGTCATCGGCAGGATAGGCGGCGCGGCTGCCATGGTGCTTGAAAAGATTAAGGAAAATATCCCCCGGAAGGCCCTTGCCAGGACCGAAACGTTCTTAAGCTCCGCCCGGGTAAAGAAGGTCCGGCGCTACGCCATGTCCGCCTATTCCCTGTCCGGCATCGCCGACCGGGTAATCGTGGCGGTTGTGGATTTAGTGCAGTCGTTCATAGCCGCCCTGAGACGGTCACCGGCCCTGGTGGTCGGCATTGCGGCCGGTGTGATCGTCGCCTTCGGCATCATCCTCGCCATCGACTTCAGCAGGGTCCAGTCCCTGGCCACGTTCCAGCCCAGCGCCACGACGAAAATCTATGACCGCAACGGCGTCCTGGTGTCGGAGCTCTTCGCGCAGAAGCGCGACGTGGTGCCGCTGAAAAAAATACCGAAGGACCTGACCAACGCCATCATCGCCATGGAGGACAACGAGTTTTACGATCACTGGGGCGTCAATCCCAAGGGGATCGTGCGGGCCTTTTTCATCAACATCTTTTCCGGCAGGATCAGGCAGGGAGGGAGTACCATAACCCAGCAGTTGGCCAAGGTGCTCTTGACCTCCCGCGAAAGGAGCTTTTACCGGAAAATCAAGGAAGCCTTCATCGCGGTCATGATGGAATTCACCTATACCAAGGACGAGATACTGAGCCTCTACCTGAACCAGATCTTCCTGGGTCACGGGAGCTACGGGGTTGAGGCCGCGGCCCGGCTTTATTTCGACAAGCACGTGTGGCAGCTCAACCTGGCCGAATGCGCCCTTCTGGCGACGCTGCCGTCGGCGCCGAACCAGTTTTCGCCGATACGCCATCCGAAGCGGTCGATGCAGCGCCATAAAATAGTCCTGGCCAAGATGGTGGAGATGGGCTTCATCTCGGTCAGGCAGGCGGAGCGTGCCTACCTTGATTTCTGGCCGGACTATCTCGATTACCTGAGCGGCCTTTCACCGAGCATGACGACCATGAGCGCCCGCACCAACAAGGCGCCCTGGTTCACCGAGTACGTGCGGCGCGAGCTGGTCAAAAAATACGGACCTGAGATGGTCTACGAACAGGGGCTGCAGGTCTACACGACGATGGACCTGAAGAAACAGCTTGCCGCGCAGGAGACTCTGAAGCGCGGCCTTGACCGTCAGAGCGCGACCTCGGCCAAGCTGGCCTTCAGGAAAGAGGATTATATCGTCGAACATTACTCCGATATGGTTGAACTGTTCTCGATGCTTTTTGACATGCCGTCGTTCGCGAAGAAGGGTTCGCGGCAGAAGGAAAAGCTCAACAGCTTCATCCGCGATGAAATCGTCGAGGAACTGGACGGCCTCAATATGCTGGTCGGACTGCAGGACATGAGCAAATTCCTTGAAAAATACAAGGAGACCTACCTGGAAGACAAAAATCTGCAAAGGGTCGAGGGCTGCATACTGTCCATAGACCACCGTAATGGCTACATTGAGGCCATCGTGGGCGGAAGCGAGTTCACCAGCATCAACCAGCTGAACCGGGCCATGCAGGCGAAGCGCCAGCCCGGATCCTCCATCAAGCCCCTCATCTACGCGGCGGCCATCGAGAGCGGCGAGTTCACGGCGGCCACGACCGTGCTGGATTCGCCGGTGGTGTTCCTCGATAACGAGGGCGGGGACTGGATCCCTGAAAACTACGAGGGGGATTACTCCGGCTTCGTGCGGCTCCGAAAGGCGCTGGCCCTGTCGGTCAACGTGGTCTCAATACGCATATCGCAGCAGCTCGGCATCGAGCATATCATGAAATATCTCGCGAAGCTCCTCAAGTTCGATGGGACCGAGGCGAAGGAGCGCATCCCGCGGAACTTCTCCATCGCCCTGGGGTCCATGGAGGTGAGCCCCTTCGAGCTCACCCGCGCCTACAGCATCATCGCCAACGGAGGGAAGGACGTGATACCCTTCGCGATCCGCTACGTGAAGGACCGGGAGGGTAAAATTCTGGAGAACCGGGAGGAAGAGGTCCAGAAAATCCTGGCTGACGAGGAAAAGGACGGCGATATCCAGGTTATTAAGCCCGAGACGGCCCAGGTGCTGATCAGCATGATGCAGAGCGTCATCACCTCCGGCACCGGGAGCGCCGCGTCGCCGGGGAGGCCCGCCGGGGGCAAGACCGGCACCACCAACAGCTGGAAAGACGCGTGGTTCGTCGGGTTCACGCCCCAGGTCACCACGGGGGTCTGGGTGGGATACGACAAGATGGGCCTCTCCCTCGGCATCGGCCAGGCGGGGGGCGCCGTGGCGGCACCCATATGGGGCGATTACATGCGCGATGCCCTGAAGGACGAGCCGGTGCTGGATTTTCCGCAGTACGCTGCGCTCCAGACCAAAGAGGTCTGCGAGAAGTCGGGCCTTCTTCCCTCGCCGGACTGCCGCGAAACCATGGAGGAGATCTTCGTTCCTGGCACGGTCCCGGAAAAAACGTGCAACGTCTGCGCCGGCGTCATCGGCGGCGTCATTGTCCCGAAGAAGGCCCCCAAGGACAATATCACGCGGGACCAGAAACAGACCATCATACGGCAGATGGAGAAGAAAAAGGACGAGTCAATCATCGATCATATCGGCGATGATCTGCTGGAATAACCGGGGTGTCACGCCGGTATGGAAAGGATGTGCTGATCCATGAAGAGAGTGATGCTGTTATCCGCCGCTGTCTTGCTTTCGGCCCTGCTTGCCCCTGAAGCGTCCGGCGGGCCCATAACGGTCCGCCTGAGCGTCGGCGGATTGTTCCGGTACAACTGGTGGAATCCTCCCTGGACGAACGGGGTCAGATTCACCGCGCCCAGGACTGATTTTCTTGCCTCTGTTCCCTACCGGATCGGAAGATATGAAACGTCGCCGGCCCCCCTTGTCGGGTTCAGCGTCAAGGCTGAGTTCCTGAAGACCTGGTATTTTTCCTCATCCCTCCTGTTCGGACAGTACCGGTCCCGGTCGGCATCGGCCGGCCCCATTCCTCCGGCGGCGGTGTCGAGGCTCTCCTATAACCGTGACATCAAGCAATACGATTATGACGCCCACCTGGGCTACCAGGTAAACCGGTATTTCGGCGCCTACCTGTGCCTGAAGACACGGGCATACGATTTCACCGAGGGGATCCATGATGCCCTGGTTACCGGTAGCGGTTCGCTGCTCTATAAAGCGTCGGCAAGGGGGGAACATATCGATGTGGGCCCGGGGCTCGGGATAAGCGTTACGGTGCCGATGCCGAAGTACGAGAACATCTTTTTATCCTTCAACTGCGCCGGCTTGGTCCTTGCCACCTCGAGTTCCTATGTATTCGACTACCAGTATGAAGTGCGCAACGGCGCCTTCGCCCTGCCGGCGGGCCAGTTCGACAAGGAGAGCTTTTATTCATGGTGCGGACAGGTAGCCCTGTCCCTGGGGTACACTCTTGAGCCGGTCGGCATAACCTTCATGCTGGGCGGCAGGTACGAGGTGATATACTACCGTCACCACCGCCTGACAAAGGGATTCCTTGACTACGGCGGCGCCTATGATCATTCATACGGCGTCACGTTCATGATGGCCTATTCTGTCACGCTGACCGGCCCTGACCCGGTGAAGATATAAACCTTGGTAAAGAAACTCCCCTCCCTCGATGGGAGGGGTATGGGGGAGGGTGATTCAGGCTCATGATTTCAACAGGTATTCACCCCCACCTGACCTCCCCCATCAAGGGGGAGGGATAAGATGTTAGTAATATTCGGAGGTCTACTGATGGACGCCAATGCCTTTATGCTGAAACGCGAGGATACCGCGCTGATCGTGATCGATATCCAGGAGAGGCTCGCCGCAGCCATGAAGGAGAAGATCATGGAACAGGTGGTGAAGAATACCGCCATACTCATCGAGACGGCAAAGACCTTCGGGATGCCCATGGTCGTGTCTGAGCAGTACCGGAAGGGGCTGGGACAGACGCTACCCGCGCTCCAGGAAAAAATAGCCGGCTGTGACGTGCTTGAAAAGCTCCACTTCGACTGCACCAGGGACGACGCCCTGGGCAGGAACATTGCGTCTGTCGGACGGAAGACCTTTGTCATCACCGGCATCGAGACCCACGTGTGCGTGTTCCAGACCGCACTGAGCCTTCTGCGCGGCGGATATCGGGTGGTGGTGGCCAGCGACGCGGTGGCCTCGCGGCGGAAACATGACTGGGAATACAGCCTCAGGGCCCTGGCCCAGGCGGGGGCGGTGATCTATCCCACGGAGACCATTTCGTTCATGCTGCTGGAAAAGGCCGGCACCGCGGAATTCAAGAAGCTCGCGCCGCTGTTCAAGTAACGGCAGGGGCACCGCCCTACAGGATGTGCTTCAGGCGGAAGATGTTCCTCCCCTCATATTCGCCGGCGGGGACATAGTAGTTCATCAGGCGCGAAGGAATGAGCATGAAGATGTCGTCGGTCATGAAGAAATTGTTCGGCTCGGTGTATTTCTGGCCCAGGTGAAACACCGAGTTGATTGAATCGGATACGATGCTGCCGGTATCCCCCTTGCTCTTGTACTCGGTGTTGCCGACATGCATGGCTATGCGGTACGACAGGTTGATGTCGAGCTGGATCGATTCCGCGCTCATGAGCTTGCGGTTTATCATCAGCCGCAGCGCAGCCTCGATGACATCGCACTGCTTGCCGTTGTAGGGGAAGAGCACCAGGCCGCCGAAGTTCATCCACATCCAGATCCGCCCGTTCATCGGCGCGACCGTTTCCTCGACGTACCGCCTGAAGGTTTCCGTGATGTCGCTCTGAAGCTCCGGGGCCAGCCCCTTGAGGGCGTTCTTGTTGTCCAGCTCGATGAACAGGAAATAGAAGGTGTATTCCTGGCCCTGCTTGATGTTTTTCCAGTCCGGTCCTGATATGATGTAGTTCTTCTTGGCGGCCGTGAGCTTTTCATCCACCACTTCAATCTTTTTGAATTCCAGGATCCGGTCAAGGCGCTTCTGGTCCACGCCCTTTTTCAGCAGGGCCGCGTCCAGGTAGTCCGAGGCGCCGTTATGAAACAGCTCGGCCACGTCTGCAACGGAGCCCTTGGTGTCAATGATGCCGTAGGGGATGTCCTCGAGCTTCGCCAGGAGCTTCACGACCTGGGGGACCTCGGTTTTCTTGAAAGAGGAGAGATCGGCGTAGACAAGGGAGCCGCGGGGAACGCTCTTCAAGCTTTTTTTCAGCTCTGAGGCCGGTGAAACCTGAAGGGCGTGTTTCTTGCCCTTCACCGCGCCGGCGAAGCTTTTTTCGATATTCTTCGTGTTTGAAAAAACCGTTATCTTCATTTACTGCTCCATTGATACGCTGTAGGCGTAGAATTTTAAACGGTTGTCAATCATGATGGTCTCAAATCCTTCAAGGATCGAAGCATCCAGCTTTGAGCCGACCGCGCTGCTGATAGTCATGGAGTTGGGCTTGGTGTATTTTGACTCGATCTGAACTGTTTCCTTGATGACGTCGTTTTTCAGCAGGTCCGGAACGCTTTCGGTGTACTGGCACAGCCCGGCGTGGACCGCGACCCTGACTTTCAACGGCTCCTCGAGCCGGCAGTGCAGCGCGTTGTACACGAAGAGCTCGTTGATGATCTCCATGCCGCTCATCGTCGCGAGGTGGCTCTTGTTGGCGAAATAGAAGGCGATCAGGCCGCCGTCGCCTTCCCAGTTCCATATGCGTCCGTTCCTCTTGTCGATGGCCTTGTCGACTATTTTCCTGAGGTCGGCATAGGTGGCCTGGATCAGGTTGTCGGGATACTTCCGCACCAGCTGGGAGTTCCCCACAATGTCGAGGCGGAGAAAGGAGAGGTTGTAGTCGCGTCCTTCGAGGAAAGCGCCCCAGTTCCTGGTGCGGCGGACCGCCGGGTCCTCCACGAAGAGGTTGTTCTCCATGTCATAGATGAAGCCGCACTCCTCGTTGATCATTTTTACTATGTCCTTCAGGTACTTGATGGGGTAAACCCGCCCCTTGTACCCCGCGGTGTGCATCTGGATGAGGAGGGAGATGAAATAGAAAAACTTTCCCGATTTGGCCATGTCCCGCACGATCTGGTTCGCCGCGTCCTTCTGGGGGACGACCATGCTCTCGCGGAATCCCGTCCTCTGGAACAGGTCATAGCCGTCTATGATGTCCTTGGCGACATGGGTCATCACGTTGACGTCCATTGATTCCGATACTGCTCTGCTGGTGAGGGAGACGATACTGCTGGGGATCTGCATGGTCATTTCCTCGGTTAGAAGGTGTTGTAGCCCGCATGATACTACGATATGGTCATGCGGTCAAGTATTATTAATCCGGCATGGCTTCCCAGTTGATCGAGGCGCCGTTGAACACCGGTCCGTCAATGCAGGCCCGCTTGCGGCCTTCCGCTGTTTCAATGGTGCACCCGGAGCAGAGGCCGATGCCGCAGCCGAAATAGTTTTCCACGGAAACCTCTATCGGCGTGGTCCCGGCGATGCCCGCCAGGGCCTTCATCATCGGAGCCGGTCCGCAGGTGTATATCATGTTGAAGCGTTCTTTTCCGAGAAGGTCCGAGGCTATGTCCGTCACCAGCCCCTTTGCTCCCTCGGAGCCATCATCTGTCGAAATGATCAGGCGGCTCACCGCCTCACGGTAGAGGTCAGGGAGGTACAGGTATTCCCGGGAACGGGCGCCGTATATGAAGGTGATATCGCAGCCGGCGTCTGCCAGTTTCCGGGCCAGGTAATAGAGGGGGGCGTTGCCGACCCCGCCGCCGGCGATAAGGACCCTGCCACCTTTGGGCATGGTGAAACCCTTCCCGAGGGGGCCCAGGATGTCAATGCCGCCCGGCTCCCGCCGAGACAGGAGCTCCGTCCCCTTTCCTACGGCCCGTATTACGCAGGATATGACGCCCTGTTCATGGTTGAAGAGCGAAAAGGGCCTCCTGAGCAGGGGATCGCTGCCGTCTGATACGCGGATGTTGACGAACTGGCCCGGTGAGGACGGTTCCCTGAAGTCTTCAAATTTCAGCAGATAGTGGTCTTTTGCTACGAGCAGGGGTTTTTCTTTCATCAGGAACATACAATCTATCCATCCACCGGAATATGTGTTATGGTCAAGAAAAATTTCATTTCCGTCGCAGGCGGGGTCGCGTGACCCCGCCTGCGATAGATACAACGGGCCTTTTTTTAAATAAATTCATTGACAATGACGGCATGTTTATTTCTTTTTTACATTCAGGCCGAACCAACGCCCCCGTAGCTCAGTGGATAGAGCAGTGGCCTCCGGAGCCATGTGCGTACGTTCGATTCGTACCGGGGGTAATGAAAAAGGCGAAGATGACCATCTCCGCCTTTTCGGTTTACCGCAGCTTTTTTTCTTCCAGCACCGTGTAGAGCGGCCCCTCTTTCCGTAGTTCCGATTTGAACAGGACAATGCGGTCGAACAGGGATGATCCGAACACCGTATCCTTGTGGGCGGTGACATAGGCGGCGCAATCCGGGGGGACTTTCATGTCCTTTCGCACCCGTGCCAGGGTTAGGTGCGGTTGAAAGGGCCTGGGTTCCTTCGCGAAGCCGTGTTTTGCCGAGAGGTCCTCGATGAGCAGACGGACCCGCTCCACGGCCGCGAGGTCCAGGTCGAGGCCGCACCAGAGGACCCGGGCCCTCCGTATGTCCGGAAATGCGCCGAGTCCCCGCAGGGTAAAGGGAAGGGGGGGGAGTCCCGGGTCAAGGGCGCGGAAATCGTTGGTCAGACGGCCGAGGATGTCCCGATCCGTTTCGCCCAGGAACTTCAGGGTGATGTGATAGTTCCCCGGTTCAACAGCCTTGAGAGCCCTGCGGTACCCGGCCAGTTCATTATGAACCGGCCTGAGGGCTTCCTCCATGCCCTTCGCGGGCATGGCGAAGAAGAGCCGTATCATGGCGCAGTCATTCATCATAGTCGTCGATAGCCTCTTTCCTGGTTTTTTTCCCGCCCCGGTATTCATTCCTGGTGAAGTCAACGGCAATATTCCGCATGGCTCCCAGAGCCGCGACGGTAAAATCAATTTTATAGTTCCTGATTTCAACGGGTATCCAGTCAAAGGCGATGATGGTCAGGACATGGTCCTGGGGAGGGATGAAATCCAGTCTGGTATCAATGGTGTCCATTGCAAAATCCAGTTTTCTCAGTGGCTCCGGTTCCACGATGAGCCTGCGCGGGGAGAGAAGCTTGGAGAAATCGAGCCATGAATAGGCCGGCGATCCAAACCGTTTGACGGCGGCCTCGGCGGTCAGGGCCTCCATGCTGGCGCCGTCATAGAGGAGCTGCACTTTCTCAAGGCGGATGGGGGCATTGACGGTGTTTTTCACGATCACCAGGAAGGCTGCGAAGGGCGGCTTTCGTCTGGATGGCGGGCGCGGTCCGGCCCTGCGGTAGACCGGAGACCTGGCGATGCGTTCCCAGTCTGACGCTTCAATGGGCTCCACGGAAATGTCGCAGTATATGCTGCGGACCATCGCGGTTTTCGCGCCGGTGATGTCGACGACGGCGCTTTCCGCCGGGATGGTTTCCTGCACCAGGCCGCTCCCCGGGTGGCAGGATAGGACGATTGCCGTGAGGACGGCCATGGCCGTGCCGGCTGCTGTGCGCGTTATACATGATGGTTTCATCTGGATCGGCCCGCCGCGAACTCCGCTGTCAGGGGTCATGATAAGGCACGGAAACCGGCGGTGTCAATGATAAACCGGGATGACGCCGCGGCGGAAGAAAAATATATTGACGGGTCAAATCATCGACAGGTATAAGTGAAGGCGATGAAGAATCTGCGGAAATCATTCACCCTGCTCTTCATGATCATAGCCATCGGCGTGATAGGCTATTATCTCATTGAAGGCATGCCCCTCTTTGAGGCCTTCTACATGACCATGATCACCATTTCCACGGTCGGCTTCCAGGAGGTGCGGCCCCTGTCGACGGCGGGGCGTGTCCTCACCATTTTCATCATCAGCGGCGGCATTACCACGGCCGCGTACACCATCGGGACAGTGGTGAGGACTTTTGTCGAAGGAGAAATGACAAAAACCCTCGGGAGAAGGAAAGTGGAAAAGAAGATATCCCAGTTGACCAACCATTACATTATCTGCGGTTACGGCAGGATCGGGGGCCTTATTTCCAAGGAGCTGCAGCAGCATGGCCAGAATTTCGTGGTGATCGAAAACCGGCAGTCGTCCATAGAGCGGATGGAGGCAGACAAGGTCCTCTATCTTCCCCTGGACGCAACGGTGGACGCCTCTCTCCTGGAGGCCGGCATCATGAAGGCCCGCGGCATCGTCACCGCCGTCGGGTCCGACGCGGACAACGTCTTCATAACCCTGACCGCCAAGGGGCTTCGGCCCGATATCTTCATCCTGTCGCGGGCATCGGACGAAATCAACGAGATAAAGCTCAAGCGCGCCGGCGCGACACGGGTCGTGTCGCCGTACCTCATCGGCGGCAAGAGAATGGCCCAGGTGCTGATCAGGCCGACGGTGGTGGATTTCATAGACATCGCTGCGGCTGAAACAAATCTCGGTCTTCAGATGGAGGAGTACCGCGTGCTTCCCCGGTCGCGCCTGGTGGGCAAGAACCTGGTCGAGAGCAATCTCCGCAAGGAGTACGGGGTCATCATTGTGCTGATCAAGAAGCATCACGGCGCGCTGATATTCAATCCGCAGCCCTCCGAGGTCCTTGAAGCGGAAGACACCCTGGTTGTCCTGGGCAAGGTCGATGACATGAAACGCATGGGGGGCGAACTGCTTGATTCCCGTCAGGGATGACGTTACTTGTTCCGCTTCTCGCCCAGGATCCGCGCAATTTTCTTTAAGAGTTCGTCAAGCTTGAAGGGCTTGGGCAGGAAGAGGTCTACCACGTTTTTGTACGCCTTGACGTTGTCCAGCATCCAGCCGGAAAGGAGCACCGTTATCGCATCTTCCCTGATCTCCTTGATGCGGGCCGACAGCTCGATGCCGGTGATGCCGGGTATGCCGTAATCGGTAATGATCAGGTCGTAGGGCTTCCGCTTGAATTCCTCGATCGCCTTCCTTCCGTCGTCGCAGATGAAGACACGGTTTCCCATTTTATCGAAGAGCTCGAAAAGGATTTTCTGGAGCGGAACCTCGTCTTCAACCACGATGATGTCGAGGTCCCGGAGCCGGTATTCGCTTTCGCCTGCCTCGCCCTTCTCGCGGTCTATCAGTATGCGCGACGGAATGATTGCCTTTATGGCGTATGACTCGGGCGACTCCTCCTCGATGATCTTCATTTTGATGATCTCGGCCACCTGGCGGATGTCGATGCCGGAGAAAATATTGACAAAAGCCGGGGGCGCCGCCTGCGGCGAAGGCCCGGTGTCCTTGGCGACTTCGACGGAAAGGTGAAGGTCGTGGTTCTGGCGCAGGGTGATCACGATGGTGCCCGCCTTGTGTATCGTGTTGGACACCTTGAGGATGATGGAGGTGATTATCTCCCGCAGCAGCCGGGTGTTCGTGTTGACCAGCACGTTCGAGAAATACTTCTTGTCCACCCGGATGGTTTTCATGTTGTCGATATTGTAGACCTTGAACTGCATCTTCGAAAACTCAATGGCATCCTCGATGATGTCAACGAGGGGCTCCGTCTGGTCGTCGCCCGATTCCTGGGCGCTTCCGATGAAGTTCTGTATCCGCTTCACCTGGCCCGCGATTTCGAGGGCCGATTCCTCCATCACCTGGATGCCTTCGGCAACGGATTCCTTTTCCGTGATCTGCATGATGAGCTGTGTCTTGTTCAGGATCACGTTTATGGTGTTGTTGAGGGAATGCAGAAACCCCTTGGTGATGTCCGTGAAGAGCTGTATGCGGTTCGCGGCGTTTATCTGGTCTTTGAGTTCCTTGACCTTGGTGATGTCTTCCATGATGATCTCGACCGCGGTTATCTCCTTGTCCTCCACGATCGGGTAGAGGGTGAGGTTCGTGATCTTTTTTTCATCGTCCCGCGCCGTGATCCTCGCCTCGCCGATGCGCCGGAAGGTGCTTTCGCCCGAGACCAGGCCGGTTACCGCTTTCTTTACCTTGTCCGAATCCGCCCCGAAGAGGGTGTCGAAGGTTACGGTTTTTTCATTCAGCATCTCCTCGGCGCTGTAGCCGGTGAAACCCTCGAGGGAATGGCTGCACTTTATGATCTGCATCTCGTCGTTGACGCGCAGGATGGGCATCGGGGAAAATTCGAAGTGGAGATTGTCGTACCGGAAATTTTCCTCGGATATGATCGACAGGGTGGACCGGTCGAAGGAGAGAAGCCGGTCGTCGACGATGATCATGAGGGCCAGTATCGAGGCGATCGAATCGCCGCTGAACATCGGGAAAAGGTATATCTCCACCGGGAGATGATTTCCGCTGGGGGAGTTCACGATGGCAAAGCAGCGCTTCTCGGTGCCGTGGAGCGCCGCCAGGTATGACTGGGCGATCCGCTTGCGGTACTCGGGAAAGAAGGGGTGCTCCCAGTCGAGGCGGATTTCACCGCTGCCGCTGTGGAAAAACTCGTGAAAGGCCCTGTTGCCGTAGACGATCAACCCGTCATTGCTGATGATCGAAACCGGATGTTTCAGCGTTTCGAAGATGGCATATTCGGATGATACAGACCGCCGCTCGTCCGTCCTGTTTTCATAATCGACGCTCATGTGAAAATGGAACCCTGTCCTGCTTCCGTGGAGCCAGCCGGACCCACGGAATGGTTATATTATTCTACCGTTCGAATGTTGATGAAATGCTTCTCTTTGCCTTTTATTTCAAAATTGACCATTTTGGTGTTTACCACGGCGCCGTTGTAGCCGATGTACTGGATCCGCGCCGTGTACTTGCCCGGCGCCAGGCGCATCCTCCCGATCTGGAGATTGGCCGGAAGGGTGTGCCAGCAGCGCAGATCAGGCTTCATGGTCGCGAACAAGGCCGTCCCGGTCCCGGCGCCCACCAGGAGGCCGACCAGCGACGAGAGTCCCTTGTTGTTGTCGGAAAGCTTCCGGGTGACTTCCGCCGCGGCAATGCCGGCGGCGGCCGCCGCAACCGCCTTCACGATGATCGATCCGGCGACCTTGGCCTGTAGGCGCGAGTAGTTGTCCTCCATGTTTTTGATGGCGGTGTATTCGATGTTCTCCAGCATTTCGGTGGTGAGCTGCTGGCCCATGACCGCCACCCTCAGGTTCCTGACCATGTTGGACCGGATCTTGAATTTGGGGATCGGGTTTTGCGCGAGGGACACCGTGGTAAGGACCGAGGCGGCGGTGACCCCCGCGGCCAGTTTCTGCGAGGCCAGGGCGACGTTTACGGCCGTATTCATCCCGGGGTCATCCAGGAGCTTGCCGCGAGAGACCTTGATGGGGCTGCGGCCCGCCTGGAAGATGATCACAAGCTCTCCGGTATTGCCGCCGGCTCTCTGCTGGAGCCGCGTCAGGTCCTCGCGCGCCATCGGCAGGCCCGGCTTGAGCTGCAGTATCTGTTTGTATTCCACTTCCGCGTATTCGCGGTCATCGGCGCTGTTCTCGGAGTCGGCGCGCTGTTCGTGGGCGATGGCGGCCAGGTACTTGGCCATGAGGTTCTGCTTGTACCGCGCCTGCCCGCTTTCTGTCTTGATCTTCTGCAGTTCGTTGTTAACGGCCTTGAACTCGACCGCCGCATCATCGTATTTTTTCAGCATCAGGAAGTTGATTCCCAGGTACATGTGGATCAGGACTTTTTCAAAGTCCTCGCCGCGGTAGTTGGTCACCGTCTGGTCAGTCAGCAGGGCCCCGATCTCCTTGGTGATGCTGATCGGCTTGATCTGGGCGATTTTCGCCGCCTTCAATAAAACCTTGTTGCTGTCCTCGTATCTTCCGGCTATGTGGAGGAGGTACCCCGCCTCCATCATGAACAGGAGCTGGTCCTTGCCGGACTTGTTGACCTGGGGGAGAAGCATCTTGGCCGCTTCATATTCCTGGCCCTTGTAGAACGCCTCCTCCGGCGCGTTGATCGCCTCGCGGTAATCCTTTGCGCAGGAGACCACGACGGCCGCGAGGAAGAGGATCGTGATTGCGTAATATTTCTTTTTCATAGGGCTGGATCCCCTCCGGTCAGAAATCGATTCTGTCGGTCGTCGTCGCCTTGAGGAATTCCTGCCGGTCCTGCCAGCGGGTAAGCCCGGTCTTCAGCTCCTTCATGGTGAGGGTCACGGTCAGGTACTGGACCTTTTTCCCGCTCACATAGCGGACATTTTCGTTGATGGTGCCGTAGAGGAAGAAATTGGGCGATTTCAGGTTGCCCGCCGGTATCGCGCTGTCGGGATCGATAAGGCCGGTCATGCCCTTTTCCATTTCCTGGATTGATTCTTTCGTGTATGATTCCTCGATGAACTGGATCCTCATCTGGATGAGGCTGGTGACTATCTCATCGGCAAGCATCTTGGTGTCGATGTGCTCCGCGGTATCGTTCTTTATCCTCTGCACCTTGATGAGGGCCGCCTGGTTCCAGTCGTTTTTCAGGTAGGAATACAATGAGCCAACCATCTTGTTGACCGTTGTCTTGATTTCCCGGGGCCCCCATTCCATGGACCCCTTGTCTTTTGAAGCGTCACGATACTGGGTGCCGCTGCATCCTATCAGCAGAATGGATACCGCAATGATCAACGAAAATGCTTTGTTCATGTGAAATCTCCTTGCAGTAATTTCTTTTGTATATACATTAAATGTATAACAAAATTATCACAAGTAAACCTTTTTCCATGTTAAAACAGAATTTTTAAGAAGCAGTAATCTCCCCCCGGAGCGTCCGGTTGCATCGGTGCCGCATTTATTATTAATGAAAAGGGCGCCTCTAATTGTCAACCATGTAAAAAAAATATTTGTTTATTATGTCCGGTCTATCGGCAGGCAGAGCCCCTATCGCGGAAGGCCGCGCAGGGGACAGGGAGGGAGAGGCCGTTATCCGCGCCCGAGATAGGCGGCGATCCGCTCCTGGATTTCGGCGACGGCGTCATCGGCCGTTGCGTACCTCACCGTCGCGATGAAATCCTTACGCTGGAGGGAGTGGCGGTAAAGCGGATCGTAGTATTTCTCCAGCATTATCCTGATGAACTCCCTGATGTTCCCCGCCGCATATAAGCCGGTAAGTGTCTCGACCGTCGCGTTCCCCAGTTTTGCCGAAAGGCTTTTCACGATGGCCGGTATGTTCTCGTTGTTGCAGTGGGGATGGTACTCGTTGTATATTATCTCCACCCGCCGCTCCATCGGCATGTCGAGATAGATGACCGGCGCGTCCTTCATAAGCCCGTAGAGCGAATCGGGGACATGGAGATCGCCGATCTTGCGCGACTCGCCCTCGATGAGACAGCAGGGGGCGCCCCTGAGCTCCCGGAGCCTGTCGACGATGAGGCTTTCAAAGCGCTTCTGCGTTTTCGGAACGATGCCGATGCCGCCGAAGACGGAGCTCCGGTGGCCGGCCATGTCCTCCAGGTCTATGGACCAGGGGAACTTCCTTATGACCTCGGTCTTGCCGGAGCCGGTAAGGCCCTGCAACACGAAGAGGGGCGCCGGCATCGTGAGGGATTCGATTTCCTCCATCACATAGCGGCGGTAGTCCTTGTAGCCCCCGGCCAGCCTGAACACGCGGAGCCCCAGGGAATCGAGGAGCGACGCAAGGGAACCCGACCGCATCCCGCCGCGGGCGCAGAGGAGGATGATGTTTTTATCCTGGTATCCCATGAAAGACTTCACCAGGTCGCGGAGTTTTTCCCCCACGATTTCGGTTCCCCGCTCGATGGCGGTGTTCCTGCCGGCCATGCGGTAGATGGTGCCGACCTCTTTCCGCTCATCATCCCCGAAGAGCGGGATGTTGACGGATCCCAGGATGTGGTCCGCTTCAAATTCGAGGGGGGAGCGCACGTCGATGTAGACGCTGTCGGCAATGGACAATGATTCCCGGTAGGATAGTTCTTTCATGGCTGTATCGGACACCGCCGCATAAAGGGTGCAAAGGTTCTATTTCAGATCGGGCATTCTCGTCGTTACCGGCCCGCCCGCTGCGAGTTCCGCCGCGGCCCCGGTTATGACCCGCATGTAGGTCTCCATGGACCGGTGAAAGAGCTGGGGGTGGAAATCGGCACGGGTGATGCTTTTGCGCACCGGTTCACGGCCGTTGAAGCCGAGGACTTCAATGGTGGTGTCAGCCGACAGTATCCTCTTCAGGTCGCCGAGGCCGACCGCGTAGATTCCCGTGACCTCGCCGTCGCTGAAGCGGTACTGGAACAGGTCCCGGTCGTCACGGAGAATGTAGACATGCTGCAGCTCCCGCTGGAACAGCGCGCCGTTCTGTTCTTCGTAGCGGTACCAGCCAAGGTCGGTCAGGTCCTTTTCATCGGGGGTGATCCCGACCTCTTCTTTTGTCTCCTTGATGACCTTGTTCCCGGCATACCCGTAGGGGACATGGCCGCCTACCGTGATATCCAGGCAGTTGGGATAGTTCTCCTTGTGGGGTGCGCGGTACTGGAAAAGGATCTCCGGCTGCATGTGGACATTGCGCAGTATCCAGAGATGGACCGCTTCATGGGGAATTCCGTCCCGGTGGGCAATATCACGGGCCACCGAATCGCCGGTCGGCAGGCCCATTTCCCAGTCCCAGACTTCCAGGATCTCATTGGTGCTTATTGTACTGTTCTGCATATGGTCACGCTGCGGGTCACGGAATCGGGTGTCGATTCCCGGGGCATCGTGCAACCCGTATGGTTGTCCGCCCCGGGTCCCGCGCCCGTTCCCCGGCACTGTCAGGATGAAATGATTTAATAATGGACGATCTTGACAAGCTTTTTTTATTGAAAATTAGCCTTAAAGGCACCGATATAGTACCTGTAATAACAGGTAGAGGAAGTATGACCGAACAAGAGCATCCCGGCGGGGAAGGGCTTCCCGGCGTATCGTATACCGGCAAAAAACGGGTGAAAATGATTTTCCCGGTCGGCATTTTTTTCATGCTTTTTTTTATTGAATCCCTCATTGCCGCCGGCGCCAGCATCGCCTATTTCTTCTACATCGGAAGGGGCGGCATAGCCGAGATCGAATCGAATACCCGTTCCTACGCCCTGCCCGTGGCCGAGGCCTTCGGGGACATCGCGGAGATGTGCTACCGCACCAAAAATTTTTCCCGCCTGAGGGCCCTCTTCAGGGGAAAAATAGAACAGCGCTTAATCAGCGAGGCGTTTTTTGTGCTCAGGGACGGCAGGGTGGTCGCCCATTCCGATCCCGCGGTCAGCGATAGCCTGAAAGGAAACCTTGCCAGCGACGAGCTGGCATACAACATGGACCTCATCCTGCGCCCCCTTGACCGGAAGAGCAGGGAGGTCTTCTTCGGCGAGTACAACATCATATCGAAGCAGGCGCCGTTCAAGCGCGAATACCGGGTGCTCATGAAGCGTTATTTTTATCCCGGTATAGATTCAACCGGCTGGATTGCCAGCAGGGCGGTCTTCGGTAAGAAAAAGCCCGTCGGCGCGGTCTGCTTCATCATGGGCAAGGACCGGATCTATTCGTTTCTGGCCGCCCACATAAACCGGAGCCTGGGGATTTTACTTGTCGCCCTCTCGGTGGCCTGTGGCGTATCGTTTATGGTTACGCTGGTGGTCATGGCCCGGTACCGGAGCATCCAGAAAAAGTCGCTGGCCGCGTCGTACGGTGAAGTCCCCTCATCCGGCGCTACGGCCGGGGAGTTCTATGACATGACCATGACGCCGGCCGCGGCGGGACCGGCCGATGATGACCTCCCCGTCATCGTGGAGCTTCTCAGGGAGCCGGAAAGCGGCGCCGGCGGGGACGCGGCCGCGGGGTCGACCCCCTTTCATCAGAAACGGGAGATCAAGGACGCGATATCGGCGGAGGAGAAGGAGTAGCGGCGTGATCATCAATCATTCGGAGATACATGACAACCGGGTGGCTGTCGTTGAGATAGACGGGCCCCTTGACAGCCTTACCAGCCCGGGTTTTGAAGAATATATCAACCGGCTCCTTGAGCGGAACATCCTCTTCATCATGTTCGATTCGGGGAAGATGAAGTATGTCAGCTCGGAGGGCATCGGCCTCCTCCTGTTTCTCCAGAGGAAAATTTACGAGGCCAACGGCTTTTTCGTCATTTTCAACCTGCCCCATGAAATCATGACCCTCTACACCCTCCTCGGTTTTGACAAGGTCTTCAGGATAGCCGGCGACCGCGCCGAGGCGATCCAGGTCATGGACCGCCAGATGGAGCTCAGGACTAAGGGCCTGCGCGATGAGCCGCCCCCCGAACCCGCGCCGGCTCCGGAAGTGATGATCGCCGTTGAAAACAAGCCGGAGCCTGTTATGGAGGTCTCCCTCCAGCCGGAAAGGCCGACGGCGCCCGCCAGGGAGGAGGCGCCGGCGGAACAGCGGCCCGGCACCAGGATCGTGGAGTGCTCCCACTGCAGGTCCCTCGTGCGCGTGAGCCGCGACGGCAATTATCTCTGCCCGCACTGCAACAGGGAGTTCGCCGTGAAGAGCAGCGGGGCGGCCAGGCGGCCGGCGGAGCCTGCGGCCGGCAGCTTCGGCTCCATGATCGTCGAATGTAAAACCTGCAGGTCCCTCATCCGCGTCAAGAAGGCCGGCGCGTACCGGTGCCCGGACTGCAAGACGGCCTTTTCCGTCGGCGTGGACCAGACAGTTAAATTCTGAACCTGGGCGGTTATTACCGGAGGAAGAGAGTCCCCGAGTTTTTTCGATCACTATTTTCCATAATTCCTTTTTTTTTGTTGCTAATATTTCCAATCGCTGTTTGACTATTCACCGAGCATTGGTTCTTTGCACCATAATCGAAATAGTTCTCGATTTCGGCCCGTCGCGCGACCTTGCGGCGGATTCAGGCCAAGAATTGCAAGTTTCCTGTCCGGTCTTTTCCTTATTGTCATGGCCTGGAATAGCTTAACATTAATTGTCACCTGTCTCATCCGGCGGTAATGCTGTGGCCGTATTTTCCTATATAATTTTTATTAGTGTCCCCGGGAACGTGTTTGGGACAACAGTGATTCATAAACAATAAAACACAGGAGGCAGTTCATGGGTAACTATCCGGAAACTTCTATTGCCGGGGTATTTCAGAACCAGGCGGAGAAGCTGGGAGATAAGGCTTACGCCGCTTATAAAAAAGACGGCGTCTATGTCGATATTTCCTGGAAAGAAATGAACACAATGGTGCGCAATCTGGCGTACTATCTTCTTTCAAAAGGCATCGAAAAGGGGGACAAGGTGGCCCTTTTCTCGCCGAACCGTTATGAATGGCACATGGCCGCCCATGCCATCACGTCTATCGGCGCGGCGGACGCCGACATTTATGCCACCAATTCCGCGGAGGAAGCGGAATACATCATTGAAAACTCTGATTCAAAGATCTGCCTGGTGGGCAGCCAGAGCCACATGGAGAAGGTGTTAAGTGTCAGGGGCAAACTGCCCCTTCTCAAGGAGATAATCGTTTTTGACGAGGTGAGCGGCAAACCCGAAGGAGTGACCCTTCTTTCCGAAGCGTTGAAGGCGGGTGAGGCCCAGGCGAATCCCTCACTTTTCGACGAGCGAATCAAGGGCATTCAGCCCAATGATCTGTCCACCCTGATCTATACATCGGGAACGACCGGTAATCCAAAAGGAGTAATGCTGACCCACAACAACTTCGTCTCCAATGTAAAGAACACGCTGTATGAAATGAAAGACAGGAAAACCGGCAAAGACCTTCTCGGTCCAGATGATGTGTATCTTTCCTTTCTCCCGCTTTCGCATTCGCTTGAAAGGACGGCTGGTTTCCACGGGGCGGTTATCATGGGCGCCAAAACCGCCTTCGCCGTGGATATTTCCACCATTATGGAGAACTTCACGGAAGTGCGTCCCACCATTATCATCTGCGTGCCGCGGATATACGAAAAAATTCACGCCGGGATTCTCGCAAAAGTTGCCAGTGCTCCCGCGTCAAAACAGAAGATATTCAATTTCGCCGTCAATCAGGCGAGAAAGAACCTGCCCAACGTGTGCCGCGACATTCCCGCGAGGAGCTTCAAGTACAAAATTGCCGACAAGCTTGTCTTCTCCAAGCTGAAGGCCACTCTCGGCATGGACCGACTGCGTTTCGCCATTTCCGGCGGCGCCCCTCTTTCTGTCGCCGACTGCGAATTCTTCATCGGCATGGGGCTGAAAATCCTCGAGGGTTTCGGTCTTACGGAAACGACCCCGGTCACCAACTTCAACAGGCCATGGCTCATTAAACCCGGCACCACGGGACAGGCTATCAAGGACACCATTGTGAAAATCGCCGATGACGGTGAAATCCTCATCAAGGGGCCCCAGGTCATGGCGGGATATTACAAGAACGAGGAAGCGACAAGGGAGGTCATGACCGGCGACGGCTTCTTCAGAACCGGCGACATCGGCGCCATTGATGAAGATGGATGCCTGAAAATCACGGGCCGCATCAAGGACATCATCATCACCGCCGGCGGAAAAAACATATCGCCCCAGAATATCGAGAACAGCCTCAAGACCTCGCGCTTTATCGAGCAGGTCGGAATTATCGGCGACAAGCGGAAATTCCTGTCCGCCCTCGTGGTCCCGGCATTTGCCGAACTCGAAGCATGGGCCAAACAGCAGAACATCGATTTTAAGGATTCAGCCGAGTTGCTGACGAATCCCCGGGTGCTCGATATGATGCGCAATGAGATCGATGAGAATACGAAACAGTTCTCCCGCGTCGAGCAGATCCGAAAGTTCACCCTTATCAAGGCCGAATGGACCCAGCAGACAGGGGAGCTGACGCCCACCCAGAAGGTGAAGAGGAAGGCCATTTCCGAAAAGTACGCGAAGGAAATCGAAGATATGTATGCAGGGGAAACGGGGGATTGATGATCCCTCATGGAGCGGATTCTGAAGCGCGGCATGCCGGAAGGCATGCCGCGTTTTTGTGGAAGCGCCCTGCAGGGCCCATGCTCCTGTGAGTGAGGGCCCATACTGTTGAGGAGCCGTTACGAGTCAGCTAATAGATAGATGGTAACACCGCCGGTGGGGAGATTTTTCTGTTGAAAAAACCTGTTCCCTGTGCCACGCTGGATTAAACGAGGGCCGTCATAATGCCCGGACCGGTGCGTGGTGCGACGCCTTTTCTTGGAATATAGTTGAGGAGAAAACAACATGTATAGAATTCCCATGATTATATGCGCCCTCTGCTTCGCGTTTCAGACCGCGGCGCTTCCCTGTACAAATTTCATCCTGAAAGCAAAAGACAATACCGTTGTGAACGGCAGGTCGATGGAATTTCCGGTTGCCCTTAAATCGGAAATCGTCGTTGTGCCAGCCGGCGTATATGTGGAAAACAAAGACGCCGGAGGCGTCCCGGGGATTCGCTTTACGACACGATACGGGTTTCTGGGCATAAACGCCTTCGATATCAAAGACGCTTTCGTGGACGGTTTCAACGAAAAGGGCCTCTCGCTGAGCGCGCTCATGTACACCGGAGCCGTGTATCAGCGGGCCGTGCCGGGAAAATTCATCAACCTGGATAATTTCAGCACATGGGTGCTTGGATGCTTTTCGAGTGTTGACGAGGTAAAGGCCGCCATGACCACGGTGAATGTTTACGCCGGCACTATTAAGAAGATAAAAGACATGGGCCTGCATGTGGCGATAAGCGATATCTCCGGAAAAAGCATCGTCATAGAATTCATCAGGGGAAACGCGAATATCTATGACAACCCCATCGGCGTAATGACCAACCGCCCGAGCTTTGACTGGCAGATGACCAACCTGAGGAACTACGTGCACCTGGACCGCAACGACAGGAGGCCCAAAAATCTATCCGGTGTGAAAATCGAGTCAACCGGCGTGGGCAGCGGCATGCTGGGGCTTCCGGGCGACTGGACCCCCCCGTCACGGTTCGTCAGAATAGCCATTGCCAAGGACGCCGCGCTTGCGCCGAAGAACGCGGAAGAAGCGGTGAACCTTTCGGAGCACCTTCTCAATATAGTGGATATACCGAAAGGCGTGATAAAGGAACATCCCGTTCCGCTCGTCACCCTTTACGGCTACGCGCAGTGGGTCATAATAAAGGACATGACCAACAGGGTGCTTTATTTCAAGACCTATGAGAATACCGCCTGGAAGGCCGTTGATCTTAAAAAGTTCGATTTAAAACACGGTGCGCCGAGAAAAGCGATGGCCATCCATGTAGTGAGGGTACCCGCCCCGGACGTGAGCGGGATGTTCAAATAGATTATATGTTGTGGCAATTGAATGAATTACTCGTTCCCCTCTCCTTGTTGGGCAGAGGGGGAGTTTTATAAGGAAAGAAAGAAATCTGAGATGCTTGACGGCGGTATTTTTTAACGCTACGCCAGTGCCCCGCCATCCACCACGATGGTCGCCCCGGTCGTGAAGGACGACGCGTCCGACACGAGGTAGAGGACCGCCCCTGCCATCTCCTCCGGTTCGCCGGCCCGGCGCATCGGGATCATCGGCAGGAGCACCTTGTCCATCAGCTCCTCGTTCTCCGTCATGACTGATGAAAATTTCGTTTTCGTGAGGCCCGGCAGGAGGGCGTTCACCCGAACCTTGAAGGGGGCGAGCTCCTTGGCGAAGGACTTGGTCATGGCTATGACCCCGGCCTTGGTGATGGAATAGACGCCCTGCATCAGGGCCGGCCGGATCCCGTTGATCGATCCCACGTTCACGATCGCTCCCCCGCCGGACTTCACCATGAGCTTCGCCGCGAACTGGCTCATGAAGAAGTATCCCTTCAGGTTCACCTCCATGGTCTTGTCCCAGGCGGCCTCGTTGGCGTTCAGCACGTCGCCGAAGTAGAAGTTGGTGGCCGCGTTGTTCACCAGGATGTCGAGCCTGCCGTAGCGGCCCTCGATCTCCTTGAAGAGGTTCGCGATTTCGTCCATCTTCCCGTTGTGGCAGGCAATGGAAACGGCCTTGCCCCCGGCGGCCGTGATCTCTTTTTCCACGGCGGTGAGGCCTTCTATCTTGCGGCTCGTGAGGATGACCTCGGCGCCGTGGGCGGCCAGGGTCTTCGCTATCGACTCGCCGATGCCGCGGCTTGCGCCGGAGACCAGGGCTATTTTGCCTTTCAGGTTGAATTCGATTTTCATGATGTTTTCTCCTATGGTTTATTATCGCGCGCCCTTGAGAAAATCGGGTTTGCTGAAGGCCGGGTTCGGATAGTCGTAAAAACCCTTCTTCACCTTCTGGCCGAGGCGTCCTTCATCGACGTATTTTTTCATGAACTCGGCGTTCTGGATTGACTGCTTGTCCTTGGTGCGCTGGGCCCAGTAGTTGGTAATGTGGTAGACGGTGTCGGTGCCGATGCTGTCCATGATGGCGAAGGGGCCCATCAGCATGTGGGTGACCCCCATCCAGGCCCGGTCGATGTCCTCCACGGACGCGACCTCCCGCGACGCCAGGGTCTGGGCCGCGAAGAAGAGGGCCGATATCATGGCGTTGAACACGTAGCCGTGGTTCTCCTTGGTGAGCATGATGGGGAGCTGGCCGGTCTTCTCCGCGAAGGCCCTGACCAGGGCCACGGTCTCCGGCGCCGTGCCCGGATGGGGCATGATGTCCACCACGTTGGTCATGCGTATGTCGTGGAAGTGGTAGGCCAGGAACTTTTCCGGCCTGCCGGTGTCCGCCGCTATCATGGAGGGGAGGAGCGTCGAGGTGTTGGTGGTGAAGATTGTCCGCTCCGGGCAGAGCCTGTTGAACTGGGAAAAGATCTTTTTCTTGAGCTCCGGGTCCTCGGGAACGGACTCGCTCACGATGTCCGCCTCGCGGGCCGCTTCCTCGGGATTGGTGGTGATGCTGATGCGGGCCACTGCGGCATCGGCCTCCTCCTGCGTTATCTTCTTGAAGGCGACGAAACCTGCCAGGAACTTGGGTATGGTCCTGAGGGATTTCTGCAGCACCTCTTCCTTGATGTCGTATATCACGACGCTGTAGCCGCTCAAAGCGCAGGGTATGCTGATCTGCGTTCCCATGGTGCCGCCGCCGATGATGAGTACCTTTTTAATGTCGTTGATGTTCATTTTCCTCTCCTCTGCTATGATTTCTATCCTGTTCCTGTGCGCCGGTATGCCCGCGCTGCTCATAGTGAAGCCCCCTAAACTTCGGGATGGGGGATTTTATCTTGCCGTCTCATATTTTCTGAGGTATCTTTTGGCGAAGGACGACTTGTGCACCTCATCGGCCCCGTCGTAGATCCGCGCCGCGCGCTCGTGGCGGAAGAAGTAGGCCAGGATCGTGTCGTCGGTCATGCCGAGGCCGCCGTGCACCTGGAGGGCCCGGTCGATAACGTTCTGCATGGTATTGGCCACCACGAACTTGATCAGGGCGATGTCGTCCCGCGCCTCCTTGGCCCCCAGATTGTCGATGCGCCATGCCGCGTTCAGGGTCATGAGCCGCGCCGCCTGGATCTCCGCGGCAGATTCGGACACCCAGGACTGGATGATCTGACGCGACGCCAGGGTCTTGCCGTCCGCCGTGATCTTCCGCTCCGCTGCCCGGCGGCACATCAGGTCAAAGGACCGGTTGCAGATGCCGATCCAGCGCATGCAGTGGTGGATCCGTCCCGGCCCGAGGCGGTCCTGGGCAATGACGAAACCCATACCCTCCTTCCCGAGGAGGTTCTTCTGCGGGACCCGGCAGTTCTGGTAGAGGATCTCGCCGTGGCTCGCGTAATCGCTGCCGGAGTGGCCCATCACCGGTATGTTCCGCACCAGGTTGTATCCCGGCGCGTCGGTGGGCACGATGATCATGCTCGCCTGCCGGTAGGTCGGGGCGTCCGGGTTCGTGACCGCCATGACGATGGCGAACTTCGATCCGTCGGCGCTCGATGTGTACCACTTGTGGCCGTTGATGACGTAATCGTCGCCGTCCTTGACCGCCGTCGTTTCCAGCATGACCGGGTTCGACCCGGGCATGTCAACCTCGGTCATGGAAAAGCAGCTCCGGATGTCGCCCGCCGCGAGGGGCTTCAGGTACCGCTCCTTCTGCTCCTTTGTGCCGTGGAGGTGGAGGATCTCGATGTTCCCCGCGTCCGGGGCCTGGCAGCCGAAGACGTAGTGGCCCAGGGGAGAGCGGCCCAGCGATTCCGACACGAGGCCGTGCTCGACCAGGGTGAGGCCCATCCCCCCGAGGTCCTTAGGAATCTGGGGGCCCCAGAGCTCCATCTGCTTCACCATCCTGCGTTTTTCCGCCAGCACCGGAACCATGTCGCGGAACTCGGCGGTGAGATATTCATGCTCCAGGGGAATGAGCTCCTTGTCGACGAACTCATCGATCATCTTTAAAATGGTCTTCATTTTGTCGGAAATTCCAAAATCCATGGCTGCCTCCCTGTTGTTGCAGATTACTGATCCCCTTTATGACGGGGCCGGTCGGGTGGTGACATCTTCCGGCCCCGGGTGGTTGAAATGCCCTCCGGTACCCCTCCTGTCAGGGGAGGGAGGATCCCTGAAAGCCTGACAACCTGTTCAATGACACTACTATAAAGTTTCGGGTATTTTTCGTCAAGAAAAAAAGAGCGAACGTTCGTTATTTTTTGTTCCCGCCATTCCCCTCCCCCTTATGATATTTTTTCCTTGATTTTAACCTGCAATACCGTTATAGGGAATTAATCTATTGATACTATACCCAGGTTGGAGTGAACGGCATGAAAATAGCGTATAAGGTTGGCATGGATGTCAAAATTAAGAATTACTGGCCCAGTTTCAGGCTTACCTGGATTTTTTCATGCATCGGCATCCTGGTGTATTTCTTGTTTTTCATACTTTCAACCCTGTTCCCTGCCGGGAGCTATTTCTACTTTTTTTTCAACAGCGTAGGTATTTTCCTGATGTTCACGACCATCCTTATGGCGTATTCCGGGGTTTACCAGATCACTACCGCGCCGGATGACGCCGAAAATCTTTCGAGGAATGCCATCAGCGAAACCTTGAAGCGGGGCCCGGTTATCATGGGGATAGCCTTTATCACGCTGATCATGATAACGCTCATCGTGCTCATCGAGGTGGGTTTGTCCGTCATCGCCAATATCCCCTATGCGGGCCCGGTGCTGATGGCGCTCATGACAATACCCCTGTTCCTCGTGAATTTCGCCTGCCTGCTGATTGCGGTCATGGTCTTCGCGCTCACGCCGCCTCTTGTGGCGGAGGCGAAAACCCTTCGCGATATAGTTATCGAGATCAGGATATCGATAATGGAACGATGGATCAACGTCCTCATGTTCGTCTGCATATCACTTGCCATCTTCATAGTAAGCGTCTACGTCCTTCATTATCTGGTCAAAATCGCCATCGGCATCACCATGGCAGTGCAGTGGAAAGTGCAGACCGGATATCCGCCGGCCATCCAGTCGTTCACCCTGACATCCTACTTCACCGATCTCGTGAAGCAGGTGGTTCCCGGTGTATCCCTGTCATCGGGATACGGGGATGCGGGGAGCGCCCTTAACGTCGTCACCAGATATATCATAACCCTGTCATACGCGCTGCTGTTGTCATTTCTCATATCGTTTCCGCTGACGATATATTTAAATTCCTCGTCGATCTTTTTCGGGAGGGTGCGCCTTGATGCCAGGGATGGTTCCCCTCAACGGGGCAGCAAAGAATAGGGGGCTGGCAGTATGGCCTTGGCCGAAGGCAGGACATTCGAATTCGGGAATGAATCCGGAATAAGGGCTGATTTCCTGGAGAGCATCGAATACACCGGGAACCCCCAGGAAATAACCTACGAAACAGAGGAATTCAGCGCCGTCTGCCCCTTTTCAGGGCTTCCGGACATCGGCAGGGTTGTTGTGGTCTATGTGCCGGGCCGGAAGCTGGTGGAGTTGAAATCGCTCAAGTATTATTTCGTGTCTTTCCGCAATGTCGGAATCTACCAGGAGGCGGTCACTAACCGCATCTACAACGACCTGTACCGTTGCCTCGAACCGAAGTATCTCATGGTAAAGACCGTGTACAATGTCAGGGGAGGGATACTCTCCACCTGCGTGATGGATTCTGAAAAGATGAGAGGGTGATCGATTTTGGACGCAGCGCGCCCAAGGGGGAACGCCTATGCTTGATACAAACGCAATTATCCTCGCCCCGGTGAGGTTCGTTGATTCCCTGCTGGACAGGATCTGCGCCGTCATGGGGGCCCTTGCCTGCGCCCAGTTCCCCCAGTACGTGGCCCAGTATATCCAGCGCCTCGGCGGCCATGTTGACGAGGCGGCGCGGAACATGGAGAAATACCAGGAAATAGCGAAGGACGTGGGCAAGAGCCTCTACCAGTACAGCCAGCACCTCCTCAACTCGAAGGACCCGGCCGTGTTCAAGACCGGCCAGAAGATCGCCGCAGACCTGGAGCGCTACAACCAGCTTGCGGCGGCGCTGAAGGATCTCCAGGACGCCCCGGCATATAAAAAGTTTTTCGTCTTCATCCAGCATGTCGATTTCGGCATCGCCCGGGGCGCATGGGAGAACTTCACCCCGGGTCTGCCGGTCACCCTCGAGGGCGCGGCCTATGCGGCGGTCGGCATCGTCATCGGCATGATCCTGTATTTCTGCGTGAGCAGGCTGATAATCCTCCTGGTGAAAAAGATAGCCAGGCGGAAGCAGAAGCCGGTGATGAATCCGATGGGGTGATTCTGAACTCCCTCCCCCTTGATGGGGGAGGGTGGGGTGGGGGTGGCAGGATGAAAGAACACCCTCCCCCGGCCCCTCCCATCAAGGGAGGGGGGAATGCTGGAAAAAATCGCACCGAGGAAACCATTGAACAAACCTGAAGAACCAGTCATATCCTACGACCGGATGAAGGAGCAGATCGAGAAGGAGCTCCAGTCCTATTACGATAAAGGGGATGCCGCCGAGCTGGCGCCTCCCCAGATATCCTTCGAGAAGGGTGCCACCCACATCCTCTTCGCGACCAACCCCATCACCTCCGCCATGCTGGTGGACTTCCTGCTGGTGGTGAAGAAGTATATTACCCACATCAGGGTGCACTCCTTCGACAGCGGTTATTACGCCTTCCAGGCCCTGAACCGGAACATATTCAAGACCGAAAACATACTGGACAACTTCAAGATAGAGTTCTTCGTCCTCTCCACCTCGTCACGGGTGGAGATGACCAAGAAGGGGAACCTCACCCAGGAGGAGATAAACCTCGTCATAGAGCTCTTCCAGCATGCCCGCTCCGCGACGCGCAACGACCCGGCGCACCGCCTGCGGATGCTGGGCGCCTCCATCGTGGAGCCCGACAAGGACCTGAACTGGGACTACATCGCCGGGTACGACGAGGTGAAGCGGAAGATCCGCGAGTCGGTGATCCTCCCCCTGAAGAACCCCGGCATGTACGATTCGATAGCCCGCATGACCCGGAAGGTCTTCGAGTCCAACCGGCCGCGGGCCATCCTCTTCGACGGGGCCCCCGGCGTGGGAAAGACCACGGCGGCGCGCATCATCGCCGGCGAATCGGATCTTCCCCTGATCTACGTGCCCGTGGAATCGATCATGTCGAAGTGGTACGGGCAGTCGTCTCAGAACCTTTCCCAGGTCTTCGACGCCTGCGAGGACATGGGGGGCGCCATCATCTTCCTGGACGAGATCGATTCCCTGGCCGGCTCCCGGGACCAGAACATGTTCGAGGCGACGCGCCAGGTGCTGTCGGTGCTCCTGCGGCGCCTCGACGGCATCGATTCCGCCGCCTCCACCATCACCATCGGCGCGACCAACCGGAAGGACGACCTGGACCATGCCCTCATCAGCCGCTTTGACCAGACGATCCTCTTCCCCCTGCCGAACGCGGCGGAGCGCGCGTCCATATTCGGCAACTACGCGAAACACCTTGAGGAGGCGGAATGCTCCCACCTCGGCGAAAGGAGCGAGGGACTTTCCGGCCGCACCATCAAGGACATCTGCGAGTTCACCGAGCGGCGGTGGGCGCGGAAGATCCTCATCAAGAAGACCGAACCCTCGCCGCCGCCCTTCGACTTTTACCGCCAGTCGCTGCGGATATGGAAGGAGACCAAGTAGGATGCGGCGCGCGGAGGTGATGGCCGCGCGTCCGGCTTCGCCCTTACAAGCAGGGCTCCCCGTCCTCGCACCCCCACATTTTCCAGTAGCTTTTTTGATCGCAGGCAAATAAGATCCCCATTGCGTTAAAAAAACAATCGCTCTGGTCCGCTGCGGGAAGCGTTCGGCAGGAGGCAAGACTCAGCGTATAGGTCGTATCGCATTTTTTAGTCTTATCATCATCTTTATATTCACAGGCGAAAAACAGTAACGAAAGAAATATGAAGCAGCAGAATAATAATGATTTCATGGATTTTCCTCCCTTGATAAGGAGTCTGGTTTTACCGAAAAAGCGCACAAAGAAAACGTTATAAAACTGCGGGAAATGCAATGAGGCTTCTCCGGTTCATCGGAAATTTTTCCTGTTGACACCACAGGGGGGATGCCTGAGAAAATAGCGTGGTGTAACGTAGCGGGGAAGGGAGGATGGTAATCTCACATATGCAGAGGGATATGCGCCTGCAGTTTATTCTGATTCTGGGACTGGTCATCTCGGTCATGCCGATCAGGGCATGGGCCGCCGGCATGGACTTAGCCATGTCCACCTGGTTCTGCCAGTGGCAGCCATCATGGAGCACCGAGAAGTCGGGGTATAAGGTCAAACCGGCCGTTTTCTTCGGACCGGGCCTTTCGTTCCGTCTTCCGGGCAACGTGACTGTTTCATCAGGCTTCCTGTACGCGTCGCTGAAGGCAACAGCTGTACAGAAAGATACTTCGAGTAGATGGTCTTCATCCAATGAACAGCGTGCTATTAAAAGGTATGACAGCGATACAACGATAAGTTATTCTTTCAACAGGCTGTTCAAACTCTATACGGGATTCAAATACACGCGGTACAAGTATGAAAATACCAGCACGCAGCTGCAGTATCTGTTGCTGTCGCTATTTTCCGGGACCCTGGAACAATACAGGTATGATAATTACGCCCCGGCCCTGGGCTTCGGCTTCACGATCCATTTGATCGAGAATTTCTTTTTACTGATAAATACTTCGTTGTTATATGAGTACAGTACAATAACCAGAAGAGCCTACAGGTTTGCATCAGGAGCCCTGCCGATTTATATTCCTTATCCGCAGGAACACTGGTCGTTGCATAAAATAGGAGCTAACGCGCATCTCTCCTTTATCTATTTCATCAAAGCAATCAATACCAATATTGCCATCGGGTTCAGGTACCAGTTTTTCAAGATTATAAAATCCGGCTCCATATATGAAGATTATTCTCAATATTACGACCATTTCTACGGACTGACCGCGTCGGTTATTTACAGGATAGACTTCGGGAAGAAAAAAGAACCCGAAAAAAATGAGGAACTGTAAAGGAGGACCCGCGAATTTGACTACAACGTCGGTATATCGCTTACAGTGTCTTCCTCTGCGGCGTTTTTCTTTTTTGCCGGTCCCTTCCGGTCTTTGCTTTGAGTTTTTTCTCCGGCAGGGGCGGGTTTCTCTTTATAGACAGGGATCGTTCGTTTAACATCCACCCGCTTTTGTTCTTCCGGCATAACTGGCGTGGTTTCGTTTTGTTTCTTTATACCGGCTTCAGGCTCCTTGACCGTTTCCTCGACCTGCGCAGACGGGCCCCCTGCCGCTTTTATAATATAACGCGCCCCCCCGTATACCGCCGCAGCCGAGCCTGAGGCTACCGCCGCAGCCGTTATGCCGGCGATTATCTTGCTCTGTATCATGGTGACATGGAGGCCGTATTTCCTGAAGAGCGAGAATATCATGATCACGAGCCAGGCAATCAGGGAATATTTGCCCGATTTCATGAGTATGTGACGCAGGTCTGGCATCCTGCTGTCGATGACGTACTGCTGGAGCTCCGGGGATACCGGCCGGGACAGCTTGTAGGTGTCGATGAGCACGCGTAATTGTTTTATATCATCGCTCATAATAGTTCCGCCAGGCCTTTTATTCCTCTGCTTTTAAGGTAGTCCAATATGCTCTTGGCCAGCTGGCCGTACCGGTATTCCACCTGCCTCCGGGACAGCCCGAGGATCTCCGCCACGCTGCCATATGAATAATCATGTATCGCGATAAGATCGAGCAGGACCCGGTCCTCCTCTGAACATTCCACCTGCTCGATCGCTTCGGCTATCATGATTCTCGCGTCCCTGGCGCCGTTGGTAAAGGCCAGACCCTCGTCATTGAATACTCCGTCGATATCCACGTCCGGTTTCTTCCTGGCATAGTGCTGGTACACGACATTTTTAAGCGTCCCGTACAGCCATGCCCGCTTGTTCGTGATCGAGTGGAATTTTTCCAGGAAAATTATGAACACCTCCTGGCATAAGTCCCTCGCTTCCTCCGGGTTGCTTACCCTGGCAAGAAGCGAGCTGAGGAGCAGCGGGTAATATTCCATATATGCCTGTGTGAATTCATCGGCAGGCCCTTTCGGTTTCTTCATGTGAAAGTTTGCATACCTGTTATGTAGTCAGAATAATGGCTATAATCACACAAATAAATATCCGTTCAACCATTTTTTTTAATTTCCGCGCCTGCGCGGTCATGCCCGCCGGCGAGCACCAGGGTCATCACTTTTTTGAGCTCCGAGAAGGTGTACGGCTTGGGAATGACCGCGGAGAAGCCGTACCTGCGGTAGTCGGCCATTTCATTCGATTCCGAATAACCGCTGGACACCACGGCCTTTGCCGAAGGATCGAAGGCAAGGATTTTTTCCATTGCTTCGCGGCCCCCCATGCCGCCCCTGACCGTGAGGTCCATGATAATCGCGTCGTAGGGCTTGCCCCGGTCCGCCGCGGAACAATAGGCGTCGACCGCTTCCTCGCCGGACCGCACGGCGTCGCAATAGACACCCATGGCGGAGAGCATATTGCGACGCCGTGCGGTCCGGCGAGGAAGCGGTCGACGCCT
>DAONAJ010000048.1:0-31220 GCA_035400945.1 Spirochaetota bacterium
TCGCGGTCCCGGCCGACGCCCGCCCCGGCAGCTACCGGGGCACGGTCACGGTCATGGGCAAGGCGCCACGGAAAGCGCCCCGGGGATCGATCGGGTACCTCCCCCAGAAAAGCGCCGTGGACTATACCATGCCGGTCAGCGCCTTTGACGTGGTCGCCATGGCCCGCTACGCCGGCAAGGGCGTGTTCGAGCGCCTTAATGACGAGGACCGGGCGCGTATCGAAGAGGTCCTGAAACTGGTGGAGATGGCGGACAAAATGGACCGCCACTTCGGCAGCCTCTCCGAGGGGCAGAAGCAGCGGGTGCTCATCGCCCGGGCCCTGGCCGTGGGGCCAAAGATCCTCCTCCTGGACGAGCCGTCGACCGGCCTGGACGCCCTCGCCCAGGACAACTTCTACCAGATGCTCCTCTCCCTGCGCACATCGCTGAACCTAGCCATCGTCATGGTGTCCCACGACATAGGCGCGGTGTCGAGCATCGTTGACCGTCTGGCATGCCTCAAGACCAGGCTGCACTTCCACGGAACCCCGGGTGAATGCCTCTCCAATGAGACGCTGTCCAGTGTGTTCGGGAAAAATGTCTATTATGTCAGGCATGACAAGAATTGCGACGGATGCGGAGGCGGGAGATGATCGAACTGTTCCAGCTCCATTTCTTCCGCAACGCCTTTATCATGAGCATTATCGTGGGGATCCTTTTCGGCATCCTGTCCTTTTTTATTGTGATGAGGAAGATGTCCTTCCTGGGCGCCGGGATCGCCCACACGGCCTTCGGCGGCGTGGCCCTGGGCGTGCTCCTGGGTATCGATCCATTCTTTACCTCCCTTGCCTTCTGCATCGCGTCGGCGGTACTTATCGGCAAACTGGTGCGCTTCGGCAGGATATCCTTCGACATGGGCATCGGCATCTTCTTCTCATTTTCAATGGCCCTGGGCGCCATTTTTCTCTCTCTGAAAAAGGGCTATGCCTTCGACCTGATGAGTTATCTTTTCGGGAACATCCTGGCAGTGACCCCGGCGGACAACATTATAGCCCTGGCGACCCTTGCCGTCTTCATACCCTTCATTTTCATTTTCATCCACCGCATACTATTCATGACCATGGACGAAGAGGTGGCGGCCGTAAGCGGCGTGCGCACGGAACTCCTCGACACGATCCTTCTGATCTTCCTCGCGGGGATCATCGTCATCAGCATCAAGATAGTGGGGATTATTCTGATTTCAGCCCTGGTGGTGCTCCCGGCGAGTTTCGGCCTGCTCGTGTCGAAGAACTACCGGAAGGTGATCCTCTACGGCATAGTCTTTACGGTTGTGGTGATGATAGGCGGTCTTTTTCTATCCTACTACCTTGACACGCCGGCCGGGGCCACCATGGTCACGGCTGGCACCGTCCTCTACTTCCTCTCACTGGGCATGGCGAAAATCGTCACCCCCGACCGTTAGGTCTATCCTGCCAGGTATCCGACACCGCAGATCACGAGGAGCACCAGCATGAAAAAGAGGGTGACTCCCACCAGCAGTGCGGGAAAAATGTAGATAATAAAGGCCTTGCCGAAGCTGACTGAATGCATCTCGGAAATACCCTGGACCGCGATGAGTGCGGACCAGACCAGGAGCCCCAGCGAAAAGAACGCGTAGAAGAACAGGGGCGCGAAGTTGAACACCTTGAAGATATACACCAGGGGGAGTATAAAAATCTTCGGGAAAAGGGAGAAGTTCACCAGTATGATCAGGTCGCGGATATTCCCCTTGTAGCCGTAAAGCTGGGCGGCCGCGTCCATGAGGGACGCCGAGATGACCACCGTAAGGGCCTGGTACAGGGCCATGAAGATCCACCCGTAGGTGATTTTATAAAAGAAGAAAGGCGATTCCTTTCCCAGCAGCGACGTGGTGATGATATCGATTACAGCCACGGCCACCGGCATGACAAAGCTGAGGGCGAAGGATCTGGGCTCCTGACGGTCGATCTGCCGGTAGAGAGCCCGGGGGTCCAGCAGCGAGTACAGAAACAGGTCAGTCCAGCGAAGTGATCGTAACTCGGCGATTATCATGGCAGGTACCTGTATTCTATCCGGTAATTATTTTCCTGCTCAAGGCTCCGAAGCCCCTGGTCCACGAGGCTCCCGCCTCGGAACATCCCCTCCATCCTGAAAAACATCTGCTCGAAAGGCGACTTCATCTCCTCATAAACGGGGGAGTCTTCGGAAAGCTTCGCCATCTGGCGCGCCTTGTCAATGGCGTCTTCGAAGGTCCCCAGCATATCCACGAGCTTGTATTTGAGGGCGGTCTCCCCGCTCATCACGCGGCCGTCGGCTATCGGCTCAATGTCGGACTCATTCTGGTTCCTGCCCAGGGCCACGTCTTTTAAAAACTTGTGATATGACGCGTCAATTATCTCCTGTATCAGCTCACGCTCTTCGGGCCTGAGGTCCCGGAAGCTTGACAGGATGTCCTTGTATTTCCCGCTCTTGATAACATTCATGTCGATACCGATCTTCTGGAAAAGTCCACGCAGGTTCGGGGACACCGCGATGACGCCGATGGATCCTGTCAGGGTCCCGTGATTTGCCACAATATAATTACAGGCCGAGGCGACGTAGTAGCCGCCCGATGCCGCAATCTCACCCATGGAGGCCACGAGGGGGATGTTCTTCTTCCGCAGCTTCCAGAGCTTCTGGTAAATTTCCTGGGAGGCGCCCACCGTTCCGCCGGGTGAGTTTATCCTCACCACCACGGCCTTGATGTCGCTGTTGCGCTCGAGGTCGTCAAGACGGCGGATGATGCTTTCCGCGCCCTGGGTCATGCTCAGGGGTGATGCCGAGCCGATCATCTGGATGGGCCCTTCAACCCGGACGATGCCGACGCCGGAACCCATCTGCGGGCCCCGGAATGAAACGCCGGCGCCCCGCTTCTGCTGCATATTCATGCTGATATCCACTATCGCGATTACGGAGGATAGCACCAGCAGAGCAAGTATGGAAATGAGTATTTTTCTGTTTCGATCCATTGCAGTGCCTTATGACAAGTAAGATTTTATTTTCTTAACCAGATAGTTATCGGTATTACGGATCAGGCTGACTGATAACACCTGATATTTTATTATCTTCATACCCAACAAGGATAGTTATCGGTATACAGAGAATACATCAATAGTGAGTTTTACCGATGCAGATGCAGGCATACACCATGTCTTTAGGTGGCTCACACTTGTTCTTTTTAACATATACCTTCATGCTCGGATCAACGCCATCACAGGTGCAATAACTTACGGTTGTAAGTTCTTGACGGGATATACTGGTTTTTGCTATCATTTCCGCCAGCACAACCTCCTGTTCGCAGATGAAGACCTCAACCACCTGATAGAGACCCATCTTTGTGCTGTGAAGAACGCCCGTAACAGCAAATATTAGAAAAACGGTAATCAGAATTATCAATCGCTTCATGCTGCTCCTCCTTGATTGTGCGATCTGCACCTCCCTGATATGTGCCGGACCATGATAAACGGGATAAAATTTACCAGATAAAATAAAGATATTGAAGGAGAGAATAAAAATCAAGTACTATTTATAGGTTGTGGCCCCGCGCGCCAAGCACGGGGCCACCATGAAGAACGGAGGGGGACATAAGCCGAATTCTGTTTATGCAGCAATCTATCTTGACCGGATGTCACCATACGGTTCTGTGCGACCTACCCGCAGCCTCGAACGGGCCGTTCTCGAACAGCTGCTTACTTGGTCTTGCACCAGGTGGGGTTTACCTTGCCGTCCGCATTACTGCTGACGCGGTGAGCTCTTACCTCGCCATTTCACCCTTACCCCTTGCGGGGCGGTATCTTTTCTGTTGCACTTTCCATCGCCTCGCGGCGCCCGGGTGTTACCCGGCACCCTGCCCTGCGGTGTTCGGACTTTCCTCACCGCCTGCCTCGCGGCAGGCCAGCGCTGCTGCTTGTTCCCCTCCATGTATAAGGATAATGATAAGGCCGTATTGTGGCAAGTACAATTATTTGTTTTTTCAGGTTGTGCAATATACAGGGTGTGATAATAATGCAGCGGTAACACCCCATGATAAAATCCAGTTAACCACATTATCAATTATCATTCTATTCATAGCATAATTGAAAACCGGATAGTTATCGGGATCTTGATGTATGTTGCTTACAATTTCATCAAGATATTCATCAATCGCATGAGCCACAAGAAATGAAACGGATTTCTTGTAAACTTTTCTCAAATCAAGAAACATTTCATATTCTCCAGGCTTTAAAGAAACATGGAGACGATGATAGTCCGCATTATTTTCTCTTTTTTGATACTGAACCCGTGTCCACATTCGCGAAGGAATATCATGTTTTTTTGATAATCGAAGCATCAACGAAGAAATTATCATTCCTTTCGATCGTCCAGTAACACACGAAGCAGCAGTGAGAGACTTTAAATGATACCTTTTTATATACAGCGTTGTTTCTATTCCCATATCACCCTCCCTTTGCTTTATATACGAACAGCGAAACGTGATATGAAAATTTTTTTGAAAAATACCGATAACTATCCAGTCACACATTAAAATAATCCACGGCATTCTTCAATTCCTCGGCATTGGAACGGAGGGCCTCGGCCGTAGTCGAAAGCTCCTCCGCAGCGGCGGCATTCTGCTGTGTTATGGTATCCGTCTGGGATACCGCGTCTGCAATCTGGTTCAGGCCCATTTTCTGTTCCCGGCTGGTCGCGCTTATTTCAATAATCATCTGCCGCACCTGGGAAATTGCCTCGAAAATTTCTTTAAGCGCGCCACCGCTCTCTCCAGCCAGGCGGGTCCCTTCGCCGACCTGATCAACCGATGTTTTGATAAGACCTTCAATTTCTTTTGATGATGCAGCAGACCTCTGGGCCAGGTTTCTTACCTCGCCTGCAACCACGGCAAAACTCCTTCCATGCTCGCCTGCCCTGGCAGCCTCCACCGCCGCATTGAGGGACAGCAGGTTCGTCTGAAAAGCGATATCGTTCATAATGCCGATGATATCGCCAATTTTTTCAGATGATTTGTTGATCTTGTTTATAGCGCTCACCGCATCGCTCATGACGCCATTGCCCTTTTCTGCAAGAACATAGGAATGCTCCGCAAGCTTTTCAGCCTGAGTGGCCGCATCGGCATTCTGTGTAACGGTTGAAAGCATCTCCTCTATGGTTGACGATATCTCCTCGATACCGGACGCCTGCTGGCTTGAAGACTGCGACAGGGTTTCCGACGCCTCCTGGATGTTGCTGCTGCTTTCATCCACCATGTCTGAAGATCTCTTTACGACACCTATAACATCACGCAGCTTTATGATAAGTTCGTTGGTCGCCTGACTTATCATTCCAATTTCGCTGGAAGTGATCATTGGAACGCCCTGAATAGCGAGATTCCCATCCTTGATATGGTTAAGAGCGGTCATTAAAACAGTATTGCTCTTTCTAAGATTCTTCATTAATAAATTGATGGAAACAATAATGGTTACGGATGATAACACAGAAATGAAAGCTATATGCAATTCAATGTTTTCAAAAACAACCTGTTTCCCATTAACAAGGAAAAGAATATACCCAAGGATCACAATGGGAATCAGGATAACTGAAACCACAAGGAGGGCAACACGCACATTGAGTTCGACCCTGCGGAAAGTCCCCTCCGGCAAAGGAACATCGCGTATTGATTCATGGGAAAGCAGATCTCCGAGGCTGTTTTCAGCTTGCAGAAAGCCAATATTATAATTCAGCAGCGCCATGATCGGGAGCAACAATATAAAAGGCATTGCATTCATCACGGTTAGATCTATCTGCACAAAAAGCAACAGCAGAACAGTTGAAACACCGAAAACCCACTGGAAGATATACTGTATTCCCAGTGACATCGGGAGGGCAAGAATCTCTTTTTTTACATACGCTTTTTCATACGCTTTATCGTTCATGTGATTCAGCAGTCGGGTGACCAAACGATTCGTATTCATTAATTCAAAAATAAATGCCGCAGTTGCAGCAATTGCAACATCCAGAAGAAGATACATTGCGCCCGCTCCCTTGAATCCGCCGGTAAAAAAAGCGACATACCCGGCAAGGGGGACTAAAATAGGATACGTGATTAAATCAGTTTTAGCGAGAGAAAGTAATAGGTTCCTTTTAGTTACCATACTGGATTTCTCCTAATTTATATCTATATTTTCAGTTAAAAAGGATCAGGTATAATTTGATATATAGAATAGTAGCAATTTGACGGTATTTTGCAAATCCCCTCATGCATCATTATACTAATAATAGAAATAGTCAGCATCCTGTAAGTAAATCCCCCGACATATCATCATGCTGCCCGGCCCGGAAATGCCACAATTATAATCCACTCCTATGCTATTGCCCTGTTGTATTGAGTGACCGATAGTTATCGGCCATATATTTCCATATCCCGTGCGCGCTTGATAAGGCTTTCCGCCATGTCGTGGAAAATCAGGAAATGAGATGGCTTAAGCAGGTACCAGTAGATATATCCCCACAGGCCGTAAGGAAGGAAATACGCGGTCTGCACCAGTGACTGACCGTCGATATGGAACTCAAGCCATGCCTTGCCCGGCAGTTTCATCTGCGCAAGGAGAAGTAGCCGCTTGTCTTCCTGGATATCAACGACCTTCCAGAAATCGAGGCTGTCGCCGATGCGCAGATGATCGGCGTCCCGCCTTCCCCTGCTAATGCCGTAACCGCCGATTATTTTATCAAGGTAGCCGCGGATTTCCCACAGAAAATGGTAGGTAAACCATCCGTTTTCGCCGCCCAGCGCCATGATGGACCGGAACATGTGGTGCGGCGAAATGGCGCCGAAACTCTTGACCTTACGGTCAAGGAGCACCTCGCGGGCTATCTCATCATGGTCCTTGACGTCGCACAATTCGGCGCCGCTGCTGTCACTCCACCTGCTCAGGACCTGCTTGCACTCAATATCAATCACGGCCTGCCGCATGGCGGCGGTGAAAGATACCGGGACGATGCGGGGAAAGTATTTCACCGCGTTATCATTCTGGACAACGGTTTCGCATTTCAATCCCTTCAGAAGCGCCACGGTTATCCGCCGCGGTACCGGGAAAATATTAATGAAAAACGCCGACGACAGCCTGAGGGTCCAGCCGGGGATGGGTATGATATACCTCTTCACCCCGATCACCGCCGCCGTTTTTTTCAGCATATCCCTGAAGCTCAGGATCTCCGAACCGATATCGATCATCAGGTTTTCCTTCACAGGGAGATCCTTGGCATCGTACAGATATGACAGGACATCATCAACGGCGATCGGCTGCGTCAGCGTTTTAATTGAGCTGGGGGCGACCATGACCGGCGCTTTTTCCACAAAGTTCCAGAGTATCTCGAAACTCGCGCTGCCGGCCCCGATGATCATGGCGGCGCGGAACCAGATGGTCTGGATGCGGTCGGGCCGCGCGGAGAGTATTTCCCCCGTCTCGATGCGGCTCAGGAGGTGCTTGCTCGCGCATTCCCTGTTCCCCAGACCTCCCAGGTATATGATTCTTTTTACTCCTTCCTCGATGCAGGCTTCCCTGAAGTTCTCGGCGCTGATGCGGTCAAGCTCGCGGAAATCTCCCCTGGTGGCTCCCATTGAGTGAATGAGGTAGTACGCGACATCAATCCCGCGGAGGGCCTTCCTGAGCGATTCCCTGTCAAACGAGCTCCCCTCGACGATATCGACCCTTCTGCGGGATGCCTCACGGATCTTTTTCACGTTCCTGACAAACAGGCGCAATTCCACGTTCTCGTCCTCCAGGAGCTTCACTTTCAGCCTGCGCCCGATATACCCGGTCGCGCCTGTCAGCAGTACTTTCATGGGACCGATCCATTACCCGCGCACAATCAGGATTACCGCCTAACGGGAAACGCTATCATCCTTGCTGTTTCCGTTTTAGTTTTTTGTCCATTTCCTGGGCCCGCTTCAGGTACAGACCGTAGAAATAGGGTTTCTGCGACGCAAAGGCCATGGCCTGGTGAAGGATAAGCTCCTCGGCGAAGTCGATGCGATACTTCCATGTCTCGTAGTCAAAGGTGACCGAACGGGCGAAATAGAGGGGCTTCAGCGCCTCGATAATGTCCTTTTTCATTCGGGGTGTCCCGGTGTCAAACGTATAGAGGATCTGGTACACGGACTGAGTCCACATCAGGGTGTCCATGTCATAATGGTCCCGCTCTATCATGTGCCTGATGTTCAGGTACAGGTAGGGGCTCAGGTATTTCTTCAGCAGCTTTTCGCGCGACAGGAACTCGTTGCGGAGCTTGTCCTTCAGGTCGCGGATATCGATGGCGAGCTCCTGGGGAGGATCGAGCTTTTTTATGCCGAACAGGGGCTTCGGCTTCGGATTGTCCTCCGGCATCCCGATCCAGTCGGCCTTCTTCGAAAGCACCTTGTCGAAAAACGTGGTCACCACCTGGGTGAACATCGGCCCCAGCTTGGGCGCGCTGGCCTTGTGTATCTTCGCCCCGAGTCCGACCTCGCATATTTTAAACCTGCCGATGATGGCATTCAGGGTCATGAAGATGTCAATGCCGTACAGTCGCGTCGTGGGAAGCCATTTCTGGTCGAGCCAGTAGAGGGCCAGCCGCGGTGAAAAAGAAAAATCGCCCCCGATAGGCTGTCGCACATTTTCCCCCATCAGGCCGTACAGCAGCGGATAACAGATATGGTTAGTTATGGTCCCGTCGAACTGGTGCCGGCTGTAGCGCGGAAGAGCGTAATCGTATCCCTTGAGAATCGGCTCAGTGAAATGCTTGATCCACTCGGGGGTGACGGACCGCAGATCGGCGTCCAGCACCACGACCGCCTTGAGGGTGGCCGCGTGGGCCCGAGCGGTCCTGAAGAGGTTCATCAGGTTGTTCCCCTTCCCTTTTACTCCCCGGGGAGTGGAAATATATTCCTTGGGGGTCGCCGTCGGAGTCGAGAGGAAAACGCCCCTGGTGTCATCCTCGCTGTTATTGTCCACGTTGATGATGACCGCCTCAAGGTTTCGGAAATACCGCTGGATCCCCATGTCCGCCTGCTGGGTTACATATCCTATGGTATCCGCCTCCATGTATGATGGAATCCCGACTATCAGTTCAACTCCCTTTCCCTGCTTCATGTCGTTCTCCCGGCACCTGTTGTATGGATAAACTCAATGTAGTGCCGTATCGTTAAATAATCAACGATTTTTACAACCCCATGCTCCTTTTCCCGTACCGCTCATACGAACAGTAACAAATGCCGGCACAGAGCTATCTCAGCATTAATGGTTGACATATAACGGCTTGTTTCCAGTATGATTAACCGCATTACATTCAGGGAGCGACCCGTGCACGAACTATCAATCATGAGCGGCATCCTGGACATCGTCCTTGAGCACGCGAACAAAAACAATGCGAAGAAAGTCCAGTCCATTAACCTGCGGATCGGCCAGTTATCCGACATCATCCCCGAATGGGCCCAGTCCTATTTCGACATGCTCAGCAAGGACACCATCGCCGATGGCGCATTTCTGGACATAGAGCACGTCCCTGTCAAGGTCCGATGCCGCGCCTGCGGCCATGAGCACAAGTTCAAGGACAAAAAATGGAGCTTCACCTGCGTGAAGTGCGAATCACCTGATATAGAACTCCTGGAAGGGAGAGAATTTTCAATTGTGAGTATCGAGATAACCTGATGGAAAGCGATCTGAATAAAAGGCTGGCGGCGCGCCTCAAGGGACTCAGGATGGACCATGAAATAAGGATCATGGAAGTCTGCGGGACCCACACCACCGAGTTCTTCCGGTCCGGCGTCAAGGACCTCTTCCCCGAGAAACTCGTCCTGGTGGACGGCCCCGGGTGCCCGGTCTGCGTCACGCCCAACGATTACCTGGACCGGGCCATTGAAATCGGGAAACAGCACCGGACCGTCATTGCCACCTTCGGCGACATGATCAAGGTCCCGTCATCCTACAGCTCCCTGGCGAAGGAGAAGGCCGGCGGCATGGATGTCCGTGTCGTGTATTCACCCATGAACGCCCTCGAGATCGCGGAAGCGGAGCCCGGCGCGGAGGTCATGTTTCTCAGCGTGGGCTTTGAGACCACGGCGCCGGCCGAGGCCGTCGCCATACTCGAGGCAAAAAAACGCGGCGTGAAAAACTTCTCCCTCCTGTCGGGAAACAAGCTCACCCCGCCGGCAGTGGAAGCCCTTCTGACAGCGCAGGAGGTGAAAATCGACGGGTTCATCCTGCCGGGACACGTGAGCGCCATCATCGGAGCCGGCGCCTGGCGGTTCATATCCGAGCGGTTCGGCAGGCCCTGCGTGGTATCCGGCTTCGACGCCCCCGATCTCATCATGGGCATGCTCACCCTCGTCGACCTTGTGAACAAGACGAAAAATGAAACGATAAACCAGTATACCCGCGTTGTCAGGGAGGAAGGAAACCTCAAGGCCCTTGAAATACTCCACCGGGTCTTCAGGCCTTCCGACGCGCACTGGCGCGGCATCGGGGTCATCCCGGGAAGCGGCCTGGAGGTGCGCGACGAATACGCTGAATTCGACGCGGCAAAAAAATTCCCGGTAACCCCGCCGGAACCGAAAGCAGCGAAGGGATGCCGCTGCGGCGAGCTCCTGCGCGGGCTCATCACGCCGCCCGAATGCGCCCTCTACGGAAAGGCCTGCACCCCCGAGGAGCCCGTCGGTCCCTGCATGGTTTCCATGGAAGGGCCCTGCGCGGCCTATTACAAGTACTGGAGCAGATGATGGCGAAAACGATACTTCCGGGACACGGCAGCGGCGGAAAGCTCATGAATGAGATGATAGACACGGTCATCCGGAAGCGCTTCGGCGCGGGAAACGTCCAGCTTGATGATTCCGCGGTGCTTGCGGTAGGCGGCTCGTCCATAGCCTTTACCACCGACACCTTCACCATCACGCCGATCTTCTTCCCCGGCGGCGATATCGGCAGGCTGGCGGTGAACGGCACCGTGAACGACCTTGCCGTGATGGGCGCCCGGCCGCTGTACATCTCCTGCGCCCTCGTGCTCGAAGAAGGTCTCGATTTCGCCGACCTGGAGAGGATCCTCGATTCCATGAAGGCCGAAGCGGACAGGGCGGGCGTCGCCATCGTGACCGGCGACACCAAGGTGGTGCCCAACGGCAAGGCGGACAAGATCTTCATCAACACCTCCGGCATCGGCATCATGGAAAGGAAAATCCAGCGCGGGGAGATCGTTCCCGGCGACCGCGTCATCGTGAGCGGCACCATCGGCGACCATGGCATGGCCATCATGGCCCTGCGCAACAATCTCTCCTTTTCCAAAAGCCTGCAGTCCGACTGCGCCCACCTGAACCACATGATTGCGAAGATAACCGACAACTACCCGGACAGCGTCAAATTCATGCGCGACCCGACCCGCGGCGGCGTCGCGTCGGTCCTGAATGAAATAGTGAAGGGCAAGAGCTACAGCGCCATGCTCTCCGAGGAGGCGCTCCCCATCCGCGACGAGGTGAAAGGCGTGTGCGGCATCCTCGGCATCGAGGCCCTGTACGCGGCCAATGAAGGAAAGGTCGTCATCATTGCCGGGGAGGCCGACGCGGATGGCATCGTGAAGCTGATGAAGACAACCCCGGAAGGCAGGGACGCGGCCGTGATCGGCGAAATAACCACGGCATTCCCGGGTAAGGCTTATATCGAAACGGCCATCGGCGGCAGGAGAATACTGCCGCTCCTGACAGAAGAGCAGCTGCCGAGGATCTGCTGATTATATCATAAGGAGAACCATATGTGTCTAGCAGTACCGATGACAATAACAAAGATCGAGGGGACCAGGGCGGTAGCCGAGGCCCGGGGCGTCGAGACGATGGTCGACATCTCGCTGATGCCCGACGTGAAGATAAACGACAAGGTGATCGTCCATGCCGGGTTTATCATTGAGCGATTGGACGAAAATGAAGCGCGCGAGATCGACAAGGTGTGGGACCAGTACCTCGAGCAGCTTGACAAGGAGCAAAGCGCCTGACGTCACTCGACGATGCACAGGTCCAGGTACTGCGGCATCTCCACGGTGAACCGCGCCCATGAGCCGTGCTCCGAATCGGCGGTGAGCCGGCCGCAGTGCAGCTGGACGACCTTCCACGACACGTACAGGCCTATCCCGCTCCCCTTCCGCTCTATCAATTCCGCTGCTTTCAGCCGCGAAAACTTCTTGAAAAGAAGGTGCCGTTCCTGCTCGCTGAAGCCGGGGCCCTCGTTCCAGACAGACAGGGAGAATTTCTTGAAGCCCTTCACCAGGGATATCCTTAACCGGCCCTTCTGGTTGCCGTATTTAATGCCGTTGCCGACAAGGTTCATTATGACGATCTTCATCATGTCAGGGTCGCACCGCACCGGGAACACCGTTTCGGCGTAATCCCTCTCCAGTGTCACCTTCCGTTCCGTTATCTGGGGGAGAAGAATATCGATGACCGGTTCAACGACTTCATCGATAAAATCAACCAGCTTCGGCTGGACGTCGATCCTGCTGCTCTCAAATCGTGAAAGATTGAGGTACTGGCTGCTGACCGCGTTGAGGTATTCCGCTTTCTTCAATATCCGGTCCAGGATTTCCCGCTGCTTTTCATCCATCTTGCCGTAATAGCCATTTACCATGGTCTGAACCAGTGTCACGATGGAGGAAATGGGGCTCTTCAGTTCATGGGACACGAAACTGAGCATTTCCATGTAGGCGCGGTAATTCTTCTCGATCCGGTCAGCCTGCTGCTGCCTCTCAAACTGGAATTGGAGCATTGTTGCCGTTTCCGCAAGGAGCATCCCGTGACGTTCGATATAAGCCCCTGCGCTGCGGGACCCGCATGAAAGCGTCCCCAGGACCGTGTTTCCGGACGAAATCGGCACGACAATATGGGACCGTATGCCCTCCTCCGACAGAAGCTTTGACAGTTCCAGGGCCTCAAATTCACGCCAGTGTTCGGCGGGATCGCTGATAAAAGGGGCCCCGGTTTCGAGGGCCCGCTGGTAAAAACTTCCCGGGATGTCGACGGTCTCCCCGGCGGCAGCGGCGGGTTCGTAGGCGGCCTTGACGCGATGGAGCACCGCGCGGCGGCCGTCTTCCTCAAGGAAAGCAGCGTCAAGCCTTTCACAGGGGACAAGGGTCCCGATACCCTTGAAAAGGGCATCCATCGCCTCATCAAGAGACCCGGCCGCGGAGATGCTTCCGGCAATGCCGGCAAGGATGTCCCTCTCTTCGGATGTAAGCTCGATCTGTTTCATTGTCTTCTCTTACGCATGGCACCGCCACGCCTGATACATCAGGGTAATAAACCGGATAATTTTCAAGAAGAATAATCGGTCTTTCTGCCGGGTATGTGATTTTTTATCCTTGACATAACCATTTTTTCCCTTTTTTAATGCTGATGCCCCTCGGGTAGACAGCCATGCATCCCGTGCCGGGGAATAAGTATTATGATATTACGCGAAGCCGTAGAACTGCTGAAGGCCGATGTCCAGTACACCCAGAGCTCGCAGCTCGAGGTCGACATCAGTACGGCCAGGGCCAGCGACCTCATGAGCGAGGTACTGGCCGACGATGCCGTGCCGGACATACTGCTGACCGGCCTGTGCAATTCCCACGTGATCCGGACCGCATCGGTATTCGGCATCAAGGCCGTTGTTTTCGTCAGGGGAAGGCCCGTTGACCAGAAACTGATCGACTGCGCCCTCGACGAGAACATTGTGGTCATGACCACGAAGGACAGCCTGTTCACGTCATGCGGGAAACTCTACACCGCCGGCGTCAGGGGTGTTACGGAAAATCTTAAGCACCGGGATTCTAACAAATAACTATGGAAACACGCCTCGATAAAACCCTAGAAATCCTCTTCGAGCTCAAGGTGGGCGACGCAATGAAGAAAGACATCGTCACGGTGAAGCCCGACGACTCCATGGGAAAGCTCAACGAGGAAATGAGCATTCACCGCATCAGCGGCGTGCCGGTTGTCGAGGGCAAAAAGCTGGTGGGGATCATAAGCATATCGGACCTGATAGCCTGGCTCACGGCCGGGGTCAAGGATTCGAAGGTCATGGAATGGATGGTGAAGGACCCCCAGTGCCTCTATGCCGACCAGCCGCTCATACACGCCATCAAGCGTTTTGACCAGCTGCGGTTCGGGCGCTTCCCGGTGCTTGACCGGGAGAGCGGGGAACTGGTGGGAATCATCACCAACGGCGACATCATCCTGGGGACCCTGAAAAAACTGGAACAGGATTATAACGAGGAAGAGGTGCGCCAGTACCGCGCGAGCCACTTTTTCGAGGACATCAATGCCGATCACCTGGACCTCACCCTCGCCTTCATAATTACCGGCAAGGACTTCGACCATGCCGGCCGGGCATCCACCACCATGAAAAAAAACCTGAAGCGCCTCGGCCTTCAGCCTGAAATCATACGCCGGGCCGCCATCGCGTCATACGAGGCGGAGATGAACGTGGTCATCTACACTGACGGCGGCACGATGAAATTCACCGTCAACGACGAGAAGCTGACCATCATTGTCAAGGACCGCGGTCCGGGCATAGAAAACATAGAGCTGGCCATGCAGGAAGGCTACACTACCGCCGAACCCTGGGTGCGGGAGCTGGGCTTCGGCGCTGGCATGGGCCTGCCCAACATAAAGAAGTGTTCCGATTTCATGGACCTCCAGTCCGTTGTGGGCGAAGGTACGACACTCAAAATTGAAATCATGACAGGGGTACAGAATGAAACTAAAAGAATTAATCCAGAAGCTCAATCTTGAACTGACAACCTCCTCCACCGCCCTCGATGCTGAGGTTGAGAACGCCTATGCAAGCGACATCCTGAGCGATGTAATGTCCCACGCGAAGGAAGGCAGCGTATGGATAACGCTCCAGACCCACCGCAACACCGTTTCCGTGGCGGAGCTGAAATCCTTTGCCGGGGTCATCCTGGTCGGCGGCCGCAGGCCCGATGATGAAACATTGAAAAAGGCGAATGAGGAAAACATCCCCATCTTCTCAACCAAGCTTTCCAGTTTTGAGATAGCAGGGAAACTGTATGAACTTGGGATTCGCGGGTAGAACCTGGCGGCGGCCTTCAATGCGGCAATCTGTTTCATCGCCCGCGGGGAAATGATGTCATCCCTTCCGGTTGCGGAAATAGAGCGCCGTATCGATAGTGACCAGGGAAAAATTCGTTATATAGAGATAGATCACATTGTCATAATTGAAAAAAACCTTGTGCATGATGCCCGCAAGGTACCCCACCATCACGATGAAGAGGAAAACCAGGCTCTTCCCCTTGACCGATTTCGATTTCCATGACCGGTAAATTGAAAAAGGCCAGGCCGAACCGAAGCATATCAGCATGATTATTTCGAAAATGCTCATCGTTGTTCCTCTCAGAAACAGGCCCCGCCGGCGGGGCCGCATATCTTGAAATCAGCGTAATCAGCTACAGGCTTGAATACCGGATAATTGTCAATACAAATTCCTGCCCTGACCGGCCCTGCTGGCCCCGGTCAGCGTCATTGCGTTCCGCTTCGCCGTCATGAGGGCCAAGAGGGACGGGAGTCTGGTGCAGTACTGATATCATCCCCCTGGGAGGTGTTCATTTTTTTATTTTTTTCGCCGCCCGCGCCACGGTGCTGTCCGCTACACGGCGGCTTATCCATCCCGGTGAAAACCGCTGGACCAGGTAGAGAAACCGGGAGAGATATCCGGGCATGATCAGGTATTTTCCACGGGCAATCCCCCGGATGATGAACCTGGCCACGTAATCGGTCCTGAGCGTCCCCATGAGATCCTTCATCGCCCTGCATTCGGGAGGGATGGTCTTGCTTTCCTCGGCCAGGAAGGGGGTATCGGTTTCCGGCGGACAGGCGAGAATGACCCTGATGCCGTATCGAACCATCTCGCTCCGGAGGGCCTCGGCAAAGCCGACCAGGGCAAATTTCGAAGTCGCGTAGGAGGTGTAACCGAAGATGCTTGAGAAACCGGCCATGGAGGAAACGATGACGACAACGCCGCTCCCCCGCTCCTTCATGCAGGGGAGCGCAGCGGCTATGACATTCCGGGTGCCGTAGAGGTTAATCTTAATTACACGGTCAAATTCGTCATAGGAAATATTCTCGAAGTAATTGGCGCTTCCTATGCCGGCGCTGTTAATTATGATATCGGGCACGCCGAATTTCTTAACCGCGCGGTCGATGACCTTTCGCACCATGACGTTATCGCTGACGTCGAGGGGCATGACTTCCACCCTCCCCGTGGCGCCGCTTCCCCGCACCTCCGCGCGGGCCTCTTCCAGTTTCTTCGCGTTGCGGGCAAAAAGAAGCAGGTCCGCCCCCAGGGGCGCCAGCTGGCGGGCAATTTCAAGACCGATGCCGCTGGAACCGCCGGTGATATAGACGCGTTTGCCGACATAGTATTTCGTTGCCATATCTTCTCCCGGACCGTTATGTATTTCACGGTAAATGCTTATGACGTATAGCCTACCATAAGATGACCTTGCTGTCGACCGGGTTTATAAACTGCTTCGTTTTTATTCCGGGTCAGGGGATCCCGATCCCTTCCTCTTGATAGCCTCAATGTTCGCGGTAAGTTCCTGGGATATCTGTTCGATGATTTTTGCGAAGCTCCTCACGGTATCCGCGTTCTGCAGGGTGTTCTGCGCAATGTCGGTTATGGTGTTGATCATCTTGGTCAGCTCCTGGAGAACGTCCACCTGCTCGTTGGAAAAGGTGAATATGTCCCCCGATATGCCGCTGAGCTGCTCTATTTTCGTCTGGATGTCAGTATTCATCCTGCTGAGGCCGCTGGTAAAGGTGATGGCGTCCTTCATGACTTCGCCCGTCTCAAGGATCTTGGACCGGACATTGGCGAAGATCTCGGCGGTGCCGCTGATGTAATCGAGCTCGCCCGCCACCTGGGACGTGTGCTGCACGATGGTGGTCTGGATGCCCTTGACCAATTCCGTGGTCTGGTCGGCCAGCTTGTTCACCTCGTCGGCGACCACGGCGAAGCCCCGCCCCTGCTCGCCGGCCCGGGCCGCCTCTATGGCGGCGTTCAGGGCAAGAAGGTTGATCTTGTCCGCCAGCTCGTTGATTGAATTGACCGTCTCCTGTATCCTCTTCAGATACTCCGCCAGGCCGCTGATGGCCCTGATTGATTTGTCGATGGTACCGGCGCCGACATCAACCTGCCTGATGGCCTCGTTGATGCTCTCGGTGAGGCTTGACACCCGCTGGGAAAGCTGGCCGCTGCTCGCGTTTATCTCCGTGATCTCGTTCTTCACTCCCTCCGAGTTGTCCATCTGGACCTTGATCGATTCAAGGTTCTTTTCGAACGAGGATGACATCTCCTCGTAGGCCGAAGCCGCTTCCTCGACGATGGCCGTCAGATCCCTCGCGATGTCCGCAAGATGCTGTGACGCCTGGTCCATGTCTTTGCTCACCGTCTTGATCTCGAAGCTGTTGGTGGATATGGTGCCGATCATCCCCCGGATCGTCTCCACCATGGTATTGAAGGAGCGGGTGACATAGCCGATCTCGTCCTCCATAATGACGGGAACCGTGGTGTCAAGATCGCCGTCGTTGACGGATCGCACGCCGCGGGACAGGTTGCGCAGCGGGGTGATGAGGACGCCCCGGAAAAAGAGCTGGAACCCGAAACGGACGACCACCAGCACCACGCCCAGCAGGATGATGAGCTTCAGAACGGAATCGTGCATGAAGCCACGGTACCGCTCGTAGGAAAAGCCGACTTCATGAACGATCCCCGCCGTGTAATTGGCCCGGGTGTACGCGATATAATGAGCGCCGCTCTTCGAAGCAGTGCGGAACGTGCGCGTGCCGGGCTTCTGGACCGGCGCGAGGAACCGGAGCATCTGCAACTTCAGCTCGCTGCCATCGGCCTCGCTTTCGGCCAGGCGGCGCTTCATGGCCGCGGAGAAGGAATCGAAACCCTTGTATTTTTTTGCCAGATAGGACTCCATGGCGCCGCGGAAGCCCTCATCGGGCAGCTGCCGGACCTTGTTGCCATGGTAAAAGGTCAGCTTGTTCAGTGCCGTCACCGCCTCATCGAAGCGCTTCACCGCGTCGGTGGCGCCTTCAGGCATTCCGTCAATCAGCCTGATCAGCTCGATCTTGTAACCCTCGAATGCGGGCAGGGTCTGCTCCAGGAACTGCTTCGCCCTGCCGAACTCCCCGTCGCGGAGCTGTTCCTCGACAACGCCGCGGTAATAGGCGTTGGCCAGTTCGGACGTGAGAGATCCAAACTCATCCTCGTCCGCTTCATCCTGCCTGGTCACCTGATCTTTTTTAAGCGCGTAGTCGATCCGGTACCGAGCCGCCTTCGTCAGGCGGCCGGTCACCAGGACCATGTCCATGTCCTTGCGGTAGATTTCATCAAAGGCCTCGTCCCGCTCCTGCAGGGATATGTAGCTGGAAAACTGCAGCACGATCAAAAAGGCGACCAGGGATATGCCGATGATCTTGCCTATAAAGGAAAAGCGGTCCCTGGCGTTGTTGAGGTAGGCAATGGTCAGGAAAAAATATCCGGTTAGGTTCAGGAGCACCCACACGTTATTGAAGACATCGCGCCCCACCACGCCGTCCCTGCTCATAGTGTTCAGGACCGACGGGATGATGTTCGAAACGAGATAGACGCTCCCGAGGAGGGCGACGACCCAGCGTTCTCTTCCTTTCAGTATAATGACTTTCCAGATAGCGATGATTATGGTTATAATGATATTGGCAACGATCACGATACCGATATACTTGCTGATCTCATCGGCATTGAAGTCCCAATAATGCCCGTGATACAGAAATATCCGTTCCGCCTTCAAGGTCGCTGCGAAGAAGACGAGGATGCAGGCGCCCATCAACACATAGGCAATCCTGCCGAACCACCGGGTGAAACGGGGATAGTTAACTTCGGGATAGCATAAATAGAAAAGATTGCCGTGGATTTCGGCAATAAGAATGAATGTTACGGTGATCCAGCGGTGAAACGCCGCAAGGGGATGATAAACACTCGAACTGATCAGGTATCCGAAATTGAAGACCGCCAGTAAGGCAAAGGCAAGGCCCAGGTGATAGGTGGCCCTGGACTTCTGCTTGAGTGAAAGCAAAAAGACCGATGTGACGATGAAAAAGGTTACGGCGATGAGGGAACCGATGGAGAATGAATTCAGGTATATGATTCTTTCAGCTCCCATCTGTCCCCCCTTGAATGCACAATTGCTGCAGACGTGTCACACATGGCATACGACCAGCCTATCAAGACCTCAAGTGTAAATACCGTTACCTCATTAGATCAGCTGCACAAACGACATATCGATCCACCCGGTAATCCGGCATGAGGAAAAATCCGGGAAAACAACTGGTCTGACTAATTAAGTAACCATTAATGTACCGGAGTGTCAAGAAATATCTTTGATTGATGTCCAAATATGCCCATGGAAAAGATGATCATGTAATGGTTCAAACCCTGCGTCGAACATGTAAATCCCCGCATAGGGTCAGGAGACAAAAAAACCGGCCATCGGCCGGTTTTAATTGTAAAAACCATGGGGACAACATTACATGTGCAGCGCTTTTTTGATGGTCTTGACCATCAGGTCAGGCGCCACCGGCTTCTGGAAGACGCCGTTGAAGCCGAGCTTGTCGAGTTCGACGTTCTGCGCGGTGGCGGCGCCGATGCTGCTCAGGAGGTAGATGGGGAGCTTCTTGTCTTTCTTCCTGATCTCGTGAGCAACCTTGGACCCCGCGTCAACCTGTTCCATCATCATGTCGCAGAGGACCAGGTCCGGCTTAACCGTGTCGACAGCGGCGATACCGTCCTTGCCGTTGCTAGCCGTAAAGGCTTCAAAACCGCTGGCGGTGAGTATTGCCTTTATGGAATCGGTAATATCAACATCATCGTCAATAACTAATATTTTCTTCTTATCGGCCATACATTTTCTCCTTACTGTTAGTTTAACGTCACCGTGTCGGACATGTTCATGATATCCGATATTTTCTCCACCAGGAACCGGTACGCCTCCTCGAGATTTTTCTCCGCTTCCGGCGTCAGCTTTTCGACAAATTCCCAGCCGTAACCCCTGATCGCCAGCACGTAAGCCCGCACATCCTTGCTGTACAGTTCATGGCACAGCGCCAGGATGGAGCCGGGTGAGATGGTATGCGTCGTGAAGGTGATCTCTCCCGACGGCTCAAGCTCGGTGAAGGTGAAAGGCCCGTCGCCGCTTACGGTCGCGTCGACAAAAATCACCGTGCCGCTCTCCGCCACAGCCACCGCGTCCTCGATCTGGAGCTGGTAATTGCTGTCGGTGGCGACGCCCGGAAGGCGCTCGCCCTCCAGGCGATCGACAAGGGCCGGGCCCAGGCCGTCGTCCTGGCGGCCCGGGTTGCCGTATCCATATACCAGTATCCTGTTTTGCAAAGTACTATTTTCTCTTCACGTCGATAATATCGCCCTTCGAGTCGTACATCGCCACTTCCAGGGGCATCCTGCCCAGGGCGTGCGTCGCGCAGGAGAGGCACGGGTCGTAGGCCCTGATGGCGACCTCGACGCTGTTCATCATGCCTTCGGTGATCTCCGACTTGCCGCTGAACACGCTCTTGGCCACATGGGTGACCGCCCGGTTCATAGGCTCGTTATTGTTCGTCGTCGACACGATCAGGTTCGCCATGACGATCTGGTCCTGGTCGTTGATCCTGTAATGGTGGAACAGGGTCCCCCGCGGCGCTTCGATAAGGCCCACGCCCTCGCTCTGCTTTTTGCCCTTGGTCACCAGGTTCTTGCCCTGGATGTCCTTGTCGTTGAGGAGCTCCTTGATCATCTCTATCGCGTGGAGGTTCTCGATGAGGCGCGCCCAGTGCATGTGCATCGACATGTTGTTGGGCTTGCCCTTGGTGTACGCCTTGTACACTTCGAATTCCTTCTGCGCCAGCGGCGTGGGTATGAAATCGCAGGTGTTGAGGCGGGCCAGCGGGCCGACCGTGTACCATCCGTCCTTCTTGCCGATGGACTTCAGGTAGGGGAACTTCATGTAGCTCCAGTTCTTCACCTCTTCGCCGATATATTGCAGATAATCCTGGTAATCGACATCGTTCAATATCTTCTTCCCTTCGGAATCGACCGCGCGGAGCACGCCGTGGTAGAGGTCAAGGGCGCCGTCCTTCCGCACCAGTGACAGGTGGTTGGAGGGGAACACCGCGAAGTTGTCGAGCATGTCCGCGTGCTTGGAGTGGTAGTCCTTGAAGAGGTCCACCGCGGCCTGCGCCCAGGCGATCATCTTGTCGACATTGTTGGGATCGGCCCCCTTGAGGAACTCGTCACGCTCATCGTTCGACAGGCTCTTGTTGATGCCGCCGGGAATCGCGCCGGTGCCGTGGATCTTCTTGCCTGCCGTGGCCCGGATGATCTCCTGGCCGAACTTCCGCATCAGCACCGCCTGGACGGCAAGGTCCTTGTGCTCGAGGGCCACGCCGATGACGTTGCGGATCGCCGGGTCGCCGTCGATGCCGAACAATAAATCGGGCGACGCCAGGTGGAAAAAATGCAGTGTGTGGGACTGGAAGAACTGCCCGTAATGCATCAGGCGCCGCATCTTCTCGCCCGTGGGGGTGAGGCCGTCGCCCGTGCCGGCGCCGACGATGACGTCCACCGCCTTGGCCGCGGCCAGGTGGTGGCTCACCGGGCAGATGCCGCAGAGTCGCTGCACCAGCACCGGTGCCTCCCAGTAGGGCCTGCCCTGTACAAAGCGCTCGAAGCCGCGGAACTCGACGATGTGGAGCCGCGACTGGGCGACGTTGTTGCTGTCGTCGAGCTGTATGGTTACCTTGCCATGTCCCTCGACTCGTGTTACCGGTTCTATCGTTATCTTTCTAGCCATAATGTTCTCCCTTAATCATACTTTAATACTTCGTACGGCAGGTTGAGGGGCTTCCCGGAAAGGAGCGCCGTCAATGCCTCCCAGATAAGGTCCGCCCGCGGCGGGCATCCGGGAAGGTAATAGTCGATCTTCACTATTTCATGGAGGGGATAGACCCTGTCCAGTATCATCGGGATCTCAGGATCATTGGGGATGATCTTGTCGTCGACGGTGACGCAATTCAGGTACGCCTCCTCAAGGCACTCCTTGATGGGAATGCCGTTCCGCATCGCCGGAAGGCCGCCCATGATGGCGCACTCTCCCAGGGAGATGAGGATCTTGCAGTGTTTCCGGAACTCGATCAGGTTCTCGACGTTTTCGCTGTTACAGCAGCCCCCTTCGATGATGCCGATATCGCACTGTTTGGTGAACTTCTTGATGTCATCAACCGGTGACTTGTTGAACTCGACCAGGTCGATGAGCTGCAGAATTCTATCGTCAATGTCCAGCAGGGACATATGGCACCCAAAACATCCCGCCAGCGACGCGGTAGCCACAACTGGTTTACTCATTATAGTTTCCTCCGATCATTTCGTTACTTCTGGATTTCGCTGCCGATAGGCGCTTTGTCATACTTGCGCTTGCCGATGGGCACCGCAAAACCGATTTCCTTCTTCAGAATGGCGCCCACCGGGCACTGGTCCATAGCCTTTTTCGCCAGATCGTCCGACATCTTCGCCTCGAGTTCACGGTCGGCGACGATGACGGAATGACCCGAGCGGTCCTGCATCGCGAAGATATGCCTGCCGTCCTTGGCGGTTATGCCGCGGACGCAGCGCCGGCACTGTACGCACCGGTTCGTGTCGATCATAATCTTGGTGTAGGACGCGTCCATCGCCCGCTTCGGGAAAAGATAGGGGAAACGCGGCGCGAGAAGGCCGTAGCGGTATCCCAGGGCCTGGAGCTCGCAGTTGCCGCTCTTTTCGCAGGTGGGACACATGTGGTTCCCTTCCACGAAGAGCATTTCCACCAGGGCCTTGCGCATGTCTTCAAGTTCCGGCAGGGCGTTTTCCACGATCATCTCCTCGGTGATGGGGGTCGTGCAGGCGGCCATGTTCCTGCCGCCGACTTTGACCGTGCAGATACGGCAGATGCCGGCCGGCTTGAGTCCTTCGTACCAGCAGAGAACAGGAATATAGATGCCGTTCTCGCGGGCCGCCTCGACGATGGTCTGGCCCGCCTTGCCGGTACACGATTTTCCGTCTATTTCAAATGTGATTTTGCTCATATTAATGTCCCTCGATGTTTGGATTTCTTCCCGCGGTCTTGCAATATTCCTGCACCGCCTTGTTCAGGTCAAACTCGGTCACGAAATCGGCGCCCTTCTGGAGCTTCGCCTCGTACACCTCGCGGAAATTCTCGATGGTGGTGGCTATCGGGTTGGGCGACGTCTGTCCGAGGCCGCACCGGCTCATGGCCTTGACCACGGTGCACCACTGGGCCATTTCCTTCAGGTCGGACTCGGTGCCCTTGCCCGCCATGATCTTTTCAAGGCGCTGCTTGAGGATTACGTTCCCGGCCCTGCACGGCGTGCACCAGCCGCACGATTCCTCGACAAAGAAATCCATGAAGTTGTGGACGACTTTCAGCAGGTCGGTGTTGGGCCCGAGGATGATTATTGAGCCGCCGGTGGGGAGTTCTTCGAAGGAAAGCTTTTTCCCGAAATCCTTTTTGGCGACGCACTTGCCCGAGGGGCCGCCCACCTGGACAGCCACGGCATCGGACCCGCCGGCTTCATCGAGAAGGCTCTGAAGGGTGGTCCCGAACTCAACCTCATAAATGCCGGGCTTGGAACAGTCGCCGGACACGGACAATACCTTGGTGCCGTGTGACTGGAACGTGCCCATCTTGGCAAACCACTCGCCGCCCTGAACCATGATCCTGGCAGCGGCACAGAGGCTCTCCACGTTATTGACCGTCGTGGGATATCCCAGGTAGCCGTTCTGGGCCGGGAAAGGAGGCCGGTTCCGAGGCTCGCCGCGTTTTCCCTCGGCGGATTCAATAAGCGCCGATTCTTCGCCGCATATATAGGCGCCGGCGCCGAGCTTTATCGTAATATCGAAATTGAATCCTTTTTTGCCCGCGACATTCTTGCCAAGAAGGTTGCTGTTCCTCATCGACTCGACCACGCTCTGGAGATACTTCAGAAGGTATTCATATTCCGCCCTGAGGTAGAGAACGCCTTCTTCGGCGCCGACGGCGTATCCCGCCACGGCCATGCCTTCGAAGAGCATCTGGGGAAGCTCGGTCAGAATGACACGGTCCTTGAAGGTGCCCGGTTCGCCTTCATCGGCGTTGCAGACCACATAGGTCTTCTTGCCCTTGGAGTTGCGGGTGAATTCCCATTTCATGCCGGTGGGGAATCCCGCGCCGCCGCGGCCGCGCAGGTTGGATTTTTTCACTTCTTCTATTACCGCTTCCGGCGTCATCGCAACCGCTTTCTTGATGCCTGACCCGGCTTCGTAAGGCGCGAATATCACGGCCCCTTTCTTCTGGATATTGTTCTTCACCATTGCGCCGATAAGCGCGGACTGGTTCTGACCGTCACCGCTCTCCTTGGCCATGGCTTTAACATCCTTCCCTGCCTTCATCTGGAACACGAGGTCCTTCGCCTTCTCCGGCGTAAGGTTCGTAAAAACGACACCGTTAATCAGTGCGGCCGGTTCCTGGTCGTTCATGCCTATATCGGACGTGTCATACAGACCGATCTGGCCGTCAAAGGTCGTTACTCCGAAGGAACATCCAGCGGCTTGTTCGAACGCCTTTGCAACGGCATCCCGTCCTTTCATTTCAGCCACGGCGCTATTGTTCAGGTATACCGTGTATTTTCCTCTGGGCTCCTTTGAGAAGAAATGGTAGAAGGATACAACACCATCAACATCAACTTTGGAAACCCCAAGGTTATCGGCGATAGCGGCCGATGCCTCATCCGAAACGCAACCTAGCTCACTTTGAACATCGCGGATAACGTCGAGCATCATGGAAGCGTCTTTGCCATGTTTTTTCACAGCTCTTGTGACTACATCACCTATACTGCCCATACTCCCTCTTTGTTGTTAATATTATTTGTCTTATCTTCAAACTGCACATAACAGAATGAATGATTCAATCTGTGCAATTACTGCTTCCATTAATCATTTTTTGTTATTATCTATGACCGGGAATTGTTATATAATATGTTGCTATGTTATCATGGGGTTTTTGCTATAACAATTTTTTTTATACTATTTTTTGTTATATAAATATAACAAAATATTGGGATAATTTGTTTGTACATATCAATAAAAACAACAATAATTTTTGATATATGGAAAAAAATCTGACTTAGAATCAAAAATTTACATTTAGTAAAAAATGAGTATTTTTAATACAAACAAAATAATTTAGCATATTAGTTGTTTATTAATTTCTAAATGTACATGCGTGCCAGTATGATGTAATTTTATAAAAAAGAAAATGTCAGGTTTCTATTTTTCGAAGGAGTGAAGTTCCATAACCAGGCGGTCAGAGCAAAAGACTAATAGTCTATACGGCAATTATCCTGACAATCGGTGTCAGAGATTCTTCTTATGAGGCTTACAGCACCCGGGTCTTCTGTATTCATGACCCGGCATAGCGGGGGTCAGAGCACCACTAAAAAAGATCCTCAAACTGGAAATCATAGGCAGGGTATTCAAAGGCTCCCCTATCGCCGCTTGACAGGAAGATCCTCAGAAATTTTTCATCCGGCTCAAAGATAATTGTATGCAGGGTGCCGTAGCCGCCCACGGCGTCCATGATGTCCCTGGCCTCTTCCATGGTGACATTGCCGTCATCGAGGGCATCGGGCAGCATGTCCTTGATGATACAGTAGCGTTCAACCGAATTGGCGTAATTAATCGCGGTGCTTCTTTTGAGATAATGATTGGTGTTGATTATTGCATAGGGATAGGCCACCCTCTGGTCACAGGTTGAGTTCCAGGGAAGCGTCGTGTTGTCCGACGGACTGCGCCGCGTCACCCTGCCGTCAGGATGGTCCCCCTTGCCGTCATACTCCATGACAGCGGCGATATCATCGCCGTCGGCCCTGCCGGCCGCGGGAAAGGTCATGAGATAGTTGCACCCGTTGTAATTGGGGAACCCCTCCAGCATGGTCTCGGCATCGGCCGGATCCGATGTCCCGGCCATGCCTTCCATTACTTTGCGCAAAGCTATGGTGCGGGGAACGAAGCCGGCCTTATCGGTGATCGGCAGAGTGGCGGTGTTCTGGATGATTGCCGAAAAGCCGTACTCATTCATGCCGCTGATGCAGCCGACGATACCGCAGAAGGCGACGTTGACCCACCGGGTGCCGGAACCGGGATTGTACGACACGATGACATGACTCCGCTTGATGCAGGCGGCGGGATCTATGTAATAATCCAGGTTCCGGGCTATGAGGGACGATCCGTCAGACCGGCCGCCGCCCCACACGCTGAAGCTCGAGCAGGCCCAGTCCGCGAGGGTGTTCAGTATCTTGAGATCATCCAGGCTGACGGTATGGCCGTTGGTTCCCGCGGGCCGGACCGTCAGGTCATCTTCGGGCAGGGCATCCCGTATCCCTTCGAGCATGGCCTCCATCTCGGCGAGGGTCGCGGTGTCCCAGGCAACATCGTCCTGACGCGCCGCCAGGGTATCATAATCATAGCGAAGGTCATAGGCGACCCAGCAGGAGAAGCGGTTTAAGATATTCATGATCTCGGCGGCCAGGAGATACCCGTAATTGTAACCCATTTCAGCGCTGGTCCCGGACAGCTTCAACACGCGCGCCGGGCCGCTAACGGTCAGGGATGCCTTCGTGTCAGGTGATACAAAGACCCCGTCCCCTTTGACGGACAGCTCCGGGGGCGGATTATACAGCGAGAGGAGGAGCGCGGAGGAAGTATCTCCCGTGCCTTTATCGCCGCCGCATGAAACAACGGAAATGGCGATGAGCGCCGATATCGCCAGCATCATCCGCGCCTTCATCTCCCTGCGCCGCATATCCCTTTTCATCGGCCTATCCTCCAGAAAAAATATGCCGGGATCCGTACTCCCGATCCGGTTTCAAGCATAACCGAATGAAATTATTCAAGAGAAGGGGGAAAGTCAAGTTCCGGTGCGGAAAATGGGTATTTTTTTCAATGTGAGGGTTCAAGAAGATATTTCGCCACGGCGAGCTGTCCCAGGGCAATGCAGCCGTCATTGCATGGGACGTTTTTATGCGTATACACGGTAAAGCCTTTTTCGCGCAGGGTCCCGATGATTCCCTCCAGGAGGACGCGGTTGTGGAAAACGCCGCCGCTCAGAGCGACATCGTTGATGCCGGTCACGGCGCGGATCCTTTCAGCCACGGCCCCCGTGGTGTGAATTATGGCCTGATGGAACGCCGCGGCAACATCGTCCACGGCCATGCCGCCCTCCATAAGGGAGAAGACATGGGCGACCAGGTCGTCCGTACCGATAACTATCGGCCCGTCAGCGGAAAAAGGGATAATATAGGCCTCGGCCGGGGCCCTGCCCCGCATGGCGGCCTCCTCAAGGAGCTGGGCAGCCTCCGCCTCCGCGCTTACCGAGCGCGCGATGCCGAGGATGGCGGCCACGCCGTCGAAGATACGGCCGATGCTGCAGGTAAGGGGCGAATTGATGTTCTTCTTGATGATCTCGATTACGCCGGCGGATGTTTCATCCCGATCCATGACCGGATAGTTATCGCCGAAATGCTGATAGAGAAGGGAAAGCCCGATCTTCCAGACGTCCCTGATGGCGCTCTCGCCACCGGGAAGGGGGAACTCGCTGAAATGGGCGGCCCGCTCGAAGCCTCCCCTGTCGGCAACAAGGAACTCGCTTCCCCAGAGGGTCCCGTCGGTGCCGTAACCGGTGCCGTCGAAGGCTACCCCGATCACCGGACCGTCAAGGCCGTGCTCCTCCATGACCGACGCGACGTGGGCATGGTGGTGCTGGACCTCGACAAGGCGCCTGCCTCCCGAAGCGAGATCCTCGGCATGCTGACGCGTGAGGTAGGCCGGGTGCGCGTCGGTCACGATCACCTCGGGCTCCGCGTCGAAGATCCTGATGAAATGGTCCACCGTGCGCTGGAATACTTCATACGTGAGCGGGTCCGCCATGTCGCCCAGGTACTGGCTCATGATGATGAAATTTTTCCTGGCTATGGCGAAGCTGTTCTTCAGATCGCCGCCGGTGGCGAGCATGGTGACCGGCGCCGCGCTCGATAAAAAGGGTACCGGGATATAACCCCGGGAGCGGCGGATGAAATACGGTTTTTTATCGACCACGTACATGACGCTGTCGTCTCCCTGGCCGATGATCTCGCGGTTGTAGGTCACGAAATAGTCGGCTATCCCGCCCAGACGCCCGAACACCGTTTCGTCGCGGTACTCGATGGGCTCGTCCGACACGTTGCCGCTGGTCATCACCAGCACCATCGCGGGATCTATGTTGAAAAGGTGGTGCTGGAAGGGCGCGTAGGGCAGCATGAGCCCCAGATAGGTCAGGCCCGGCGCGACCTGACGGCTGAGGACCCGGTGCGTCTCCTTCAGGAGTACGATGGGCCGCTCCTTGGAGCAGAGGAGATCCCGCTCTGCAGGGCCGATGGCAAGGAAACTACCGGCGGCATCAATCGATCCCGCCATGACGGCGAAGGGCTTGAAGGGCCTCCGCTTTCTCCTCCTGAGCTCCATGACGGCGGCATCGTTCCGCGCGTCGACCGCGAGATGGTACCCGCCGATCCCCTTGATGGCCAGCACGGCCCCCTCCTTCAGGAGGGCCGCGGTCCGCTGCGCCACCGCCTCGTTCTCGGACTCCAGAAGTTCCTTTTTATTGCTGAAGAGTGATATGCGGGGCCCGCAGACCGGGCACGCGTTGGGCTGGGAATGGAAGCGGCGGTCCATCGGGTCCGTGTATTCCGCCAGGCACCGGTCGCACATCAGAAAGGGTTCCATGGCGGTGTTCGTGCGGTCATAGGGAATATCGCGCACGATGCTGAAGCGCGGTCCGCAGTTGATGCAGGTTATAAAGGGATAGTGGTATCTCCGGTCAGCGGGGTTGCCGAATTCCTCGCGGCACTGGTCGCACAGGGCCACGTCGGGCGAATAGAAGGCGAGGCGCTCCGCCGTCACCACGCTCCGGTCGATGCCGAAATCGTCCCTGCCGGAAGGCTCCGCCTCACGCGGTTCCACCGACATGATCATCGCCAGGGGCGGAGCGCTTGATGTCAGTTCCCGGAGGAAGGCTTCGAGGTCACCGCTCCCGCCGTCGGCATGGATGATGACCCCCTCGGTGTCATTGAGGACGCGTCCGGTGATGCGGTGGCGCCGCGCCAGCTGGTAGACGAAGGGCCTGAACCCGACCCCCTGCACGATCCCCTTGATCCTGATGTTCAGCGATTTTTTCATCCGGCGGACGGTTATATCCGGTACCCTATCATGGCGGTGAGGTAAATCGAGTGGCGCTCTCCCGGGATACGGTCATAATCCAGCACTCCGCAGCCGAGGCCGACCTCGATGAAGACGCGGTTCATGGTGAATCCGAAAACCATGCGGGCGCCCAGGTCGACCGGCTGGAGGCGCCTGGTGTAATCCATTTTCCTGCTCCAGAGAAATACGCCGTACTTCGCCCTGCCATAAAAGAGCGCACCCACGTCAAGGCCCGCGCCGATGTAGAATTCATCGAGCACATGGAAACGGTACAGGACCGGTATGGTGAAGTAATTGGTGTCGATGTTCGATTTGTCCACGTACTTCTTGAGGGGGGCGCTGTACAGCAGTCCCATCGGCAGTCCTGAAAGCATGGTAAACATGCTGATATCGATGATCCTGACCTGGATGATCCGCTGCTCGTAAAACAGGCCTGTCGATATGCAGTGGCGCTTCTGGAGATAGAACAGGGCCTCGAAACCGCCCCTGAACCCCACGGTAAAGGAGCCCTTTTCATATTTATATTTGAAGATATCTTCCTTTGAATCCCGCGGGCCCAGGATGCCGTAGCCGAAAGCTCCGATGCTGAAGCCCATGTGGAAATGGAAGAGGTTCTTTTTTCTTCTTATAGATGTATATTCCTTGAGGCGCGCTTCGATCCCCTCATCAACGGTTTTATCGTCAAGTTTTTTCGCCCTGTCGCTTTCGGGGTCCCGCCAGTCGCCGCCCTCGCTGTCATGGAGGCCCGAATCCGCTGTATCCCGAGCGGCCCCGCCCTTCTGCTGGGCGCCCTTGACATCAGCGGCCCTGGTCTGGGCGAAAAGTCCAGCGCACCCGCCGGCGACAATCATCAGGAATGATATCAGAATTATTTTTTTCATGCCCGGTTCCCGATCCTCAATCCGGCTTAACGCTACCCTCGTCCACACAACGCCGTCAATACATTTTTGGATGAAAGTTTACGGACCGAGGCCCGCACGGTCCATTTCCTGCGGGCTTTAAAAAAATGTATAGACAGTTTTATCAAGACCTGTAAAAAAGGATGAAAAATTTTGACGGGAAAAGAGGAAGGTTTTTTCACATGGAAATAAAAATCCTGAAAGACATACTGGAATTAAATAAAAACGCGGCAGCCGAGGTCAAAGACCTATTAATGAAGAAAAAAGTATACATGATCGACATGATGAGCTCACCGGGTTCCGGAAAGACGACCCTGAACGACAAGCTGATCGGCGCCCTTAAAAGCAAGTACCGCATCGCCGTCATCGAGGGAGACATCAAGACGACCAAGGACGCCGAGCGCCTTGCCGGCCACAACATCCCCATCTTCCAGATCGAGACGGACCGCTTCGGCGGCGACTGCCACCTGGAGAGCACCTGGATAAAAAAATGCCTGGACCAGTTCGACCTTGACAACCTGGACCTGGTCATCGTGGAAAACATCGGCAACCTGGTCTGCCCCGCCGAGTTCCAGCTGGGCGACGACGAGCGGATCGTGGTCCTCAGCGTAACCGAGGGAGAGGACAAGCCGGCCAAGTATCCCCTCATGTTCAACTCATCGGACACCATGGTGCTCAACAAGATCGACCTCCTTCCGCACCTCGATTACAGCGTGGACGAACTTATGGAAAACCTGAAAAAGGTCAACCCGAAGATACGGGTTTTCCAGGTGAGCGCAAAAACCGGCGAGGGCATGGATCCCCTCCTGAAGCATATCAGCGACAACATCGACAGGAAGATACGGGCCTGACCCGGAAGCGGATAATCGACCGGTATATTAAACATGGGTTTCAGCACAGTAACATTCCTGTTTTATTTTCTGCCCATCAT
>DAONAJ010000049.1:0-31109 GCA_035400945.1 Spirochaetota bacterium
CTTCGGGCTCCGCAGAATGAACGTCGGCGAGGAGTCCATCGAGACCATGGTGGTCAATTCACTGGCTCGGGTCGGCCTCAGGGGCAGCGAGGGGAAGCTCATCTCGGAGCTCTCCGGCGGGATGCAGAAGCGCGTGGGCCTCGCACGGGCGATATGCCTCAACCCCAATATCATCTTTTTTGACGACCCCACCGCCGGTCTTGACCCGATACTCTCCGACTCAATCGCCGACCTGATCGTGGAAATTAAGCAATCCCTCAACACGACCTCCATCGTTGTTACCCATGACGCGACGATCGCCAGGAAGGTTGCTGATTCAATAGCTCTCCTTTATAACGGCAAGATTGTATATGAAAGTGACAGCGGGGCCTTCTTTTCGGGTTCGGATTCTTATGCGCGGCAGTTCCTGGAGGGCGATATAGAGGGGCCGATAGATATTTTCTGATTCCATGAACCGTGAGAGCACGATTGTAGCTTCATGGATATGCTCTGCGACAAAAAGTGATACGAGGAGTATGATTATGAGACCATCACTAAGCGGTGTATTCTGGCTGGTGACCCTGCTGTTCCTCGGCGCTTCGTTATTTTTTACGGTCAATGTCATCTCGTTAAAGAGCAGGCTCAGCGATCCCGGGGGTCCTCCTGCATTTGCTTCGGGACAGAAGGTGACGGTTGTAAAGATTATCGATGGCGACGAGGTTTCGGTAAACATGGGCGAGGCCCGTTTCATCGTCCGGATCATCGGCATATGGTCCTTCGACGCGACCGCCAATGACACTCTCACCCAGGCACAGGGAAAAAGCGCGGTTAATTATCTTGAAGCGGCGCTTCTCAACAGGGAAGTTGAACTGGTGTTTGATAGGTTTCAGAAAGACAGCAACAACAGGGTCCTTGCCTATGTGCAGTCAAACAACGTCGATGTCGGATATGACATGGTCTCCAGGGGGATATGCCTCGTGTATACCAAGTATCCCTTCCCGAGAATGGAGCCGTATCTTGCGGCTGAGGCGCTCGCAGGGAAGAACAAGCTCGGCCTGTGGGGCGATACGGGCATCGTGATACGGGCCCGGGTGCTGAAAAAGCTCTGGCTGCGGGAGCGGCAGAACAAGGAGGGTGACTGATGTTCAGGGTGTTATGGCTCTTGTTCAGGAAAAAAGGCGTCACCTCCATGGTGGGGAACCGGGGCAAGGTGGTCCTGATATTCCTCTGCCTGATATGGTACTCGACATCGGGGTATCTGTTCTTTGAATTGCCGAAGAAGCCGGACCTGGGATGGCTGGACGCCCTCTGGTGGACCCTGGTCACCATGGCCACGGTAGGCTACGGCGATTATTTTCCCGTTTCCACCGGCGGGAGGTACCTGGTCGGCGTCCCGACCATGGTCTTCGGCATCGGCTTCCTCGGGTTTATCATATCCGAGGTCGCATCCAATCTCATAGAATCCCAATCGAGGAGGCTACAGGGCATGCTCAACGTAAAGTCCCGCAACCATATCATCATCGTCAACTTCAGCAGGCTTGATGAGATCATGAATATCATCGAGGAACTCAGACTGGACCCGACCACCCGGGACAAGGACATCTGCCTGATAGATGAGAAACTCGAGACGATTCCCCAGCGTCTTCATGAGGAAGGGGTGTGCTTCGTCAGGGGTAACCCGACCGAAGAAGCGACGCTCCGCCAGGCGAATCTTGAGCAGGCCAGCAACGCGATAATCCTTTCAAGGGACCGGAGCGATCCGCACTCCGACGACCAGAACCTGGTGACCACGCTGGTCATCGAAAAGCTGAACCCGGATATTTTCACCATCGCGGAGGTGCTCGATCCCCAGAAGATTCGCCAGTTTGAGCTGGCCGGGTGCAACAGCGTCATCTGCGTTTCCCAGTTCGCGGCGAATCTCATCATACAGGAGCTCCAGGACCCCGGTCTGAAGGATATCCTGACTGACCTCATGAGCAACCGCGAGGGGAGCCAGATCTATTTCGTCGACATAAAAAAAATGCGTGAATGGAAATACCGCGAGCTGGTGCTGTGGGGGCTGGACAACCGGTTTTCCGTGATCGGACTGATGCGCGACGGCGCACCGCTCCTCGGCTGTGCCGCCGATGACTCGGTCAGGGAAACGGACCGGGTCATCATGGTGGGAGAGCGCCGTGTCGGCAGGATAGAGCTGTAGCCAGCCGATCAGGGGAGTATCCCCGTCTTCTTCCCCGCACGGTAGAGGACGTCCATGGCGCGCTCTATTTCATCTTCCCCGTGGGCAGCGGTTACGGTGGCACGCAGGCGCGATAGTCCGCTCCGGACCGCGCCGGCGTTGGATACCACCGGCAGGACAAAGACATCGGCGGCGTGGGCCTCCTTCGCCAGCCTGAGGGAATCATCGTTGCTCCCGCATAAGATAGGCACAATGGCCGTTACGGTGTTCAGGAGGTTGAATCCCCTCTGCTTCAGTCCGGTTATAAACAGGTCGGCGTTTTTCCGGAGCTTTTCGACCCGCCACGGTTCGTCAAGGATCACCCCGAAGGCTTCCCGGGCCGCGGCCGCCTGCGGGGGCGTCAGTGCGGCGGAATAAATATATCCGCGGCAGAAATGCCGGAGGTAAAAGATGAGGTCCCTGCGCCCGGCTACGTATCCGCCGGTTGAGGGGATCGTTTTGCTCAGGGTGCCCATCCTGATGTCCACCGCGTCTTTCATGCCGAAATGTTCCTCGATGCCTTTCCCGGTCTTTCCCAGAACGCCGATGGAATGGGCCTCGTCGATCATCAGCCACGCCCCGTACTTCCCGCAGATATCCGCGAGCCGGGGGAGGTTTACGATGTCGCCGTCCATGCTGAAGACGGCATCGGCGATGACAAGCCTGGTTGATCCGGCGGGCGCTTCGGCCATGAGCCGTTCGAGATGGTCCATGTCATTATGGTCGAACCGGACGGACGTCGCCCTCGAGAGCCTGCAGCCGTCGACGATGCTTGCGTGGTTGAGGGTGTCAGAGTAAACATAATCGCCCCCGCCGGTAAGGGCGGCCACCACCGTGGCATTGGTAACGTACCCGGAGGTGAAGGTGATGGCGGCCTCGGCGCCCTTGAACTCCGCGATGGTCTCCTCCAGTTCCTTGTGGAGCGGTAGGGTGCCGGCAAGGAGGCGCACGCCGTGGGTTCCGGTGCCGAAGCGGTCAATGGCGTCCATGGCGGCCCTGTTGATCCGCGGGTGGCCGATGAGGCCCAGGTAGCTGTAGGATGAGAACATCCCCATTTCCCTTCCGTTGACGATGACACGGGAGCCGCCCTTCAGCTCGGTTATCGGCTGGTCGTAGAAGTAGAGGTTGTTGTTCAGATAATACTCGGCATAGCTGCTCAGGCCGTTCAGCTTGAGCGATATGCCGTCCCTGGCATCTCTGTCTATCATGGTGACCCTCGCTTGACGGGAATTGATAACCGTTTTTATTTTTAGAGAGGCATTGCCATATCGGGCCACAACATACACGCGGGGTGAGGTAAAATCAAGGATAATTTATCAATGTCCGCCATGAGGCCGCGGCAGGCTTAATTTTTTCTCTTGACACCGATCTCGGCCCTACCTATGTTCACAACAGCTAACATGATAAGGATCCCATATTGAAAATTCTCCTGACCGGGTCCGCCGGCTTTATCGGTCTGCACGTTGCATTGAAGCTGTTGTCGCGGGGCGATGAAGTTGTCGGCATTGACAATATTAACGATTACTACGATATCGGGCTGAAGCACGGCAGGCTCGCCGCTTCCGGCATTCGGAAGGAGGACGCCGTCCCGGGAGCGGTGGTCAGGAGCTCGATGTACCCGGGCTACCGGTTCATGCGGATGGACCTTCTCGACCGCGACGGCCTTTCGGCCCTGTTCGCCCGTGAGGGTTTCGACGCCGTCTGCCACCTGGCCGCCCAGGCAGGCGTGCGCTATTCGCTCCGGAACCCCCAGGCCTATGTCGATTCGAACATCACCGGCTTTCTCAACATCCTCGAGGGGTGCCGCCACCACCGGGTCGGCCACCTGGTCTTTGCCAGCAGCTCGTCGGTGTACGGCCTGAACGAACGGATGCCCTTCAGCACCTCGGACAACGTCGACCACCCGGTGAGCTTTTACGGCGCCACTAAAAAATCGAACGAGCTGATGGCCCATACCTACAGCCATCTCTTCGGCATCCCCGCCACGGGGCTCCGCTTCTTCACCGTCTATGGCCCCTGGGGCAGGCCCGACATGGCGCCGATCCTTTTCACCAAGGCCATCCTGGAGGGCGTTGAGATCGAGGTCTTCAACAACGGCGAGATGCAGCGGGATTTCACCTATATCGACGACATCGCCGAGGGCGTGATCAGGGTCATCTCCAGGCCCCCCGCCGGCGACCCGGCGTGGAGCGGCACGGACCCAGATCCCTCGCGGTCCCGGGCGCCCTACCGGATCTACAATATCGGCAACAGCGCCCCGGTGAAGCTCCTTGATTTCATCGGCACTATCGAGGGGAAGCTGGGCAAAAAGGCCCTGAAAAAGATGCTCCCCATGCAGCCGGGCGATGTCGTTGCTACCTATGCGGACGTGAGCGACCTGATGAAGGACATCGGGTACGCCCCGTCGACCTCCCTTGAAGCGGGCATCGGCCGTTTTGTCGACTGGTACCTGGAATATTACGGGCGCTAAGGCCCTTTTTTGAGCGGGTCCGGGCCGATTTTTACAGGCCTAAGCCATGATCCCTGCCGATAGATAAGTATGAACGTTCCTTTCCATAAACCCTACATCACAGAGGATGAGATTACGGCCGTGGCTGACATGATGCGCGCCGGCTGGCTCACCGCCGGGGTCAGGACCGCCGCCTTCGAGGATGATTTCCGTCGCTATGTCGGGTGCGGCCACGCGGTGTCCCTCAATTCCGCCACCGCCGCGATGCACCTTGCCCTGGCGTGCATGGGGCTCAGGGAAGGCGACGAGGTGCTGGTTCCCGCGATAACCTTTACCGCCACGGCGGAGGTGACGCGCTATTTCAACGCCAGGCCCGTCATGGTCGACATCGAGCGCAGCACCCACCTGATGGACGCGAATAAAATCGAAGAGAAGATAACGGACCGCACCAGGGCCATCATGCCGGTGCACTACGCGGGCCAGCCCTGCGACATGGAGGAGATCCTGGCGGTCGCGAAACACCACGGTCTCCGGGTCATAGAGGACGCGGCCCACTGCCTGCCGGCGTGGTACCGCGGAAAATCGATCGGCACATTCGGCGACGCGACCTGCTTCAGTTTTTACGCCACCAAGACTATCACCACCGGCGAGGGCGGCATGCTCTGCACCGATAACGCCGACTGGGCGAAGCAGGCGCGCGTCCTCCGCCTCCACGGCATCAACAGGGACGCGTGGCAGCGTCTCAATTCGAAGAGCTTCTGGCAGTACGACGTGATGGAGGCCGGCTTCAAGTACAACACCACGGACATCGCGTCCGCCATCGGCATCGAGCAGCTGAAGAAGGCCGAGGAGATGTGGCGGATGAGGAAGCGGATCGCGGAGCGCTACTCCGGCGCCTTCCGCGGCAGCGAGGGGCTGATCCTCTATACCGTGAAGCCCGACCGCGAGACGTCATGGTACCTGTACCCGGTCGACCTCAACCTTGAGGCCCTGTCCATCACCCGGGACCGCTTCATTGAGGAGATGCGCGACCGGGGCGTCGGCCTGAGCGTTCATTTCATCCCGCTCTATGAGTTCACCTATTACCGGAAGCTGGGATTTACCGGCGAAGGGTATGATAACAGCCGCTGGGTCTTCGAGCGCACCATGTCGCTCCCCATTTTCCCGGGGATGACCGACGCGGAGATAGATTACGTGATCGAGAATGTTCTTGATATAGTGAAGAATAACAGGCGGTAAGGGCCGTTGCAACATGGCCCGGCAAGAGCCTGTGAATGCGGAGATGACCCGGGTATGAGCCTTCTGTATCCCGTGCGGGGAAGAAAAATCGCCTATATCATCGCGGACGCGCTCCTGGTGGCGGCTTCGTACGCCCTTGCCTACGCGGTCCTTTTCTATCCGGACCTGGGCGCCCGCGCGGAACTTCTCGGCCCCCGGTACCACCTCGTGCTGGTTGCCGGGTATATCCTTTCCTTTTATGCGTTCCAGATCTACCGCGTCATGTGGGCCTATTCCAATATTGCGGATATATACCGCCTGGTCCTGGCGAGCATTACCGGCGGGTTCCTTTTCTTCATTTATATAATCACGGCCGGCCTGGATTATTCCCGGGTCGTCTTCACCATGGGGTTCCTCACTGCCGCGGTCCTCACGGTCTTTTACCGCATAGTGCTCCGGGACTATTATTCCCGCCGGGCGGGGCACAACGGGACCGCGACGACTACGCGCGGCGGCGCTGAAGGGAAGAATATCCTTATCATCGGCGCCGGCGAGGCGGGGCGCATCATCCTCTCCGAATACATGAAGCGGGGCCTGGGGAAGCTCATCGCCGGTTTTGCCGACGATGACCCGGCCAAGATAGGGAAGATACTGAACGGGAAGATGGTCTTCTGCGCAACGGACGCCGTGGGGCGCGTCATCCGCGAGACGGGCATCACCGACATCGTCATCGCCATGCCCTCCATCGGGTCCGAGAAGATCAACCGGATAGCCTCGGCCATCCGGCGCGAGCACCGGTCCGTGCCCATCAAGGTCCTTCCCCACGTCCTTGAGCTGGACGAGCGGAAGCCCCTCTCCATATCGCTGCGTGACATCAGCATCGGGGACCTGATCGGCCGCGAGGAGGTCCGCGTCGACACCGGCATGATTGAAAGGAAGTTCGCCGGAAAGACCATCCTCGTCACCGGGGCGGGCGGGAGCATCGGCTCGGAGCTGTGCCGGCAGCTCCTGAAGTTCAACATTAAAAAGCTCATCGCCGTGGGACGGGGCGAGTTCTCCATGTATAACCTGATCCGCATCCTGAACGAGGACGCGGCCTTCGTCCCGGAGGGGCCGGAGGTCGTGTACCGCATCGCCGACGTCAAGGACTTCCCCCTGATGGACGCCGTGTTCGCCCGGCACCGCCCTGACATCGTGTTCCACGCCGCGGCGCACAAGCACGTTCCCCTCATGGAGTTCAACGAGGCCGAGGCGATGCAGAACAACGTCCTGGGCACGAAGAACGTCCTCGAGTGCGCCCACCGGCACGGCGCCGCGGAATTCGTCTTCATCTCCACCGACAAGGCGGTCAACCCCGCCAGCATCATGGGGGCGACCAAGCGCATAGCCGAGATCGTGACCGAGTACTACCACCGCACCCGGGGCCTCACCACGTCGATCGTCCGGTTCGGCAACGTCATCGGCAGCCGGGGATCGGTGGTGCCCCTGTTCATGGAGCAGATAGAGCGGGGCGGCCCCGTGACCGTCACCCACCCGGAGGTGACGCGCTATTTCATGAGCATCCCGGAGGCCTCCCTCCTGGTCATCAACGCCGCGGCCTATTCCTCGGGCGGCGAGCTTTTCGTCCTCGACATGGGCAAGCAGTACCGTGTGTCGGAGATAGCCCAACGACTCATTGAGTTTTACGGTTACAAATCCGAAGAAGAGATAAAAATCGAGTACACGGGACTGCGGCCCGGCGAGAAGATGCACGAGGACCTCTTTTACAGCGACGAGAGCCTTCTCAGGACGCAGAATGAAAAAATATTCATGCTCTCCACCAGAGAGGAGGCGGCCACGGACGCCATCGAAAGATTTCTGAACGATGACCTTCCCGCCATCGTCGGCCGCGATCCGGCCGCGATCCGTGAGATCATCAAGGGCATCGTTCCCGAGTTCGAATACAGCCCCGACCGCGAAGAAACCGCGCCCAACACCAAGCTGGTGAGCTGAGGCTAATAGGGCTTGACAACAATTGCAGCCCGGGGTAGGGTTTATAGCCTCAGGCACCGCCGTCATGAAGACCATAAACCAATACGAAAGCTCTGAATTCACCCTGGAGGAACTCCGCGGCATCAAGGGGAGCAGGAAGATCATTGTCGTTTTTTCCACCTTCGGCGAGCGCGAGGCATCCCTTATCCATGACAAGATACGTATCCTCCGGTCCGGGCTGGGCGAATTCATCGACTGGATACTTGTTTCGCACCGCCGGTCCGGGGAGAGCGAGGACGCGACGGAACGCCGCGCGCGTGAGGCCTGGGACGGTTCGGAGATCCTCATATGCAACAGCTGCGCCGTTCCCGACATGGGCAATGAAAAGGGGAAGGGGGCCGACATGCGCCGCGCCCTCTACCATATCAACACGGCCTGCGTGAAGGGCGCCGACCCCCGGGACGTCATCGTGGTGTTTCTTGACGCCGACGTGGTTCCGAAATATTTCGGGCCCCATTTCGTGCTGGCACTGAGCGGGGCTTTGCTCAGGGGACATGATTTTGCCCGGGCCAGTTTCTGGCGGGAGATGGGACGGATAAAGAAATTCGTGGCCCAGCCTCTCATGTCCGTTATCAACCATCCCGACCTTAAGCATATCACCGATTTTTATTATCCCCTCTCGGGAGAGGCGGCCGGGACGCTGGAATTTTTCAACTCCGTGCACTTCTGGCAGCGCTACGGCGTCGAGACCGGCATCAATGTCGACACCTGCATGGGCGAGTACCGTGTCGCCGACGTGAACCTGGGCCTCTACGACCATGAGCACCACAGGGACCTGGACATCCAGAAGATGGCCTTCGGCATCATCCGCACCTACCTGACCCAGCTGCGCGATTACGGCGTCATCCGGCTTGCCGATAACGCCTTCATATCCGACACCTTCCGCGTTTCCTTTATTGACGAGGAAGGTGAGCGGCGGCATTTCGAGTTCGACCTTGCCGAAAAAAAATACGAGCCGCTGAAGGATATATTGTAATTTACGGTTGCAGGCGGGGTCACGTGACCCCGCCTGCAACCGTAAACATTAGGGAGAGGTTCACCATATGAGCAGGCTCATGCAGATGGCTGCGGACAAGGCCCACGAGAGGACGATAACAATCGCGACCTATCCGGCCGGTGACGATAAGGTCATTGTCGAGGGACGCCTGGTCGACCGCCGCCTCAAGGATTACTACCTGGTGACCGGCGAGAAAAGGCCCGCCGGCGATATCCATCACATGATAATCCGGCTCCTGGTGGAAATAGCGGGCTTTACCATCGAGGACGTCGAGGTCGAGCTTGCGGCGGTCCCGCGCGACGAGTGCAATGATGTGCTGGAGACCCTTGATGTCATCAAGGGCGAGAAGATCACGAAGGGTTTTTCAGCCAGGATGAAGTCCCTCCTGGGAGGCACAAAAAGCTGCACCCACCTCCTGACGCTTCTGATCGCCATGGGGCCCGCGGCGCTCCAGGGCGTCTTCTCAAGCAGGGCCCAGAAACCAATGGAAATGGCGTCTTTCATTTCAGATCCCGGCAGGGCCAGGTTCTTCATGAAAACGCTTCTCAACACCTGCTACGTGTGGCGCGAGGACGGACCGGCGATGAAAAAGCTGAAAGACACCATAGAAGCGGTGCGCGGGAAGGAAAGCTGAGCGTTCCTTATTTTTTCCGGATGAGGATCACGGTGAGGTCGTCGATGATCTCCCGCGGGGCGATGAAATTGAAGAAATCGCCGATGATGCTGTTAAGCATGTCCTGGGCCGTGCCGCCCTTGGCGTTCTGCAGCGATTTCATCAGCAGGGTATCGCCGTAGGACTTTCCCTCCTGGTTCGTCGATTCCAGCATCGAATCGGTATAGAGGAGCAGGGTGTCTCCCTGTTTGAGCTTGAAGGATATCTCCTCGAAGCTAGAAAAGTCCGTTGAACCCTGCGCGTCGATGCCGAGGATCGGCCCGCTGACCCGCTTACCGCTCCTATCGAGGACCTTGCCGGTCCTGCCGATCTCGACCTTTTTGCAGATCACGTCCGGGTGGGCGCAGTTGATGTACTCGATGCGGTCCTCCGTGAACCTCAATAAAACGCCGGTCAGGTAGTTGTCCACGTCCTTGATCTCGGAGATGAGCTTCCTGTTGATGCTTTCCACCACGGCCGTGAGGCTTTCCCTGCGGTGCTCCATAAAACTGGCCGAGACGATCGATTTCGCCATGAGGGTGAGGAGACCCGGCGCGATGCCGTGTCCGGACACGTCGAAGATCCCCACGCCGGCCACCCGGTCATTGTCCATGTAGAAATCATAGAAGTCGCCGGACACGCCCGACTTGGGAAGGAACAGAAGGGCGAACTCGTACAGGTCCGATACCGGCGGCTTCTTCGGCAGCAGCGATGACTGGAGGTAGGCGGCCATGTTCATGTCTTTCCGGTACATCATCTGCGAGTCCTCCAGCTCGCGGTTGGTCTGTATCAGCTGGTCGTTGATCGCCTCGAGCTCCTCCATGGTGGCCTCGATCTCGGTCTTGGCCTGGGTCAGCTGTTTGGTGCGCTCCTCGACCTTGTTCTCGAGGTTGACGTTCATCTCCTCGAGGTTGTTCTTCAGAATATTCACGCGGTCGGCGAGACCGAGGGAGAAGAGGGCGATGGAAAAGACGGTCCCAATCTGGAACCCCCACAGCGTTACGACGTTGTTGGGCAGCAGGCCGAAGCGGTTGCCCACGGTCGCTATGACGCCGGCGAACAGGAAGGACCACGCAATGGTATACCAGTTGGCCTCGCGCCTTTTTTTCAGTATCAGGGTGACGGAAAGGACGGTCACGAGGGTTATCCCGGGCAGATAGGCGGCCGCGCCGATCATGATGCTCACGTGATAGGGCATGGCAAGAGATGCCAGCAGCAAGACCGAAATGATACCGAGGTATGCGAGGAGTATTATCCTGAAATAGTTGTTGAGCAGCCGGTACTCGATATACATCATCGAAAAAACGGTCAGGGTCAGGTTCGTCGCGAAGAGGAAAAAGGGAATCAAGTCGTTCATCCACATCCTGTTCGGCCAGATGTACTGGAAGCCGTAGCCGTTGAGCTCCAGGGAAACGACCCCCAGCGCGGCGATGAAAACCGCATAGGACAGGTAGGTGAGGTCTCTCATGGATATTGCAAGGAGCAGGTTGTAGATCAGTATGATCAGCAGGGCGCCGTAGAAGAGCCCGAACACGGTTTTCTGTATGTTGATTTCAGAGATGACATTCTTGAGTGAATGTATCGTCATGGGGATGTTCATGGAGCTGTCGCTCTGGAAGCGGAGATAATAGGTATAGGTTCCAGGGTCGGTGTTCAGGCGGATAAGAAAACTATGGTGGCTGATGTCCCGTTTGTCGAAGGGGAGCTTGTTCCCGTAACGCTTCGCGGAGTAGTTATGGTCGTCCACGGGGATATAGATGTCAATAATATTCAGCAGGGGGTATCCGATCTCGAGGAACCACTCGGTGTCGTTCCCCTCCGGTATAGTAACGGTGAAGCGGGCCCAGATGACGTCCCTGATGAAGCCGAAGGCGTTTTTGTCGGTCTTTTCGAATTGAGTCGAATATCGGACATCCTCGAATTTCAGTGTTCCCTTGCTGTCCCGCAGGACTTCGATGGGAACCGCGTAGCTGTCGCCCGTACCCAGGGTGAGGGTCTCCGCGCGCAGAGGCGCCGCCAGGATTGCGGCCAGTGCCAGGATGCAGTAGTACAGTTGTTTCATGGACCGGGGCCGTTCCGCGCGGCTCGCGGAACGGCCTTGTTCCTCCGTTATTCTCCCTTGAATTGCGGTTCCCGTTTCTGCGCGAAAGCTGTCATTCCTTCCATCATGTCCTTGGTGGTGAAGAGCTTCGCCAGTTCCTCCCGTTCGACCTTCAGGTGCAGGTCCGGTGACACGTAGGGGCTCATGGCCGTGACCTTCAGGATGGACCTGACCGACAGCGGCGGCCGCTTCGCCAGCTCGTTGGCGAAGGCGATGGCGTCATCGAGGGTCTTTCCTTCCTCGCAGAGGCGGTCGACGAGGCCGAGGGCCAGGGCCTCTTCAGCCTCGACCTGCTTGCCCAGGAACATCATTTCCAGGGCCTTGGATTTGCCGACCACGCGCGGCAGCCTGAGTGATCCGCCGTAACCCGGCATGATGCCCAGGTTGGTCTCGGTCAGGCCGACGCGGGCGCCCTTTTTCAGAAAGCGGAAGTGGCACGCCAGGGCGAGCTCAAATCCACCGCCGAGGGCATGGCCGTTCATGGCCGCGATTATCGGCTTCTGGAAAAATTCCACCTTGTTCCAGACGTCCTGTCCACGCTTCAGGAAATCAACGGCGCTGAAATCGCCGAATCCGCTGGACAGGTCCGCGCCGGCGCTGAATATTTTGTCACCCGAACCGGTGATGACCACGGCCAGGGTGTTCTTGTCCATCTCGATGGGATCCAGGTACTTGCGGATCGTTTCAAAAACCTCGCCGCTCAGCTGGTTCGCCTTCGGTTTGTTTATGGTCAATATGGCGACTTTGTCTCTCTGTTCAAGTAATACTGCATCTGCCATTGTGTGCCTCCTTTATAGTGCGTCCGGGCGCATCCGTCAAGCAGGATACGCCCGTTTGCGAATTATCTTCCTATGGTCTTGAATGATCCGTCGACAATTTCCGGTTCCGGCTTCAGGATGTCGAGCTTAAACCGGGTGGCAAGCATGTTCAGGGCGTCAGCGAGCTGCTGGGGCTGCATGCCGGCCGCCAGGGTAAAGGGCCCGGCGAAGGCGTTCATGCCGAATTTCACGCCGTCGTCTATGTCCTGTATCGATTTCGCAAGGCCTTCCTTCCATACCTTGACTGCCTCGTTGATCTGGACGGCCAGGAGGTGTATCGGGGTGAGGTCTTCCGATGTTTTGGAAATGTCGATCACGGCCTTCCCGTCCTTCCATTCGTATATACCCTTTCCCGACTTCATGCCAAGCTCTTTTTTCGCCACTTTGTCTGACAGGTACTTGCCCGGCTTGTACTGCGGGGAGAGTGTCTTGGCGTAATAGTCCAGGGTATGGCAGAAGACGTCAAGGCCGACGAAATCCGCGGTTTCGAAGGGGGCCATCTTGGCGCCCATCTTTTTCATGGTCGCGTCCAGCTCCTGGGGCTTCGTCTTCCCTTCGTCGAGAATGGCCGAGAGGAGGGCCTGGTTCGGGGCGCTGATCCGGTTGACGATGAAGCCGGGACGGTCCTTGAGGACCTTGATCGGGATCTTGTCGATTTTCTTGGATATTTCGCACATCAGGTCAGCGGTCGCGTCGCTGGTCTTGTCTCCGTAAATGACTTCGACGAGCTTCATCCGGTTGACCGGGTTGAAGAAATGAAGGCCGACGAAACGGGCGGGATTTTTCACCACGCTGCCGATCTCGGATATGCTCATGGTCGAGGTGTTGGTGGCCAGGATGGCGTCTTCCTTGCAGACATCGGAAACTTCTTTGAATACCGTTTTTTTCAGGTCCATGATTTCAGGCACCGCCTCTATGACGACCTGGGCGTCGGCAACGGCTTCCTTGGTGTCGAGAGTCGTCTTCAGCAGCGACATCGCCTTGTTCAGGTCATCGGCCGACATCTTGCCCTTGCTGACGAGAAAATCAAGGCTCTCCTTGATCTTTGCCACGCCATTGTCAATGAATTCCTGCTTGATGTCCCGCATGACCACGGCCATCCCGGCCTGGATGCACACCTGGGCGATCCCGTGTCCCATGGCACCTGATCCCAGAACCGCGATTTTCTTTACATCATTGATGTTCATTCTATTGCTCCTTTTTTTTTGGTTTGTATTAACTGCCGAAGCCGTCCTGGTAGCCCCCTAAATCCCCCGGAGGGGGACTTTGGAAAGCGCGGTTTCGAAACCGCTCTTTCAGGCCATTCCCATGGGCCGGGGGTGTTCCGGGACCGCTCCGGAAAAATCTTACTTGAGCTGTTTGCTGGAAAGCTCCAGGACGTTCCGCGCGACGATCAGGTGCTGGATCTGTCCGGTGCCCTCGAAGATGTCCATGATCTTGCTGTCCCTCATCCATTTTTCGGCGAGATGGTCCTGGGTGTACCCGAGGGGTCCCAGAAGGTCGCAGCATTTCTGCGTTATCAGGGTGCCCCACCGTCCGGACTTTGCCTTGGACATGGAAGCCTCAAGGTTGTTGAACTCGCCGTTGTCGGCCATCCAGGCCGCCCGCCAGGTGAGGAGCCTCATCGCCTCGAGGTTCGCTTCCATCAGGTAGAAGTCCTTTTCAAGGCTGCTCACGTTGTTCAGGTTTTTCTCGTAGTCGAGCTTGGTGCCGCTTTCCTCGATTTTCTCCCGGGTGAAGTCGAGGGAGGCGCGGGTGATCCCGAGGGCCATGGACGCGACCAGGGGCCTCGTGTTGTCGAAGGTCTTCATGACGCCCTTGAAGCCCTCGGTTGCGGTCTTCACCTCTTCGCTTCCGAGGAGGTTGGTCCGGGGTATGCGGCAGTCGGTGAGGACGAAGGTGCCGGTGTCCGAGGCGCGGATGCCGAGCTTGTGCTCGAGCTTCTCCAGCTTGAACCCGGGGCGGTCCTTCTCGACGACGAAGGACTTGATGCCCGACTTGCCAGCCTTCTTGTCCACCGTGGCCCAGACGACCACCACGTCGCACCGGTCCGCGCAGGTGACGAAGATCTTCTCTCCGTTCAGCACCCACTCGTCGCCGTCGAGCCGCGCGGTCGCCGTGATGGACCCGGAATCGGAACCGGAGCCGGGCTCGGTGATGGCCATGGCGGCCCACTTGTTCCCGAAGCGCTCCATCTGCTCGTCCGTGGCGACCGCGGCGATGGCGGCGTTGCCCAGGCCGGCGTTGGGCAGAGACAGGAGCAGGCCCGCGTCGCCCCAGCACATCTCCTCTATGCTGATGACCGTGGAAAGGTTGGTGCCCAGCTTCTTGGGGGCCGGCTTGTCGTCCTTTTTGGGCTCTTCGCCCTCTTTCTTTTTCTTCTTGGTCCCTCCCATGATCTTGATGGAACGGAACATGTCGAGTTCTTTCGGATATTCGTGCTCGTTCACGTCATATTTTCGCGCTATCGGCCGGAGCATTCCCTTGGCCAGGTTGTTGATGCTGTTGCGCACTTCTATCATCTTCTGATTTGGTTCAAGATTTATCATTGTAGTTCCTCCGTATATCTTAAAAAAAGTTACACCGTGGCCATGCCTTCAAGGATGGCTATGCCCCGACCGTTGCGGTAATAGCGCTCCACAGGATGATCCCTGATAAACCCGTGACCGCCGAGGATCTGGACTCCGTAGTCGGTTACTTTCATGGTCACGTCGCCGGCGAAGATCTTCGCCAGGTATGATTCGCGCTTCGCGTCTTTTCCCGCTTCCAGAGCCGATGCGGCCTTCCAGGTAAGGAGCCTCATGCCGTCGACCTCGTATGCCATTTCGGCTATCATGAAGGCGATGGACTGCCGGCTTGCGATGGGCTCGCCGAACTGCACGCGCTCCTTGGAGTAGTCCCTGGCGTATTCAAAGGAGGCCCGGGACACGCCGGTGCCTATGGCCGACAGGGCTATCCGTGACTTCTGCAGAAATTTTGAATAGTCGCATCCGTTGGAACCGCCCAGCCGGTCGGCTTCGGGGACCTCGCAATTTTCGAAGGTTACCGGATAGGTCTCCAGGGCGTACAGGCCCAGGTTCTTTTCCCGTTCGCCGATTGTAACGCCGGGATTGTCTTTTGCGACGATGAAGAGCTGTCCCTTCCCGTCAAGGTCCGCTGCAACGAGCATGTGGCCCGAATCCTTCGCCAGGGGGACAAAGCACTTTTTCCCGTTGATGACGTATGAGCCGCCCTTCTTTTCAGCCTTCGTTTCCAGGGAAACCGCGTCGAACCTGAAACGGGGCTCGTTGATCGCGACCGTGCACGGCTTGAAGGTCGCATCGCAGTAGGGGGGGATATACTTTTTTTTCTGCTCGTCCGTCCCCATTTCCAGGATAGGGTAGAGGAACGAAGAAGGCAGGGTCGCGGCGATGGCCAGGGCCATGTCGCCGGCGGCGAGCTCCTCGAGGATGATCGTATTCATGATGGGCGAGTATTCCATGCCGTATCCGCCGTATTCTTCTGGTATCGGCGATATCGTTGCGCCAAGCTCCCATACCTTCTGGATGAATTCCGCCGGGATGGCCTTCTTTTCGTCCATGTCATGGGCATTGTCGGTGACGACGCCCTTCACCAGCCGCGCGATGGTTTCTTTCATCGTGCGCTGTTCTTCGCACATTCCAAAACTGAAATCTTTTTCTTCCATAATCTCTTCTCCTGCATGTGGATCCTAGAATTAGACTGACATGTCAGTTCAATTAATCGCGGCGCCCCTGTCAGTCAACTATTTTTTTAACGGGCGTCATAAAACAATATGTTATGATGCAGGGCGGCAGGCATGATCTGCGGCCGAACTCCCCCTGGGTCATTATTCCCGCGTGCCGTTGAGAATTTTTTTCATGAAAATGGCGGGGGCGAAGACAGCAACGATTTCCTTGGTCATCTTGTCGATTTCAGCCTCGTCCCGCCTGTTTTTTTTATTTCCGAAATGATTGAGGGCGACCCGGAGGAGCGCCCCGGTAATCAGGTTCCCCGTCATCTCTATGTCAATGTCTTTCCTCACGTTGTTGTTCCGAATGCCGAGCTCCAGGTCGCCGACAATGAGGTTCTTGATCTTTTTTTCAAAACGCTTGATGCTGGTCTCGAGCTCGCCGCTCAGGCCTATCCCCATCCTGAGGACGATGTTGCAGAGGTCGGCGTCGTTGGCAAGAAACTGGAGCGTGTGCTTAACCCTGAAAGCAAGGTAGTCCACGGGAGTGATTGTCCTCAGGTCGACCTTGTGCATTTCCAGGGATATGTATCTTTCCCAGTCATTGTAGTAGTTTTTTATCAGCGTGATGAAAATGTCATCCTTGTTCTTGAAATACTGGTATACAGTACCCCGGGCTATTTTCGCGTCGTCGACAATATCCGAAATCTGGGTATTGTAATATCCCTTTTGAGAAAAGAGGTGTTTTGCCCGCTCCAGGATCAATTGTTTGCGCTCATTGGCTTTCATATGGTATAGTTCACTCCGTGCATTGGCCGCCAGGGGCCTGTGCGCGTCCGGTTTTTGCAGAATAACCGACGCGGCGTTCAATTTGTCTTATTTTACCCATCGCGCGTAAAAATAGTATTGACATTATTTCAGGCGCAGATAAAACTGACATGTCAGTCTAAAATAAAATACCCGGTTGATTTTGTCAATGGAATTTATTGTTTTTTGACGGCAATAAAAAAAATTCGTTGACGGAATTTACCGTATGGTAAAACTGACGTGTCAGTTTTACTGAATACTTTTCACACAATCCTAAGGAGGATGCTTTATGGCTTCAATACCAACTATTCCTGCTGACACCAGCGTTGAAAAACTTCTGTCCGAGATAATGCCGAGCGTATCCAAGGATATGCTGGCCAGCTCGAACGCGGCTACCGAACTCGCGGGAACCGAGATCACCATGGTCGTCGACGTGTCCGGAGATCTGTACAGCTACACCCTGAAGGACGGCGCCAACGTCGAGTTCAAGAAGGGCGACATCGCCAATCCGAAACTCCGGCTGAAGGTCAGCAAGGATGACATGGAAAAAATGATCAAGACCCAGAACCTCGACATGATCCTGGGGATCCAGAACGACCTGAACAAGGCCAAGTACAACGCCCTTAATTCACTCAAGGGGAGCTTTGTGGCCGAAATCACCAATGATGACGGCAGCATAGTCAAGCTCCAGGCCATCCTGAACGGCGCCAATGACCCGAGCTCCGTTTTCAAGATGAGCGCCAAGGACACCAGCGCCCTGATGAGGAAAGAGACGAACCCGGTGAACCTGTTCATGTCCGGCGCGATGAAGATTGAAGGCGACATGGCCTTTGCGATGGGAACGCAGCCGCTGTTCAGCTAAATCCGGATTTGTCGCGCCCCAGAGGCGCGCCGCCGGGCACTGACCATTTCCAGATACACTGTTTACGTCTGATAGTTATCGGGGGGATCAGGAGCTGTTTCAATAAAACCGAATGGACGGATTTATTGTAATAGCAAATGAACCCCTTGATGCTTTTCTATTTAAAAGGATCGGGGGTTAACAAAATGAAACAACAATCACTGCCCTGGCACAAGGAGTACAAGGTTACCGGTATTCCGGTTACGCTGAAGCCCTATCCGGACAAGCCTGTCTATGAACTCCTCTATACCACCGCAAAAAAATACAAGAAAAACGGACTCATACAATTCAATCATAAAATAACCTACGCGGAGCTGAAGGAAAAGGTCGATCGGCTCGCTACCGCCTTTTATAATCTTGGACTGAAGAAGGGCGACCGGGTCGCCGCGATTCTTCCAACGTCAATTCAATTTGTCCTGACCGATTACGCGATATCAAGGGCCGGGCTGGTGCACATTCCCAGCAGCTCCCTCGATTCGATCGAATCCCTGGAGCACAAATTCAAGGAGGGCAAGCCGCGGGCCCTGGTCACGCTGTCTGAACATGCCGACGTGGCGGCACAGCTTCTCAAGAAATGCAAGATAGAATACCTGATCCTCTGTGATCTTCACGATTTCTCGAAACAGCCAGGCGCGTCATCACCGGCACTGGGAAAGGCTGTTCCCCCTGACGCACTGTGGATGACCGATCTTATCGATGCCACACCGCCTTCACCGCCTGATATCGCTTTTGATGTCGAGAACGATATTGAGACCCTCATGTTCACCGGTGGGACGACGGGACTTGCGAAGGGCTGCATGCTGACGCACCGGAACATTTACGCCAACAGCATGCAGGGCATGTACGCCTTCGGTCTGCAGGCCATCCTCCTCAAGGGGGCCATAACGGTCCTCATGGGCCTGCCGTTCTTTCATACCTACGGCCACTCGGTCATGCACAATATGACTCTCCTGGGTTTCAACCAGATACTGGTGCCCGACCCGCGGGACACCGACGGCATGATCCGGATGATCAAGGAGCACTGCCCACTGATGCAGTTCGGGGTGCCGACCCAGTTCATGAAACTCTCCGAGGAGCTCGACGGATATGCTATGCTCGGGGTCTCCGGCTCGGCGGCTCTGCCGACCAACGTTCAGGACAAGTTCGAAAGCAAGGCCGGCGGCGGCATCATGGAGGGATACGGCCTCTCCGAGATGTCCCCGACGACCCATCTCAACACGTCGTTCCTCGTCCGCCTCTTCGGGGGACGCACTGCCATGAAGATCAACACCCTGATCATGAGCATACCGGGCAACCTGGCCTTTCTGAATTTTTTACTGCGGCTGGTCGGTACCCGGAACGTCGGTTTCATAATAACCAAGGCCTTTGCGCTGATGGCGAAGCTGACCAGCAAGAAGCCCGACTCAGCTAAAAAGAAGGGTGCCGGCGCGGTGGAAAAGCGCGGCACCATCGGCATACCCTATCCCGACGTGGAGGTGAAGTTCCTTTCTGTTGAAACGGGGAACGAGGTTTCCATCGAGGACATGATGAAGGGCGAGCGGGGCGAGATGCTCCTGCGCGGGCCGAACCGCATGATGGGCTACTGGCCTGACCGCGGCAGCGGCATCGACGAGGACGGGTTCATCCACACCAGCGACGTGGTGAGGATCGATGAAAACGGTTTCTTCTACATCGTCGACCGGACGAAAGACATGATCATCGTGTCCGGGTACAAGGTCTATTCGCGCGAGGTGGACGATATCCTGTACCACCATCCGAAGGTCGAGATGGCCGCGACCGTGGGCATCCCCGATCCTGAACGGGAGGGGAGCGAGCGCGTCGCCGTGTACATTCAGCCGAGGGAGAAGTACCGGAACGATATAACAGAAGAGGAGATCATCGATTATCTGAAGCAGAAGGTGGCTAAATACGCGGTGCCGCGGGCGGTCATGATAATCGACAGCATGCCCCTCACGGAAGTGCACAAGGTCAACAAAAAACTCCTCCGTGAAATGGCGAAAAAGGACGCGGCTTCCATGGCGGATGCCGGGAAAGTGAAAAAGGAAAAAGCACGGGCATAGCGCGCCGTGACCGAGCCGTATGCACTTATTTCGATTGGTATGATCGATTAATAATAATCTCCCCGGCGCGCGAACAGGGCCGGGGGGAAGACAAACACTTTCAGTCACAGGAGAATGTATTATGGAAGAAGCTGTATTTATCGACGGCGTGCGTACCCCCAACGGACGGGCGCACAAGGACAAGGGCTGGTTCAGGAATTTGAGGCCCGATGAACTGCTGACCTATGTTTACCAGGGCATTTTTGAAAGAAACAAGAAAATTAAACCCGAAGATCTTGACGGAGTATTGGTGGGATGCGCGAATATATCCGGCATGCAGAATGATATCGGACGGCTGGGGTGGCTCGCTTCCGGGCTCCCGGTGACGGTAGGGACCAACACGATAACGAACCAGTGCCCCTCCGGCATGTCGGCCACCATGCACGCGGCGCGCGCCATCATGACCGGCCAGGCCGACATCATGCTTGCCGCCGGCGTCGAGGACATGGAGAAGATCCCCATGGGCGCGAACATGAACTTTCCGCCGAGGATCCTCAAGTACTGGAACGGCGCCGACCTCCCCATGGGCCCAACGGCCGAGAAGGTTGCCGAGGTGTACAATGTTACCCGGGAAGATATGGAAAACATGGCGATATGGTCTAACAAGAAAGCCTATGAGGCCCAGCAGGCCGGCAAGTTTAAAAACGAGATAATCCCGGTCAAGGGCGTCGACGACAACGGCAATGAAATGCTGGTTGACAAGGACCAGTGGGTCCGGTCGAAAACCGAGCCGGAAAAAATGAAGGCGATGACTTCTTCCTTTAAACCGAACGGCGTGGTCACCGCTGCCACATCATCGCCCCTCACCCAGGGGGCGGCGGCCCTTCTGCTCATGAGCAGGAAGAAGGCCGATGAGCTCGGCCTCGAGTATCACTACAAGTTCAGCTACGGTGTACTCGCCGGGTGCGACCCCACGGTCATGGGCATCGGCCCCGTGCCAGCGTGTCAGAAGCTGTTCCAGAAGACCGGTCTCTCCGCCGGTGATATCGGTCCCATCGAGTTGAACGAGGCCTTCGCGAGCCAGTCCCTGGCCTGCATCCGCGAGCTGAAGCTGGACAACGAAAACGCTCCATTCAAGCGCGTCAACGTGTGGGGCGGCGCACTGGCCCTCGGCCACCCGCTGGGACAGTCGGGCGCTCGCATCATCGTAACGCTGCTTAACGTGCTGAAGACCGACTTTCCGAACGAGAAGTACGGCCTCGCGTCGCTGTGCGGCGCCTTCGGCAACGCCGCGGCGCTGCTGGTGGAAAAAGTAAAATAGACCGAATCACACATGCAATACCGTGACGGCGCGGAGGATAATCCCGCGTCGTCATATTTTGGGAATCAATCTGAAGCTGAACCCCTCCCCCTTGATGGGGGCCGCTCTCGGCCATCCGTGGCCTCCGCGGCATTGGGACATCCTGTCCGGCAGATTGCAGGGTGGGGGTGAAAAAACATTCACCCTCCCCTAGACCGCGTTCTCAGGATGAGGTTGATGCCAGCGCAGGCACAGGATGTGCCGAAAGCGCTGGCCTCCCATCGAGGGAGGGGGATAACTCACACGAGAGGTTATTCACATGAAAAAATATTTTGCTGCAATAATCATTGCCACGATGACCATCTTCGCCGCTGACGCGAAAACGGTGAAGGGCGTCGCCATCCCGGACAGCTTCACGGCCGGCGGGACAAAACTGGTGCTGAACGGGACCGGCATCAGGACGAAATTCATGATGGACATCTATATCGGTGCCCTCTACCTGAAGGCGAAGAGCGCCGACAGCGCGAAGATCTGCGGCGCCGACGAGCCGATGTCGGTGCGTCTCCACATCGTTTCCGGCTTGATCACGCCGGAGCGCATGGCCGAGAACACCAGGGAAGGCTTTAAAAAATCGACCGGCGGGAACACCGCGCCCTACCAGGCAGGCATTGACAGGTTCATCAGCACCTTCAAGGACGGCATAAAGGTGGGCGATTTTTTTGACATCGTGTACCTGCCCGGGAAGGGAACACAGGTGTTTAAAAACGGCTCGCCCAAGTCCCTCGTGGAAGGCCTGGCCTTCAAGAAGGTGCTCTACGGCATATGGATCGGCGGCAATTCGATACAGGCGGAACTGAGAAAGGGGATGCTTGGATTGTAGGATTTGTACCCCCCAACCCCCCGGTAGGGGGCTTACTTAATCAATAATGGTTATTTAACTCCCACTTTGGGGGATTTACGGGGCTGTTTAAGAAAGGTTTACAATATCTTCTTCACCCTTCCCACGGCCCCGTTCTGCAGGCGCACCTTGATGCCGTGGGGATGGGACGCGAATTCGTAGATGATGATGAAGAGCGCGAAAAGTATATTGACGATGGTGCCGTTCTTTTTTACGGCATGTCCTTGAGCCCGCCGCCGTTTATCACGTTTTTATACCCATGCTTCTCCAGGATGGCCCTGGCCTTGCCGCTCCTGTTCCCCGTTCTGCAGTAGACCACAATGAGACGGTTCCTGTCGCCGAACATCGCGAAGCTGTTCTCGATGTCTGCAAGGGGGACGTTGATGGCGTTCCGGTAGTGTCCCCTGGCGAATTCGGCGGGGGTCCGCACATCAACGATGAGAGCTCCCCTGTCGATCCATTCCTTTACCTGCTGCTTCGGCGCTATGTCGCTGCAGCATGAAGCGGATATCAAGGCGGCCATGATGACCGCCGCTGCGGGAATAGATGCCGGCTTTCTCGCTGTTTTCATCTTGGATTTCATCCTCATGTTGGATTTGGGTCCGCCCCGTGGCTCATGGCAAATTAAAAATCATCCAGGGCGCCGATGTCTGCAAGGTGCGACACGTCGCCCCAGGATTCCACTTTCCACGCGCCTCCCTCGACGGAAAGGACATTCAGGCTCGCGTTCATCAGGGAAAAATTCCTGGGCCGGGCCAGCGGTATCTCCAGGACGTGCCTGAAGAGGCTGTCCAGGTTTCCCCCGTGCGTCACCAGGGCAATCCTTTTGCCGTCATTGGCCCCGGCTATCGCTGTTATTGTCCTGATGGTGCGGTCATATCTCTGCCGCACGCTTTCTCCGCCGGGGATGATGTAATCCGGGTCCCCGGAGATGAACCGCGCGTGCTCCGCGGGATATGAGGCGGCGAATTTCTTCAGCGTATGGCCCTGCAGTATCCCCAGGTTTCTTTCGTTCAAACCGCTGTCGCTTTTCATCGCCAGGCCTGTCTGCCGCGCGATTATTTCCGCGGTCTGTACGGCCCTTCCCAGGGCGCTGCTATAGATGATATCGCAGGATTCGCGTGACAGCCGCGCCGCGGCTCTCCGCGCCTGTTCAATCCCGAGAGGGGTCAGGTCGCTGTTCAGGTGGCCCTGCTGTTTCCCGATCCTGTTCCACTCAGTCTCGCCGTGCCTGATTGCCAGTATCGTTGTCACGGTGATTTGATTACCCGCCAGTTTGTTATCGTCAGCCCGGTATCCATGGCGATATCACGGCCGCCGGGGATTTGTACAGGATAATGAAATTCATTTCAACAAAAAAATTTTGGAGGCGGCGGGAGGTTCCCCGGGGATAATAATTCAATTCCTGTTCTTGATGGCGTAGCCCATGTAAGAACAGTCAAGATCGTCGCTTTCAATGAAGTCCATGCGCCTGCCCAGTTCCCTGTAGGAAATCTTTTTCCGCGAGGCCCTGTATAAATCCAGGATAATGGACGGCCTCGTGTGACGCGGCGCAATCCCCTTTAATTCGGCAAGGGTAATGGCGCAGCGCGACATCAGGTCCCGCAGTTCACCGGGTTTGATGAACATGGACCAGAGGTGGTCATCGCCCCTTCCGAAGGCGGTGAGACCGCATTCCTGCATGAAATAGATAACCGCGACCCTGCTCATCAGGGTCCTGTTTATCGTGTCAAAAAAGAAGATGCCCCCCGGTATAAGGACCCTGGAGATTTCCGATATGACCCTGCCGAGGTCGCTGACGTGTTCGAGGACATCGCAGCAGAAAACCATGTCAAAGGTCCCGTCGGCAAAGGGCAGCTCTTCCCCGCGCGAGACCCGATATGAGATGGAGAGGCCGCCCTGCGCCGCGTGCTCACGGGCGGCGCCAATCGATCCCACGGAGGGGTCCACCCCGGTAACGCTCAACCCGATGCGCGACAGTTCCTCGGAGAGGAACCCTCCGCCGCAGCCGACGTCAAGGGCTTTCTTTCCCGAATATCCGGATGTAAATCGTGCAGCCAGTATCCTTCTGAAATAATTGAAACGTACGGGATTGATAAAATACCTGATGGTGGCGGTCGATCCCTCGTCCTCGGACCACCAGAGGCGCGCGATGGAATCGTAATCGTTATTAATTGTCTTCATGTTCTGTTCTCCTCCGGCGATGCCGTGCCATTGATGCCGCCTGTTTCATCTGATTAATCGGCGTCCTGTCCTGATCATCCAGCCGGTCCTTGACAGGATGTGCGCGGCGGAAATGACCGCAAGCACCAGGGCCAGTTTGTCATGGAGTTCAACGAGCGTGAACCGTGTCGCGTCTCCCTGGCTGAAAAAAATCCATGAAGTCATGGCCGCAAGGGAGGTGGGAATGAAGATTATCAGCAGGTAATAGGACGCTATGACATTTGACAGGGACCGGTTCCTGATGATTCTTCTGGTTGTTCCCGCTATATGCTTGCGATGCGCTATGCAGTGGGCAATGACGCCGGTCAGGGCCATGGTGGCGGATACCTTATGGGCCAGGAGCCATCCGGACCTGCTCAATCCGGCCGGCGGGGAATCGTCAGGGAGCCTGTGCATGTGGAAGTTGATCTGAATCACGAGGCAGGTGATAATGGCTATAAGAAAAGGCGCCGCGTCATCCGATCCTTTTTTTTCTTGACAACGGTTGTCATTTGAAAATAGTAATGAGAACTTGAACCCGGACACGTCCCGACTATGCCTTGTGCGATGTGACCGCTCATCACCTCCTTGAAGCATTAAACAGTAATGGCATTTATTTCGATACAGTTCATCGTTTTTTTCCTGATTGTCGCGGTCCTTTATTATGCCGTACCACACCGCTTCAGGTGGGCGCTCCTCCTTGGTTCCGGCATGGTTTTCTACGGTTCATCCGCCCCCTGGTACCTGTTGCTTCTCGCCGCCGTTACGGTCATCGCCTACGGGGGAGGCATTGTCCTGGAGCGCCAAGGCGGTGAAAAACTCCCGGTGAAAAAGGTCGTCCTCGCGGCCGCCATCATCCTGCTCCTGGGAATACTGGGAGGGTTCAAGTATCTCAATTTTTTCAATTCGGTGATCAGCGATGTCGCGGCCCTGGCCGGGCTGAACTACCCGTCGCGGGTATTGAATTTCATTCTTCCGATAGGGATATCGTTCTACATCTTCCAGGCCATTGCGTACCTGATTGAAGTCTACCGCGGCGCTTTTCATGCCGAGCGTCATTTCGGTATTTTTGCGCTGTACCAGTCGTTTTTTCCTCAGATCCTGGCGGGCCCCATACCCCGGCCGGGAGCGCTTCTGCCGCAGTTCAGGGAAAAACATGAACTTGATTTTGAGTCTATCACTGAAGGCCTGACGAGGATGGCGTGGGGCTTTTTCAAGAAAGCGGTCATCGCGGACCGTGCCGCCATTATCGTGAACGCCGTTTTCGACCATCCCCATGATTATTCCGGCATCTACCTGATACTGGCGTCGGTCCTGTTCTCGATCCAGATCTACTGCGATTTTTCAGGCTATTCCGATATCGCCATCGGTGCGGGACGCGTTCTCGGCTTCCGGCTCATGGAGAACTTCAGGCGTCCTTATCTGTCCCGGAGCATGACTGAATTCTGGCGCCGCTGGCATATTTCGCTCTCCACATGGTTCCGGGACTATCTCTACATCCCCCTCGGGGGCAACCGCGTCAAGCCAGCCAGGAGGCAATTCAATCTTTTCGTGACATTCCTCTTGAGCGGGATGTGGCACGGCGCCGGGTGGAATTTCATAGCCTGGGGGGCGCTGCATGGTTTTCTTGTCGTCGCCGGCATCTGGACGGCCCGGGTGCGCGATGTCGCGGCCCGCGTTTCCGGATTATCGCGTCTCCCGGCGCTGCATGGTAAAATAAAGCAGGCCATTACTTTTTTGTTCGCCGCGTTCGCATGGATTTTTTTCCGCGCGAACAGCCTGGAGGACGCGCTGTACATCGCGGGGAACCTCGGCAGCGGCGTCGGCTCCCTCATTGTGAATTTAGTGACGGGAAACAGGGCGGCGGTGCGCGCCGCCACCGATATCAGCCGCAACGGCCTGACCCTCGGGTTCGCGAAGGAATCCTACAATCCCGAAATGATTATCCTGGCGGTCTCCCTCCTGGTCCTCTGGACTGTCGACGCAGTCGAGGAGCATTACGGCGACGCGCCCCTGCTGCGGACAAAGCCGGCGGCGGTGCGGCTGGCGGTGTATTATCTCCTGATATGCGGCATTCTCTTTTTCGGGATGTTTACCAGCCAGCAGTTCATATATTTCAGGTTTTAGGTGAGGCATGGCACGATTTTTCTTGAAAGGAGCGGCGTTGATTCTCCTCATAGCGCTGACCGGCACGGCCATCATTGCGTTTCCCGGCGCGTATCTGCACGAGCTTGCCGCGGTCATCAACAAGCGCGACATGCTTGTCTCACGGAAACCGCCGCGACTGGTATTCATGGGCGGGAGCAACCTGCTGCCCCTGAACGGCCCGGCGCTGGAACGGGAATTGAACATGCCCGTGGTCAACATGGGGCTCTATGCCAATATGCCCCTTGAGGATTTCTTTGATGATATGGCGGGATACCTTACTTCCGGCGACATCGTCGTGATCGTCATGGAATACCAGAAACTTTTCTCGGAGGGGAGCAACAGGCTGGACGAGACGGAACGGATCAGAGTTGAGCAATTCATGTCGCTCCTTTCCCCCGGCAAGTACGCCCTGCGGTGCATCCGGCGGGGGACGCCCTTTGACATCGGCAGGATATGGGTAAGCCTCATCCAGCTGAAGCTGAAGGCGCTCATCAAATTCGGCACGGACGGAAAACTCAATGTGGCCCTGAAGCCCGGGGTGCCACGGTATGACGACCTGTTCGATGCGAACGGCGATTCCAAATATTCCTTCCTGGTCCTGCGGCCCCTTAAGGGAGTTGGCGTGATATATAACTCTCCCGGACCTGAAAGCAGTGCGCGCCTGAAGCATATGGTCGAGGAAGGAAAAAAGTGGGGCTTCAGGGTGTTATTCTCCTATCCCCCGATACCGGAAAGCAGCTATAATCTCAACCGGCAGCAGATAGGTGAACTTGAGCGGATACTGAAAAAAGATTTGCCGTCGGCGCTCATCAACGCCCCTGCCGATCATTGCTACCCGGACGGTCTCTTCGCCGATACCGTCAATCATCTCCAGGCCGGGGGCGAGAAGATCCGGAGCAGAAAACTTGCCGAGGAGCTGAAAAGCCGCATCATGGCTGATAAACGCGGCGGCGAATGAAAACGGCTTGAACTTGAAATAAAAAAGCCGGCTTTGCAAGCCGGCTTTTTCACGCTATCCCGGTCAGTCAGCGCCTCCCGCCGGATACATATTCTCTATCACATCCTTGTATTTTTCCTCGACGACCTTGCGCTTGACCTTGAGGGACGGGGTTATCTCGCCCGTGTCCTGGGTCCATTCAGCGTCAAGGAGGGCGAACTTGCGGATCTGCTCGACCCGGGCGTAGCTCCTCATCTCCCTGTTTATCTCGCCCTGGATCAGGTCGTGGACTTCCTTGCTGTTGACCATGTCCCTGTTGGTCGCAAAGGTCAGCCCCTTGGACTTGGCCCACTTCTGCACATTTTCAAAGGAGGGGATGATGAGCGCCGAGAGGTACTTGCGCCGGTCGCCGATGATGGCAACCTGCTCGATGAATTTCGACGCCTTGAGGCTGCTCTCGATGTTCTGCGGCGATATGTTTTTGCCGCCGGCCGTGACGATGATGTCCTTGATCCTGCCGGTTATGGTAACATATCCGTCGTCGTCGATACGTGCCAGGTCGCCGGTCCTGAACCAGCCGTCCCTGGTGAAGACTTCCTTCGTCGCCTTGGGGTTCTTGTAATAGCCCTTCATGACCTGGGGCCCCTTGATCTGGAGCTCCCCCTCGTCGGAAATCCTGACCTTTGTCTCCGAGAGGGCGGGACCGACCGTGCCGGGCTTGATGTGCCAGGGCGGATTGACGTTGGTCACTGGGGTCGTCTCGGTGAGGCCGAACCCTTCCAGTATTTTTATCTTCATGCCGATGAAGAACTCGGCGTCGGAGACCGAAAGGGGCGCGCCGCCTGATACGGCGAATTCCATCCGGTCCATGCCGAGCCCCTCGCGGAATTTCGAGAAGACCAGCTTGTCAAAGAGCTTCACGCGGAGCCCCAGAAGCAGCGGAAGGGGCTTGTCGGTGCACACGTAGGGGAGGTTTTCCTTTGCCGTGGCGACCGCCAGCTTGAAAAGGAACTGCTTGGCCTTGGACGCCTCGGGAAGCCGGGACAGTATGACGGAATGTATTTTCTCGTACAGCCGCGGCACGCTGATGATGAAGGTGGGGCGCACCTCCTTCATGTTGTCCACCACCTTGCTGAAGTCTTCGGCAAAGGCAACCTTGCACCCTGCGAAGAGGGGGAAATAATAGCCGGCCGTCCGCTCAAGGGAGTGCGACAGCGGCAGGAACGACAGCAGCACATGGGTGTCGTTGATATACTTGTTGAAGTCGTTGTTTATCTGGCGCGCGTCAGAGATGAAGTTGTCATGGGTGAGCATGACACCCTTGGGATCGCCTGTGGTGCCCGAGGTATATATGATGGTAGCAAGGTCCTGGGGCTTGATTGCTTTTGTCCTCTTGTCTATCTCGCCCTGGTTCTTGTAGGCGGCGCCTTTTTTCAGCGCCTCGGCGAAGGTTATGACGGACTTGTTGGGGACCTTGACGTCGTCTATGACGATGGTCGTCTTGAAGCCGGGGACCTTCTTCTTGGCCTCCAGTATCTTTTCCATATGGTCCTTGGTTCCGGCGATGCATATCTTCGCGCCGGAATTGCTCAGTATATATCGGGATTCCTCGGCGGAGTTTGTCGCGTAGATGGGAACATTGACGGCGCCTATGGAGAGGATGGCCATATCGGTTATCCACCATTCAGGCCTGTTCTGCGAGAAGAGGGCGACGCGGTCGCCTTTTTTTACTCCCGCGGAAAGCAGATAGCAACCGAGCTGGCGCACCATCCTGCTCATTTCATTCCAGGATATGTCGACATACTTGCCTTGTTTGTTGTCCCGGTACGCCACGCAGGCGCGGTCGCCGTACTTTGCGACCTGGTCCTGAAATACAACCGGAATTGATGTGTTTTTTAGATTCAGCGTGCTCATGGAACCTCCTACTCTATATATCTGTTTATATTTATATAATCCGTCCAGTCAGTCGGACAATCATAGAACCGGCATCTGGAAATGCAATAAAAAAACTGACATGCCAGTTCATTTTTATTGTAAAGAAAATCAGCGGTCCAGAGCGCTCAGGGCCGCTTCAACGAAGCCGAATCCCGCTTCCTGGATCAGTATCTCGTTGATTTCGATAATGATGATGTCTTTTGTGAGGACGTCCCTGTTCCAGTTGATGGCCGCGCGGTCGATGGGAATGCGCTGCATGCCCGGGTAGACCCAGTCTGTGTTGAAGTAATAGAAGAAGTCGATGCGGGAAAAAACCCTGTTCTGATCAAAGTACTTTAAAAAGTTCCAGCAGAAGCTTGATCCGACGAGGAGCATGTCCGGCCGGTATGCGTTTGCCGGCGCGTCCGGGTATGTTTCCGGGTATACGTAATCGGTGAAAAGCGACCGGGTGAAGAGTATGTTGCCGAGGCGCGCGATGTCCTTGTCAAGGTCGATCGGCTCCCTGCTCGGTATCAGCTTTTTCATCGGCATGTGCACCAGCCGTCTTCCCAGGATCTGTTCCATCCTTTGGATCATCTTCGTCCCGAATAGATACGCGCCGTAAAGGCTCCAGTGCGATCCGCTTGATGGAAACAGGTGGGTTGTTCCCTCCTTTTTCATCTCAAGGAACATTTCCCTTCCGTCCAGCACGTTGACCCCCCGTTGTTTCAGCATGGGGATTATGAGCTGGTAATTGTCTTTTTTCTCGGCCGCGCCGGCAAGAATGTATTTGTCCGGGATCACCTCAGGGTAGATCGTGGCCTTGCTGGGCGTAAGGATCAGCAGGAATTTCACGTTCCGCGCCTTCAGCTTCTCCTGAAGGCGCTGGATGTCGCCGGCCTTCTTCTCGATCTGGGGCACCGGCACGGTCAGCAGCCTGTTGTAGACGTCGATGTAGGGCTCCTCAAAGAGTTGCAGGTTCTTTCCCAGCAGTATTTTTTTCGGGTGGCTGCGCGAGAACTCGTTGAACACGGAGAAGTTTATCTGGTTGTCGGTTTTAACGAAAGTGCCGCGGAACCCTATGTTCTGCTTGAGCCACAGTTCGACATCATTCTGGAATTTTCCTGTTATGATGTCGCCGATGGTTGGAATACCCGGGACGGCTTTTTTTTCCGCACCGCTCAGTTTCATGTCCTCGACGGGCCGGAAGTAGGTCTGGACGAGAATGACGGCTATGAAGATGTTGGCCGCGATGATAAATATTTTTTTATCCTTCATCGTTAGAACCTGAAATAAATGAATGGGCTGAAGCTGTTGTTGATCATCGAGATCAGGGACAATGCCGAAATGAGACATGCCGCCGCTATCTTTAACCGGTTGATCCCCGCCTCGCTCATTCGATCTGTCATAAGGAGCCTTGCCCTGTCGATGAGCGGCTGCGGGAAGAAGCAGATCAGCAGGCAGACGATCAGCACGAATAGCTCGCGGTTCCCCATCAGTTTCGCCAGGATGAACGGCGACTGGATCGAGCCGATAGCGGTCACGTCGAACATGCGGTGGATGTAGAGGAACGCGCCGGTGATGGTTTCTGACCGGAACAGGACGTAACCCACAATGAGGAGCATGTAAAAGAGCCCTATTTTAAGGGGGACCGGAACGCGCCTGAGCAGCCTGATCAGGATGATGCGGTCAAGGAAGATGAAAAAGCCGTTGTAAAAGCCCCAGGCCAGGTAGGTCCAGTTGGCGCCGTGCCAGAACCCGGACACGAGAAACACGATCCAGAGGTTGCGGTACGTCTTTATCGTTCCGGAGCGG
>DAONAJ010000050.1:0-31046 GCA_035400945.1 Spirochaetota bacterium
CCTTGATTCGCGCGACTACAGCGGCAACGCGGCCCTTAAAAAATATTCGAAGGTGAAAATATCAGGCGCGGAGCTTAACTACGGGTGGGACGAAATCAAAATCATGTTCGAGAAGGACTGCTTTCACATCTACCAGCCGGACGCCACCTTCGCCGGCGGCATCGCGCAGGTAAAGAAGGTCATCGACACGTGCCGCGAGAAAAAACGCCTGTACACGCCCCACACCTGGACCAACGGCATCGGCTTTTACGTCAACTGGAACATGGTCCTCGCCGACCGGGACAATGGCCTGCCGCTGGAATATCCCTACGAACCGCCCTCATGGATACCGGAATTCAGGGAGGGCATCATCGACCCGATCCTGCCGGATAAGAACGCGATGCTCCAGCCCTTTACCGCGCCCGGGCTCGGTTTCACCATAAACAAATCTATGCTTCGAAAATACGGGACGCGGTTCTTCAAGCTCACGGAGACCGGCCTCAAGCTCAAGGTCATCCGCGAGAAGGGGCTTAAAACGGCCCTTGAACTGAAGAAGAGAAAGGGGTAGCGTGTTTACCGGGGTCAGTCCTAAAAAGCCCCCTAAATCCCCCGGAGGGGGACTTTTTATAACTATACCGGGCCCCCCTTCAGGGGGGTGTGTTCTGAAACGGTTTCTTACCGTGCCCACTGCTGCTTCAGCATCCTCTTCAAAAACTGACCGGTGTAGGACTCCTTCACGCGCACCACATCCTCCGGCGTGCCCGCGGCCACCACGGTGCCGCCGGCGTCGCCCCCTTCCGGGCCCAGGTCGATGATCCAGTCGGCGGTCTTGATGACATCGAGGTTATGTTCGATTACGATCACGGTATTCCCCTTGTCCACCAGGGACTGGAGCACGTCGATGAGCCGCTGGATATCGGCGAAATGGAGGCCCGTCGTCGGCTCGTCAAGAAGGTAGATGGTCCGCCCCGTGGCGCGCTTTGAGAGCTCCGCCGAAAGCTTGACCCGCTGGGCCTCTCCCCCGGACAGCGTGGTGGCCGGCTGGCCGAGCTTGATGTAGCCGAGCCCCACCCTGTTCAGCGTATCGAGCTTCCCGTGGATCGCCGGCACGGCGCTGAAGAAATCGAGGGCCTCCTCCACGGTCATTTCAAGGACCTCGTAGATGTTCTTGCCCTTATAGCGGATCTCAAGGGTCTCGTGGTTATATCTTCTTCCCTTGCACACGTCGCAGGTGATGTAGACATCGGGTAGGAAGTGCATCTCGATCTTGATAACGCCGTCGCCGAAACAAGACTCGCACCGTCCCCCGGGGACATTGAAGGAGAAGCGGCCCGGCTGGTAGCCCCGCATCTTTGAGTCCGGGAGCTTCGCGAAGAGGTCGCGTATCGGCGTGAAGAGCCCGGTGTAAGTTGCAGGATTGGACCGGGGGGTCCGCCCTATGGGGGACTGGTCGATGTCGATCACCTTGTCGATCTTCTCCACGCCGATGAATTTATCAAATTTCCCCGGGTGCTCCTTGGACTTCATGACCAGGGATGACAGGGCCTTATAAAGGATCTCGACCACCAGGGTCGACTTGCCCGAGCCGGACACGCCGGTCACGGCGCAGAACAGGCCCAGGGGGAATTTCACGTTGATGTTTTTTAAGTTGTTTTCTTTCGCGCCCCGGATCTCGATAAAATCGGCCGCCTCACGGCGCGACGCCGGGATCGGGATGAAGCTTTCGCCGGCCAGGTACCGGCCGGTGAGGGACTTGCCGTCCGCCTCGATCTCGGCGGGGGTGCCGCTGGCCACCACGCAGCCGCCGTGGAGCCCGGCGCCGGGGCCCAGATCCACCACGTAGTCCGCCTCCCGTATGGTGTCCTCGTCATGCTCGACCACGATGACGGTGTTCCCCAGGTCGCGGAGCCGCTTCAGCGTGGCCAGGAGCTTCCGGTTGTCGCGCTGGTGGAGGCCGATGCTCGGCTCGTCCAGCACGTACAGGACGCCGGTGAGGCTCGACCCGATCTGGGTGGCAAGGCGTATGCGCTGCGATTCGCCGCCGGAGAGGGTCCCCGCGGCGCGGTCCAGGGTGATGTAGTCGATCCCCACGTCGGTGAGGAACTTCAGGCGCACCCTGATCTCCTTCATGATCTGTTCGGCGATCTTCTTCTCGGTGTCCGAAAGGTCAAGGTCCTGGAAGAGGCGCCATGCCTCGCCGATGGAACATGCCGTGACCTGGTCAATGGTGTGCCCCGCCACCTTCACCGCGAGGCTCTCGGGCCGGAGCCGCTTCCCGCCGCACTCGGCGCAGAGGGTGTTGGACATGTAGCTCTCCATCCAGATGCGCATGTCTTCCGACTTGGTTTCCATGTAGCGGCGGTGGAGGTTCGGGATGACCCCCTCGAAGGCGCGGGTGAAGCGGTACTCGGCGTTCTCGCGCTTCACCCGGTAATCGATCTTCTTTCCCTCGGAGCCGTACAGTATGATGTCCTTTATCTTTTTCGGGAGCTTCTTCCACGGCGTGTGGGCGTCAAAGCCGAAGTTCTTTTCCAGGTTCTTGATCTGTTCGAGATACCAGTAGCTGGTGGTCTTTCCCCAGACCTCCAGCACACCGTCGTAAAGGGACCGGTCCGGGTCGGACACGATCAGGTCCGGGTCGAACTGCATGATAAAGCCCAGGCCGCCGCAGGCCGGGCAGGCCCCGTAGGGACTGTTGAAGGAGAACATCCGCGGCGAGAGCTCCGGCATGGATATGCCGCAGTCCGCGCAGGAAAGCTTCGATGAGAACAGGCGCTCCGCTTCGCCGCCGCCGGGTTCGTCGGCCAGGACCGTCACCAGTCCCTCGCCGATCTCCATCGCCGTTTCCACAGATTCGGCGAGACGCGGCCGCACGCCGTCCTTGATGACGATGCGGTCCACGATGATGTCGATTGAATGCTTCTTGTTCTTGTCGAGCTTGATCTCCTCCTCGAGCTCGCGCACCTGGCTGTCGACACGCACCCGCACGAAGCCCTTCTTCCGGGCCTGTTCGAACTTGTCCGCGTGCTCCCCCTTGCGGCCCCTCACGAGGGGCGCCAGGACCTGCACCTTCGTCCCCGCCCGGTACGTCATCAGGTTCTCGACGATCTGATCGAGGGACTGGGACGATATCTTTTTCCCGCATTTGTGGCAGTGGGGCACGCCGATGCGCGCGTAGAGGAGCCTGAAGTAGTCGTATATTTCGGTCACGGTGCCCACGGTGGACCGCGGGTTCCGGTGGGTAGTTTTCTGCTCGATGGATATCGCGGGAGAGAGGCCGTCTATGTAGTCTACGTCGGGCTTCTCCATGAGGCCGAGGAACTGGCGCGCGTACGAGGAGAGCGACTCCACGTACCGGCGCTGCCCTTCGGCGTAGATGGTGTCAAAGGCAAGGGATGATTTTCCGGACCCGGAAAGGCCCGTCAGGACAACAAGCTTGTCCCGGGGGATTTCCAATGAGATGTTCTTGAGATTATGCTCGCGCGCTCCCTTGATAACAATGGACCGGCTCATATCAGGGTGACGTTCATGGAGCCGCACATCGGGCAAATGACATCAGGCTCTTCGTCTTCTATTACGTTCTTCTTTTTTATAACAACATCGTCCCAGCGGTAATCGCATTCTTCGCAGGCATAGCTCACCGTGACTTTCTTGGTGTCGTCATCGTCAAAGCCGACCTCCTCGAGCTCCTCATCGCCTTCGCCATGGGGCTCTTCCTCGGCTTCCTCGTCAACGATACGGTCCTCGTCTTCTTCCTCTTCTATCAGCTCGGACTCGTCCGCCAGTTCTTCCTCTTCATAATGCTCTTCGTAATAATCGTCTTCGTATACTTCATCATCATAATCTTTTTCGTGGAAGTCCTTAGCCATATCCCCACCCTGGTTCTCATGATTAAATTACTGACCCGCGGAAGTCCGTCAGATCTGCCGGTTTACATTGTCGCTCAGCAATACACTGTACTAAAATAACACTTTTTTCAATAAGTGTAAATATGTGAATCAGAAAATATTACCCCTTTTTTTTGTCAAAAAAAATTCTTTTTTTTGAAAAAAATTAAAAAGACCGCCGAAGCCGGGCCGGGAGCCTTTCACGGGCCGCGGACCTGAATTAAAAAAAATTGGTTTTTGCAGAGACCCGCAAAGGTTCTGGCACGGAATAATATGTTGGTGCAACCGGTGTGCCGGTAGTTACATATTTTGTAGGGAATTGCCGGGATATCATTTACAATTACTGATTATTGTACAATCCTGTCAATGATCTCAAGGTTAACGCCTTCATCGCCGGGGATATCGCTGCGGCCGGGCAGTTCCCGGGCTCCGGCCACGATGATGTCCCAGATGCCCCAGGCGCCGGGAGCGGCGGAGAATTCCACAAAGCGTATCTCCGCGCTGCCCCGGGTCGTTACGGCCACGGGAATATCAACATGGTAATAAGAATTGTGGATATCGGAATATCTGACCGCATCGACCAGAAGCGGTTCCATTCCCGGCGCGGCGGCGAATATCTTCAACACGGAATCGGGATACGATCCCCGAGTCCCGAACCTGACGAAATCGATCCAGATCCGGTATCTCGTATCCCGGGAAAGGCCGTTGACCAGAATGGACGAGCCAAAGGGTCCCACGTAGGCGGCAGTATCATCCACGACGGGATCGCGGTCTTCCATGAGCGCCAATCCCCGGGAAGCTCCCCATTCCCTGATGGCGCGGCGCCTGAAGGGCATTCGCCACTCTTTCATATACTGTTGATGACTTCCCGAACAGGGGTTTACCACAAAAATATAGGGAATATCCTTATCGTAGGCGGGATACGGGTAAGCGACACACAGGAGGAGCAGAATAAAGAAAGCCGCTCTGCTATTTCGTCTGCATGGATACATCTGTAATGGTCATCGGCATTCGCGGCCTGGGACCGGTTTTGCCGGTCCCTATTTTATAAGCCTCATGACGGCGTCCGGCCTCAGAGTCGATATGTTCTCCAGACTTGCGGCGCCCGACCGCGTGAAAATCGTATCAACATTGGAAACGATATTCTTCAGCCTGTCCTGGCCCACCAGGTCGGAGGCGGTTATATTGTCCAGCTCCACCTGGAGCTTTTTAAGCCTGGTCACATCGTCATTGATGAACCTGCTGTTGATTTCCATCTTCTCGGAGATCTGCTGTTCTGTGATCGACTCGCCGATAAAGCTCCGGAGGACCCTGTTCCCCTCAAAGGTTACGTTATCGAGGATGTTCTTCTGTTCCGGCGCTCCCTTCTGGAGGTCGGTTCTGAGCTGCTCGATGCCGTCGCGGATGATCTGGTTCCGCGTGAGGGATGACTGCACTTCCCTGAACTCGGTTTCCATGGCGTCAAGACGCGTGTTGATCCTGCTTCCGATGGAAACGGAATCCGTTTTGACGTCGCTTCGTTTTTTGTTGGGATTGTTTTCTTCCAGCTCCTTCTGGCTGTTGATCTTCTGCGCTGTACCGAGGATTCCATCAATGGAAATTTTCATTTCACACCTTCCTTTGTGTTATCACGGGCCACCTCTTGCCCGGGCAGTGATACAGTTCTAAATTCTGGCGGTCATTAGATACACATTACTGCTCATTTAAAAATTTAAATTAATCTATATGAAATGTCAAGTTTTTTTCAATTAGTCCCTTCAATCTTGTCCATTTTTATGGACACAAGCTTGGAAACGCCGGGTTCTTCCATGGTTACGCCGTACAGCGTCTCGCCGATGCTCATTGTTTTCTTGTTATGGGTCACGATGATAAACTGCGACCCGCGGGCGAATTCCTTGAGCATCCTGACGAACCGGCCGATGTTCTGCTCGTCCAGGGGCGCGTCGATCTCGTCAAGGAAGCAGAACGGCGACGGCTTGACCATGTAGGTTGCGAACAGGAGCGCGATGGCCGTTAGCGCCCGCTCCCCCCCGGAGAGGAGGTTGATGTTTTTCAGCTTTTTACCCGGCGGCCGGATCATGACCTCGATACCGCTTTCCAGGGGGTTGTCCGGCTCGTTCAGCTCGATGGCGGCCTCGCCCCCCTCGAAGAGCTGCCTGAATATATCGGAAAAATTCTTCTGGATGCTCTTGAAGGTTTCCATGAACATCTCGATGGAGGTCCGGTTGATGTCCTCGATGACGGTAAAGATGTCCTCCCGCGCCTTTTCGATGTCCTTCTTCTGCTTGATGTAGTACTCGAACCGCTTCTTTAAATTGCGGTATTCCTCAATGGCCAGGTTGTTGATGGGCCCCAGGTCCTGGATCTGCTTCTTGATGTCCTGGCTGCGGGACATCAGCCCTTCCATCTGGGAGTCCATGACGTTCAGTGCCTCGACGTCTTTGATCTTCTTCTCGTACTCGATCCAGAGATGCTCCTCGATGCTGTTCTTCTTGAATATGAGCTCCACCTGCGACTTGTCAAGGGTGGTGATCTTCTCGACGATGCGCTGCAGCTCTTCCTCGTCCTTGCGCGCGACGTTCTTCCGGTCGTGGATCTTCGTCTCGATCTCCTCCCGCTTCGCCGTGAGATCGGCTATCTCTTTCAGCAGCGACTCGCTCCGCTCGTTGAACTCGACCAGGCGCTGGTCCCATTCCTTGATCTCCTCGGAGAGCTCCTTGATCTTCTTGTCCGCCCGCAGGATTTCCTCGCGGTAGTTGTCTATCTGCTTCTTAAAATCGACGATCTGGCTTCCCAGGGACTGTATGTGCTTCTCGATCCAGTCGCGCTCGTTCTCGTTGCGCGAGAGGTCCTTCTCCACCCTAGTGATCATCTGGTTGACGTCCTCCAGCTCCACCTGTTCGTGCTGGATGTGCGCCTCCAGGGCGGTTATCTCTCCGCGGAACCGCTCGATGCTGTCCAGCTTTTCCCGTATCTTGCGGTCCAGGTTTTCCTTTTCCGCGTGGATGCCCGTCTTGTCGAAGAGGATGGACCGGAAGCCGTCCTCGTAGCTTTCGAATTTCAGGATATCTTCCTTCAGGGAGTCCATGTCGATGGCCTCCAGCAGGGCCAGGGCGCTGTCGTGCATGCCGCCGCGGAGGTCGGCCGTCGCCCTGCGGAGCGAATCCTCGATGGCCCGTATCCTTTCATGGATGACGCCCCGAACCTGGGTGCGCTCGTGCTCCGAGCCCTCCAGTTCGGCCTTGCGCTTTTCAATGGCGTCCACCAGCTTGCGGATGACCTCCTCGAGAAGAGCCTGGAGTTCCTTGAGGCCCTTCTCGGCGTCCTTGATGGCCGCCTTTTTTTCCTCGATGGAGTCCCGGGAGGCGTGGATGGAATCGATCTTCCGCTTGCGCGTCGCGAAGAAGGCCGACAGTTTCTGCTTGTCGTCCTCGATCTTCCTGCCGATCTCGACGCCGGACTGCTCGCTCTTCTGCTTTTCCTCAAGAAGGCGGTCCAGGTTTTTCGTCCGCTCCACGATCTTGTTCTCGATCCCCTTCTTGAGGTTCTGCTCCTCGTCTATGAGGCCCCGGTTCTTCTCCGTCTTGACGTCGATGTCCTCGACGCGTATCCGGTAGGCATGGAGCCGCTTCTCCAGCTCGAAGAGCTGGTGCTGTATGTCGTTCTTGCGCTTCTCGTCCTTCTCGTTGTCGGCCGAGGTGGTGGACACCCGGGAGGAAATGGCCTCGCGCTCCATGTTGTGCCGCTCGATATCCTCCTGTATCTTCGACTGCTTTTTGGCAAGCTCCCGGTAGCGGAGGATGTTGATTTTTATGTCAAGCTCGGATAGCTCCGTCTTCAGCGAGATGTATACCTTGGTGGTCTCGGCCTGCTTGGACTTGAAGTCCTTCTCGCGCTCGATTTCCTTGATGATGTCGTTGATCCGCTCCAGGTTGTCGCTCGTTTCGGTCAGTTTCTTGAGCGACTCCTTCTTCTGGAACTTGTACTTGGAAATCCCCGCCGCCTCCTCGAAGATATAGCGCCGGTCTTCGGGCCGCGTCGAAAGGATCAGGTCCATCTTCCCCTGCTCCATCACCGAGTATGACGCCTTGCCGATGCCGGTGTCCATGAAGAGCTTTTCAACGTCCTTCAATCGCACGGGCGACTTGTTGATGAGGTACTCCGATTCGCCGTCTCGGAATATGCGGCGGCCCACGGTGACCGAATCCGAATCGAAATCGAGGACCCGGTTGGAGTTGTCGATGGTGACGAAGACCTCCGAGAGGGAGAGCTGTTTCCGGTGCTCGGTGCCGGCGAAGATGATATCCTCCATTTTTTCGCCGCGTATATTCTTCGCCTGCTTCTCGCCCAGTACCCATTTTATGGCGTCAACGACATTGGACTTGCCGCACCCGTTGGGGCCGATGATGACCGTGATACCCGGCTCGAAGGTGACCTGGGTCTTGTCGGCAAAGGACTTGAAGCCGTATAAATCCATAGATTTAAGGAACATAGATCTTTCCAGTTTCCGTGTCAGTAACCTGATATCGATACAATATTGAGGAATTGTAAATGCTATCAACCGGGGTCAGGGAGCGGAGCCGCAACCTGCCGCCCGCAGATCCCTGCGTTTCCCTTTGTGACGCGGGCATAGCCCGTATCAGGGCCGCTCGTTAACCCGGCCCTAGCAGAAAGTGGTAATTATGACGACATAATGCAAGAATATTTTAAAATCAATCAAAAAAAATTAACACCCAATCCCAAAAATTGTCCTTGACTCAATGAAAAAACAACCGCCATGCAAAAGCATGGATCCCGGTCATTATATTATTAATAGAATATTCTGCATCCTTGCAATGATCACCCTCGCAGGCCCCCCTGCCCTGCTTTTGTCCGGCTGTGCCACCGCCGGCCAGATCAAGGAGAGGAAATACAAGCAAAGCAGCGTGAAAACCTTTTCAAGCATCGAGGCGGCAAAGTCAGCTGAGCCGATCGACCGCCATGCCGCTTCAATGATATATTTCAAACTGGATAAAAGCGTTGACGCCCTTTCCGTAGCCATCACGGCGGAATACATCTCCGACATCATGGGTACGAAGAAAATCAGGAAGACCTACTTTATCGTGGAGAAAGCCGTCGACATGTCCCACTTAAAGCCGGCAAAAAACAGGATCCATTACGCTGAACTCGGAAAGAACTTCGACGCAGACTGGAACCGGGAAAAGGAGATAACCCTGGTTTCCAACAAGACCGTCCCCTTCCGGGAACTGGACGGCAACTCCGTCTACCGGATCAGGTTTACGACCTTCTCGCCGGAAAACGTCGATTATACCGTCAGGATAAACGCCGACTGTTCCGTAACCTTCATGGATACCATCGACTGATTATTTCCCGAGCCTCCGGGCGTCGAAATCGGACCGCCGGAAGAGGGAGATTACCTCAACGCCTGTTTTTTCGATTCCTTCGCGGCCGCCTTCCTCGCGGTCGATGATGACCGCGGCCTTGACAACATTAAGCCCCGATTCGCGCAGCCGCTCGATGGCAGTAACGGTGGAACCGCCCGTGGTAATGACATCGTCGATGACCACGACGTTCCTGACCCGGCCGGCGTCGCCTTCTATCCATTTCTGCGTGCCGTGCTTTTTCGGCTCCTTCCGCACGATGAGGGGCGATATCCTGCGTCCTTTCTTCCCTGCCGCTATGGCCGTTGAAATGGAAATGGGATCGGCTCCGAGGGTCAGTCCGCCGATGCCGTCAACGGCCAGGGGTCCGATGAAAGGCTCGATCGCATTGAACATGACTTCGCCAATAAGGGACACGCCTTCGGCGTCCAGGGTCGTGGCCTTGCAGTCGAAATAGTAGAAACTCTGCCTCCCGGAGACCAGGGTAAAGGGCGGGTCTTCCCGGTAGATGAAGGACTTTGTGTAAAGGATATTGAACAGCTTGTCGCGGTTGGAACTCATGACTGGACCTCTAATTTTATTACCCCCCCGACCCCCCGAGGGGGCGGAAATCCATAATTCTTATCCTTACTGAATAAGGGGTTTACTGGCATGACTATCATGAATTTACTTAACACCCTGCTGAATGCGGCCGCATGCCCCCACAGGGGGACAGGGGGGGGTGTCAGTAATAATAGCCTGTTTCCACATGATATAGAGTATCACTTTGAAGCAACAATTATTTTGACATGACCGGAGATTCCCGTATCCCCTTCCAGAACTGGTTCTTCCCGATTTTGCCCATGATGTAATCACGCACAAGGACCTGGATTTCAGGCGGGAACGCCTCCCAGTATTTCTTGTGCCATCCCTTGGGGAACTGCTTCTTCTCCTCTTCGCTCATCTCCCCGGTGCTGTATGAAACGAACTGGGTAATCATGGCGAGGAGCATTTCCCGGGGCATCTCTCCCGCTTTTCTGCTGTTCCTTCCTGGCACCCATTGATTAAGGAGCGTCTGAAGTTCCCGCTCCGGTATTTCCGGCTTTTCCCGGCGTATCATGTCAGCGACGAGACGGCGCGCCATCTCGTGCACCTGATCGCCGCCGATCCCCATCTGCTTTTCAATATCCTCCGCGATGGTGCGGGCCATCTGGTTGACATCGATCTGCCCGAGGCCCAGGGTCGACTCCCGCTCCATGCGCTTCCTCAGGGCTTCCCCGATCAGCTCAAGCTCATGCCGCGTGGCATGGCGCAGGATGTATTCCAAGATCTCCGATATTTTCAGACCGCCGCTCATTTCCTGTTCTCCAGTTCCGCTTCCTTCTCGAAATCCGCTGCCGGCGCCTGGGCCCGCTGCGCCATCTTCAGCAGCTCCTCGAGGTGGGGGTAGTGTCGCCTGAATTCACCGGTCATCTGGTCGAACGGCAGATCATCAAAGGGGCCGAAATCATGGAGATATTCCATATGCTTGCGTCCCTCCCGGTCAAAGGGATGTAGTATCGAATCCTCCCGGCCGTTGAATTCAAGGGGGAGGATGCCGAACCTCTCGCACAGGGACAGGTTAAAGGCCGGCGTGGCCTTAACCCATCCGCCCTCCAGGAAAAATTCGACCAGGCCGTGAAACACGAAGATATCGGTCTTCATCGCCTCCCTGAGGCGTCTCGTCACCAGGTGGTTGCGCACCGTGGCAAAGCGGAGCCTGCAGGGAACGCCGGCTGCCCGGGACAAGGCGGCGGTCAGGATCGCCTTCTGCACGCAGAATCCGTCCCCCTGGCCCAGGATAAAGCTCGCCCGGTACTGGTCCCGGTCATAGGTCGTGCGGTAGGGGTTGTACGGGATCCGGTCCCTGACCCAATAAAAAATCTTCACGGCCCGGTCCAGGGCGGTATCGCCTGCTGCGACGATGGCGCGGGCCCGGTCGATAATGACCGGGTTATCGCAATCTATAAAATATGTGGGTGTCAGAGTAAAATCATCAACCATGATGGTTTCATACCTATAGATTAAATACCGGGGTCAGAGTAAAATCATCTTTTTTTGTACCGCTCCGGCCAGAGAGACTTTAAGCGCTCCCGAATTGCCTTCTCCCCTCCCTCTTCGGTGGGGTTATAAAAAACCTGATCCTTTAATTCAGCGGGGAGATATATCTCCTTCACAAAATGACGGTCAAAATCATGGGGGTACTTATAGCCCTTGTGGTAACCGAGATTTTTCATGAGTTCCGTAGGGGCATTTCGGATGTGAAGGGGTATTTCGTAGTTTGAGTCCTTTGCCGCTGCCATGGCGCCGTCAATGGCAAGGTACGAAGCATTGCTTTTGGGCGCTGAGGCCAGGAATGTGGCGCACTGGGAAAGGATTATCCGCGCTTCTGGCAGACCTATATTCTGGGTCGCTGTCATGGCTGACACTGCCAGGGTAATAGCGTTAGGCGCTGCATTTCCTATGTCCTCTGAAGCAAATATGACCATTCTGCGTGCAATGAAGACCGGGTCTTCACCCGCAAGGATCATGCGGGCAAGGTAATATACCGCCGCATCCGGATCAGAGCCCCTCAGAGACTTGATGAAGGCGGAAATGGTATCATAATGCCTGTCACCGGCGCGGTCGTAGTAGAGCATGCTGTTTCTAACGGCCTCTTCAAGGTGGTCCGTCGTAATAAGACCATCAGGGGTCAGAGTAAAAGCAGTTTCCAGGATATTCAGCATGCGCCGGGCATCGCCATTGGATATGGCAACGAGCTTATCCTTGACCTTGTCATCATTAAAACGAGCATTTCCTTCTTTAAGAATATCATCATTGCGTAGTGCCTGATCAAGAATCGCAAGAAGGTTTTTCTCTGATAGCCGCGAAAGCTTCAGAACACGGGTACGGGAGAGGAGCGGTGATATAACATTAAATGAGGGATTTTCCGTAGTGGCTCCAATAAGAATGATATCACCTGATTCTACGGAACCAAGAACCGAATCCTGCTGGGCCTTATTAAAACGATGAATTTCATCAAGAAAAAGCAATGTCTGGGCACCTTGCTGCCTATTCTCTTTTCCTTTCTCAATAACTTTGCGCACATCAGCCACGCCGGCTGATATGGCGCTTAAAAAATGAGAATCCAGCTTGCAGTAATAAGCGATAAGACGTGCCAGAGTAGTTTTTCCGGAGCCAGGCTCTCCCCACAAAATGAGGGAAAAGGCCGTCCCTTTGTCTATGATAGTCTTGAGTATCTTATGTTCTGAAAGAAGGTGTTCCTGGCCAATGAACTCTTCAATAGTTCGGGGGCGGCACCGATCTGCAAGGGGGCTGAGGGTATCGGTTCTATCCATATGCTTTTTAAGATATCATCCAAAATTATCTTTCAATCACTTACAGTGATAAGGACAACATTGCATATAGTAAAGATAAAAAAATCCGGCATTGCCGGATTTTTTTACTTCTGTTATAACATCAATTATGCATCAGCGCCTTCGTCGTGGGAGAAGTCCTTACCGCCTCTCATGGAGGGAGACTTCTTGGCCCTGCCCTGCGACACGTTCATTCTGCGGATTTTTTTCAGCCTGCGCCTTTCAGCCTCTTCCTTTTTCCGCTTTTTCTCTTCGCTGGGCTTTTCGTAGTACCGACGTCTTTTAAGCTCCTTGAAAATACCTTCGAAAGCCATCTTTTTCTTCAGGTTTTTAAAGGCTTTTTCAATGTCGCCATTGACATCGACTTCTAACGGACTCGTCATCTAAATCACATCCTTTTTAATAAAATAACGCCTATTGCGCAATGTGTAGGCACCTTAGTGAAGGATATGTTTTTTGTCAATAAGAATTACTACGTGAAGTCATCATTGATGGTGGTGTGTATTTTTTTACTTTTTACTCTGACCCCACACAATTTTTTTAAATCCCAAGCTTTTTATTCGTATACATAACAAACACCGAAAAACTTATAAAGCTACATAAATTATGTCCAGAAAATTGCGCATACAAATAGCAGGAGCTACATATCATGCTATTTCTCGTTGTATTGAGAAAAAATCTTTGATGGGATCACCTAAAATGAAAACCTTGATGATTGATGTCCTTAACCTGGCACTGGAAAAATATCATTTTGAACTGATCGGTTATACTATTATGGATAATCACTTCCATTTATACATAAAAACCGTTACTTATGGCGAAAATATATCACGAATCATGCAATTCATAAAATCACAATTTGCCAGACGATACAACCGCATGATGAATAGAACCGGCCCCTTCTGGAATGAACGATTCTATGATGTCATTACCGAACTAACACCCAATCCTCGTGAGACTTTTTTTAATACAATATTATATCTCGGCTACAACCCGGTTCGAAGTGGCGTTGTAAACGATCCAAGGGATTATCCCTATAGTAGTATAAATAAATATCTGGATGAAAACCATTTATCTCCCGTAAAGTTAACATTGCATGAATATTTTTTAGAACTGGGGACTACCTTTAAAGAATGTGCAAATAGATTCCTGGTTTATGAAGATATGTATCGAAGAAGAATCTTCAATGAAAGTCTATTCCTTTAGCCAATATTATTCTTCTATGATTACACCTTTCAATACTCGATTTTGTTTCTTTTAATTTATACAATAGATTCCCGACAATACAACAATTCACGTGGCGTTACAGAATATCAACCAAAAACCAATATTGAATTTTCAATCTGCAATACTTCAACCTTCCATCTAATTTACTCTGACTCATATTAGCTACAATAGCATTTGAAAAATTGCCATTGAACTGAAATATCTCTTATTATTGGATATTACTCTGACACCATTATGGTTCATTATTAAAAACAGGCCGCAGATACCACACTGATAAAATATTGTTGACCATTACCGGAAAAAGGCTATTATCCATGCTATCTTCCCGGAAGGAGTTGAGCTATGTCAAAAAAAGCTACCATCAAGCAGACCCTGCAATCATTGGGATCCAGAGCAATAAACATATATCACGGTGAAGAAATTGTCAGCGGCATTGGGAAAAAAATCATAAATGCCGGTAAAGTCCTCATCGTTTCCACGCGCAAATTCATAATCGATGACTGCCAGACCAAGGCTTCCTCCATAACCTACACCATAATCCTATCCCTTGTGCCGGCCCTGACCGTGGGCCTCACCATTTATTCATTCTATTACGGAGTGGGCGAAAACAAGAAGGAACTTTTTGATAGAATCCTGCTCTTCCTGAACGAAAACAATATCAAGCTCAACATTGACCCCATATTCGATGCAATCCTGGGCCTTATTGAGAATGCCGGGAAAATCGGCGGCATCAGTGCTGCGGTCATGATTTTCTCCGCCACAGCCATGCTCCGGACCCTGGAAAAGTCCATGAACGATATCTGGAAAATCAAAAAAGGTCGGCCCATGGTTCTCAAGATCATCTACTACTGGGCTGCTCTGACCCTCGGCCCCATCATGCTTGCCGCAGGCATGACCGTGGCCACCCAGTTATCCATCATACTCTCTTCGCCGAACTACAACGCAGCCTATACAACCGATACCGGGCGACTCTGGGTTGTGGGCGAGAAATCAACAATACTTTACTCTGACCCCATCCAGGCACACAAAAAGAAAATCAGTTTCACGAATCTGGGCAAAACCAGCGGCCGAATCGATTTCGACAACCAGAAAGTGTACACCTACGAACAGGGCGACAAGTCTTTCATCGAGCAGGAAGGCCGCATTGAGCCTCTGGAGCTTTCAAAGACCAGATACCGCTGCATTCAGTTCATTGGCAACAGGGGATGGATAGTGGGAACCAACGGAATACTCCTCATTACGACCGACGGGGGATACCGCTGGCATATAAGGAAATTCGGCACCTTCAACTTCAACGCCATCCGCATGCTGACGGATACCCGTGGGATAATCGCCGCTGAAAACGGATTGGTCCTGACGACGGGAGACGGCGGGGAGACCTGGTCGGTCGAGGAATGGGAAGGGCGTCCAAACCTCACGGCCGTTGCCTTCTTCAAGGACCGCGGCATCATTACCGGGAGCCGCGGATTCATTCTCAGGACCGAGGACGGCGGTAAAAAATGGGAAATGGTCCGCCTGACCGCGGCGACGAGAAAGAACCGGCCGGTCAATGTCAACAACGCCTTTTTCATCAATGAGAACAGGGTGATCCTTGTGGGCAATGAGGGTATGATACTCATATCGGAAAACGGCGGAGCGACCTGGACTTCAAAAAAATTCAGGGAGACCAATTACTACTCGGCATGGTTCTTCAATCCCAATGAAGGCGTGGCGGGAGGCGACGATGGAACGATAATCCGCACCGCTAACGGCGGCGACAGCTGGGAGGAGGCAAGCGTGCCGGCCATAAGCGTGAACGCCCTCCATCTTCGTGACGACAAACTCTGGGCTGTCGGCAACGCGGGGACCGTTATCATGTCAAAGGACCTCGGCCTTACATGGACAGCGGTTAAAAAAGGATGGAATTTCGGGTATACCATCATCAACTTCCTGGCGCCATTTGTCTTCATCTGGCTGCTGTTCCTGCTGGCCTACATTACCCTGCCCTATACACGGGTGCCTTTCAAGCCTGCGGCCCTGGGCGCTTCCTTTACCGCAGCCGTATGGGTGATCTTCATGCTCCTTTTCATAGTATACGTCAAGGGATTTGCCACCGGCACCTTCGCCATGTACGGAGCTCTGGCGGCTATACCGCTCTTTCTCCTGATGGTGTACGCTTCATCGGTCATTGTCCTTTACGGCGCGGAGGTGGCATACACCCTCATGCATCCCCACACGTACCGGAGCCTCAAAAAGGCCTTCGGTGAAAGGGACGGGCTGCACGCATATTACGGCCTGGCAGTGATACATCATGTGTACCGTACGTTTGAACTTGGCGGCGGCGCCAGCTCACTGAAGGACATCCAGAAGGCCCTGGGAGGGGGGTCAGAGCAAGCCGAGCGGTATATCCGGCCCTTCCTGGAAGACCGGCTCATCGTCCAGGACAGCGACGGCAATTACCTGCCCGCCAACAGCTCCGAAAACATCATGGTAAACCGGGTCATGGACGTGATCATGAACATCAGTCTTGACATGCCGGTGGCTCCGGGCAAGTCCGCGTTCAGGATTCTTCTCGGAAGACTCTTCAGCCAGATTACTGCCAGCAGGAGAAAGGTCATCGGTGAAATGACACTGAAAGAGCTGATAGACAAGGAATAATCTGCAATGAACGGTTATCCAACCGCGCTTGTGGCGGCGCATGAACCGCGTCTAGTACACATAATATCCGAAAATGAAGGGAACAACCAGCACATCACCCTTCAGGAGGTCCTTGGGCACCGGCCCGAAGCTTTTAGACAGCCTGATGGCATCATAGCAGGAGGCGTTGAGGGGCTTGTTGCCGAGGGAGTCAAGGATCTGTATATGTATAATGTCCCCCTTTTTATCCAGCACGAAGACCATTTTCACTTCCTGGCTCGGTATGGCCATGATCCGCGTATAGCCCGGGGCATATTCCCCCGAGAGGGGATTGTAACCCTGGACGACTGAATTAGCCATGAGGGGCGGGAACCAGTTGGACGCGATCCTGTCCTTCATGTTCTTGAAATACTTGAAGTCCTTGAACTTGACGGTGTTGAAGCTGAAGCGGCCGTCATTGGAATAAAAGAGCGCATTCTCACGGCTTACATCATTCTTGTCGGGGAGAAGGGTCTCGTCGAATATGCCGTAATTTCCCGCTTCCCGCCCCGCGCTGTCGTTCCGCTCTATGACGGCCACCATTTCCGAATCATCGGAGACCATGACCTTGTCCCTGCCGGTATGGCCCGAAGCCGTTGAATCGCCCCGCCCCTTGCCCTTGTTTCCCCGGAGGACCCTGAAATCGAGGGAATTGTTGAGCCACCTGCTGCCGGCCTTTTTGGTGATATATCCTTTTGCGCTGGAGTCCCTGTCGGAGAGGAGCGTATCCGGAGTCACGACCTGGCGGTCATCCTGGTTGATATTAACAATGATATCCCTGCCGGCCCCTTCATTGCCGAAAATATCGTTTATCATTTTCTGGGTCCCCCATATATCGCCTATCTGGGGAACAATGAAGCTTACCATGATTACGAGATGGATAAAAAACGATATGATCAGGGTGAGGGATGTCTGGAGTACGCCCTGGCGGTTCATTGCTGCTCCCGCTCCGGCAAGGCCATTGCGTATATTGTCCGGATCATGTCAATAAAATCTTCCGTGACCGGCACATTTCTCCGGCTCATGGCCTCACGGCAGGTGGTGATGAAGTCATCCAGGCCGGTGGACCTGACGGTCTCTCCGTTCATGTACCAGGAAAACGGGGGGATATGGAACGGCGTCAGCATTCCCGCGTGGACCAGCATGGCGCCCGGGCCGATGCTCGTTCCGGTATTGATCAGCGTCCCGATGCTGGTCTTGACGAAATCGCCCATGAAGCACCCGACTTTTTTCAGTCCCGTTTTCTTCCGCGACCCCGGGGTGTACACCTTCACGTTGGTATAATTATTTTTCAGATCACTGTTCGTCGTCAGCGCGCCCATGTTCACCCACTCGCCGATATAGGAATGGCCGATGAAGCCGTCATGGTACTTGTTGTCGTAGCCGTGAAATATCGACTGCTCGATCTCGCCGCCTATCCGGCAGCACGCCCCGAGGGTAGTGCCCCCCCGGACCTTCGCCCCCAGGATAAGGCAATCCCGCCCGATCACGCAGGGGCCTTCTATCCTGGAAAAGGAATTGATCCTGGTACCGGCGCCGATAACAACCGGCCCACCTGTCGCGTCGATGAACACATAGGGGTCAAATACCACCCCGTCCTCAATATATACCTGAGTTTCGTCGCCGGAAATAGTTACATCATTTCCCGAAGCGCCGTTGCCGGCGTATCCGGCGAGGCCGTAATCGCTCCGGATGGTATCCGGATTGGAATCAATCAGGTCCCAGAGGAAATTCGCCTTTCGTCCCGTTCCCGGGCCTTCATACTGTTCATAATAATCGCTCTCTGTCAGGCCCAGCTTCATCAGCATAGCGGGAATCGAGTCAATCGGTTTTACCAGCATATCCGCGTCGACGCGGGCAAGGACCGGCACGGGTCCGAGGATGACGGCGCTGTTTTTATCCAAGGCAAAATCGGTGCTGGACGGGTATTTCACCGCGTTGACAAAAAGGAACTCCCCGTCATGGTCAAAAACGGAAAAGTCGTTTATGTGAACCTGGGGATAGAGTTCCCGGAACCGGGGCACCAGGTGATCCCTGGTGAAAAAGTAGAGGCCGGCACCGGCCAGGCGCGGGTCCCTGCGGACAAAGAGCTCGATGCGCTCCCGGAACGTGAAGAGGCCCGACCTGAGTTCCCAGAGCGGTTTCGTCGCCGAAAGGGGATAGAAATTATCATGGAGGCCATCTTCAAATATAATGATGTTCATAGGGTTACCGGATGACAAGCCCGGGGCGGGTGAAGGGAACCGCCCCGGGCGGGGATATGCTATTTGTTCGCTTCTTCTTCCAGTAGCTTCTTGCGGGCGGCGAGAACATTATCCGCCTCGCGTCCCGATATGGGATCGTAGTGGGAGAACTTCATCTCGAAGGTTGCCTTGCCGCTGGTCATGCCGCGCAGGTCAATGGAATAGCGCAGCATTTCCGCAAGGGGAATCTGGGCCCGTATGACGGACACGCTTCCGCCAGTCTCGTCGGCGCTCTCCATGCCCAGGACCTTGCCGCGGCGGCTCGTCACGTCGCTCAGGATGTCTCCCATGAACTGCTTGTCCACGTAAATATGGACATCCATGATCGGCTCCAGGAGCTGCGGGCCGGCCTTCTCCATGCCCATCTTGAAGGCCGTGCGGGATGCTATCTTAAAGGAAAGCTCAGAGGAGTCAACGTCATGATATTTTCCGTCATAGAGCTCGACCTCGACGTCGACGACGGGGAACTTGCCGAGGACGCCTTCTTCAAGCGCCTCGATGATGCCCTTTTCAACGCCGGGTATATACTGCTTCGGTATGGCCCCGCCGAATATGGTCTCCTTGAACTCGAAGCCGGATCCGCGGGGCTTGGGGGCCATGCGGATGTAGACTTCGCCGAACTGCCCGTGTCCGCCGGACTGTTTCTTGTGACGGTAATTGGACTCGGCCTTCTTGGTAATGGTCTCGCGGTACGGCACCCGGGGCTCCCTGGTCTTGACCTCGATCTTGTTTTTTTCCTTGAGGGAGTTGAGCACGATTCCCAGCTGGATCTCGCCCATGCCGGAGAGGACGGACTCGGCGGTTTCCGCGTTATAGGCGTAGGTAAGGGTCGGATTTTCCTCCGTGATTCTGGTGAAGAACTGCCCCACTTTGTCGACCTCGGCCTTGTTGACGACCTCGATGGCATATGAGAATACCGGGTTGGGAAGATTGATGGTCGTCAGCACCAGGGGCTTCTTGGAGTCGCAGAGGGTGTCTCCCGTCGCGGTCTTGTCGAGCTTCACGACGACGCCGATGTCGCCGGCGTTGATCTTCGGCATGTCCTCCTGCTTGCTGCCCACCATGGTATAGAGCTTCGATATGCGCTCCCTGGCTTTCCTGTTCGCGTTTATCACCTCAACGTCGGGAAGCATGGACCCGGAAATAACTTTCAGGTAATTGAACCGGCCGGCGTACTGGTCGATATAGGTCTTCCATACCACCGCGGCGAGGGACCCGTTTTCGCTCATCGGTATCTTGATTTCCTTCGAGGCGTCATCGGCGTCATGGCCGGGATACTCCCTGCCGATTCTTGGCGCCGGCGCAAAATCCTTTATTACGTTGAGAAGGTTTTTCACCCCGATGGCCGAGAGAGAGGAGCCGCAGACCACCGGGAACAGCTTCGCGTTGGCCAGCTGGGCCTGGAGGCCCTTCTTGATCTCGTCGTCGGTGAGGGCCTCACCTTCCAGGAACTTCTCTATCAGGGCGTCGTCCCCTTCAGCAGCCACTTCGATCAGCTTGGTGCGCTCCGCCTCGGCCTTCGCCCTGGCGTCCGCGGGCACATCGGCGACGGTGACCTCCTTGCCGCCCGCCTTGGGGGTCTGGAGCTTCATCTGGTACAGGTCTATGACGCCGGCAAGCTTGTCAGCTTCGCCGCTGGGGATGCAGAGCGGGGCGATGTTGGCCTTGAGGCCGGTCTTTATGTTTTCCATGACCTTTTCGAAGCTGGCCCGCTCCTTGTCCATCTTGTTGACAAAGATGATCCGCGGGATATTGTTCTCGGCAAGGTACCGCCAGGCCTTTTCGGTCTCGATCTGGACCCCGTCCACGGCATCCACAACGAGTATGACGGTTTCCGCCACCTGGATGGCCGCCCGGGCCTCGCCGATGAAGTCTGCCGTTCCCGGCGTATCAATGAAGTTTATTTTCACGCCGTCCACCTCGACAAAGCCGAGGGCGCTCCGGATCGACATCATCCTTTTCTTTTCATCATCATCGTAATCGGAAGTGAGGGTGCCCTGGTTTGGGTTTCCAATCTTGTCAATCTTGCCCCCGACCAAGAGCATTGCGTCAAACAGCGTGGATTTTCCGGTTCCGCCGTGACCGACGATGGCGACATTCCGTATTTGATCAGCTTTGTATTCCTTAAGCATTCAGGGACCTCCCAAAAACTGTATCACATGAGACTGTGCCGGAGCCTGCGGAACCGTGCACAGGCAGCATATTTACGTAGTTTTATAGTTTGATTTAGGACAGCACCGATAACAATCGGGATTTTGCGCTAGATGGCTGCTTCCGAATATCATGCCTGGCAGATCTACCGCCGTTTTTCATGGCGTTAGCCGGGAAAAACCTCTTGTTTTACGGATTTGCCTTGTAAAACCGTTCCTGAAATAATCCATAGACGGGGTTTTCCAGGAAACTGTAGAGAGGAAAGTAATAATGAGGCAATTTTTTGTAAAGAACTTTATTTTCATCCTTAATAGATGATGGGAAAATGGTGACACCCCCGCAGCATCCCCGATTCCGGTTCTGCCTGACCGTTTAATTATTAAAAAAGAATGGACATAAAATATAAAATTTGCATATCGTGTTGCCCGGTATGCACAATCCCCGCTCAGGGAATATGAAACCAACATTATAGAGGACAGGTCATCATAATGCAACAGAACATAGAGGTCAAAAAAGTCACCGATAAAAGCATGCTTCTCGAATTCATTAAAGTTCCATGGATGGCGCACATATACGACGACGACCCCGCCTGGGTACCACCCGTTATCAAGGACCAGATCCATTTCTTCGATCCGAAAGAGGGGTATTTCTTCGAGCATGGCGAGGCCCAGCTGTTCGTCGCCTATCTGGATGGGAAGCCCGCGGGCCGGATCACCGCCCATACCTATTCGCGCTACGAGGAAAAGTATAACAAGGACACCGGCTTTTTCGGCTTCTATGAATGCATCGACAACCTGAATGTTTCAAAGGCGCTCTTCGATACGGCCCGGGAGTGGCTCCGCGCCAAGGGAAAGACAAAGATGAACGGGCCCCAGAGCTTTACCATATACGATTCGGTCGGTTTTGACTGCATCAATAACGGCAGGATGCCGGTCATCGGCATGTTCCATTTAGCCCACTGGTACGAGAAGCATGCCCTGGCCTACGGCTTCGAAAAGTATATTGACTGGTTCTGCTTCATGGTGAAGAAGGACGGCATCAACTGGGATCCCCTCTTCAAGATGCGCGACGAGATGATGAAAAAAACCAACATCAAATTCATCGTAGCCAAGAAGAAAGATATCCCCAACAGGGCGGATGACGTGAAGCGCATTTTCAACGCCGCCTGGGAAGGAAACATGGACCACCTTCCCCTGACCGACAAGCAGTTTAAGCTCATGTTCGACGAGCTCAAAATGGTCATCATCCCCGAACTAGCCATTTTCGCCGAACAGGACGGCAAGACCATTGGATTCATCCTTTCGGTGCCTGACGCCAACCCCGGCATTGCCGCGCTCAAGGGGAAACTCTATCCCTGGAGGATCGTCAAGCTCCTGTGGAAGGTAAAGAGGACCAAAACACTCAGGACCATCCTGATGGGCGTCATGCCGGAATACCGGGGCCAGAACATCGACCAGATACTGATCCTCATGACCATCGAGATCGGGATAAGTCTTGGCTACATCCAGTCCGACTGTTCCCTCATCGTTGAGACGAACAAGAAGATGATCGGCGCCCTCAAGTACCTCAATTCCGACTGCTACAAGGGCTACCGGATATTCCAGATCAACATCTGATCGGATGGCCTGCCGATAACTATCGGCTCCAGGCCCGGGGTCAGAGCAAACGACCGCCGAGGGAAAAGACGGCATCCCTTCCCCGACGATTATTCAACTGGTTTACTCTGACACCGAGTTGGTGCCGGCCTCCTTGCATCATATCCCCGGCAGGATATCCCTGTGCTGTTCCAGAAACTGCCGGGTATGGCGCGGCGCTGAAACTCCTTCACCGGCAAGACGCGCGAGATCTTCAACCCCGCTGATCCGCTCCATCTGGTCAAGGATTGACAGCTCCATGAGGGCATCCTCGATCCTCCCAACGGTTTCAACGAGCACCCGTGACGTACCCCATGATATGTTCTTGAAAAAGTCGGCGCGCAGGGACCGCTCATGGAGCGCGATCAGGCAGTACCCGCCGACACGGTCAGGCCCGATGACCGCGTCATGGTCCCCTAGCTCGCCGAGGGCCTGCCGGATATACCCGGCGGAAAGGCCCGGGCATTCGATACCAATAAGGACGGCACGGTCAAAACCGCGGGAAAAAACGTCGCCGAAGGCATTATAAAGGCGTTCGCCGAAATCATGACCGCGCTGCACGAGACGGATCGATTTTCCGAAAATTCCCGGCGGCCCCTTCCCCGTTGTCCCGGTGCCGACGATAATGGTTTCGGCATTTACGGCGCGGAGCGTGTTCAAGAGGTCCCTTATGAAGCAGACATGGAGGTCGAAGGCAAGATCATCACCGATTTCCCGGGCAAGGCGGGTTTTCATTTTCCCGCGCTCCGGATACCGAAGAAACAGGATGATGGCGTCTCTATTATTCAAATCCTTTCACCGGCATTGTCCAGGACGCAATGACAGCATAGTCATTATATAATTGTTATGCTGCACCGCCTGAAAGTATCAATCTGGCCACATATTAATATATAAAAATATGAATAAATATCCAATCATAATAGAAATTTAATAAAATTGTTGTTAAATTGTATTTATGAGATATACTGGCATGGTTTTAGGGGAGGTGCAGAGAGATATCATAATACAAAGGTGATCCCATTTGAATAATAGATCCCGAATTGCTATCCTGGCCATAGAGGACGAGGAGATCCTGAGAAACAATATCGTCTCCTATCTTGAAGACAGCGGCTATGAGGTCTCGGCGGCGTCTGACGGAAGAACCGGCCTTGAAATGTTCCGCAGGCACAGGCCCGATCTGGTTCTTCTAGACCTGCGCATGCCGGAAATAGGCGGACTGGAAGTCCTGGGACAAATACGAAAAGAGTCGCCGAATACCCCGGTCATCATCGTGTCAGGTACCGGTAATATAATAGATGCGATTGAGGCTATACACCTGGGAGCATGGGATTACATAAGCAAACCCGTTGTAGAGATGGAGGTCCTCGATTACGCTATCGGCAGGTCCCTGGAAAGATTCCGGCTGATAAAGGAAAACGAGCGCTACCGGGCCCACCTTGAAGATGAAATCGCGAAACGGACCGCTGCCCTGGAAAAAACCACCGCCGAGCTCCAGGAGATCAACACCCGCCTCTCCAGCGAAATAAAAGAAAGAATCTTTGCCGAAGACAAACTGGTGAAGTCCCTCGACAGCATCGAGCGCTCCCTGTCCGGCATTATCGGCACTCTCTCTTCCATTGCGGAGATGCGGGACCCCTTTACCGGCGGCCACCAGAAGCGGGTGGCTTCACTTTCCAGGGCAATCGCCCAGGAGCTCAAACTGTCGGACGAGGAAGTGAAGGGAATCCACGTGGCGGCCATGCTCCATGACATCGGGAAGCTGTCCATACCGTCGGAAATCCTGGTCAAGACCGGTCATCTCAATCCGATTGAATATAAATACATCAAACTGCACTGCCAGGCGGGATATGACATTCTGAAAATGATAGAATTCCCCTGGCCCGTGGCCCAGATCGTACTGCAGCACCATGAAAACCTCGACGGGTCAGGATACCCCGAAGGGCTGACCGGCGACGGAATCCTTCTCTATGCCAAGATAATCCGCGTGGCGGACGTGGTCGAATCAATGCTATCGCACCGCCCCTACCGCAAGGCCCTCGGCACGGACATTGCCCTTGATGAAATCACGAGAAATTCCCGGGTGCTCTACGATGAGCGCGTGGTAAAGGCCTGCGTGAAGCTTTTCCTTGAAAAACATTTCATGTTTGATGCCGAGGTCAGCGGGATAAAACGGTAGAATACAGGTCCCGGTGAACGGGCGACTTTTTACCATGAATATATTTGACCACATTTACATTAATTTTTTTGCCACCGGCGCCCTCATCGCCACGCTTTTCAACATTGCCGTTGTCCTTTATTTTTTCATCATTCCGAAAAAAGCGAAAGCCACCACGGTCATGATATTGATCTATTTTTTCATCATGATCCAGAACACGGGCTATCTCCTGACATCATCCTTTTACCATCCCCTGTCGGCGTTCCACCGGTGGCTCACGGTGTTTTCCGTGATACCGGGCCTTATCTACATAGTCCAGTTCTTCTTCTATTTCCCGGAGGAACGGAATGTCCGCACCGCGCGCATCATTCTTGCCGTCCAGTGGATCATTTCCCTTGCCGTTGATGCGGTGTTCGTGATAAAATCCCTGGAAGCGCGGACAATATTCCGCTTCGATGGGCACTACTGGGACTTTGACCTCGATCCCCTGAGCTACCTGATCTCCATCATTATCATCTGCTACATCCTTGCCTGCATCATCGCCGGCATATGGCGCTTCATCGTTACCCCGAAGCCCGGCAACAAGCATGTTCTATTCATGCTCGCCTGCTTCATGGTCATCTCGGTGGTCCCCGGCATAACCAATGCCCTGAGCAGGGAGGGAACCATCACGCGCGATATTTTCCAGGTGTCCTGGAACCTGGTGACCGTGCTCGGCTTCTTTCTCGCCATCACGGTTTACACCAATGTGACCCGGAACAGGACCACCATAATGGCCAACATCGTGGGCATCAGCATGGTCGCCTTCCTGGTCGTGTTCCAGGGCCTGAGCTACTATACTTCACGGGAGCGGGAAGAGGCGTACGATATGATCCAGAAGCAGAAACTGGCCCGCTGCATCCTTGACCCCATGTACCGGCCGGCCGATCTCAAGTACCTTGTCCGCTACTCCGGGCCGGACAACAAATCCGGGCAGGAGTTCACGGGGGACGTCCTTCCGATCAGGAGCAACATCCGGTACGACCTGGCCAACACCCTCATGTATGAAAGACTGTCCGCCGTCCCGGATGGTGATTTTGCCGGCAACCTGTCCAGGCTGTTATCGTCCTCGCATCCTTATTTCACCGGATACCGTTCCGCGATCAAGGAATATGCCGGGCCGCTGCGCCCGGGCATGGCAAAGAGCAAGCGTGCTATCATGAATTATATCGACCGGCTGAACAAGATAACAACCTATCACCGGTTTAAAATCAAGGAGCTTGGCCGGGAAAACTTCCGGAATGACCTCCGTGTTTATCTTGCCGATACAAACCGGTCATTTGAAACTTTTAAGCAGGTCATCCTCGGATCCATGGAGTCAAACAGGCAGGAGGGGGAAGATTTGCGCGGCGAGGTGATGAAATTCCTCGCGCCCATGGAGGCGGCGGGTATCAGATTGTACCGGCTGGGGCTCGGGGACGAGCATTTCGTCTCATACCAGGCGGCGGACGCCGGCGCGGGCAGCATTTACGAGGCGGGATTTTCCTATTTCAGCTACCGCGCATTCATCCATAACTCGTCGATCAAGCTGGTCTACCTGCTGGCTTCGGTCATCATCCTCGTGATGGTGGGATTTCCGATGTTCTTCCGCGGCGCCCTGGTCAATCCGCTCCACGACCTCCTGAAGGGGGTCCGGAGGGTCGACGAGGGCAACCTGGAGGCCTCGGTGCCGGTTAAAATGGAGGACGAGATCGGCTTCCTGGCCGACGCGTTCAACAAGATGATGGCATCGGTCAGGGACAGCAACGAGAAAATCGACCATATCAACCATTACCTGAAAAACATCATAGACTCAATGCCATCCGTGGTGGTGGGCGTAGACGCCGAGGGGAAAATCACCCACTGGAACATGGCTGCCGAAAAAATGACCGGCCGGCGGGAAGACGAGGTCATGGGCTTCTACCTGGGCGAGGTCTATCCGCGCCTGAGCCAGTACATGGACAGGATGCGGATCGCGATCACCAGAAAGGAGCCCCAGAAGCTCGAAAAGCTGGTGCAGCGCGAAAAAAACGAGACCACCTACTCCGACCTCCTGATCTACCCCCTCATAGCGGACGGCGTAGAGGGTGCCGTTATCAGGATAGACGATGTCACCTCCCGGGTACGACTCGAAGAGATGATGATCCAGACGGAAAAGATGATGTCCGTCGGAGGCCTGGCCGCCGGGATGGCCCACGAGATCAACAATCCCCTGAGCGGGATCCTCCTTGCCGCGCAGAACATCCAGCGGCGCCTCTCGCCCGACAACAGGATCAATACCGGTGCGGCACAGGAGACCGGCGTTGACTTTAAAAAGATGCTCGTATATCTTGAGAAGCGGGACATCCCCAGGATGATAGACGGCATCAGGGAAATGGGAGAGCGCGCATCGAAGATCGTCAACAACATGCTCAATTTCAGCAGGCGCAGCGAATCCCGGAGCGACATGGTCAACATGCAGGCTCTGCTCGATAAAACAATTGAACTGGCCGCAAGCGATTATGACTTGAAAAAAAGCTACGATTTCCGCCATATTGAAATAATCCGGGATTTCGAGAAAGGCATGCCTCCCGTCGAGTGCGTTGCCGTGGAAATCCAGCAGGTCATCCTGAACCTGGTAAGAAACGCGGCCCATGCGATCCGGGGCAAGAAATACCCGGAGGGCGAAAACCCGAGGATCACGGTCCGTCTCTGGAAGGAAGGCGAATCGGCCCATATCGAAGTTGAGGACAACGGCCCGGGCATGAGTGATGATCTCAAGAAACATATCTTCGAGCCGTTCTTTACGACAAAGGAATCCGGCGCCGGGACCGGTCTCGGGCTGTCGGTATCATATTTTATCATCACCAACAATCATCACGGAACGATCGCCGTGGATTCGTTGCAGGACCGGGGAACGACGTTTACCATAACGCTTCCGATAAAGAGAGAGAGAGCATGAGCGGAAAAGCTACCATACTTATCGTGGATGACGAGGAGCACCTGCAGGAAAACCTGGTGGCCTACCTTGAGGACGAAGGCTATGCCGTTGTGACCGCAGGCGACGGGGAATCCGGCCTCGAAAGGATCAAGAGCCAGAAATTCGACATCGGCATCATCGACATGCGCCTGCCGGGCATGGACGGCAACACATTCATCCTGAAGGCCCACAAGGTCCAGCCGGCAATGAAGTACATCATCCACACGGGGTCCATGACCTATTCCATCCCTCGCGCCCTGATGGAAATAGGCATCGGCAGAGACCAGGTCTTTCTGAAACCGGTCATCGACATGACCACCATGGTCGGCACCATACAAAAACTGCTCGAAAAGGATTAACCCCTGGCCGCCGCTTCCTAGACGCGTTCCTTCAGGTACTGTTCGACCCGGTCCAGCCCTTCCCTTATATTGTCGAGGGAATTCGCGTAGGAGAACCGGAGGAAGCCCTCGCCGCCGGACCCGAAATCGATGCCCGGCGTGACGCCCACCCTGACGGTGTCCAGGATCCTGAAGGCCTCCTGGTACGAGTCGGTGCAGAAGTGGCTGGCGTCGGCGAAGACGTAGAAGGCGCCGGTGGGCTCCACGTGGAGCCGGAACCCCAGCTCCTTGAGCCGCCGTATCATGTACACGCGCCGCTCGTTGTAGATTGCCTTCATACGTTCGATGTCCGGCCTACTGTGTCTGAGCGCCGCGATGCCGGCGATCTGGACAAAGCTGTTGGCGGATATGGCAAAGTTCTGGTGCAGGCGCTCCATGACCCGGGAAAACTCCTTCGGGAAAATGAGGTAGCCGAGGCGCCATCCGGTCATGGCGTAGAGCTTGGAAAAGCCGTTGATGACGAAGGCCCGGTCCGTGTATTCCAGAATGGAATGGGCCCTCCCCTCGTACACCAGTCCGTGGTAAATCTCGTCGGAGAGGATAAACTGGTTCCCGAACCCGGCTATCTCCTCCATGTTCTTTTCAGTCATGACGATCCCCGTCGGGTTCGACGGCGAGTTGATGAGGATGGCCTTGGTCCTGCCGGTCAGGACCGAGCGGATCTGTTCCGGCCGGTACTGGAACCCGTCGTCAGGATGGGTGCGGACATCGACGACCTTTCCCCCCACGGCCTCGATGAAGTTGGGATAACAGGCATAGTGCGGGTTTGAAACAATCACCTCTTCGTCGGGCTCCAGGATGGAAAGCATCATGAGGAGCATGGCCGGTGACGTTCCCGAGGTGACCAGCACCCGGTCCGGGGTGATGGAAACGCCGTACTCGCGGTGATAGTGCGCGCAGATCTCCTCACGCAGTTCCAGGATGCCCATGGCATGGGTGTAGTGGGTCTTACCGGAGCGGATCGCCTCGATGGCGGCCTCCCGGATCACTTCCGGCGTCTCGAAATCGGGCTCGCCCACCTCGAGATGGATGATGTCCTTGCCGTCTTGCTCCAGTTCCTCCGCCCGGGCCATCACGTCCATGACCATGAAGGGCTTCACACCCAGGACCTTGTGGGAGATCATCTTTTTCTTGTCCTCGCAATTGTTGTTCATACGGGGCTTTTCCATGAATTCGATCTGTGTGGTTACAATAAAGCCCTCCTTCGGGATTATCCAGGGGCCTTTCGTGAGCCCCATGACATTAAAAAGAAATAATCATGTCAAGGCGAAATTGGCGCCGTACCCCCGATTCCCCGCTGTTGACCCGCTAAAAAAATAGCTTGATAAACCATAAGAAATGTTGCATCATTGACGCTGCGGGGCCCCGTCGAGCCGCCGCGAGAGGGCGGAATTTTTTACCGACCGCCCAATTTTGCACATTTTACAGCCTTCTTATCACAAAATAACCGGAATTATGCAATGAATAAAAAATACATTATCGGGATAACTGTCTTTGTCATTCTTTACGCGATGATAAGCTTCTCTTCCGGCTTCTACGCGGACCTCGAATGGTTCAGAATGTACAAGGGACTCAATATCTTCTGGGTCCTTTTCTTCACGAAATTCAACGTGCACATTCTCTTCGGCCTCATCTTCATCGGCATATTCTCGTTCAACTTCCTCCTGATCCGCGTCCTGGGCGGAAAGGGGCGGATATTCGCGAACAACATACTCAACCGGCTGCAGCTGCCGGTACTGGGAACGCCGAAGCGGGCACTGTTCATCATTCTGGCAATCAGCGTGGTGGCTGCGGGATTCATGATGGGCGGCGCTGCCTCGTCCTTCTGGAAGGAATACCTGATGTTCACGAACGCCGTCCCCTTTACGGGCTTCCCCGGGGACCCGATATTCGGACAGGACCTGGGCCTCTACGTGTTCAAGCTCCCCTTCCTCCAGTTTCTGTACGGGTGGCTTATGTCCGCCCTGGTCATAACGGCTCTCTTTTCCGTCCTGTTCCACATCGTCAACGGCGGGATCCTCTTCAAGAACGCCAAGCTGGAGTTTTCACTCTTCGCCCGGGCGCACATATCGACCCTCCTGGCGATGATAGTTTTCCTGTATGGCCTCGGCTACAAGCTGGACGCCTATGAGCTTCTCTCCTCCAAGATCGGCAAGTTCTACGGGGCGGGGTACACCGCGGTGCATGCCAACCTGCTGGCCTACAACGCCGCCATGGTCATATCCTTCATCGCGTCGGCGCTGTTCCTGTTCAACATATTCAAGCGGAGCTTCAAGCTCCCCCTGATCCTTCTCGCCGCCATAATCCCCGTCTACTTCATCCTGGGCAGCATCTTCCCCTGGATACAGCAGCGTTTCATCGTGGTGCCGAATGAATTCGGGAAGGAGGAGCCCTACATCAAGCACAACATAACATTCACCCGCATAGCCTATGACATCGAGAAGGTGCATGAAACTCCTTTCGCCAACAAGCAGAACCTCACCTACCAGGACATCGTCAAGAACCGCAACACGCTGGAAAACGTGCGGCTGTGGGACTGGCGCCCCCTCAAGCAGACCTACAGGCAGCTGCAGGAGCTCAAGCCCTATTACTTCTTCAATGACGTGGACGTTGACCGTTACGTCATCAAGAACAGGAAGAGCGCCGTAAACCTGTCGGCACGCGAGCTTTCCATCGACCGCCTGGGCAAGAACAGCCAGACCTGGCAGAATCGGCACCTGCTCTATACCCACGGATACGGGGTGGTCCTCTCCAGGGTCGACAAGATAACGTCGGAGGGACAGCCGGAGATGCTGATCTACGACATTCCTCCGAAGTTCGACGTCGACATCCCCATCGACCGCCCGGAGATCTACTTCGGCGAGCATAACAATTCCTACGTGATCACCAACACCAGCATGAAGGAATTCGACTATCCCTCGGGCGATGTGAACAAGTTCACGGTCTACAGCGGCACCGGCGGCCTGAAGCTTGACTCAATCTTCA
>DAONAJ010000051.1:0-30872 GCA_035400945.1 Spirochaetota bacterium
TCAAAGGGCTTGGCCACGTAATCATTGGCGCCCGAATCGATGCCGGCTACCAGCCTCTCGGACCCGGCCCGGGCCGTGACCAGGATTATCGGAATATGCTTGTAGGAAGGATCGGCCTTTACTTCCCGGCAGAAGGTATAGCCGTCCATCTCAGGCATCATCACGTCGCAGATCACCAGGTCGGGCATGTTTTCTCGGAGGAGGGCCAGTCCCTTCCGGCCGGAATTGCACAGGAGCAGGTCAAACTCGTCTTTTAAGAGAAAATGCATCAGCTTCAGGATGTCCGGATTATCATCAATCACCAGTATCGTATAGTCATGGATCCCGGTCCGGTGATCATGCGTTTCCAGATCAAACCGCTCTTCCAGGTCTATGAGCTGCAGGTCGCGGTAATTGCTCACCACGTCGCTGACCTTGAGCCCCTCAATATCGCTGGCCCTCTTCTTGTACTGCACCGGCTGCTCTGTTTTGCGGCGCTCGCGGATGTCGTCATTTATATGACGCTCACCCTTGAGGATCTGAACGATAAAGCGCGATCCCTTTCCGAGGGTGCTCTCCGCCCGTATGGATCCCCCGTGAAGCTCCACGATCTCCCGGGCGAGGGACAGGCCCAGTCCCGTTCCTTCCTGCGCCCGGGTGGAGGAGCCGTCCACCTGGGCAAAGCGGTCAAATATGGTTTCCAGCATATCCGCGGGGATACCCTCCCCCGTGTCCTCCACGACCAGCTCGACATCATGATCATGGTCGTCGATGCAGAGGGTAATGCGCCCGCCGGCGCCGGTGAACTTGATGGCATTATGGAGAAGATTGATCACCACCTTTTCGAACTGCTCGGTGTCGACCATGACCCGTATCCCGTCTTCCATCTGATATTGAAAATAAAGCTTCAGCCCCCGGGTTGACGCCATGTGCTGCACTGCGGCGACGATATCCTCGCAGAACTTGACAAGGTCCACCTCCCGGAAATTGAGGCGCATGCGTCCCGCTTCAAGCTTGGCGAAATCGAGGAGGTTGTTGATCTGCTTCAGCAGCCTGAGGCCGTTGTTCTGCATGATGGACAGGGTTCCCCGGATGGCGGCCGGGACGATGTCCTGCCGTTCATGTATAAGGGTGTTGAGGGGCGCAAGGATCAGCGTGAGGGGCGTCCGCAGTTCATGGCTCACATTGGTGAAAAACTCTGTTTTGAGCTTGTCATGGGCGAGAAGCTTCCGGTTGGTCTCTTCGAGCTCGTCGGTTATACGCTTCAGGTCCTGGTTGGCCAGCTGCATTTCAAACCGCGACTTGAATTCATTCAGGCGTATGTCGTTGTAGAACTTCAGCGAGCTGATGGAAAGGAAAAAGATGACAACGATGAAGTAATTGTTATTTAAGAAGGTTACCCAGTCAGTAACGCTGTTTGTCGCGATAAATGGAACATTGTACATCAGAAAAATAATCATCCCGCAGGCAAGGCCCATCCTGAAGGTGATGGGAAGCCATATGCAGAGAGCGAAAAACACGATGAGCAGTCCATTATAATAATTGCTGGAGGATCCGCCGGTCCAGTGTATTAACACGGTTATCGTAGATGCGCACACGAGGCTTGTGGCCGCCGCCAGCCACATGGAATATTTTACCCCGTACCGGGTCCTGGACACCAGATATATTATCACGCACCCCAGGACCATTATGCCGCGGACGATAATGAAATTGATGAAATTATTTTTCGCGATAAGATAATCCAGGAACAGGAAGGCCGGGTTTCCGGCAAAAATAACAAAAACAGTGACGAAGCGGACCATCTTGTTGCATCGCTGCAATGTTTCAGCTTCGTATTGTTTCAGCAGCTCAGGATTGAGATTTCGCGCTATATTTAAATTCATCAACCTGTCCATTATCATCGATCTGTCCATAGAAACCTGTAATCAACTGTTTTTTATCTCGTTTTCAACAGTACAACTCAAGGCTTTAAAAATGCTTTTAAAATGCTTCAGCGTTTTAACCCGTACATCCTTATCATAAATCCTCTGGTATATTTTGTAAAATCCTTTTTGCAATTCCTCAACACTCATCAGCCGCGGCTGTATATTGACCTGCATCCCGGTATAATCCGACCAGGGACGTCCGAGAATACGGTGTTCACCCCTCAGCCGGTCGTACAGACGTGTCCCCGGGAACGGCGTCAGAATCGATATCTGCGCCATGAACATGTTATTGGTTATAATAAATTCCGCGAGCTCATCAAGGCCTTCTTCCGTATCCCCGTCAAGACCTATTATGAAAGCCCCTACGACACCTATGCCGCACGACTGGATTGTCCTGATTGCATCGGCATACGTGGAGGCTTTTTTCATTTTCCAACCGTTTGAATTGATCATCTGCAGGTTCCTTTCGGAGATGCTTTCAAATCCTATCAGCAGGGTGGTGCATCCCGCTGATTTCATCTGACGCAGGAGTTCGACATCGTTGGCTATAGCGATGTCCGTCTGGGCAAACCAGCGGATGTTCAGATCCCGGAGACGTCCCACCAACTCCCGGGAGTATTTTCTGTTAACGAACAGGTTGTCATCGGCAAAGTTGATCCTGGCATCAGGCCAGATATTCTGGATGACATTAATTTCCCGTACGACCTGTTCGACGGTCTTATGACGGTAGGCATGTCCGTAGATGCGGGAGGCTGCACAGAATTCACAATCATGGGGACACCCCCGGCTTGTTTGCAGCCAGATGACCCTGTAATTATCCTTTTTTAAAAGATCATAGCGCGGCACCGGCAGGATGGTCAGGTCAGCCGGTTTCCCCGACCGGTAATAGTCCGAGATGACCCCCTTGCGGAAATCATCCAGAAAAACAGGCCATGTTTCTTCCGCCTCCCCGATAAAGACGCTGTCGCAGTGGTTCTTGGCCTCTTCCGGCATCACGGTCGCGTGAATTCCCCCCATGACAACTGTCCTGCCCCTCCTCCTGAATTCATCAGCTATTTCATAGGCCCTGGTTGCCTGCTGGGTCATGGCGGATATACCCACCAGGTCGCAGTCATCGTTGAAATCGACATCCTCGCAGTTTTCATCAATGATGCGTACGACATGCTCAGCCGGCGTCAGTGACGCAATCACCAGAAGGCCGGAGCTTGACGCCTTGGTCAATGATTCAATATAACCCTGGAAATCCTTCGTTTCAGAAAAAATACGCTCCACCACCTCATCTCCGGTGGTCGAACCCCTGGGACTGATCAGGTTGATTTTCATGCTTCCTGGCACCCGTTTATGATTTTTGACTGCACGTAATCAATGAACTCGCCTACCGTTTTGATCTGCAGTGTCTCCTCTTCGTCAATGGCAATGCCATAATGCTTTTCTATCTGGGCCACGATTTCCAGCGACATGATGGAATCTATGCCGAGTTCTTCTTTGATCAACACGGAATCGTCAATGTTCTTCTCGTTGATCCGTGCGATGGCCGCGATCGTTCTAATGATATGTTCTCTTAACAGCGCGTCGTTTTTTAACTGTTTCATAACATCACCTGCCTTATGATAACCGTATCGTCTTAGGTATCTTATAAGGAGCGATCATACCCTCCAGATACCGCTTGATCCCGAGTACTTCCTCAATGCTTCCGCTGGCCGGTTCTCTCTCTACGACGGCTGACACGGCGTTATCCTCCACGGTAACCGCCGCATCGCGGATGCCGGGAACGGAAATCAGGGCCCTGCGCACTTCCTCAAGGTCCACCATGTTTCCCTTCACCTTCCTGGTCTTCTTCTTTTCACCGGCGAAAACCAGGTGGCCTTCCTCCAGCCTGCCGGTATCCCCTGTCTTAAACCACCCGTCCGCGAAGGCCTCCGCCGTCTCCTCTGGTCTCCGGTGATAGGCCTTTGTCATGTGATCCGTCTTGATACATATTTCGCCGTCCCCGGCGGTGTCCGGGGAGTCTATCCTGCACTCGACGCCCCGGCTCACCACGCCGATGGTACCCGGCTTGATGCTGCCCCGGATATTCCTGCTCACCGGGGTGAACTCGGTCAGGCCATAGCCGTGAATCAGGTCGACGCTGAAAAGCGATGCAAGGCCGCGGTACTGTTCGACCGGCAGAACGCTCCCGCCCGACAAAAACGCCTTCAGCGAGGATATGTCCCCTGCCTCGTCGCGGAACTTTGCAAGGAGCTCGAATAGCTCCGGGACGGCCAGCACGTTGTCCACGCGGTGCCGCCTGATATATTCCAGGAGCTGCACAGGATTTCTCCTGTGCGCAATGATCATGGTTATCCCATGGAGCAGCGGATGGAACAGGCAGCCGATCAGGGTGAAAATATTCACCATGGGAAGCACGATAAGAATGTTCTCCCCGCGGTTGAGCTGGATCCCTTCCTGCAAAACATGTGCGCCGGTGATGTACTGGCGGTGAGGAACCAGCGCACCCAGAGGATAGCCATACCCTCGATAGGTGTAATTTATTGACGCTATATCACTATCCAAGTCGACCGGACTACTCTTCTTCTTTGCTCCCTCGGGCTGATTCCATGACCATTTCCCGTTCTCCCGTTCTATCACTATTCGCCCCGGCGCATAGGGCCGGACAAGCTTACCATGACCTGATTCAACAATTATCGCGCGGGGTTCGGCGTTCGAAATGATTTCATCCAGTTCAATCCTTCGGAACGCCGGATTCACCGGCACCGGCTTTGCGCCAATCTCAAGGAGCGCCAGAAATACCGCTGCGTAATCAGATGAATTTCCGAGTATAACCGCCACGGTATCATGGTCCCCTATGCCCGCCGTGGCCAGCATCGTTTTTGTTTCATTGATCCTCCGCATAAATTCAGGCGCGGACAGGGATGCCGCGCTTCCGTCAGGACCCAATTCGATGCACACTGGATGATCGCCCCAGCCTTTCAATGATTCATATACAGGATCACAGCATTTCATGGCCCTTTCCAATCAGGTAATGCCTGGTTTTGATCCCGTAACAATCACGACCTGGGGAGGATCCCCCAGTGATTCCGTTAGCGCGCAATTCACGAATCCCGCCCTTCCGAGCATCTCAGCAAGCTCTTCGCCGGAATAAAACCTGAAATGACCGTCCTCCTCCAGCTCCAGCAGGGATGCGGCTTCGTTGAGCATGGCCCGCGCACCCGCAAGATTCCGCTCCCTGTCTTTCTCGGTCATGGTATCTGAAAAATCCTTCCACACCTTGTTGATATAATTAGTGAATATAACCGATATATCGCCGTCAGGTCTCATTGACGAGATAAGCAACCGTCCGTCCGGTTTAAGTATTCTGTAGAACTCATTCAGAATTTCATCGGGATTAAAGATATAACTGATGAGCAGGCTTGCCGCTATTTTGTCAAAAGTGGAAGTCTTGAAGGATAGATTGAGAGCAAGCCCCTTAGACCCGAACCGTAAATCTGAAAAAATCAGGTCATCGGTCCTAACCATACTGTAGTTTATTGTTTGCGATTTGTCATTTCTGCCGGAATGAGCACCGCTGATATCTTGAGGAAGAAGATTTCCCGACAGAAATCGCGCGGCACGATTAAAGTCGATAATTGCCCTGCAATCTTCCTCGTTGAAGCGCTCCCTGAGATACAGCATATCATCATCACCCATGGCGGCTCCGCGCATGAGAGACTGCAGGAGCCCGGAATCAGCGGCAACCAGGCGGTCGATGGTGGCGTTTTTCAGGCCTTCCACGCGGTTCCTCAGGTAATCATAGCCCAGGGTCTCGTCCTCAATGAACCGTTTTACCGGGACAAGGCGGTTTGGCTCCAGGTCCATCTGGATATAATCAACCTCATGGGGCACCACGGCGCCGTATAGTTCTTTTATCCTCAAATATTTTTCCCGCGTTCTTACAAGGGCTTCAGAGACAAGGTCAACCTGGACCAGCCGTGCGCGGGACAGATCGACACCCTGTTCCGCCCGGTCCAGAAGCATCCGTTCCATGAAGATGCCGGTCCCGCATCCCATGTCGGCCATGATTTCCCCGTTTTTCAGGTCCAGGAGCGATCCCTGTACAGATAAAAACTCACGGAATTCGTCAAAGTTCCTGTAGAAATCATAGCCGATACTGTTCCTGTTTTCTCCTATGAGATAATCCTTCCAGTATTCCCGGATATTGACGTCATCATGCTGGTAAAGTCTCTCGCGTTCACTGGTAATCAGGTTGATCAGGCTGTTCCGGTCCGGGTCGACGGGCCTGATGTTCCGGTGGTGAAGATGGCGATATATCATCCGGGTAAGGATTTTAAACGTCAGAAGCGCGTCCTCGCTGGAACGGAGATTATGTCCGGTGGGGATTTCAATAACATCGCGGCGGCCCTTGGCCCGAACGCTCATGAGGTCCAGTATCTCTCGGTCAACGACCCATCGGTCGTATCTTCCGTAAATCCATGATACCGGGATGGAAATTCGCGACATGTCGTGACGGGCATCTGCCAGGTATGCGTACCTGTTATCAATCAGGTCTTTCGCTATGGTGTCAAGGTCAAGGATGTGCCCCAGCACTCCGGACAGGCCGTTCTGTATTCCGTTGCGGGCGTTGTCTATGATGTCTATTCCGCCGGTGATAATATTGAAGGAGCTTCGGGCGCAGGTAATGCCCATGACGTTGATCAGGTACGTGACCCGGGAATCCTTCACGGCCAGCTTGCGCGCGTCCAGGGCGGACATGCTGAAGGCGACCACGATCACCGCCGATGGCCTGAATATATTGTTGTGGTGGGCAAAATCCATCGTTGCCTCGAGATCATCCAGTCCCTGGCTGATCCGGTAGTGAAGCATTTCATAGCCCCGCTTCGGGCACATGCCGTCCTGGCAGCTTTCCCCCGGCCTGTTGATGCCGTCATATCTGATGACGACAAGATCCTTGTCGAATTTCCTGAAGTTTTCCAGGAGTGTCGCCACGAACGGCGACAGGGTTTCCTTCTTTTTGCCGAAGGCGGGAGGCATGATAACAACGGGCGCCTTCTTGCTGGTGCCGGTATGATTTAGCAGGGCAACGATTTCCTTCCCCTCCCTGTTCCTGTACCGCACGACATCAGAAACAATCCTCCGTGAGTCGCCGGTCGTTTGCCGTTTCATTGACACCCTGGCTTTGTTCCATCGGGTCTGCCCGTACCGCATGAACGAAATATCCGCCCTCCTGATGCCTGCTTCAATGCCCAGTTGCAGCATCGTGGTCCCGTCGTCCGTTTCAACTTCCTTGACATGACGAATCTCGCCAAAGGTATCAAGGCCCATATCCCTGTTGAAATAATAGGACACCGGCCGGCCCAGTTTGACCAGTTCACGCTGAAGCGGCTGAAGTTTCACGTTGCACAGGAAACCGCGGCGGCTTACATTTTCCACCTTTCCGTTGAACTTCACCGACGGCATGTCATCCAGTTCCAGGAACACATCAATTCCATCGCTGATGTATTTCCGCGCGTACGATCTCTTGTCCGACTGGTGCAGGACCGCAGGAAACGAGAATATGAGCCGCGTATCACCCGCTTCCATGAGATGGCTGGTGAAATAATAACTCGATCCGTGGAGATAGAATGAAAAATATACCGTGTGGTTTTTTTTCAAGTCCAGTTCGCTAATGTCTTTTTGCGATGACGTCGCAAAAGAGGTCCGGCGGGCGTCGATATTTTTCATCATGAGAACAAACATCGCGATAGTTTGTTCAAAAAGGACATTGATGTTCCGATTTTCTTTTTTGAGGAGCCTTAAAAGACCGGCGATTTTTTCAGGGTCCCGTATCAGGTTTTCGTCCCCGGTCAAATTTTCATTCCTTCTTTCCTGGAGGGTCCTCAGGGCGGTGCTGGTTGCGGATTTCAGAATGAAATTGCGTATTCGTATCGAGTCAATGTCAGAAATATCGGTGAAACAGATACCCGCACGGTGCATCCCCCATCCGTCATCCTGTATGACATAGGTGATGAATCCGGTGGCGGAAATCCGCCGACGGTCTCCCGGCAGGGTTATCGCCAGGGTCAGAACGTCACGGGCATTGATGAATCCCGTGTAACTGATCAGGCAGCCTTCGGTTGAAATGTTGTCAATGGATGCGATGAAAATCCCTTTGTTATCAGAGGAAATGCCGGTAAGGTTGCATGAAATCCGCGGAATGATCCTCATGTCGGATTGTTTGGCATCACTCTTCGTCGATTTGTTGTTGATATTCCGGATGAAATTATCGATCAGGATCATCTGGGTTTCTGTCTGGCTGGAAAATTCGATGCCCAGAACGTGCTCTTCTTCCGATTCCGTCCTGTTGCTCCTGACGACTTTACAGGGGATATGGATGGCTTCCGGTGCAAGGGGCAGCGTGAAGGCGATTCTTTCAACCGAAAGATGCGATACCGGGACATTAACGATGACCCTGATGCCGCTGTTGCTGATGTCGATGGATTTTCCCACAAGTATTTGCCCTTCAGCAATAAGTTCTACCTGTTTTTCGTAGGAGACCCGAACATGTTTTCTGTTGTCCGTCATAAGACACCCGGGTGAAACTTTTCTAAGCAGGTGTAGAGAAAATCCGCTCTTCCGAATTCACATCCTACAGAAGCAACACATGATCCTGCCAAAGGTTGTTCCAGAAATCATTATGATCATCTGGACAATGTACTATACTCCAAAGCCGGCTTCAGGGTACTATTATTGTTTCGGTTTACCAAATGTGAAAATGTAAATAATTTTGGAGAGGATGTTAATAAAAAAGAGGGAGTTACTTTTGTATACAATCTTCATCCAATAAGGATAATAACTGGCCATGTATTCTGCCATTTGATGCCACAATCTCAGGAAATTCTGGGTCAAAGGCTCCCCCATTATAGGTAGTGACCCTGCCGCCGGCCTCTTCTACTATAAGACTGCCTCCTGCCATATCCCATGGCTTCAGCTTCCCTTCCCAGTACCCATCTATTCTGCCGCAGGCCACATAGGAAAGATCAATGGCGGCGGATCCCATCCGCCGAATTCCCTGTATGCGAAGAATAACACGGTTGAATTCTTTCAGATTGTTGTTGTCGGATGTTGCCTTGTCATAGGGGAATCCCGTGGCAACCAGCGAAACGCCGATGTCATCCAGAAGGGAAACGCGTATCGGATTATTGTTGAGAAAAGCCCCTCCGCCCCTGACGGCGGTGAATAATTCATCCAGAAACGGATTGAAAACGACCGCGGCAACAACCTGCTTCATTCTTATGGAATAGACGCCGATGGAAACGCAGAAAAAGGGAAGGCCATGGGCGTAATTGTTCGTGCCGTCCAGGGGATCAACATACCATATGTAATCCCCGGCCGCCTCTTTCCGGCTTCCCTCCTCGGCAATGATGGTATGGTCCGGGAATCGATCTGAAATCCTTTCCACCAGGAATTGTTCCGAAGCACGGTCAACGTCGGTAACCAGGTCGGTTTTGCTTTTATAGGAGATGACGGTCTTTGCGGACCTGAAGCCCCGCAGAAGGATGGATCCCGCCTCCAGGGAGATTTCCCGGGCAAAATCGGCGAACTCTCGGGTCATATGTCAGTACTTGAATCCCACCCCTATCTGGAGGTCAAACTCATGATGGTCCGAATCCTGGTCTGCCAGCTCCGCTATGAACTTCTGGTACATGAAAAAATTCCTGTGGACCTGCTCGTCAAGCCGCAGGCTCAGGACCTGGGATAGCGCGCGGAACCCGGGGAAGGGTTTCCCCTTGGTGAAACGATACACGTCCAGTCCGAACCACCCCTGACCGTTCGGCGCCAGTGTATAGGGATGCCGGTTGTTCCTGTTTTCCAGGTAAAAACGCTCTAGCCACTCAAAGGTTACTGATAACAGTTCAGCCCCGTCGTCCCGCTTGACCAGGTTATTGAAGGTGAGGCCGAAGCCCATGTCATAGACGCCCCAGTAGCTGGCCAGGTTTTCGTAATACCTCATGTAGCTCCCCAGAAAGACGCGCAGGTCCGGGGAATGGCAGAACACGTAATAGTCGCGAAAATTAAACAGGAGATGCAATTTAATGTCCTGAAACATTTCGTAGGAATAATCGAGGCGGAGTGACCCCACGTCATAGGTCTTGCCCGTTGAAGAGCGGGGATCCATGATGAGCATCCGCGGGTACCAGGTGATTTTCGTCTCCGTCTTGTCTTTCGTGTAGCCCAGTATGAAGCCCACCTTGACGTCAGTCAGCTTATATCTCCTGAAAAAGGCCATGCTAGAGTCATAGTGATTCACCATCACGCCCGCTCCGAACATGACGTTTTTAATATGGAAGAGGAGCTCGACTTTTTCCATCTGCACCACCAGGCCCGGAGGGGCCAGGGCCCCCAGCCACGGATTTTCCATGGTGGCATCTATCTGGATAAGCGGGATCGGCGTGATCCTCATGAAAAGGGTATAAGGCGCGCTGGTGATGAGGCCGTCATCGGGCACATACCGGAACCCGTGGGGCGACGTGTAGTAGAGTCCCCCGTAATGGGCCTTGCTGCCGTAATAGAGACCCATCCTGAGTAGACCGTCAAGGGTCATGTAAAATTGCGTCGGTTTTCCGGCGACTTCCTTCTTGCCGCCCCGTTTCTTGTATGCATCCTCCAGCCAGGGCGGGACCTTCCTGTTCGTGGGGTCGATTTTCATCACCGCTTCGCCGACCTGGATCGCCCGTTCATAGTCTTCCGTCTTGTAACAGGCATAACCCAGAAGCTCCCCGGTGAGAATTTGACGGGGATTCAGCTTCCAGGCTTCCTCGTAATACTTTATCGCCTGGGGGAGATCGCCCTTCTTTTCAAGGGCATATCCCTTGTTATGATAGGCGATAGACATCGCCCTTTTCCGGTAATCAATGGCCTTGTCGAATAACTTGATGGCGTCATCAACCTTGTCCCCTTCGCCGAATTCTATCGCTTTCTTGTGCTGCGCGCGATCCTCGGCGTCTTCATCTGCATAGAGGACATGGCTGCCTGCAAACAGCAAGAGCGAACAGATCGTGATCAGTAATAAGGGGCGTGATTTTTTCATACCGTATACCTTAATTCATTATAGAAAAAGAAGACCGGGATGTCAACCTCTTGTTGCATGGAGCTGCGTTACTATATTTTCGGCATAATCCCCTCAATTCCCGTGATGATAAATTCCGAAATGCCGGGGGAAAGGAGGTACTTTTTCATATCAGCCCGTCAATCCTTGTAAGCCCTCTGGCGCGGGCGTGCTCCACGGCATTGTCATATTCCATCAGGGTGACCCGGCGTTTCAGGTCAAAACATTCACCCGCACGGTATTCGGGGCGATATTGATCCATTATATTAATATAGGTATCGCGGGATAGATCGGCAATAAAATTAATAACGCGGTCCGTCGCGGCTATATTGTTGGGGAGCACCAGGTGCCGCACCAGCAGTCCCCGCCGGGTGATCCCGTTTTGGTCCAGGACGAGGTCGCCCACCTGCCGGTGCATTTCCCGTATTGCGGCCATGGCCGCGCCAGGATAATCCGGTGCCCCGCTCAGCCGGCCCGCCGTTTCCGGGTCCATATACTTGAAGTCGGGCATGTATATGTCATAGACACCATCAAGGATGGAGAGGATATCCGCCGCGTCATATCCACCCGAGTTGTAGACCAGGGGAATCCGCAGGCCCATCGGCACGGCCTCCATGAGCGCTCTTACAATGGCATAGTTCATGTGCGTCGGCGTTACGAAGTTGATGTTATGACATCCCCTGCCCTGCAGGGAAATCATCATCTCCGCCAGCCTTCGATACGACACTTCCTCGCCCCTGCCCAGGTGGGATATGTCGTAGTTCTGGCAGAAAATGCAACCCAGGTTGCAGTTGGTGAAAAAAATGGTGCCGGATCCGCTGCGGCCTACCAGGGGCGCTTCTTCCCCGAAATGCGCATTGAACGATGACACCATCGGCTTGATACCGCTTCTGCACAGGCCCCTCTCATCCTCCACTCTGTTCACGCCGCATCGATGGGGGCACAGCGAACACCGGCGCAGCTTCTCAAGGAGTTCCTCGGCGCAGCGGGAAAGTCTTCCGCTGTTGTATAATTCCACATATGCCGGTGTCATGGCAAGGTCAATTTACCGGTAACAATAATATTGAATTGACGTGTTATGAAAAACAATTCTTTAATGGTTTACCAGACGCTTTCCAGAATGTATAGCAAAAAAAAGGAAAATGCATGTTAATGGATGCATGGTTCCACGACAAATAACGATCTTTACCGGAGTATCACTTATGAAAAAGATATTCTGCTTTCTCTGCACGATCCTGGCCGTCGTTGGCTGTTCAAAGGAAAAGGAAACCAATCAAACCGCCGCGGGGAAGATTGCCATCTCCGGAGCGTGGGCACTGTACCCCCTGGTCAAACAATGGGCTGAACTGTATCAGAAGCAGAATCCGCAGATCACCATCACCGTAACAGCCGGCGGAGCCTGCAAAGGAATGTCAGATGCACTTTCCGGCGCGGCCGATCTCGGCATGGTATCACGGGAGATCACCAAGTCCGAGATGGACAGGGGAGCCTGGTGGGTCAGCGTTGCCAAGGACGCCGTTGTTCCGACGATTAATAACGCGAACCCCCTCGGAGATGAGCTCCTCAAAAAAGGCATGACCCGCAGGGAATTCGCGCAAATCTGGATAAACGGAACCATTACCGGCTGGAGCGGTATTATCAAAACCGGGAAGGCCCTTCCCATCCATGTATACACACGATCCGACGCATGCGGAGCATCCGAAACCTGGGCGAAATATCTCGGCGGAACACTTGAGGATATCAAAGGAAAAGGCGCGTACGGCGACCCCGGCCTCATCGACGCCCTGAGAAAGGATTCTCTTGGCATCGGATACAACAACATACAGTTCGTCTATGACCCTCAAACACGTAAGCCGGTCCCCGGCATACGGCCGGTTCCCATCGATATAAACGGAAGCGGTAAAATCGAACCGGATGAAAATTTTTACGATGACCGGGAATTATTAACCAAAGCGATCGCCGAAAACAAATACCCGTCTCCCCCCGCGCGCAACCTTCATCTGGTCTCCCGGGGCATCCCCGAGAAAGAGCATGTCCGCGCATTCCTTCTCTGGATCATGGATGAAGGGCAGCTCCAGGTCAAGGAGGCCGGATATATAAGCCTTCCCGGGGAAATGATGAAAAAGCAGGCGGAGCGGCTGATGAAAAAACAATAAACGGATCCTGTGTCCGGACCGGTATTTATCTTTCCTTTGGAACGTCCCGTTTCATGGCTTTACGGAAAGAAAAATAACTCTTCAGCAGGGCAATGAGGCTCAGCGTCACGAAACCCCATTTGATTGACGAAAGGATTGAATAGGCCATCACCAATCCTTCGCGGAGCGATCCGCCCGAAAAAATCATGTGAAGCAGATAATTTGAAATCCAGTCAAACACCGCGGCTGCGAAGGGAAGCGGCATGAGCACCAGATCGGACCGCCGTACCGGTGCCCCGGCAGCGCTTCTTCGCGCTTCGGCAAAAAAAGCCGTGGCCGACGCAAACAGGACCGAGTAAGACAGGGCATTGACAGCGTTCACCCCTATCATTATTCCCAGCAGGTCAACCCCGCCGCTCCTCCATGAGGACAGGACCTCCGTGAAGCTGCTCCTGGTGAAGGCCACCTGCAGGTAGAAGGCGCCCTTGCCGCCGAAGCCGGCAAGGCCCGCGTCGATTCTCATCATGATCACCGTCAGGATGGCGGTGGCAAAAAGCGCTACGCGGGACACCGTCTTGCGGGCCAGCAGGAGATATAATTTTTCCACAACAGAGATGTTCATGGCCGGACGGCCCCGAGATTATTTTTTTTCCGCATTTTGGACCTGGGGCTTGACCGTTTGGGGCTGGCTCCCCTGGACGGAGCCTTCGGTGTTTTTATCGGTTTTGATCTCTTCACCGGTAATCGGATCTATCACCGGAAGCGACAGTTCATCATCCTTGAGCCGTATATCATAGGCGCCCTTGCTCACCGGCAACGGCATTTCAGCGTCCTGTTCCACGTCGGACTCGTTTTTCTGCTCCGGGGTTTCCCATTTCTTGCTTTCTTTGTCTATCTGCTGACGCACTTTCTCAAGGCGGGCCTTGGTATCGGTGTCATTCGGGTCTGCGGCCAGCGCTTTTGCGTAGTTCTTTTCCGCCTCGTAGAGATCGCCCTTTTTCTCATGACACATGCCGAGATACCGGTAAATCTGCGGCGTCTTTTCATTCTGCTGCAGGGCCTTGTTGAAGTACTCGATGGCCTCTTCGGTCTTGCCGCTGGAAAAATAGAGGACGCCCATCTGCATGAGCACCTTCGGGTGGTCTTTATTGATGCGCATGGCCTGCTGCAGGTAGCTGAAGGACCCCTCAATATCCTGGAGGGTGATGCAGAGCAGGGCCATCCGGTAATGGGCGTTGAAATTGTCAGGGTTAATCGTCAGCACCGCCCGGTACAGGTCCTGCGCCTCGGACCATTTTTTGTTTTTTTCAAAATTGAGAGCTATATTGTAATAATATTTTTCCTTGTATTCCAGCATCTTGAGGACATAGCTCTGAAGCGTTACCTTGAACTCCGCCTGTTTCTTCAGATCGAAGAGGAGCCGCGTTTCACTCCGATAGTCCTCCCGCGCCTCGGCCTGCTCCGTTCTTTTCAGGAGGCTCAGGACCGCGTCATCGTTCAGAAATGACGCGGCCAGCGTCTGTATAAATGCCTGCTCATCAGGGGCCCGTTCAATCTGTTCCATTATCAGCCTATTTTTCGAAAGATAATCATCAATAAATGATTTCTTCAGGCGGACCTTGTCCGGCTGCACAAGATACAGGGCGGGAAAAAGCTTCATGCCCGATGCCCCGGGAAGTATGCCCTCCAGCCGCGTCGCGGCAAGATGGGAACAGACGTGAGGTTCATTCATGAACAGGCGGTTCAGGTCGCCATGGGCATTGAAAAAACTGATAAGCTGTTCGTATTTATCCTCGTTGACTGCTAATGCCTTGCCGTCATCGGAGGCGAACACGATCAGTACATTTGAAAAATAGTATACCGCATGGTTCTTAAAGGAGCGCTTGAGGTCCGTAAGGGCCCGCGCCAGCAGTTCCCGCCGGCATCCCGGTATGCTGAAGACCTGGGCGAATATGCCCTTCCGGTCCAGATGTTTTTTAACGATTTCATAATATTCCGATGAAAACCTGAAGGCATTCATGTTCTGGTCAAGCAGGTTAGGGATGTCAACGATCGAGAAGAACAACGTCCTGTTCTTATCAATGAAATTCAAAACAGGTCCGCTGTCAGGAATGTATTTCTGCGTACCGGAAATGGGGAGCCTGTTATAATCGACGTCCCGGTCAGACAGTTCGTCAAGGCAGAGCGAATACTTGAAATACCCTATGACCGGGTTTCTGAAAAATCTCTGGTTCCCGTCGATGAACAGTATTTTCTTCCCTGCGGGGTTGTACAGGGCCAGGGGGACCAGGGCCCGCTTATAATTCCTCACCACGCTGTCTGACACGGAAAACACCGGCTGACCGTTCATGGTCACCATTGCCTGGTTCCTGATGTAATCGGCATTGTAATTTACTGTCCGCAGCTCCTCGAAATTATTCACCCGGGCAGCGTAGGCGTTATTATCCAACGATATCTTAAAAAAGAGTATTATAAAGATGAACAGCGGGAGAAAAAAGAGTGATACAAAAAAATAGAGCCCTTTCTTATAGCCGCTGATATCCGTGTTTATGATGCTTATGGCCGGGATAACGACATTAATGATCATGACGACACATATCATGCCATAAAACCATAAATTGGAAAGATACATCAGGCTGAGGGCTATCATGACAGGAGCCGGCAGTATCAGCATTGAGAATTCAATTACGACCGCCCTCTGGGCGTTTTCGTATTGATTGATGACCGCCCTTATGGAATGAAAGAGAAGGAGACCGAGCAGAAACGCCACAGGGGCAAACAGCAGGATCCCCCAAAAAAATTCCATCTGACCGTTAAAGCTCATAAGAAGAATGAGAAAAACAAGAAACCCGACAGGGAAAAAGGACTGACCATAGATATACAGGTTGGAGACCCTGATAAACCGGCCAACCCCATATCCGGCAAGCATGAAGATGAAGAGCAGCAACAGAAAAGCCAGGTTAACGTAGATCTGATCGCCGTAATACTTGTTGATGCTGGAAAACCCCAAATAGGCATATACTATCATGCATAAAAAAAGCAAGTAGGTGAATAATGCCGCGTCACTTCCCTTCTCCTTCAAAGATGGCGCGCCGCTTTCTTTATCCTCTTCTGCCTCCGCCGAATAAAACGAAGCCTGCCTGTAGGGAATATCAATCAGAAAAGCGGGCGGAATCAGCAGCAGTGCCAGGGGAATAGCGAACAGAAGGGAAACAGCGAACGAATAGAGCAGCGCCGAAAAAAGGATGCCCGCTGTCATGCCCGACAGCATGATCGGTACCAGTCTATCCGGTCCCTGCATTTTATCAACCGAGTCATTGCATGAAACTCTGACGGTATAATTAAGCATAATACCGAAAAAAAGCATCGCGACAAAAAATATCGCCGGAATCGAATACTTGAACAGGAAAAAAAGAACCAGGAAGAATTCATCTGATTCTGGCATGAGGATATTTCTTAATATATACAGAAGGAAAAAAAGAATATACGCCATTTGTGAAATGATAACTACCGGCCGGTGATTCTGTTGTTTGGAAAAAAGAAATCTTCCCAGAAGATTACCGGTAAATAGACCGCCCATGCCGACCGTCGCTACTATTTTCAATGAGGGAGAATAAAAGGAATAATATTTCAGTAAAAAATAGACATCGCTGACCAGAATGCTTAATAACATTACAGAAAAAAAAGTATTATACTCGAGTATCTTTCTTTGAGAAATATTTGAAAAAAGAGATTCTTTCGAAAAACCCATGAGTATCAGTCTACCTCAATTTATATCGCTGGAGTTTCATTATAAAATCGGTAATTTTGATGAAATTTTCAATCAGTATATTTTTAAAAAACAATACGTTATAAAATAAATGTTTAATTTTTAGATATGTATTCTGTATGGATACAACTGTTTGATATTATTTTATCTCAATAGCATCAATTTTAACTTTTTTATATTACAAAACAATAAATTATAAAAAAAATTAAAAAGTGCTAACGTAAAATTTCAATATACCGACAATTTGATTAGGAAAAAAACGTAAAAAAATCATAAATATGTTAAATTGTAATATTATATTTTAATAATCAATAATAAATGCCTATAATCGTCTATAATATCCTATAATCGCCATCAATTTATATCCCCCCTGAACCGAATTTGTACATGTGAGGTGAAAGCCGATCAGGCTGGCAAGGAGGCCAGCCGCGGGAGATTCAGGGAGGAATCTTAATGATCATCAATCACAACCTAGCTGCCATCAACGCCAACCGTGCCCTGAAATTTCAGCATTGGAACGTGGATCATTCAATGGAAAAGCTGTCCTCCGGCATGAGGATCAACCGGGCCGGGGACGACGCTTCGGGTCTTGCCGTATCGGAAAAAATGAGATCGCAGATCATGGGACTCCGCCAGGCGGAGCGGAACACCGAAGACGGCATGTCCCTCATTCAGACGGCCGAAGGATATCTCCAGGAAGTAAATGACATCATCCAGCGCATGAGGGTCCTGGCCGTGCAATCCTCCCATGGCATCTACACCCAGGAAGACCGGCAGTATATACAGGTGGAAATTTCCGAACTGGTCGATGAAGTGGACCGGATCGCGTCCCAGGCCGAGTTCAACAAAATGAAGCTCCTGCTGGGTGATTTTTCGAGAATAAACGCCAAAGCCTCCTTGTGGTTCCACATGGGCCCCAACATGCACCAGCGCGAGCGGGTTTTCATACAGACCATGACAGCCGTCGGCCTTGGCGTTCGTGATTTCATAGGCAGGCCGATCAGCCTTTCGACAGCGGACTTTGCAAACCGGAGCATCGGCATTTTTGACGAAGCCATTCACATCATTTCAAAGCAGCGGGCCGACCTGGGCGCCTATTATAACCGCCTTGAGCACGCGGCGAAGGGCCTCATGAACGCCTACGAAAACACCCAGGCGTCGGAAAGCAGGATCCGCGACGCTGACATGGCCGAGATAACGGTCGATTTGACGAAAGATTTGATTCTGGTCCAGAGCGGTACGGCCATGCTGTCCCAGGCGAACAACAAGTCGGGGACCATTCTGGAACTATTGCGTTAGGATTATAGTGGTTTATAATCATATTTTTGTTCCGCCGGCCGCGGAGCCGGCGGGACAGGCTCTTTGAAAACTCCGGAACACACGATACCGACATTGCGGCAAGCATGTTTGTCTAGCCTTAGATACTCATGGTTGCAGCAATGCAACAACAGGTATTCCCTGAAAAAAACAAACAATAACCTGGTAATCAAAAATCCTGATAAGGAGATCAGGAAAAAGTCAACAAAGGAGTGTTAGACTATGATAATCAATCACAACATGAGTGCGATCAACTCCAACAGAGCGTTGAAGTTCAAGCACTGGGACGTTAACAAATCAATGGAGAAGCTGTCCTCCGGCATGAGGATCAACCGGGCCGGTGATGACGCTTCCGGTCTCGCTGTATCTGAAAAGATGCGGACCCAGATACAGGGCCTGCGGCAGGCGGAACGGAACACCGAAGACGGTATGTCCTTCATCCAGACCGCGGAAGGGTATCTCGACAACACATCGGCGCTGCTTCAGCGGATCAGGGTGCTGGCTGTCCAATCTTCCAACGGCATCTACACCCAGGAAGACCGGCAGCTCATCCAGGTCGAAGTTTCCGCCCTCGTTGACGAGGTCGACCGGATCGCTTCTCAGGCTGAGTTCAACAAGTTTAAGCTTCTGCTCGGCGATTATGCCCGGACCAATCCGAAAGCCTCCATGTGGTTCCACATGGGCGCCAACATGCACCAGCGTGAGCGCGTCTATATCGGCACCATGACGGCCGAAGGATTGAACCTGAGGGAAAGGACCGGCAGGTTCCTGGTGAACCTCAGCACCGCAGAAGGCTCGAACAAGGCCATCGGCATCCTTGACGACTCTCTGCACAAGATTGCGAAACAGAGGGCCGACCTTGGCGCCTATTACAACCGCCTCGAGTTTGCTGCGAAAGGTCTGATGAACGCCTATGAAAATATACAGGCATCTGAAAGCCGCATAAGGGATGCTGACATGGCGGAACAAATGGTTGATCTGTCCAAGGATCAGATACTCGTACAGAGTGGTACTGCAATGCTGGCTCAGGCGAATCTGAAAACCAGGACGATGTTACAACTTCTCGGTGGTTAATAAAAAAATTAGCTGAACTGCAGAAGGGAATACCACCCAGCATAAACCCGCTCGAAAGAGCGGGTTTTTTATTGCCCGGGCAGACAGATAATGGATACAAAAAACGAGTACCCGACATAAGCGCCGGATGATTATGCGGAAACGACATGCTTGAGTTACGGTCAGGCTATTGCGTCGAAGAAGGACCCGGGCTGAATGCCCAGTGAGGACCTGGTGAATGTCCCGGCCGGCGAGTATTCGCGGTGGGAATTATCGTTCATTATCGCCAGCAACCGGTCACGGTCCTCGGAAGACGGCTTGGAATAGGTTATGTTGGATTCGGTTCTCCGCGTAACGCCGTGGATATTCTCCACTTTTCCCGCGTTATACAGGGGCCACACAAAAAACTTTTCCGATGCGATCCTGTTATTCAACGGATTCGCGAAACCTATTTCGGCCATGCCGGAGGATATTCTCATGTGCATATTATCGGCACCATGTGCCGTTTTCTTTAACTAACTATCGGGAAAGTTACGATCCCGCCGGAACTGCTATATAGGGCAGATGGAGGCTTAACGGATGGATCAGCCTGTCTAAGGCCGTTATTCACCAGTGTATACCCGGTGCCGATAATGACAGCCGGGGTCACTACGGCATGGCCTTTCAGGATCCGGCTCATGTCATGTATCCCCCGCGTGCCGTAACCGGTGGGGCTTCTATTTCGCTTTTTTCTGCTGCTCCTGGATATATTCCTTGTAGCTCCCCTTGAAAAGCCAGGAGCGCTCTGCGGTCTTTAGGAGCACATACGCCTCGTCCAGGAGACGGTCCGCCTTCTCTATCAGGTCCGGGTTTTCCGCCAGGTTGGTCGTGATGATATCGACGTTATTCAGGAGCCGCAGGAGCTGGGGCATCAGGCGCTGAAGCTGCTCGCCCCCGCTCAGCAGGTCCGACAGCTCGCGAACGTCCTCGCCCCGGATGTAACTGCCGCTCCTAAGCGGCGTGGAGCCCTTCGGGCCGGGAAATATCTCCAGCCTCTTTTCGCCTATCATCATTGATCGCAATACCCGTACGATCGAGCCGGATGTTATTTTCTCGGCCCATGATTTACGCACAACGAATACGACATTGACGAAGTTCTCCTCAGTCACGCTCAGCTCCGTGATCTCGCCCATCCTGACGCCGTTAAATGTCACCGGGGTCCCCTCGCGGAGTCCGTCTCCGGATTTCAGGATGGTCCAGTAGCTGTTCGTCGGCTCAAACCAGAGGTTCTTCTTGCCGATGTAGATGACATTGGCGACGAAGAGCAGCGTGATAATAATCGTACCGATCAAAGCTTTATGTTGCATGGCCTTTCCCAGCCTCCCCCTGTTTTCGTATGAGCGCGGCGCCCTTGGTCGCCAGGGCGCCCAGGTGTTTCTTCACATCAGCGTTGCCGCTCACGACCACCAGATCGAACAGGTCCACCATCCAGTCCGCGACCAGCGCGGCAAAGGGATCGTTGCTTGTCGCGATCAGCAGCCCCCTTCCGGTCTCCTTCTGCTTCTGGACCCAGGAGGCGATCTCGTGCGTCTCGCTCCATGGTATCGCATTAGTCGGCTCGTCCAGGATGAGGATTGCCGGCTTGTGCATCACCGAGCGCGCCAGGAGAACGCGCTTCTGGAACTCATGCGGCACGTCGCACGGCCTGAGCTCCCACATCTCTTCCGGCACCCTGACCTCCCGCAGCCGCTCAATCGCCATATCTAAAAACGGCTGGATCGACTTGAGCCCGGAGTGGTAATGCGCGGGCAGTATGACGTTCTGTAGTATGGTGAGATTTGCCATCAGTCCGCCGTGCCCGTGGCAGAACCCCAGGGCATTCCTGAATTTTTTCGTGAAGCGGAGGGAGAGGTACGTTGCCGGGTTGTCATTCCACCCGATGGACGCCCCCATGATGCTGACGACCCCCCTGGTGACGATACCACGGCATGCCGCGAGCCGTATCAGCGACGATGCGCGGATGCCGCCCCTGATCACGCCTATTTCGCCCTGCATGAGCTCGAAGCTGACGGGAAAATGAGGGTCGAGGGCCCCCTCCTGAGTGACCCCCACCACGTCCCTGAACGATAGAAGCGGGTTCGCCATCGCATCTCCCTAGAGCAGGTAAAATCCATGGCTCATGATAAACAGCGCCGTGAAAAAAATGTGAGTCGCAAAAGCCCAGATGAAGCCGTCGACAACGGCCTGCATTGCGACGACGGGCACTTCGAAGGACCCTCTGCTGAGCGAGAGCCCCTTCTTGCATGCTATCCAGAATATGCCGGCGCCCACGATGGCCGTTTTCAGTATGAAATAGATTATATCCATAAGAGTGATGGCGCGTGAAACCTCAACATACAGGTGGCCCAGGCTCATTGCCGAGAACCAGTTTTTCGATAGCCAGGTGCCGAAAAAGGCGACAATGACGAAGGAAAAGGCCATCAGAAAATTGCTGATGGCGCCCGCAACGATACGCGGCGCGAACACGAGGTCCACGGCCGGAATGCCCATGAGTTCCAGGGCCTCGATCTCCCGGTTGAACTTCATGACCGCGGTCTCGGTCGCGACCGCGGTGCACGACCGGGCGATGATCAGTATCGCTGACAGGAGCGGGCCGAACACGCGGAAGACCATCCAGGTCCAGAGCTCGCCGATGCGGCCGGACGCGCCGATGACGGAAAGACCGAGTCCGGCCTGCGCGGAAACGCTCACGGCGATCAGGACGGCCAGTATGGTCAGTAATAAAATCGCCTGGTTGAAGGTGAAATACACCTGCTGCATGACGACGCGGGAGAATTCCTTTGCCTCCGCGGCTGTCTTGGAAAAGAGTATCCGGGCAATCTCAGTGAGGGGGACGCGATTCAGCAGCCTGGAGAGTTTTACCTGTTCCTGTACCATAGGACCAATGATCGGGCGCTCAGGACATAATCAGTCACTCGATCCCCAAACGCCGGTGACGTCATCAAAGGTAACAGGTGCAAGACAATAATGCAAGTAATTTACTGATAAGGAAATTACGCCCCGCTGGGACTATCAGATGAAACAGCCCGGGCCTTGTTGATAGATAAAAAAACCAGTGCCTGAAACAAGAGCTCACGGGCCCCGTTTCATCCTGAAATTACGGCCGATGAGATGATGAGACTTCCAGATTTTCCGCCATTCACCGTCCCCATTCCAGGAATAGACAGCTGATCCAATTGTTTCAACGCCCTGTCGGTGCAGATCTCAGGAATTATGTCAAAGGAACTGTCACTGGCTCAGATGGTATCAAAAAAGTACTTGAAAAGAAACGACGCAAAAATCAACTGGATGTCATCCTATTTCGTATTCTTACAGGCGGTAACCATGGGAAATTCAGTTTTTTACAAGATCCTCCACGAGCATATAGTCGAAGGGACCCTTGCCCCGGGGAATGAAATCGGCATCCGCATTGACCAGACCCTCACCCAGGACGCCACCGGCACCATGGCCTACCTGCAGTTCGAGGCCCTGGGAATTCCAAAGGTCAAGACCGAGATATCAGTCTCCTATGTTGACCACAACACCATACAGATGGGCTTCGAGAATGCCGACGATCACCTCTACCTCCAGACCATGAACGCCGGGTACGGCATCTATCATTCAAAGGCCGGCAACGGCATCTGCCACCAGGTCCACCTCGAGCGTTTCGGCAGGCCCGGCGCCACGCTGCTCGGCTCCGACAGCCACACCCCCACCGGCGGCGGCATCGGCATGATAGCCATTGGCGCCGGCGGCCTCGACGTGGCGGTCGCCATGGGCGGCGGCCCCTTCTACCTGACGGCCCCGCGGGTCGTCAACATCCGCCTTGCCGGAAAGCTCCGCCCCTGGGTCTCGGCAAAGGACGTGATACTCACCGTCCTCGGCATCCTCACCACCAAGGGGAACGTCGGGACCGTGCTCGAATACACCGGCGAGGGCATTGCGTCTCTCTCTGTACCCGAACGCGCAACGATCACCAACATGGGGGCGGAGCTGGGCGTTACCACCTCCATCTTCCCCAGCGATGATATCACGCGCCATTTCCTGAAGGCCCAGGCACGGGAGGATTCATGGCGGCACCTTCTGCCTGACCACGACGCCGTCTATGATCGCGTCATTGACATCGATCTTTCTACCATTGAGCCGCTGGCGGCCTGCCCCCATTCGCCGGACAACATCAGGAAGATGTCAGAGCTGAAAGGCACCCCGGTGCAGCAGGTGGCCATCGGCAGCTGCACCAATTCATCCTTCAAGGATCTCATGACCGTGGCAAGCATCCTCAAGGGTAAGAAAGTCGCCTCCGGCACCAGCTTTATCGTCGCTCCGGGATCGCGGCAGGTATTTGAAATGATCGCCCGGAACGGCGCCCTTGCCGACATCATCGCCAGCGGCGCCCGCATCATGGAATCGTCCTGCGGATTCTGCATCGGCGCCGGCCAGGCTCCGCCGACTAACGGCGTTTCCCTCAGGACCAACAACCGCAACTTCGAGGGGAGGTCGGGAACCGCCTCGGGACAGGTATACCTGGTAAGCCCCGAGACCGCGGCACTTTCAGCGCTAGCGGGGGAAATGGTCAATCCCCTGGATTATCCGGCCCAGGAATTCCCTTTCGTGGCCATGCCTGACCGGTTCCACATCGACGACTCAATGGTCCTGCCGCCGGCCAAAACGCCGGTGAAGATCATCCGCGGCCCCAACATCGGCGAACCGCCCTACACCTCCCCCCTCCTTGACGAGCTGACGTGCGTTGTCGGCCTGAAGGTGGGTGACAAGATAACAACGGATCATATCATGCCGGCGGGCCAGCGGTTGAAATACCGCTCCAATATTCCCGCCTATGCCCGTTATGTCTTTGAGAATGTCGACCCGGAATTTTCCAAGCGGGCGCTGGCGGACAAGGAAAAGGGTCTTTTCACCGCCATTGTCGGCGGTGCCAGCTACGGCCAGGGATCAAGCCGTGAACATGCCGCCATCTGCCCCATGCACCTCGGCGTCCGCCTGGTGATGGCAAAATCATTCGAACGGATCCATTCGGACAACCTGATCAATTTCGGCATCATTCCCCTCGTGTTCAAGAACGCCGGGGACTACGACCGGATAAAGGCCGGCGACAGCCTCGGGATAACAAAGCTGCGCACCCTGGTCATGGAAGCGGAAACCATCCCGGTCAGCATTGGCGGCTCGCAGTTCGACTTCACCCTTGCCCTGTCGCAGCGCCAGCGGGCCATACTCCTTGAAGGAGGGCTCCTGAACTATACGAAGAAAAAATTCGGGGCATAACGGTAACCCGGCCCCTCCGGCCGTATCCCTTTAATAAGAGTCTGAGCCGCCTGCCGCGCTTCACGGCGCAGCCGGCGGAAGGTATCCTTGATGAACTACTATGAAACATTGATTCTCTGCCAGCCGGACGGAATTAAAAGCTGTTCCGCCTGCTGCGGCCTGTTCAACTTTACCGATATCTCACGGGAAAACCTGTCCCGTTTCCTTGTCGACGGCGCGGGGCGGTCATCTTCTTTCCTGTCGTCCCGCGATATCACCGACCAGGGCGACGGCCGTGATATACGCGACACGACATCATACATATGCCCCCACCAGGGACTCGTTTTCAACAAGCGGCCGGGATGCCTCCTTCACCCGCAGTACCGGAACGCCACGCTGAGAAACAGCTCCTTTTTCGGCGAGAAGATATGCAGCGGCTTTCTGTGCCCCGCCCATACCCTTCTGTCTTCGGACCAGAAGCGGACCATCATCGGGCTTATTGACGACTGGTACCTTTACAGCATTGCCGTCATTGATCCGGAATCGACGGCATGGCTCCTGGACCTTCTCAGCAACCGGTATCCCATCGCCTTCCAGAGGGAGGATGTGGCGAAAAAGATAATTTCAGAGGCCCTGGCCATTCATGCGCGGTATCTGAACGAACACCGCGGTCCCGTCTTTTTTTACTCTGTGTCCGAATATGAGCTGGGAAAGAAAAAGTTTACGATCCCCTGCTCCGGCGCGGCGAACGAGGGGCAGATCAGGGAGATAGTGGAAGTCATCGAGGGCAATCTCTGATCATTCAAATCCTTTTTTCTTCAGAAAGCGCACCGCCCTGTCGGGAAAATCGGTGAAGATGCCGTCAACCTTCATCTTGAAGAAAAAGACCTCCAGCAGCTCATCGAAGCTTGACACGTAGGAGGGCAACGCGTCGGCCCGGAAGGTATACGGGTGCACCTCCAGGTTCCGCTCATGGGCCCATTCCACCAGGCTGGTATAATCAGGCCTGTTCCCCGTGCCGTTATCCACGACAACCTGGTTCATCCAGGGGCCGATGAGGTCCGCGTACCGGGCCACTTCGTCAAGCCCGGCGGGAGTAACCATCCGGACATAGTCAACCCCGGGGGTCTCCTCCCACGTTACATCGCCTATCAGCTGCACCATTTTGAGATCGCTCTTCAGGGTCTCCCGCATATAGCGGATGGCGTCCGGCTCGAAGCTCTGAATGTAGCACCTGGAGTCCCTGCTCCGGTACCCGAAGCGGCGAAAAACATCAATGACGGCCTTTCCGATATCCTTGCCTTCACTCCTGTGGTAGGCCGGGCCCTTCGGCTCGATGTAGATACCCATGTCCATGCCCAGGCTCTTGTTCAGCCCCTGGATGAAATCGATCTCCTCTTCCAGCGAGGGAATTTCAAAATGCGCCCGTGATTCAGCCGGGAACCTGCCAGGATGCGTCTGCTTGCCGGTGTCCGGGTCCACCCGGTCGTGAAGGCGGAGCTTTTTTATCTCCTCGAGGGTGAAATCGACCGCGTAATGCCTGCCGTCGGAGCGCTTCCGCCCGGGAAACATCTCGGCAACATTCGTCATGGCGTCCAGGTAATGGTCATGAAACACGATGGGGACGTCATCCCTGGTGAGGATAGCGTCAAGCTCCACGTAATCCGCACCCATGCCGAAGGCAAGGGCCATGCCGGCAAGGGAATGTTCCGGCAGGTACCCGCATGCCCCGCGATGGGCAATGACCAACGGTTTCTTCTTCATGTCTCTGATCCTGATCTGTTAAAAGTTCAATGCTATCTGCTTATTCAAAAACCCTGTCAATGGCGTCCTGGACCGTGCGGACGCCGATGACGGTGCCGTCAAATCCTATGGCCTTCGCCTCGCTGACCTCTGCCTCGGGAAGGACCAGGGTATTGAATCCCGAATGCTTGAATTCCTGGATCCTCCTACCGCAGAGGGAGACCGGCCGTATTTCCCCCGACAGGGATATTTCCCCGAGAAGGCCCACACCGTGGGGCACTGATCTGTTCCTGAAGCTCGACGCGATCGAAACGGCCACCGCCAGGTCCGCCGCGGTATCGTTGATCTGGAAACCGCCGGAAACGTTTATGAACACGTCGAAGGCCGCTATCTTCAGTCCCGCGTGCTTTTCCAGCACCGCCGTTATGAGTATCAGCCGGTTCAGGTCAAAGCCGTCCGCCATGCGGCGCGGGTTCGGGAAGGCCGAGGCCGTGACCAGCGACTGCACCTCAAAAAGGATTATCCTGCTCCCCTCGACCGCGGCCGACACCGCGTTTCCCGGCGCCTGGGAAAGATACGGGTTCAGGAATATCTTGTTCTTGTCAGTCACCTCAACCAGGCCGCGCTCTTCCATGCGGAAGAGCCCTATCTCGTTCACCGACCCGTATCGGTTTTTAAAGGCGCGGAGAACGCGGTAGTCCCGGGAAAAGTTTCCTTCGAAATAGAGGACCGTGTCCACCAGGTGTTCAAGGAGCTTCGGCCCCGCTATGGCCCCTTCTTTGGTTATATGGCCGATGAGAATCATCACCGCATTGATGCGCTTCGCCGCATCCGCGAGGCGTGACGCCGACTCACGGACCTGGCTCACGGAGCCCTTGAGCCCGGGAATTTCCGGTGTGTAGAGGGTCTGTATGGAGTCAACGATGATGCACTGCGGCCTTTCCGCTTCGGCAAGGCCGATGATCTGTTCCACGCCGCAGGAGGCGGAGAGCCTGATGCCCTCCATGTTGCAGCCGATTCGTTCGGCCCTGAGGCGGATCTGCACCGGCGATTCCTCCCCGGAGATATAGAGGGTCTTGAAGTAGCCGGCAATCTGCAGAGCCAGGGTCGATTTCCCTATGCCCGGCTCGCCGCCGATAAGGATGACGGAGCCGGGGACGACGCCGCCGCCGCACACGAGGTTGAACTCGCCGATGCCGGTCAAGATCCGGTGGACCGGGCTGAATTCAACGCTGCCGAGGTCAACGGCACCGGCCGCGGGCAGCGCCGTTTTCGCGGCGGCCGGCGCCTCGGCTTCGACGATGGTGTTCCACTCGCCGCACACGGCGCATTTCCCCTGCCACTTGGGGAAATCAGACCCGCAGGCGGAGCATAGAAAGTATTTCCTGTTCCGGGCCATGGTCAGTTCTGGGTCCGGAAAAATAGTTTCGACGGATCCTGCTTGAGCTGCCGGAAGAGGTCCTTCGCAGCGATGGAGGCGTCCTTCAGGTTGTTGTAAATGTCCTCCTCGTTCAGGAGCCGGCCCAGGGTGCCGCGCCCCTTCTCGATCCTGAAGACGATCTTGTTCAGGTTGGTGGAAGTCTCGGACAGGTTCCTGAGGGTTATGTTGATATCGTCCTTGTTCTTTGCCGAAAGGTCCGCCATGTCCTTGGAGAACTTGTTGATGTTCGCCATCATGATCTTGGACTGGAAGTTAAGGTTCGCGATCGTTTCCTTGGCGGAGACAATGGACTGCCTGATATCGTACCTGTTTTCCTCGGCGATAGTATTGAGGTTTCCCACGAACTTCTTGGAATTCTGGAATATCTCCGCCAGGACCTGGCCCCCGCTCTCGTCCTGCATGAAGCTCTGGAAGGTCATCATCATCTGGTCGAAGCTGGCGGGGTCCATGCCGTACACCTTGTCCCCGTCCATGAGGAACTCCTCCACGTCGCTGGACGGGGGAACGAACACGTTGATGTATTTCTCGCCGATCAGCCCGGAGGTAAAAATGGCGAACTTGGTGTTTTTCACCAGGGAGTATTTCTTTTCTATCCAGAGGGTGACCTCGGTCTTTTCACCCGACTGCTTGATGGACTCGACATAGCCGATCTTTATGCCTCCGGCTATTTTGACCGGGGCGCTGATGCGGAGGTCGTTCAGGAAGCTGAAATACACCCTCAGGGTATAGCCGGAGCGCGAGATGTTTATTTTCGCCAGGAGGGCCACCAGTATGATAAAGAGGGTAAAACTGATGGTTATCATCAGCCCCACCTTGGCCTCGTTGTTAAGTTTCATACGCTCCCTCCGGCTGGATACAAGGTTGTCTATGATATCCCTACAAATCCATTAATCCGTGAAATTTGCAACTATATTTCAGGGACTGAAGCCGCCCTGCAGCAGCGAATTTTTCAGTTGACAAAGATCGGCAATAAAATTAATTGATAACAAATTTGGAGGTATTAAGTGGGAAAGCAATATAACGCCAGAGAAAAGCGCCAGAGGGCGAAGAAACAGATCAAGAGAAAGAAAAAGCTCCTGAAGGAAAAGCTGTCGAAAAAGGGTTAATCACCGCTGCTCGTTGAAACGGTCTTCGAAATGGTCTTCATTTCAGTATCACCGTTTCATTCTCGATTTTTTTCAATTCCAGACAAAATTTTACGAATTCATTGTAGTCGCCGCGCTCAATGAGCGCCGCCTTCACATGGATTTCCTTTTTCACTTCCAGAACCGGTGAACCGCCCTTTTTTGCAATGACTACCCTGCAGCTGCCGAACCTGGTATTCAGCGCAAGCGTTTTTGATATTTCCTGATTCCCGTAATGAGACGGCAGCGTATACCGGTACGTCTCTTTTTCATCAATCGGCTTTTCTATCACAAGGGGATGTTCCCGTTCAGGAAGCGCTACATAGTCATAGACTTCACATTTATTCAGCACCGGCTGCAGGATCATGCGGCCCGGCTCCGAAAGGGCGAAACCCGATCCGGCGCCCTTTGCGGCCACAATAAAGGGCTTGTCGCATTCCCTGTAATTTTCGACCCTGAATGTTTCCATGGAAAATCCCGGCACGCTGCCGATGAAAAACCGGCGCACCGACTCCTCCCGTTCCAGGGGGTTGCTGAAATATCTCCGCATTTCGCCCTTTGTATCGATAAAAGACGCCTCTATATCGCAGAGGGCGCTGCCGTCATCCCTGACCGCAATATCGTACCTGCATAGGGTTGAACGATTATCCAGGCTCCTGACCCTGCCCCGGCTGTACGAATCATGAAGCAGCACCAGGGCGTCCGCTCCGTCGACAGAGCAAGCCGTAACCCCGCAGCGGAAGTACCGGCCTGAAAAATCAAGCCACAGGGCGTTCTTAACATCAAGGGGAACGCAGAGAAGTACATGGGAAAAGTAACCCGGATAGAGACAGTCCGCCTTTTCCGGGAGAAACCGGTTCCGCGCGAAGGCAACGTATGAAATGATACCCAGGTTTTCCAGCAGTGTCCGCGCAAGATGCACCTTGTCCTCTGGAGTGCCCGACCCCCTGAAAAGTGTGTTTTCAGGCGAATCGGGAAGGTACAGGACATTCCTCTGGAGCTCAATTTCCCGCGCCACGAAATCGTAGACAGCGGCTATGGTTTTTTCAAGGGTTTCCCTCTTGAACCGGGATGCCGGGACGCTGCGGGATGTGATTTTTCTCGCCATGATGCCCCGGTACCAGGCGGAAAAATCATTAAACCCGTCCATGGTTGAAAAGGAATAATAATGGAGACAATTCTGCCTGCCGCCGGCAAAGGGCTCCTTCTTAATCGCCGGGATATTTTCCATGACTGCTTCATGGAGCTGGAGTCCATCGGCGGAAGTCTTTTTCACCGCTACGTTGTCCTTGAAGAGAAAATGAACGGCTGTTCCTTCCGGAGCGATGACTTTAATTGAAACCCGTTTCACCGGCTCATCATAATGCTGGAGATACTCGAGGGGCAGTGAAAAGAACCTGCTCTCCGAAGGGCTCATGATGGGATTATCAACTATATATGACAGGTGCACGATCGAGTTTTTCACGATGGAACTGATGTTCAGATACCGGCCCGTCTGCAGATTGCGCATGGTATACGAATCGGTCCTGGCGCCCTTTTCATCGTAGACACTCAGTCGGACCGGCCGTATCTGCCCCGGGTAGGGTATCCTGATGTCCCCCCACCGTCTCACGCCATCGTCATTTCCGACATGAACGATCTCTTCGCAGTACACCCTGCTGCTTCCGTCTTTCTGGAGGATGAATATTCTCCCCCGGTAGAGGACCGTTGAAGGTACACTGCCACGGTCCTTGCTGAACAAAGAAGGATCGATGGATTCCATGCGGTCAAGGAACCGGCTGAAAGGATTTTCCAAGCCGTTGTTTTCAAGATAGTTCACGTAATCTGAAATGGAGAAAAGGGAGGGCTGCAGCAGCATTATCTTTTGAAGATACATTGAGGGATCTTCAGACTGGAGCATATCGATCAGCGCCAGGGAATAAAAGAGGGAGGGACTTTCATATGCCACCAGCTGCTTCAGAATGAAGCTCCGGGCCTCCTTCAGGTCACCCTTTTTTATAAGGGTCTCAACGGTTTCAGCGCTGAAA
>DAONAJ010000052.1:0-28385 GCA_035400945.1 Spirochaetota bacterium
TCCACGCTCGAACAGCCGCCCGACGATGTTGAGAGATTTTTATTCTTGCTGCTGTTTTCCCTGACCGCCCCTCCAAGGGTAGCGACGGGAAGCATTATATCCATGATGCCGTTCTTGTTGGTATATTGCACCCTCCCCTTGCTCACGATATCGGGAAAGCGATCCCCGTTAAGGTCGAAATAATCCATGTACGTCTTGCTTGAACCCTCTGTCTCATCACCGCCCACTCCGCATGCGCTCGCGCCGTGTCCCTTGTGTTCGGTGGTGGTGAACTTGGGGACCGCGCGGGCGAAAAATCCCGCCAAACCGCTCGTCGCCAGGGTCAATTTCGTCTTGCCCGGTTCATCGCCGGGAGGGCCCTCTTCAATGTACTTGCGGCCGATCCGGGTGGCGCTCATCTTCCCCGGCGAGATCCAGCAATCCTGGTCGTTGCCGAACCACATACCGCGGTCCCCGTCCGGTATCGCTATTGTCGGCGGCTGTATGAACTGGTTTTTTGTGTCCTTCACCGGCTTCAGGTTCGGCACCATCGCGGAGAAGGTCCGCGTTTTCGCGTTTATCGCCTCGACTTTTGCGCGGAGTACGTCCACTGAATCATTCTGGTTCGGCAGATCCAGGCCCTGCTCGTCAAGGGGCTTCATGTCCGCCGGATTTAGCACGTCTATCTCGCCGTTCCATCGGCCGTAATACCACGCGCGGTAGCCACCCGCAAAGGCGCTCTGCTTTTCCCGGGCGCGGTATACGAACACCATGGCTTCATGGCCGATGATGGGCTGAATGATCCCCGCTGCGCGGGGATTTTCTGATTCAAAGTATATCATCGGCGTGCCGATCAGGGCATAGGCGGTAAAATCGCTCCTGTCTGAAGCGCATACGAAATACAGCCTGTCGCCGGGGATCACGTTAGTCTCGAAATCAAGAACAATATTGTCATTGTCCAGGGGGCTGATGAACCGTGTTTCCTTGCGCACCAGGGCACCGTCTTTTTTCATGGCCAGGGCCACCCGCGCCTGGTAATCGGCCGGGACCTGCACGCCGGCAATGCGCTGCACCCGGTAAATAACCCTCGCGGCGCCGCCCCTACCGGCCGGCACCACATAGGGCTCAACGGGATTGCGGTCGGTTTTCGGGTATATCCGGGCAGTTACCGGCAGGGTGTATTCAAGCTTGTACTGCTCCGGGTCGAGCGTCTGCATTGCGCCGTCACCGTCAGTATAGGTTATGGAAGTACCGGTATAGCGTAGCTGGGGGACCCACCGCACGCTGTTCCAGTTGATCGGGGTATCGGAATGCAGGGAGCAGATAATTCTATCGGCGCTCGTGCCCGTCTTCGTAACGTCGAAGTCAAGGGGCATCCCCAGATTGACTTCACCCACGTAATCACCTGGAACGGTTTCAGAATATAAAAAGTACCTGTTGCCGTCCGTGTCCACCCTGACAATTGTCACGGTGATATCGTCCGACGTGGCCGCCTCTTTCCGGAGGGCGCCGGTCATGCGCACGCTCCCGTTGAAAGGGACGGTGAAGGAGCGTTCGGATTCTCCGGCAAGGTTGAAGTCTTCCGACGCTTGGTAGCGGTTGACCGGGAGGTCGTTTTCATCGTGAAGCTCAGGGTCAACGCCCTGGTATTCAATGACCGGGTCCCAGAGAACGATGTCATAGGCCCCGTCGTTGATCGAATTTACCCTGAAGTAGATCTCGTCGCCCTGCTCCACCCATATGTCGTCGACGCCGTAGGGATCCACCGGCTCAAAGTTTTCCCTGCCGAGCTCCGCCGACCAGAGCACCGCGCCTCCTTTCTCAATGCTCACGCGCGCACCGTCGTCCGTGAGATATTCCCTGACGACGTTCTTGACCTCCACCGGTTCGCCGTCCTCGCCGGTGTAGGTCTGGACGATCTCGCCCGCCCGCGGCTTGTAATCACCCAGGCGCACGCTGCCGGTGACGCGGACCAGGCCGCGGTAGGGGGCCTTCCACATGCGTATCGCATCGTCGCGGTAATAATTGTACGAATTGATCTGCGTTTCCTTCGAGGGCACCTCGCCCAGCTCCACTTCTGAAAGATCCGCGGTGCCATCGCCGTTGAATTCAACCGCGGATCCGTACAGGGGGGGTAATGGCGAATACACCGGTGTGGGATAGACCACGTCCAGGTCCTGAACGTGATTGTACATGACCATGCCCATGTTCACGAAGTCGGTCAGGCCGTCGCCATTCGCGTCGGTGAGATAGCTCATAGAGGTCTGCGTGCCGAAGCTCATGTCCAGGAAACCTCCGACTCCCATATTAAGCGTGGGCCCGCCGTTGCCGCTCATGCTCATTTCTTTTCCCAGGCTCCCGCCGAGACCGAAGAGGGGTATGCCCACCCCAAAAAGGCCGGGGCCCATGGTCGAGCCGTTGCCCAGGTTGGGGCGATACCGAGCCGCGCCGCCGATGAATCCGCTGTCAAGGTATATCTGGTCCGCCAGGCCGTCGCCATTGACGTCGCCGATGGCGCTGACCGCGTCGTTCATGTCGAAGTTCACGCCCCCCTTGCCGCCCAGGGATATGAACTTCTGGTTGAAATAGAGCGGGGAAAAACCGACATCCACATAGGTGCTGCCGCTGTTGCCCAGGTTTGAGCCAAGGGCGCTCGTGTACCAGGGGAACAGGATCAGGTGGATGAACGACTGGTGTGCGTTACCCCAGACGGAGGGTATAAAGCTGTTTCCGCTGTCCCGCATGTCGTCATAATAATCGAAACTGTGCTCGTTGAAAGCGGTCGATCCATCTTCGCCGTACTGGACGATCCGTTCGAGAAGCGACTTCTGGAACGGCGATTCATTCAACTGTTTGTAAACCAGGCCGTAACGCCGCACCAGGCCCCCGTTGAACCTTACGTCTATGGACGAGAGGCGGCACGAGGTGGCCACCCCGAAACCGCTGCGTCCCGACGTGATGATATCAACCCGCGAGGTGCGGTCGAGGACAAACTCGACGGTGTATGATCCGGAATAGGTTATTCTTCTGAGATAGAGCTGGGTAAAGGTTTCAAATGAGCCCGGCGGCTGATACGTGACGCGTTCGTACTCGTAGGACATCGTGTTGCCGTTCCTGTCAGTTACGCGCTCCAGGAACCAGGTGAAGATGGCCCCCGGCTTCAGCAACGCGTTGCCGGAGAGCCTGGCCTGGGCTGTCTGGCCGTACACGAATACCGTGCCGCTCTTGTCCGTGACCTCCCACCAGTAGTTGTTGTAGGCGCTCCCCATGCGCCGTATCCGCTTGAACTGACCCTCCACGCGCTGGCGGAATACGCCGCTTCCCGGCGCGGTCTCCACCAGCTCCGCGCCTTCCAGCAGGTAGGTTTCATCATTAGAATAGCGTGGCACGCCGAACTTGGTGTCGATCGTGACGGACGGCACCGGAAGGTCCCATCCCTGGCCCAGCCAGCTGTTGCCGCCGGAGGAATTGTACCTGATGGCCAGCTGCGGCTGCAGGCCGTTGCGGCCCCTGGGCACCTCGATCGGGTATGACAGCACCGCGTCTCCGTTGCTGTTCGCCTCGGGCGCCTCGATCAGGTTGACGCCGGCCGAAGGGTCGCCGGCCTTGATGTCCTTTATCGAATTGGGATTGTACGCCAGCGGGTCCGGGTGTTCCGGGACCGTCAGCGTGGCGTTTATGATGTCGGTAAAATGGTCCGTTTCCGAGGTGACGAGCCCGTGGGCCGAATCGGTCATGACCGCGCCGACCGCGCTTACGGCCGACTGTGACGTACCCGGGGACGGACCGGTTCCTGTGACAGGGGTCTTGACGCGCTGCAGCCGTTTCCAGAGCTTCGCCGCTTCATCGTGATAGAACATGGCCACGTCGCCGTCGTCCTGCCCTTGCGGGAGCAGGGCCGTGCCGTAGGTAAACGAAATCTGGATCGGCGTTTTAAACTGGTAGTGCGGTCTGCCGTTTACCAGGAAACGGTACCCGGCGTCCGGCGAAGTCACGTTGACCATGCCCTCGTTCAGGGCGGCAATGTCGTTTCGCCCCAGGGGGATCACGGTGATGGTCACCTTTTCGCTCACGGCGCCTTTAGGGACCGTGATTGTCAGTGACCCGCAGGTGATCGTTTTCGAGGAATCGGGATACACGTCGGCGGAATAGCCCCCCGTCCCGGACACGGAGCCTCCGTCGCCGGAACCTCCGCCGCTGGAGCCGCCGCCGGAGATGCCTCCCGATCCGGATGAGGACGAAAGAAGATTATTGTCCAGCTGCACCACCCTGGCGCCGTAGTACAATGAGTCCCTGGCTATGATGACCGGGTCCCATGCCTCGTCGTCGCCCTGTCCGCCGAAGCCGGCATCGTCCTTGGTGAAGGATATGGCGAAGGGCGACCCGGCATTGACCGCGCCCATCGGGACCGCGCCCGCCGAAAGGGACAGCATGCCGGCGCCGTTCCGGGCCGGCACGGTGAAGCCCTGCACGTAGGCGGCCCTGCCGAAAAATTCGCCGGCGCGGGGATAGCTCACCACGACACGGGCGTTGCTCAATCCGCCGCCGACGGGACTCGCGCCGACGCGGAGTTCGTTGATCGTGACCGGACTGCCCGTTCCGGCCGGGTCACGCGACAGCCGCACCGCGTCAGCGGGCAGCGAGACCGGCAGGGCAATGATGTTCCAGCCCGCTTTCAGCTTCGACGTGTCAAGCCTCCAGCCGGAAACGGCCTCGCGCCAGGCGTTATCGCACAGGTAGTATAATGACAGCGCCCCCGCCTGGGGACCGGGCATGTTGATGAGAACAGTATCGGGCTCGATGGTCCGCTCGAAGGCGATTTCCATCCCTTCCGGACCCTCTTTCAGCGCGGCGCCGGTGGAAACGTCGCCGTCGGCCGCTTCAGCGATCGAGCAGGATTCCGCGAAGTCCCACCCTTCATCGATCTCAACGACAAGGCGCAGGGACCGTATGGCGACATCGCTCTTCGGCGAACAGAAATCGACGCTGTTGTCGCCGGGGGCGAGCCACTGCGGATTGATCTCCTCGGACTGTTCCCTCCATTCGGCCGTGTCAGATTCCGGCACGGGAATGTCGAGTCCGCCGAACCAGTCCATGCCGTTGACGCGGTGCTCGATGCCCACCGGCCGGTAGACGTTTTTCGCGCTGTAGCGCAGATATGCCCGCTTGATGGAGGTCGGTCTGAGGTTCTGCCTGATGATGAACCGGGCGGGATTGTCCCTGTCGTTCGCCGAAAAGGATATATCGTCCGGCTGGGCATTGAAGATGAACACGTGACCGGGGCTGCCGGCCGCCGCCCTGTCCAGCTCGTCGGCTGAGGCCGCGGCCCTGAGGGAAGCCGCCACCGCGGCGTACGCGATGCCGCCGTCACGTTCCCCCCATATCTCGATTTCCGGGATACCGCACCCGTCATTGTCCCCGGGCGTGATATCGAAGTCAATGTAATCCGCCGCCGCGGGGGCCGCCGCCGTAAAGCCCGTCCACCCGCTGCCGCCCTTCCCCTGCTCCGGCTTGAACCACGGGACGAGTTCCCGGGACGTGCCGCTGCCCAGATACGCTTTTACCCCGTACCTGACTGGCCCGAACATTTTTATCCGCCTGACCGTGTATCCTTCCCGAATATAAAATCGCACCCGCGCGGGGGCCGCCGCGGTAAACAGGGTGTCGGTATTGCCGTCGAACAGCCGCCAGGCCATTTCGACATCGCTTCCCTGGTTCAAAATGATGCCGCTCTTGGGACAGACCGCCGCGATCGAGGTCGGAACGATTTTGACCGGCAGGCCTTCCGGAATGAGGCCTCCGCCGGCCGCCGATATCGCTCCGCCGCTCCTGCCGCCGGTACACCCGGCCAGGACGGACGCGGCCAGCACCAGCGCCGCGAGAAGCGCGCGGGCCGTACTGCGGGCCGTTTTTTTTGATTTTTCCGGCGCCGTTTTCATGGGACGCGTATTACTAGGGCAGCGCGCCGTCATTCGATGCCCTCGCGCACGCCGCTGATTTCACCGTAACCGTCAGTTTTGATAATGGCCATGTTGTTTTTAGTGTCCTCAAACCATGCCTTTCCTGCGATTATGTAGCCGCCGTCGGAGGCCGCCCTCACCTCGTACGCCTCATCGGGGCCGTTTGCCAGGCCGTTGAATTCCCTGCTCCACATAGTTGTGCCCCTGCCGTCAACCTTCACCAGGAGTATGTTTCTGCTGTCATAATCATCGGACCATTGGTAGCCGGTGAGGATATAACCCCCGTCACCCGCACGGTCAATGGAATAGGCCCTGCAGTATGAACCGGGCCCGACCGGTCCGGCCCACAGCTCAGTACCGTCCCCGTCAAGACCCTTGACGAGAATGCCGCTGGATCCCGACGCGTCCCATTCCGCGAATCCGGCGACTGCAAAATCCTGCATCGTGCCGTTCATGGACACGTTCATAATGTCCCTCGCCTCGTTCCGGTCGCCGGTGGCATACCGCTTGGTCCATTCCTCGTCGCCGTTGGAGTACAATTTAAGAAGACACATCTGGCTGTAACCGGTGCTGAAAAATTCCGTGGCCCCCGCCACGATAAACCCGCCGTCCTCCGTTTCCTCGACGGCATAGGCGCGGTCGAAATTAACTCCGCCGTAGGTCCGCTCCCATATACTGTCGCCGTCCGCGTCCAGACGAAGGACCCTGATGCTGCTGAGGGCGGTGCTGTCGGAATACCCGGCCACGACATAGCCGCCGTCCGCGATCTGGCGGATGGAACGGGCAACGTCCCAATCGGGACCGCCGCAGGTCCGCTCCCATTCCACGGCCCCGTCCGCGCCGGTCTTGACGATATAGACCTGGCCCGAATCCGTGACCGTTTCAGTGACCCCGGCGATGACATAACCGCCATCAGCGGTCTGGACCACGGAATAGGCGACATCATTAAGGCCGCCGCCATAGGTGCGGGACCACTCTTCGATTCCGTACAGGTCGAGCTTCTTCAAAATAAAATCATAATTCCCCACGCCGTCGGAATCGACGTAGCCGGCCGCGATATATCCTCCGTCGGCGGTCTCACGCACGGAATTGGCGCACTCGTCGTTCATGCCGCCGTACGTTCTTGCCCAGGTGACAACCGTTGTGAAATGCAGGCGCGCCAGGGGGGCTCTTTCGGTGTCAATGATCCGGGTTTCGGGGCTGAAGGTGTATCCTTCCAGGCGCGGCGTGACGGTACAGGTCCCGCCCCATGCGTCGGGGAAGATGAAGACGCCGTTCGAATCGGTCCGGGTCGGAACGGTGCCGAAGCGGGGATGCGTCAGGTATACCGTGACCCCCTCCATGGGCTGGTTGTTGACGGTGATTTCTCCGGAAACGACTGACGCAGGCTGGCTGTTGTTGCACGACAACGGCAGCAGCAGCAGCGGTGCAAGCAAACAGGCCGCATGTGATGCGGCTGAAAACCTCTTCAGTAGTGAACGTAACCCTCTCATATCCCTGTGCCATTAGTTCGCTCCGCGTCCCCGCGGTGCGCGTGTATACGGGATCGCTGAAACGGAACCTGTTTATGTGTATGGCGCGCGGTCATACCGCGCAGGCCATGTTCCTCTGCCTAGTATGATAGTGCCGTCAGGCAAAGAAAAATGACAAATTTTTTTATTTCCGGGAAAAAGTGACAGATAATTATGAATTAAAAAACTGGACAGGGTGTCAATTAATTTTTTTATCCGTGTCCAATTTTTGATTGATAATAATGCCGCCAATTTAAATAAGTGAAAAAAAACATCGGAAAACATCCATTTCATACAATCACCTGTTATGCTGGATTTGGCGCGCCGGTTGAAAAAAATATACACCCGGCGCCTCATTCAACTTTCCGGGTGTTAATAATAATGACTGTTAGATAAAAAAGGATACGGTGCGGTATGAATCCAATACAAAAATATTTAACGATCGTTATGCTGATTTTCTCGATGACGTCCTTTGTTACCGCCGCGGCGGCACGGGTCACCGATGAAAAACTGCAACAGGAAAATGACGCGTCCGACAGCGCCGCAACAAGCGGCAATGCCGGCACCCTGTTCCTGTCCCTGTACGCCGGTCCGGGCGGAACGTATCCATCGGGAAATATCACCGGAACCGGCGATCAACGCAGGATTGTTGAGCTTGGTTATTCCGGCGGTATGACCGTCGGCTACCTGGTCTTTGATTCCGGCGGCTTCTTCGCGGGCACGGAATATCTTCACGAACGGTTCACCATAAAACGGAAATGGATGCTTTACCCCATGTCGAACAAACTCTATCTCACCTTCATCAACACGTGCCTGGGATACAAATTTTTTTTCCTGAAATACGCCTGCGCCGACGTGGGTCTGTACTATTCGGCGAAAATTACGTCCTGGAATGAAAGGGTCAGGATCATGGGTTGCTCAATCACGCATGAAATACCGAAAAAATTGCGTCATGACGCAGGAGGGCTCGTCATCGGGGCCGGCGCCGCCATCCCGGTCACGGGTTACCTGAATGTCGATGTCGGGGTGAGGTTCCTGGTATCCTTTGTCCCGGCACTGAAGTACATGGACACAATAGTCCCCAACATGGGCCAGGTCACGGCCGGCCTGACTTTCAAGATACCGTTGAATCAGTCAAAAAAAGGATAGCCGTTCTATCGGAACAGATATACCGAACCTTCGTCGGCCCTGCCGTTGACATCATCAAAATTCGCGCCCGCGGCAACGGCATCGCCCGCCGCCGACAGGGCGACACTGACGCCAAGGCGGTCGATCCGCTCGCCTTCCACCGTCACGAGATGCCGCGTCTGCGCATATCCGGCGCCCCGCAGTTCAAAGAGATACGCCGACCCCTGGTCATACTTCGTGCCTATATCGTCCTGAAAGGCACCGACCGCAATGACGCCGCCGTCATCGGATACAGCCACAGAACAGCCCATCCGGTCGCTGTCCTGACGGTCAGAGGCGGTGAGCTTTGCCGCCAGTCCCCAGGCGCCGCCCCCTCCCAAGCCGCGGCCGTACACATAGGCTGAGCCCCGGTCATCCCCAAAACTATTGATGTCATCGCCCCAGGAACCGATAACTATCGTATCGCCGTCGGCCGATATTCCGACACTATTCCCAAAATAGTCATTTTCTGCCCCATCAAGGGCTGTCAAGATGCCGCTGAGGCCCCATCCGCCGGACCTTTCAAAGATATAGGCCGCCCCCTGCCGCGCATTTGAATCGACCTGGCGCCAGAAGGACCCCACCACGGCGGTATCGCCAGACGCAATGGCAACGCTCACCCCGAACTGGTCCTGACTGGCGCCTGAAGCGGTGAGCTTGGCGCTCTGACCCCAGGCATCGGCCCCTCCCCGGTCACGCTCGAAGATATAGGCGGCGCCCCGCTCCGAATTATGCGCCAGGGCGCCGGAGAGAAGGGTGTTGCCGTCCTTCGAAAGGGAAACACTCCAGCCGAACTTGTCATAGGCCGCGCTGTCGGATCCGGTGACTTTAACCCTCTGTCCCCAGTGCCCGGTGCCGCCATGGTTGCGCTCGAAGAGATACACCGCGCCCTGTTCACCGTTATGGCAACAGGCCCCGACCGCCGCCGTATTCCCGTCGGCCGACAGGGAAACGCTGAAGCCGAAACGATCCCCCGCCTTCACATCGGCGGGGATCAGCTCGCGCCCGGTCCATGCGGTGCCGTTCCAGTCATAGATAAACGCCGTTCCCGTCCCCGATCCCGGGGCCCCGGCGGCGACCGTATACCCGTCCGCCGATATCGACACGCTCCATCCAAGCTGTTCTACGGACGCGCCCTCCATGGCGGTGATGCGGTCCACGTATTCAATATCATCATAATATGAAGCGATTTCGCCGCTTATTAAACGGAACTCCGCATCAACCCGCCTCAATCCGGCGCGGTTCTCGATGATCCACGCCGACTCCCGGGCAAAGGGGGCCCATCCGCTCCAGGCCCCGCCGCTGTTCCTGAAACGCATCGCCTCGGCGCCGTTGACACCGCAATTGAGGGTGACTGACACGGAATAGGTGAGATAGGCGTCATTATTGATCGAAAAATACGAGGGAATGGCAATAAGATTTCTCTCTAAGTCCTTGCTCGGATATTTATCCAGCATGTTCGAGCAGGACACGGCCGATAGCGTCATGACGATGAGGACGCACGTCACCTGAATGAGTGGCATTAATTTCATTTTCAGCAAGTTGTGAACATTTTATATAACTAGTGTGCGATTAATGTTTGAAACGCGCGCGCAGAATAAAAATCAAGCACAATTTTATTCCACCCCATTAATAAAATAATTGATTTTTTTCATGGACTTTACTAATGGCATACAAACAGATAATTACCGTACAAGTATCTCTCCAAAAAATAAAAAAATCGGCTGTAAAAATTTTTTTGCGCTTGGTATACGGCATTTGACACGTTATGGATATGGTTGGATTTTCCGTCAGCAACAAACAGATGGCCATGATGCGAAGCCTTTCCGCAACAGCGGCGGCCCTGTGCGCCTTGATCACCATGCTGGCGGGATGTTCCGAAGACGGCGGCGGGCCCCTTTTCCCATTCAGCGGACTGAGGGAACTGACGGCGGAAAACAGCTTCATAGCGACGCCGTCCAACACCCCGATCGATTTCACCCTGCGGTGCCGCAACACCTACGGAGGCGATCCCGTCTTTACCATCGATACCGCCCCGGCGCATGGCGTCCTGGCCAAAGACCCGCTCAGCAATAACAAGTGGACCTATACGCCCGGCTCCGATTTCAACGGGGTCGACACAATACAATTTCACGCGGCCTACGGGACCGTCGTCAGCAACAACGCCGCCGTGACCATCGCCGTGGGCAACGCCTATTACACGCCCACCGCGTACGACCAATCGGTATCCACGCCGGAGGACACGCCAAAAGAGATAACGCTGCGCGCGTCGGACCCGGAGAACGACCCCCTGACGTATCATATCGTCTCGTTCCCGGTCCACGGGACACTCGTCCAGTTCCCCGGCGACGATCGGGTATGGATTTACACGCCGCCATCCGATTACAGCGGCGCTGACAGCTTCACGTTTTACGCTGACGACGGCATGGCGTCGAGCACCATTGCCGCGGTTTCCATCATGGTCGGCCCGGTCAACGACCCCCCGTCCGCCTTCGACCAGTCGGCGGAAACGGACGAAGACACGGAATGCGCCATTGAGCTGGCCGGGCAGGACCCGGACGGCGATCCGCTGTCATTCACCATCGACATGCCGCCCCGGCACGGGAGCCTCTATCAAAGCATGCGGCAATGCAGGTACGTTCCCCAGACAGACTATCACGGAGCAGACTCTTTCACGTTTCATGCCAGCGACGGGAGCGATGACAGCGCCGCGGCAACGGTCAGCATCACCGTCCGGTCGATAAACGACGCCCCGGTCGCAACCGGCCACCGGCAGGTAATCCGCATTAACACGGCATCGGAATTTCGTCTGCATGCCGCCGATGCCGACGGGGATACGATTACCTGCCATATATCCGGCAACCCGTCGCACGGGACCCTCGCGCAGGTCGATGGGTCCCTCTGGCGCTTTGTTCCGGATACCGATTATCGCGGCCATGATTCGTTCACGTTCCATGCCGAAGATCCGGACGGCGCCGTGAGCCCTACGACGACCGTAGGCCTGGTGATCATTCCGGATGGGGTGATATTCGTGCGCGCCTCCGCTCCCCCCGGCGGCGACGGCGCGTGGTGGGACACCGCTTTCAACAATATGCAGGACGCAATCGACGCGGCGGCCCCGGGGGACCGGCTCTGGATAGCCGCCGGAACCTACCTGAAGACGAGGGAAACCGACACCACGCTGGCCGCCCTCAAACAGGACATCGCCCTGTACGGCGGATTTAACGGTTCCGAGTTCCGCCTGGAAGACCGCGATCCGGTCCTCAACGCAGCAGTCATTGACGGACAGGGAACCGTGTACCACGTCATCCGGGGAGCTCCCGGCACACTGCTTGACGGATTGACCGTGCGCGGCGGTAAGGCGAACGGCGCTGACAATGACAGAAACGGCGGCGGCATGATAAATATCGGGTGCAGTCCCGCCCTGTACAATTGCGTTTTTACCGGCAACAGCGCGGCGGATTCCGGCGGCGGCATCTATAATTACGGCGCAAGCCCGACGGTCACGCTCTGCAATTTTACGCAGAACACCGCCGTCGAAGACGGCGGCGCCCTGTTCAACCGCTCCGGGTCGCATCCGGTCGTCACGCAATGCATCTTCAGCGGCAATACCGCCCAATCGGACGGCGGCGCGGTCTACGTGTCCACCGACAGCTGCCTTGACTTCACCGGTTCGCACCTTACCGGCAACAGCGCGGGAGAATACGGCGGCGCCCTGTGCAATAACGGCGTCATGACGGTCCAGGAATGCCTGTTCCGGCAAAACACCGCGGGGCTGGACGGCGGCGCCGTGTGTGACCGCCTCCACCCGTCGTCCCTGGCGGACTGCACGTTCGAGTATAACACCGCGGCGGGAAACGGCGGGGCCGTGCTCATGTACGGCCCGTCGACCATAACGAACTGCACCGTCAGTCACAACACCGCAATAAACGGCGGCGGCGTCTACCTTGACGATTCGGACTGCATCATAGAGGCGAGCGGAATACACTACAATTCAGCCGATATACACAGCGGATACGGCGGCGGAATATGCATGATGATGGGAGGGTCGCCCCGTATCCAGTCGTGTACGTTGACCTTTAACAGATCGTCTGGATCAGGCGGCGGCGCGGTCTATTATGACGGGTTCACAACCCCCCTGATTTCGGGGTGCGTGTTCTCCGATAACGACCCCCTGCCGTAAGCGACGGACCATTCGCCGGAATGGCGCCCGCCCCGCGCCGCGTTACATCAGTCACCGGCCATATGTTTAGCCTTGAGCTCCCTTGACTTCATTCTAAGCTTTTTATTTTTTTCTTTTTCTTTTTTATACGCGTTCCCGAGCTTCTTGATATCGTTATACAAACCCTTGAGCTCATCCTTCGGACGAAGCTCGCGGGCAACCGGCTCCTTCCCCCTCATGATGCTGTCGATATACCTGTTCATGACAAAGACGGGGCCGGATATGCGGTGGGTGACCCGCAGCATATAGAAGTAAAAGCAGACGCCCTGAAGAATCATCACCAGTATGATGAAAGCGAGAAAAATCATGTTCCTCAGCGCCCAGTTCCGCAGCAGATCAAGATACTTGTGGATGATCTGTATGCTGCGGGTATGATCCACCATGATCTTGTTCGCCGCCAGGACCAGCTGGGCGTTTTCGACAAGGCGGGCGAACTCAACGAACGATCCGACGATATTGTTCTGGACCTGTATGGCGCCGTTCAGGTCATCGAGACTCTTGAAAAAACCGATGTTCGTGATGGTGGCCGAAACCACCAGGAACACGATGACCAGCGAGAAGCCCGCCATGGAAATCGCCATGACCTTACGGGCCAGTTTCAGCTGAAAATTCCTGTCTATCACTACCATTGATCTCTTCTTCATCAAATCCTCCCCATTTTACCTGAAAAAATACTGTAAGCCGGCCCCTACCGCCGCGTAGTGACCCTGCACGGTCTTCTCGAAAAAGAGCGCATATCCCCCATGGACCATAACATACAGGTTTTTATAGCATTCAATGCCAAGCTCCAGGCGAAACACGGCAAGAGGATCGCAGTAGGTTCTTTTTGAACCGATACCCACGTCCTTGATGACATGCACCTGGTACCCGCCACCCGCAAGGGGCGCGATGTAGAGCCGGTCGTTCAATAGCGGGACATGATAACCCACTATAATTGAAAAGGGAAACGTGTAAAACGCTTCCACCCTATCACGCCTGAGGGTTGCCGCCGGCATACCGGCAGATACCATGATAAGGCTGTTATTAAAGGCGATATTCCGGAGGCCCGCTTCTATGGTAAAACCAAAGCTCGCTGAAATAATTCTTTTCATTTTGCCATTTGCTATAATGGCCGTCGACGACCATGAAAGTGTCGGCACGATCGGATCCCTGGCGGTCTTACGCACCAGAGGCCTTGGTTTGAAATATTTTTTCAGATCATCGATGATTTCCGATATGGCCTTATCAAGCTCGTTATCGGACACCTTCCTGTATATATGCGCCATTTCATTGTTATTTTCAACATTATACAGATACACATGGATCATGTAGTTGATGGTCTGCTTTTTCTTGAGGATGTATTCCAGCTTGCCGGTGCCGAGCGGTTCAAGGTAATTAATCACTTCCTGTTCAATCGAACCGTTGATGACACGGTGCATGCCGGCGGCCGATCCGCTTTTGAGCGCGCAGTCCTGCTCATAGCATTCAGTTCCCAGGCCCTGTTTCTTCAATAAAACCGTCATATCGCGGTACGGGGTCAGCCGGAGATAGGGAATGCGGGGGAGTTCATTTCTGAACCTGCCGTTTACACCCTGATATACGCTATGGGGACAGTTGATTTTCCTGAGATTGAAATAGAACGTTTTATGCGAACGGTCAAGCTCCATCTGCCCGGCATCGGCTTCTTTTTCGTTCCTGACCGCGCCGGCGCCCCCTCCTGAGTCCGCTGTCTGTCCTGCCGCATAAGCGGTAATAGAGGAAACCAGTATACCGGCAATGATCGCGTATAACCATTTCATAGATAGTTGTAATTACAATAATAAAAATGAAGGGGGGTCAACCAACAATCACAATAACACGCATGTTAAAAAACAGCTCAAATTATGCAATATTATTTTTACGACCCTGCTATTTTATCAACACTGAACCGTTACGGGTGAGTAATGTAAATTTCAAATACCGGATAAAGAGAAATCGCTGTTTATTACATGGCCGGAATACGTTCCCAAAAGCCGCTTCGCTTTACACATTCCCTGACCAAAATCCATATGTTGATAAAAAAATCATTCAGAATGAAATATAATCAATTGTTAACCTGACATAAATAATAAATTTAATAAATATTCTTGACAGTTTCCGGCAGTGTCGTCATATTTGCTTTTCGAAATTGTATCCTCAAAACCGGCCGTTAGGGCCGGTTCAATATTATAGAAAGCAAGGGAAAAACAGTGGCAAACATCAAATCCCAGGAAAAACGGAACAAGCAGAACGAAAAGCGGCGTGCCCGCAACACCAAGGTCAAGTCCTCCATCCGCACCGCGGCCAAAAAGGTCGAGAAAGCGGTGGCTGCCAAACAGTCGCCGGACTTGGTCAAAGACCTGTACGTCAAGTTCGTATCCACCATCGACAAGGCGGCCGGCGTCGGTGTGGTGCACAGGAAAAACGCCGCCCGGAAGAAATCCAGAATAGCGAAACGGGTTAACGCGCTGGCGAAAGCCCAGTCATAGGAGCATTCCATGACAAAATCCGATATAGTGGACCGCCTTGTCAGGCAGAGCGGTTTAAAGAAGAAAGAGGTCCTTTATATCGTAGATAATTTCATCGAAAAGATCAAGGAAAGCGCGCTCAAAGGCGAGAAGATAGAAATCCGCGGATTCGGCACCTTCTATAAGTCAGAGAAAAAGGCCCGCAAGGTTTTTTCACCCATAGCGGGCAAAGACATCGAAGTTCCGGCCAAAACATCCCTCGCCTTCCGCGCCAGCAAATTAAACGGCAAGAAACCGAAACAACAGGGCGCTTAGCTCAGATGGAAGAGCATCTGCCTTACAAGCAGAGGGTCACTGGTTCAAGTCCAGTAGCGCCCACATCCCCCTCCCTTTCGTTGCTATTCGTTGCTTAAAATCGCCTCATATTGCGATAAAAACACCCCATTTTTAATCAAATTTAACTTCACCAGGGAATCCCGTCACCAAGGGTCCTTTGCGATTTGTTGGGATTTGTTGCTCTACGCCAAAATCTTGGACACGATTTGGACACGATTAATAGGTAAGACTAACTTTTTTGCACATCTCTTTCAACCTGCATAAGGAAGTTGAACAATAAATGTATATAATATAGATGTGCAATATATGAATGTCTTGAAAACAGCAATCGTTCACGGTCTTAAATATCTTCACGTACAGGGATAAAAAGAAACAAAGCGCGTAGATACCCAGGCAACGATACTTTGCATGTCCGCAATTTTTACTTGATTTTTGTATTTATGGCATAAAGCCTGTGTAATTATACAAATTTAAGAATATAGATTCGGAGAGACGCTTGCCTAACATACCAACAATATATCTTGATTCCTGTTGTCTTAATCGTCCCTTTGATGATCAGACAGTTGATCGAATAAAAATCGAATCTGAAGCCATTATCCTGATTTTGAAAAACGCGAGAAACGGTAAAATTAAGCTCATAGGAAGCGATGTCCTACTGCTGGAAATAAGCAAGACACTGGATCCGGTACGAAAATTTAAATTATCTTCTTTAACAAAATCTATCAATAAATTCGTTGTATCGGATACCACAATACGAAATCGGGCTAAAATGCTTTCAGAAATCGGTTTTAACGGTTTTGACGCATATCATATTGCTTGCGCAGAGAAAGAAATGGTCGATTTGTTTTTGACTACCGATGATAAAATTATTAAATTGTTTTCAAGGAATCAGAAAACTATCAGGATATCAATAAAAAATCCGATTCAATGGATGCAGGAGTATTATTTAAAATGAAAGCCAATATGAAAATCGATGAAATCAGAAAACTAGGTTTCGATTCCCTGATTAAATCCTTGGGCCCTGACGGGATGATCCGTTTCATCCATGAATTTGATTCCGGCAGCGGTGATTATACAAAAGAACGCCACACCTGGCTTTCTCATTATGACGTTGAATCTATATTCAAAGAAATAAAAAAGAAAAAATAGTAATTACAATTAAATCAACTATATTCCTATGCTTTATCATTGCACATTCACCACCCACAACAAATGCTTCGCCCTGGTATAACCCACGTAGAGAAGTTCATCTGCCTGGTACCGGGGATCCTTATCCTGCCCCCGTCGATGGGCCACCAGGATAACCACATCCGCCTCCAGGCCCTTGAACTTCTGGATTGTGCGGAACCGGACCCCTCCCCTGGCGCCGGTGCCTTCTGTTATGTTATACCCTCCGGCAATCTGCATGTCAGCAAAGATTGAGTTGGGCATGCTGCGGTTCGACAATACCGCAATACGGTCCCGACTGATGCCATGGGTCTCAATCAGGTCTTTCAATATCCCTGCTACCGCTGACCTTCCGGCGGCATCACCCTTAACGGTTATCTCCTCCGGCTTCAGGCCGGGGACCTCGAAAGGCCTCGCCGTGGCACCCTTCCCGGTTTTTGTAACGGCATAATCATGGATCGATGCCGTGTTCCGCAGATTGTCCCGCAGCCTGAAGATATGGTCTTCCAGCCCAGCCGAAGCTATCAGGTCAGTGACCGGCAGTTCCGCGTCGCTGGTAAAGATGGTCTGGTTGTCATCGTAAAAGATATAGCAGATGCGGTCGCCATAATCCAGGAAGAGGTACTTGAGGCATTCGCACCAGTGCTTATGGAAATCCTGCGCCTCGTCTATGATGAGTGCGTCATAATGATACCGCTCGCGCACGCCCCTGTCTGCCTCGAAGATGGACATTACCGCCAGGGGCACCCGGTCTTCGAAGAAGCCTCCTTCCCCATCAGGCAGGAGATATTTCATTACCTGCCGAACAGCCGCAGGCAGATCAGCCCCATGGTCGTTAAGTATGTCGCCGCAGGTCATATCATCCGGTATGGTGCTCAAAAAATGCAGGGCGCCATTGAGTTTATTGTCAATAGTGAGTTCCCTTTTTCTGACGCTCTTTTCGCTTTCCTCTTCATTGCCCTCACCCACCTGCCTTGCCAGATCATCAATGCAGGCAAAAAAGCACTTCCGGCATCCCGGATCGACCATATGGTCTTTCAGGTATTCTCTAATTATGCCCTGGGCAAAGGCATGGAAGGTCTTAACAGTAACAGAATTAACTCCTTCAAGCTTATCGGACACAAAATCATTCACCTGACGGTTGTAGGTGAGAAACAATACCGATTTTCCCTCTTCTGCCAGCCGCCGGGCCTTCTTCATGGCAATCCAGGTCTTGCCGGTACCGGCGGCGCCCTGGAATCCGATGCGGGCCTTATCGTCAAAAAGGTCCAGCAGGTAGTCCTGCATCCGGTCAGTTACGCGTATCTCCTCCTCCTGACGTACGATAGCGCGATTCAGAGAAAGGGGCACCGACATGGTCTTATCGAACAGATCAAGGAACTGCTGTTTGTCATTCTTTGATAGTATTTTCGATCCGTGGCGCTTTTCCTGTTCATAGAACTGGCGCTCAACCCACGATTTTATATCATTGAGGCCTTTGGATTCCAGCACCGCATGCTCCGGCAGGTCCAGGGTGCGGCAGGAGGGGTCCCAGGCGCAGTCGGGAAAGCATACCGCCCAGGAAAACACCCCCGGCATATCAGCACCATACTTTTCCTCCCACGTGCGCTTTATAGCGAACATGGCATCCCGGGCCTGTTTCACCGGATCATGGATGGGGTGGACTTCGCCATGGCGGTCGGTGGAGGTCCAGAATCTTCCATCATGCTTCACTCCGCCCCCCTTTACTTCAAGGGCGATGAAGCCTTTGAGCTCGTGGAATATGATGATATCACATTCACCATCACGGGAGTCTTTCCAGGTGACGGAATGGAACACATGATAGGAGTCGTCCAGGACGGCCATGCGGCCATAGACTTCCTTTTCCGCGTCGAAGCGGGAGTCAAGGTGGTCGAGGGATGGAGGGTGGAGGTGGGGCATTATATTTTAACCTCCCCACCTTTCAATACCCCTTTGAAGGGCGGTGATCTCTACAGCTCCACTGACTGTTGAAAATGGCGAAAGGTGCCAATTATCAGCGAAGGCCAGTCCGGTGTTTTTACGGAATTCATTATTAAACCGGGACGGATATTTCCTCTGAATGACATTCCAACACCCGACAAGAACGTCACGCCTTGATCGCAGGAATTCCCGGGTCGGCAATTTATCCCGCTTCTGATTATTGACCTCATGATGAAACGCGATACATGCCTGGGGGAAATAGTTGCTTACGCCCTTGCCTTTACATGAGCGGTAAAGATCGGTTGTTTCTTTTATGCGGGAGGAGTAGCATTCAAGGGTCTTTTCGTCCATACTACCCTGCCTTTTTAAATATTGTATATCTATGTTCAAGCCTGGCAGGGTCAGGCCTGAGGGAATTTTCCCGGGGCATTATGATTTGCGTATCATGAAGTCCCTGCAGCCCATGCTTCAGCATCGGACCATCTGTTTCTTTAAGAATATCTTCCCGAATCTCAACTGTATAATCAGGGCGAATGCCGAGGATATTATTATCAAAGGCCGCATGGTGAATTTTACACAATGAAAGCCCGTTTGATATTATCGGCTCGCCCAGGGGATCGCTGTCAGGTATAATATGGGCCGCGTCAAGGAGCTCACGGTGTTTGAGCCTGCACAGGGCGCACTGCTCGCGATACGCGTCAATGACCCGTTCTCTGAAGGTGCGCTGATGGAGACGGACCTTTACCGTGGAAGTCACATAGAGGCGCCGTGCATCGGCACCTGATCCAGCCAACAACGAAGAATCAGCTGAGCCGTTCAGCTTCATGAACTGCTCGTCATCCACGGCAACAGTAAAAGCCAGATCGCCGGGATTATCGCCGACAATATAAACCGGGAAGATAGCCAGATAGTGGCCTTTCACTAAATTATAGAAATAGATAAGCGGTGTTTGCTCTCTCATGGCTTTGCGGAGGCCCGCGTTGTCCCACTGACTGGGATTGGTGCCCTGGTAGCGATAGAGCAAAAGGCCGTCACTGGAAAATGCATCATTATACGGCCCATCGATTTTAGTCATTATAGAGAGAGGTATTTCCGGGAAAACGGCAGGCTTCCATATTCCCTGGGGACCGACAAGGGTGATTCGTTTTCCTTCAATCTCGAAGCCCTGTTTCAACAATTCCCAGGGGAGCACATCGCCATGGATGGCGACCTGTTCATGGAGCCAGTTGAAGGCGGCAGTGCGGTATTTACTGTCATGTTTATTGTTCAAAATAAAACTCACCCCCGGAACACATGTTCATTATGCCATACCAGATAAATATTCATCAAATCATCCCGTCATTTATTTTTCGGTACAAGCGGCATGTAGCAGACTATTTTAAGGCCCCCCGGCATGAAGCCGTTCAGCGCCGCCCATTCGTTGCAGGCCTTCTGCAGCCATACATCAATATCATCAGGGCTGAAATCCGCCATATACGGCTCTTCACCGGGCAACGACCGTATGATCTGCATGATCTCGTCCATCTTATTGCTGTTAAGAAAAACCGATCCGTCTTCGTTCATGATGGCGGGAAACATCCTTGTCCTGTGGCTGAACAGTACATACAGAGACGGCTTCCGAACCGGCGCGACCTTACAGCTTTTTATGCCGAAGGGGTGCCTCATTATCTTTTTTCTCATATCGTCATCGAGCAAGGCCAGGTCGTCAATAAACCCGCTCGTTTTCAGGTGCTCGGCGTTTTCAATGAATTCGAACACCTGGTCGAGGTCCAGGACCACGTCGCCGATCTGCTGGACCGAATGCGCGAGATGGATCATTTCCAGCTCGGAATCCTGCTCCTTCACCAGGACGGGGATGTCCGCGAATGATTTCAGCTCCTCGTTTCTGCGCACGAGCCGGTCCTTCCAGTTCGTCGCGTGGTTGACGCGCTCGTTGTTCATGGTTGACGGCACCAGGGTAAATATGTATATCTCGCGCGGGTCTTTCCAGGGGCGGAGTATCCTTCCCATGCGCTGTGCGAGCACGAGCACCGTCCACGGCAGGTCGAAATTGATAAGCACCGAGGCGTCCTGGAAATTGAACCCTTCGGAAAGGGCCGTGGTCGCCACAAGCACGTCTATTTCCCTTCCCTTTTTAATTTCACTGTCATCTTCAAGGTCCCCGAGGTCGATGCTGTTTGAAACCGGCGCGAACCTGCGTATGAAGTCTTCGATCTCGTCAGACTTACGTTCAACGGTATGCTCTACCTTTTTATCCGGTATCATCGATTTGAGGGATTCGGCGACATACCTGGTCGTATCATGGTAATAACAGAATATCACCGCTTTTCTGTCCGGAAACATTTGTATTATTTCCGCGACTTTCATGATCTTTTCATCTTTCGATTCAAGCTCATCATGCTTGAGCAGGGGCAGGAGACGGGCCCGCTGACGCGCCGTCCATTCGGTAAGCCTGTCCTGGTCCGCAAACCTCAGCTTCTCGAACCCCCCCTCGCGTTCCATCTTCCCCATGAGGGTGTCAATCTGCTTCAACGATGAGCAGAACTGGTGCACGACCCTTGCTTCGAGCAGGGGGTCCCTCTCGCCCCCGGTTTCAGGCTCAAACAGCGAGGCCCCCGTGTCGGCGTCTGATTTCACGTACATGAGCCTGTTCTCAAGCAGGTCTATCAGCATTTGGTCACAGGGATTTTCGTAATAGACATTGCGCATATGTATCTTCCGGGGGAAATACCGCTTTTCGTTCCCCGAAAAAAGGACATAGTGCTCCCCCCCTTCATGCACGCTGAAATGCTTCACGACGCTCGGGGCGGTCAATACCACGCTGCATGGTATTTCGGAAATTTCTGATGGCGCCGCTATGCTCCAGTATTTCTTCCTGGTATCGCCGAAAAGGTCGGGGTCGCCCTCTTCGGCCGGCAGGAGCATGAGCTGGGCGTTGATATCGCCCACCTCGCGGCTGTACGGGGTCGCGGTCATGAGCAGTATCTTCGTTTTCTTTTCCACTGCGTCCATGATGCGACTATGCCTCAGCCGAATCTCCCTGCCGTCGATGTAATTCCTTAAATGGTGGCTTTCGTCGAGAATGATGATCGTCCTTTTATTGGCCCTTTTCAGCTCGTTTTCGAGAAGCACGATATCACGGTAGCGCATTCCATCTTCAACCGACAGAATATAATAGGAAAATTCAGCGCTTGATACATACGCAGCCCGCATGGTCCGCCGCCACATGTGTCTCAGGCCCGCGGGACACAGGACTATGGCCTTGTCGATGGCCCTCTGCATGTGGAGATAGGCGACCACATGCGCGGCCATGATCGTTTTGCCAAGACCGGTGGAAGCCACGAGCATGGCCCCTCCGTGCTCCTCCATGTTCCGCAGGACCCTGGAGACCACGGGCCTCTGATAACCGGACAACACGGGCAGTTCTCCGGTCTCCTCGTCGTCCGGCAGACCGTACAGCTCCAGCAGGGAGCGCATGTATATTTCATAGGGGGTGTATATTCTAAGCCATTCTTCAAGCCTCGCAAGGAGCTCTTCCGCGACAGGCTCCGCCTTCTCAAAATAATAATCGAAGCGTTCCACGAAATAGCCGACGTCGTCCCGGTCCGTGACCGCGATTCCGGCCTCCCTGCTGACCATAAGGCCATGGGCGGTAAAATTCGAGGAGCAGACCACCGCCTCGCGATCATCTGAAATATACAATTTCGCGTGGTGGTGGATATAGCGAGGCGCTATCGTCGTTTCCCGGGCATGCCCTTCATCCGATACGGCGACAAGGAACCGGCCCTTCCTGATCGCGTCACCGAGCTCCTTCATCGCCCTGGTGCGCTCGGTGAAACTGCTTCCCGCGAGCGCTTCGAAAAATTCATCAATCACCCCGCTGATGCGGTCCGCTTCCGTCTCAGGGCGCCCGAGCAGGAGGCGCACTTCCTTGCCCCGCAGGGTCCCGCGAAGGCACTGATACCCGGAGGGCTCGAAATAGGCGGTCGCTATCCGAACGACCCGCGCGTCAGCGAGGACGCGGGAAATTACGCCGAGGGCGGCGCCGTTGCCGCCGAAATAGCGATACTTATTGTTGTCGGGTTGGGGAGGTTGCATGGGGATACAATATTTTCTGCATTCAATATTTCAAATAGTGCTGATGAGTATTTATTGATAGTTTATTTGATTATACCAAGGTCACGCCGTCTTCCTCTTATACGTCTCATTAAAAATCGTATCAGCAAGCCATTTTTTGAAACTCGCATTATCCATGAACTGTTTAAAAAGCTCCGTATGGTCCGTCAACATTTCCACAATCACTCGCTCCAGGGCCTTGTCATGCTCGATGCGGGCGTTCTGTCGATCATCCTGCTTTAAGGCATTCTGATAAGCCTTGTCCTGTGAAACCTTAACCGGAAGCTCCTCCGTGATGACCTTTCTGATTTTATCCGCATCTTTCCAGTCTATATTTCCGAATTGTTCGTTGAAAGCTTTAATGATATTGCTCAGATGGTCCAGCTTCGGATCTGACTTCTTCCCTCCTCCTTCAACAGGAAACGGGTCGATTTCAGCATCTTCATCCGGAAGCTGTATTTTTTTTGTTTGCTGGACTTCTGCCCGGTAGCTGTCCATGTCGATTGTTTCAAGTATACCTTTCGAGAGATCATCCTCCTTGGGAGCAGGCAATTTGGGGATGAGTAAATTCAAGAAGATCGACAACTTCTCCCATGAAGGATTTGCATAAGGCAGAATTGACGATAAAAAACTATAGGTTCGGCAAAATGTTTTCGATTTTCCCTTGAATTCAACCTGGCCGTCTTCATCGAGATCGGTTTTATAGGTGGCAACATAAGCATCCAGAATTGGGTCGATTTTTTCTCTGCTCTCACCGGATAGAAATAGTTTAACCAACTCATCAATCTGCGATTCGGAATAAACCTGATAGCCGTCAAGATCTGACTTGAGATTATGCAATTTATTCGGATCGGTTTCATCGCTTAAAATAGTAGTCCGGTAATAGTCTGCGAATGCATACTCAATCACCTCGGTGCTGTTGCAAAAATCTAAAATGAAGGTGTCGGTTTTCAGTGGATGTGCTCTATTTAATCTGGATAGTGTTTGAACCGCTTTTATACCGGATAATGTTTTATCAACATACATGGTATGGAGTAAGGGTTCGTCATATCCCGTTTGGAACTTATCGGCAACGATCAGGAAACGATATGGGTCCGCCTGGAATTTATCGGGTATTTCGCTGCTGGGAAAACCGTTCAATGATGATTCAGTTACTTTCTTGCCCATGTACTCGAATTCACCCGAAAATGCCACGATAGGTTTGTAGGGGCTTTTAATTTCTTTCAGATAGGTATTAAACGCATGATAATATTGAATAGCACGCTCAATGCCGTTGCAGACTACCATTGCCCTGGCCTGCCCCCCGATTTTATAGCGGCCTAAAACTTCATCACGAAAATGGTCGATCATTATCTCCGCCTTCTGCTGAATCGCATAATTATGTGATTCGACATATCGGCGAAGTTTTTTCTGGGCTTTTTTAGTGTCAAATTCAGGATCATTTTCAACGGCTTTAATCAAACGATAATAGCTGTTTACCGGTGTATAGTTCTGCAAAACATCCAGTATGAACCCTTCCTGGATGGCCTGTTTCATTGTATAAGAATGGAACGGTCGATGTTTTACCTTTCCCCCTTCTTCATATGGTTCTCCGAATATTTCCAGCGTCTTTCCTTTGGGAGTGGCGGTAAAGGCAAAATAACTTGCATTACCCAACATCTTCCGGGATGTTATAATATCATTTATGATATCTTCAATATCATCTTCATCATCTGTCGATTCTTCTTTTGGATGAACATCGGATACTCTGGTTGCCTTTTCAAAAAGAACCATGCTCATCTTGGAAGATGTCCGGCCTCCCTGGCTTGAGTGTGCTTCATCGATAATAATTGCAAATTTCCTGTTGCGGTGTGAATCTCCGATTTCATTCAATACGAAAGGAAACTTCTGCACTGTTGTGATTACAATTTTTTTCCCTGTTTCGAGAAAGGTTTTCAGCTGACCGGAACCCTCGGTTACCGCCCCTACAACCGATGAAACCTGTGCAAAGCGCTTTATATTATCCCTGAGCTGTTTATCGAGAACGCGTCGGTCAGTTACAACGATAATTGAATCAAAAAGCGATTTTGAATCGACTTCGATTCCGATGAGTTGATGGGCAAGCCAGCTTATGGAATTACTTTTCCCGCTGCCGGCAGAATGCTGGATAAGATACCGTTTGCCGACACCGCTTACCGGCGCGTCGGCAATCAGCTTTCTCACGACGTCAAGCTGATGATACCGGGGAAAAATCTGCTCGTATTTTTTCTTCCCGGTTTTTTCATCTTTTTTTTCAACTATCTGGGCATAATTTTCAAGGATCTCGGTCAGACGATCTTTTCGTAAAATTTCTTTCCAGAGATAATCGGTTGATAGTCCATTCGGGTTTGGCGGGTTCCCTGCCCCATCGTTGAAGCCTTTATTAAACGGCAGAAACCATGAATCCTTTCCCTTCAGGTGGGTACACATCCGGACTTCGAGATCGTCTACTGCGAAGTGGACTGCACATCTACCGAACTGAAAAATGAGCTCCCTCGGGTCGCGGTCGTTCTTATACTGCTGGACCGCATCTTCAACGGTTTGCTTTGTTATATTGTTTTTCAGCTCAAAGGTAATTATTGGCAGGCCGTTTATGAAGATGGCTATATCCAGTGCAAGCTTTGTATTGTCCATGCTGTAGTGCAGCTGGCGGGTCACGCTGAATATATTTTTTTCATATAATTCCTTCGCCTTAGGATTCTTTTCGGATGGGGCACCGTAAAACAGGTCGAGCTTGACCGGCCCGTCGCTTACTCCAAGTCGAAGGACATCTATTACGCCACGCTTTGTTATCTCTCCCTGTAATCTATGAAGAAATTTTGTTCGCCTGGGATTGTCTGTTTCGAGTGAAAGAGCCTCACAGGCCTTCGGTTGTGATTTTTTGACAAATTCAATGAGTTTTATCAGGTCTACGGCATGCTCGCGGTCGTAATCCTGGCTATTACCCGGTTTGTAATTAGCATCATTAACAAGGGACTGAACTATTAGAGTTTCCAACCCCTTTTCTGACATATCAGTTGTCATGACAAGATCTCCGTAATGCACTGATAATGCTTATTTAACTCCATTATTATGTATATTCGAGATCTATTACCCTGATTGGGAAAACATCCAGTTCATCATAAAATGGTATAAATTCATTATACGTTTCCGGATGCATTTGCTTAACTAAAAATTTATCATCATGATTATATGAAATTAAAATTATTTTTTTTTATTAAGCTAGGGTGTTTAGAAATTATATCATTGATAATTCTATCCCACCCATCACTTGCAAATTTTGAATAAATACTGTTATTATGCCGTGGGTTTCTCATTGGGAATATATTAAACAGAATAATATTATTTTTATTTTTTTTCTTTTTCAATCTCTGGATAATATTATCATTTGCCTCATCATAAATCCATTTCGCAAATTCTTCTTCTTTCCATATTTGGGGATTCTTTATTATTTCATTTACAATTCGTTCCGTTATTATTAATGTTGCCTCATAAAGTTCACCCGATGATTTTGAAATATAATCATATTCACCTCTCGATTGACTTTCAATTTGGATAATATCATTATTAAATAATTTAGATCTATTAATTAGATCAAGTAAAAACCTTTCATAGCATTCCTTTTGCAAAAAGTTCTTAAACTCCTCTGGCGATTTAACATGTAATTTAATAGTAGTATATATCATGAAACGTTATACTCAAATATTCTTAATCACCTTCTCCAGCACCCTCAAATGACATTGCTCCTCCATCGTCGCACAATGGCACATCAACGTCACATTCTGCTTTTCCGAAAGCTTCTTTATGAGCCTGAGCGTAAACTTCTGCCCGTGGTTGAGGATAGTTCTATTCCTTTTATCAATATTTATGGCTGATAGGAGCTCCTGTTTAAATTCTCTTTCAAAATTTTTCCATGTTTTCGTACCCTTGAGAATGTCTTTCAACAGCTTCTCCGACGGCCCCAGGTTCGGCATCCATTCGTCGTACCGGTCCTTCTTCATGCCATGGCCGCGGAAGCGGGTCGCGAGGATCCGCAAGCCGTCGGATTTTTCAATGGGGTCGTAGACGGATTTGAATTTCAGCATGGTTTGAACTCATCCCCCCGGATGGTCAATATTAATAATTTCTGAATATTCTATTTAACAAATGTCAAGATTTTTTGACACCTAACACGTGCAGTAATACACTATTTTTTATTATTGAACATAATTACAAATTTGCCATATTAAGAACAGACAATCTTCCCCAACTCCTCCACAATCCTCACCATCCCCCACGTATCCATCTTACAATACTCCAGCAGCTGCTGCCGTATCTCTTTCACCCTCTCTTCATCCTTCTTCACCCACAGATGCTCGTACGCCTGCATCGCCATTCCCCCTTCGCCGATAGCTAGCCCATCATACGATAGCTCCGGCACAAGAGCCGGCAGCACAACCTTGATCGAAGCGCTCCCTCCCATGGACGGATCGTAGTAGTATCCTTTTGCAAACGGCTCAAGCAAATCCACCAGCCTCTCCTGGCGGTCGGTCAATTCAGCTTCGTACTTGGGAAAGTCTCTCGCCAGCTCCGCTATACGCGTTGCCTCAAAGGCCTTATTGTACACAACAATCGGCCCAGGAGCAGGAGTCGCTTCGATAAGGGCACGGATAAACGTTTCCCGAGGGTCAGAGCCTGCCTCTGCCAGGAACTCGCGCAGCTGGGGCTCTGACCCCTCCGAGCCGCGATAATACACGCAGAACTGGAACGGAATCTGCTGGTACGGCCGCGCGTTGTCGAAGAGAGGCACAGCGGGCATGAAGGTCTCGAAATCAATGTAATAATGCGGATAGGTAATAGATTCTAAAAATCTGGCGATTTCTTCTTTGTCGATATGCACCTTCCCCGATTTATAGGAATCCACCTGGATCTGTTGACGATTGTTCAGGGGATAATCCCCTGGAATATCCTCGAGCTTCACTATACCGGAATTATAAAGCTCGAATTTCTTATCCGTGGTGAGCCTGTTAAGATCAAAGACCGACGTTTCCGGCACATGGGCCCAGCAATGGCCCATGAAGTCGCAGTCATAGGGGTCAGAGCAGTGAGGTCCGATGTCAATATCCGGGACTTTCTTACGGGAAAGGATTTTCTTTAATTCATCAACCTGCGCACCTATATCATCCTGCATCCCAATAACCTGGTCGAGCACGCTTTCGATGGTGAAAAGCTGGTTGAGGTCAAGATCGCCCTGGCGCACATATTGGTTGTTGAGAAATACAATTGAAGCGTCCACAAGCCTGATTCCCGCCCCGGTTATTACATGATACTGAACAGCCGCATCAGGTAGATATACATCTTTTAGCCCGGTAGAGCTCTTCACCTCATAGAGCTCCCACCCTTCCCTGCTTTTAACGAGAATATCGGCAAGGCAGAGTATACCATCATACATAAAGGCCGCCTCATAGATGACCGTTGCTCCTTTTTTGATAAATTCCCCGGTGCGAGTTACCGAGCCGGCATA
>DAONAJ010000053.1:0-26915 GCA_035400945.1 Spirochaetota bacterium
TCCTGGTGCAGTCGCCGCTGCGGGGCAACGACGGCGCCGTCTACGCCGTGGCCCAGGGGACCCTCTCGGTGCCCCGGATCAAAAACGAGCGCAGGACCGTCCGAACCGTCGCCCAGATCGACGGCGGCGCCGTGGTGGAGCGGGAGATCTATCCCGAGATCGTGTTCCGCGACAAGGATGACAGGGAGGACGAGAACAAGATCTTCATCGTCCTCAGGGAATGGGATTACACGGTGGGTAACAGCATCATAAAGGCGGTGGCGAACAAGTACCCGGAATCGAAACCGGCATTGGCCCCGGGTGGAAGGATCCAGGTCACCCTGGTCAAGAACATCAGCATTCCGGAATTCATTTCCACGATTGAAAATATCGAGGTCGCCCCGGCGTACCGCGCCAAGGTGGTGGTAAACGAGCGCGACGGCACCATCGTCACCGGCGGCGAGGTGAAGATATCCGCCGCCCTGGTGAGCAGGGAAGGTCTCACGGTGGAGATAAAGGAAACCGGGAAAAAGGTTTCCGCGTCCGAGATGAAGGACTCCGCGACCGTGAAGGAGCTTGTCGATTCGCTGAACGCGACCGGCGCCACCACGGTTGACATTATATCCATACTGAAGGCGCTGGAGGCTTCCGGAGCCCTCCATGCCGAATTGATAGTGAGGTAGCATATGATGGCCCAGGGAACAACGCCCCTTGCCGACGTAAAGGTCAGAGACGAGGATTTCGTGTCGAAACTGGTGAGGGTCCCCGCGAAAGCGGCGCCTGTCGATGACCGGACCGGGGCGTCCTTCAGCAGCGCCCTGTCGAAAGCGGTCAGGGACGGCGGCGGTCACGGGGCAGACAAATCGAAACACGCCGCCCAGGAGAAGCGCCTCTGGGACGCCTGCATCGAGATGGAGTCGCTCCTGGTCGGAAGGATGCTCAAGGAAATGCGCAAGACCGTGCAGAAGACCGGATGGATGAACGGCGGCTTCGCCGAGGAGATCTTCGAGGACATGCTGTACGATGAATACGCCCTGAGCCTGTCCCGCAATTCCAACCTGGGCATGGCGAAGATGCTCTATGACGAGCTGAAGCGGAAGGTTTAAAGGGAATATTTCTCGCAGAGGCGCTGAGTCGCAGAGATATAAATTGACTTGTTGTATATCTAATTAAATGCCCCCCGCTGGGGCTTTCCTGCGAGCGCAAGAAGTAGTTTTACAATAAGTCTAAAATTACCTCTTGGTATTCCATAAGTCATAAAATTTTGAAAATTACTCTTTAATATATAAATACTCTTTTTTTCTCTGCGCCTCTGCGTCTCCGCGAGAAACATTTTTATTAAGCTTCTATTCAACTTTATGCAAGAACTAATCTGTCTTTTATAATAACCACTTTGCTTTACCGGCAGGGATGACCGTGTTTTTTTATCGTCCGCGGGCAGAACTGTTCCAGTTCACTCCCTTCCAGGGGGTGCAGATATGCTGTCCCGGGATTGCCGTCCTCGCGGTACCTTTCAATGACCACTTTCTTGTCCGAATCGCACTGTATCCTGTCCAGGGTGATCGCGGTTTCGGCCGCTGCCTGGGCCGCTTCGAGGGGAGTCAGCCTGCCGTTTTTCGTGGCCTGGCGGTATTTTTCCGGGTCAGAATACTCGCAGGCGGTGATTTCTTCAAGGTTGCGCTCAGTCTGACACATGTACAGCTTTATAACCTGGTCAAGGGAAAGGGCCGGCGCGGCCATGAGCAGGAGAAAGCCGAGGTGGCAGAGCAGCAGATTAATGATCAGCTTTTTCATTACTATCGCTTCAGGTCCCTTATGACATAAGTTTTTGTTCTTATTTTGCAATCAGCACATCGATAAATAATGCCAGGTCGCCCTCTGCTGTCTTGATTACATAGTCCTCATAAACGCTGTTGTCGTCCCGCACCGCAATCGACGCCAGGGTCGGCAGGTTCGCAGGATCCTGCCCGTTTTTCAGGGAAATGGCCCGGTATCGGACGATTGTTTTATTGATGGATTTCTTTTTGATAAGGGAGATTACCTGTTTGCCTGTTATGCGTCCCCCGCCGGAAGGCGATTTTGACGCGATAATGGTGCCGCTGTCCCTGAAGGCCCCCCTGATGTCCAGGGGATTCATGGCGGCCGGAACATAGCGCCAGAAAATCTTTATCTTTGCCTTTGGAGGAACAGATACATCGGGAATAAGGGGCGCTGGGAAAAAAGAGAAGAAGGCAAGGATAAGGGGTATGAGTCGATGAGTATATTTCATGAATTCCCTTCTGGAGACTATATCTGTTACTTGAATTATATATGATATTGTTTCCCGCTGTTTATATGGCGGGTGAATGAATGATTTTTTTATATAAATTAGGATAGTTTCCCGGGGGTGTCAAGGGTAATTTGACCCCGGGCATAATTCCGATAGTAATCGGTAAAACAGGCTTTCCCGGGACCCCGATCCGCGCGAAGATGTAAAAAACAGATTGGCGGATAACAAAATTCTGGACAGACAGCGGCGCCTTGTGGTAACTATAGCTGTATTATCCGGACCTGGTAAATCAACATACAATTACAGGGGCTGTAAAGAATGGGCATTTTTGATACCATGTTTAAAAAGAAGATCATAATCTGCATCCATGGGCTGGCCAACAAGCCGCCAAAAGAAGTCCTGGAACGCTGGTGCAGGGCATCTATCCGGGAGGGGTTTGAAACAATCGAGAAGAAAGGGACGCCCTTTACCTTGAAACTGGTCTACTGGGCCGACCTCATGCATGAAAAGCCGCAGGACATGCATGAGACCGATAAAAGGAAAGACACCTATTTTGACGATCCGTACCTGCCGGGGAACCCGGAAGATTACAAGACGTTCAAACCGAGCAACATGAAGAAGAAGGTCCTTGATAAGATTGAAAAGAAACTGGATGAGATGTATTTCAAGGAGGACAGCTTCATTAATTTCGACAAGTTTGCCAATATCCTTGTCCGCAATCTCTTCAAGGACCTGGACCTCTATTACCACAAGGACTGCCCGGTGACCCGCTATCGCGGCCTCCTGGCCCGTGACGCCATAAGGATGAGGCTGGCGGAAGTGCTGCGCAAGTACAGCAAGAGGGACATCCTGCTGATTGCGCATTCCATGGGCACGATCATATCCTATGACGTGCTTTCCCAGACAACGCCGGATGTCTCCATCAACACACTGATTACCATCGGGTCCCCCCTGGCAATGCCGCTGATATTAAAGAAGATCCTGATCGAACAGGGGAGGGACTTCAAAAAGGAACAAAAGCCGGCAACCCCGGAAAACATTGTCAAAGGATGGTATAATTTTTCCGACCTTGATGACCCCGTGGCCATTAATTACAGCCTCGGCGACGATTACCGGCCTAATTCCAACGGTGTCGCGCCGAAGGACACCATTATTTACAATAATTATGAAATAAACGGCGACCGGTCACCGCACAAGCTCTACGGGTATCTCCGGGCGCCGGAAGTGGCCCGCGTCATTTATGATTTCTGCTCGTCAGGCAGGTCCCCGGTGTTCCTTTCTCTGAGGCAGTTCATCGGCAGGATCATCGGGAGGTAGCGGGGGCCGCTGCGGTTCCCCGCTCACTGTAGCTTTTCCAGGCTCCCGGCAATAGCACGGATGCTTCTCTCGAAACGTCCCCCCGTGGCCATGACCTCCGGTATGGAGATGATTATTTCGATGGTGTCTCCATAGCCTGCCAGCACGATTGAGTAGGGATAGAGCTCCGACCCGGGGGGGATGGCCCAGAAGGCCGTCGCGTTGAATCCGCCGCCGGAAAAATCCCCCAGGTCCTTTTTGCCGAGATTGGATATCAGGGCCGTCGTGTTGTACAGCCCCCGGCCGTGGTTCCTCCGTATCCTCCTGTCGGCCAGCACGCGTATCAATCCGAGGGGCATGTAGCGGATCAGCTCGTCCCCGGGATACAGCATGCCGTCATGGCCTTCCTCCAGTTGCCGCCTGATGTCGCCGTCGACATCTTCATAGGTGTCGCCGGGATTGACGTCCACGTAAATGAGGTTGGTCAGGTTGCTGGTCGACCTGAGCCCGTTTCGGCGGGGGCGGAGGTCGACGGGAATACCGATGCGCACCGGTCCCGATGAACGGGTACGGGCTTCACGGGCAAGGGCAACCGCGACCTGGGAAACGATTTTCCTGTAGGTCCCCTTGACCTGGAACCGCTGCCAGCGCATCTCCCTGCCGGAGCCCTCAGCCCTTCCGGTCGGCGCAATGTGGACCGCGGGCGAGGCCGGGCGGCTCCCCTGCTGGAAGCTACGCGCCAGCTCCTGCTCGACGGTCCGGCATTCCGAGCCGACAAGGGGTTCGCCCCGGAGGGCGCGGAACACGTCCTCGGCAAGGGTCTGGGTTCCCCTGCCGTCCATCACCGCGTGATGGGTGCGGAAAACAACCCGCAGGGGGCTGCCGTGCATCAGGAGTATTTCGCACCCCCGGCCCGGCCGGGGAAAGAGAGGGGTCATGAGAAAGGGAGCGCCGTCCGAGCTCATGCCGGACCAGCGGCTGCAGTCAATTTCCCGCACCGCGGGCGGGGTTCCCGAATCGATCCACCGTGTCCGGTTCAGGAAGCCCTTCAGGGACAGGCGGCACCCCGGGTTGGCCTCCGCGGCCTTTTCGACAGCCGCGCGCCATAAACCCGCATCGAGAACGCCGGCGCCTTCCCAGAAATACTGGTTTGCGAAGGGAGGATACATGCTTCCGAGGGCCAGGTATGCCCGTTCTGTTGATGTAAGTATGCGTATGCGGTCTCTGGTCATATCGGGATGGTCTCTGTGCCGTTAAGGATGAATGCTATTTCAGTGATCCGATGATCCGCTCCAGCAGGCCCTCGATGCGGTTCCTGGTCGCGAGCCTCCGGGGCAGGGAAAGCACCATCTCGACGACGTCATCGTAACCTCCGAGGCCGATGAAGAAGGGGATGTAGTCGTTTACGGGAGGGATGCCCCAGAAGGCGGTCGGTTCGAAACCGCCGCCCCGGAAGTGCTGGAGTTTTATCCTTCCCACGTTGGATACCAGGCCTGAAAGGCTGTATATGCCGGTCCCGTGCCGGTCTTCAATGATTTTTTTCGCCATTTTCCCGAGGATCCACATCGGCACATACCGCGCCATGTCATCGCCCCGGGAAAGCATGCCTTCCCGTTTTTCCTGGAGCTGGCGGGAAATATCTTCGGCGATCGACTCAGGGGTGGAGTCCTTCTTTATTTCTATATAGATGGCGTAGGTGAGATTGGCGGTCGATACCAGGCCCGGCATGCGCGGCCGCATGTCTACCGGGATCCCGAGCCTTACCACGCCGTCGGAATGGCTCCATGCCTCCCGCGCGATCTGCAGCGCCACCTGGGCCAGCAGGTTGTGGTACCGGCCCCTGACGCGGATGCGGCGCGTTATCATGCCGCTTTCGTTGCCCTCGGCCTTTCCGGTGGGGGCGATGTGCTCGGTGGGGTACGGTTTCCTCATTCCCCTCTGGAAGCTGTGCGCCAGTTCAGTGTCGGTGATCGTTGAGCGGGATCCCACGCAGGGCTCTCCCCTGAGGGCCCGGAAAATATCCGTCACCCATACAAAGGTGCCCATGCCGTCCATGAGGGCATGGTGGGTCCGGAAGATGGCGCGCAGGGGGTCGCCTCCGGCAAGCACCACTTCGCAGGTAGGGCCCTTTTCCGGCGAAAGGGGCCGGGTGAAATAGGGCACTGTCTCAGGCCTGTCCCATTCATACTTCCCCTTTTCATCCAGGATGACCGGCGGGGTCATGCCGGAATCCACCCAGCGGCAGGTGTTCAGCACGCCCTTGAGGACCGCGCGGCTGCCCGGGTTTGCCTCGGATGCGGTTTCAACGGCCAAGCGCCAGCGTTCGATATCGATTACGCCCGTTCCCTCAAAGATAAACTGGTTTGCAAGGGGAGGATAGAGCCTGTCCGCCACGACGAAAATGCGCTCGTTGAAGGAAAGCTTCCTTGTGTATCGTTTTTGCATGGTGAATTACCCCCTCCCAAAAAGCCGCTGTCAAGCCTTAATTGGCTTTAATCGCTTTTCCCAAGCCCGGCCGCAATACTGTCAAGGACCGCTTCAAGCCTGCCGCCGGTTGACATGTTGCGGGGCATCATGAGGAGCAGTTCAATCCTGTCGCCCAGGCCTGACAGGGTCATGCTGAAGGGAAGGATGGGGGCGCATACCGGGATGCCGATGTAGGAAGTCGCGGTAAAGCTCCCGCATGAATAGGCGGCGCTTTCCACGCGGCCCAGGTTGGAGACAAAGCCGGAGAAGCGGAATTGGCCGGATTTCTGGTTGCGGGCACCTTCGCTCCTTATGGCCCTGGCGAGAAGCCTGATCGGCACATAGCTGATGATAAGGTCCTCCCAGGTGATCTCCCCGTCCGCCCGGAGAGAAAGCCGCCGGGCAATTTCGCCAGCAATAGATTCCGCCGAGGCGTCCCGGTCAATATCGATGTAAATGGCGTTTGCCAGGTTGCTGGTGGAGCGGAGGCCTTCGCGTCGCGATCTCAGGTCCACGGGGATCCCGATCCGAACCCTGCCGTCGCCATGGCGCCATGCTTCCCGAGCCGTAAGGAGGAGCACCCTCGCGAGGAGCCTGGGATACTTCCCGAAGAGGGTCGCCCTCTTCCAGACCAGGTCTATCGCGGTGCCGTCCGCCATTCCCGTCGGGGCGATATACTGATGGGGGAGCGGCCTGCTCCGTTTCCCCCTGGTCAGGTTCAGGAGATCGTTTTCAACCATTATATACTCTGACCCCAGCGGTTCTTCGCCGCGGAGGACCCGGAAGATGTCTTCCGTCCAGGTCATGGCGCCGCGCCCGTCCATGATAGCGTGATGGCTCCGGAACGCGGCCCGGGCAGGGTCCCCGTGCATCAGCAGGACTTCGCTGCAGGGCCCTTTCCGCGGATCAAAATCCTTCTTCAGGAAAGGAGCCCCTTCGGATCCCATGCCGTCCCACGACGAGCCGTCGACCTCCCGGACCGGGGGCGTGACCCCGGAATCTACCCAGCGGCTTGACCCCAGTCTCCCTTTAAGGACGAGGCGGGTTCCGGGGTTGGCGTCCGAGGCGATGCGGACCGCCCTTCGCCATTCATCGGCGTTGAACCGCCCGGCGCCTTCCACGATGACCTGGTTCGCGAAGGGCGGCGTGATCGTGTTGGCGGCGATCCATAGCCGTGATGCTATCGAGAGCGGCCTGGCGGGGGGATTGCCTTCCGGATTTTTGCGGGGCATGGCTGCTCCTTTCAGGAAAAGTAGACCGGCATATAACCGGTGGGCATCAGGCCCGAGACGATCCGGTCAATGGCTGCGTCGAGCCTTCCCTGCGTCGCGAGGACCCGCGGCGCGGCATAGACCAGTTCGATCGAGTCGTCGGTCCCGTAGAGCCAGAGCAGCAGCGGAAGATATGAAAAATAGGGCGGTATGGAAAAGATGGAGCTGCATTCAAAGCCGCCGCCGCAAAAAATCTTGGTATTGAGCCTGCCGGCGTTGCTGATGAGGCCTGATATGCTGTAGAGGCCCCTGCTGTGGTGGTCCATGATCCTTCTGCTTCCCTCCTGGCCGAGGATGCTGATCGGGATGTACCGGTAGAGGAAATCCCACCGGTCTATCATGCAGTCGCGTTTCTGCCGGAGCTGCCAGGCGATGTCCCATCCGATTTCATCTATCGTGGTCTCGGGCCTCACGTCAATGTAGATGCCGATGGTCAGATTGCCGGTTGACCGCAGGCCCTGGATGCGCGACCTGAGGTCGATGGGGACGGCGAAACGCACGTTCCCATCTCCATGGCGGCGGGCCTCCCGCGCCGCCTGGTATGCCATCTGAGCAAGGATCTGGCGGAAGTGCCCGGGGATGCTTCTGCGGCCCCATATGGTGCCCGGGTCGTTTCCATCGGCCCTGCCGGTGACGGAGAGGTTGTCGTGGGGAAAGGGTTTGCGGTATTCAGTCTGGATCGACCGGGCGACGTCCCAGTCGGTCGCCCTGGAATAGGATCCGCGCAGCGGCTTGCCCTGGAGCGCCCGGAATATCTCCTCCGCCCAGAAGATGATGCCGTGGTTGTCCATGACCGCGTGGTGGGCACGGAAGGCCACGCGCAGCGGGTCGCCGTGGATAAGGAGCACTTCGCAGGTAGGGCCGTCGATGACGTTGAAGGGCTTTTCCAGGAATGGCGCGCCTTCGGGGCTGTAACCCGACCAGGCGCTTCCGTCGACTTCGCGCACGGGAGGGGCTGTTTCCGAGTCTATCCACCGGCAGGAATTGAGGCGGCCCTTCAGTTTCAGGCGGCTCCCGGGGTTGGCCGCGCTGGCCAGCTCAACGGCTTTCCGCCATTCGCGGATATCAGTGGCGCCGTTGCCTTCGCAGACCATCTGTATCGCGAAGGGAGTGTCTATCGTGTCGGCGGCAAGCCACAGCCGTTCATTGACCGACAGGATGCGGGAGTAGGGCTTGTCCCACGTGTTCTGCAATCTCGCGCTCAAGGTAATCCTCTGAAATCTCTGCTTGAAAGTTATAATGCTCCACGGTATGTCTGGAAGGCCTCCGCGTTATTTATTGTGCGAATTCGGCCTGCATGCCTATTCTCCGATCGGCAACACGCCTGTTAATACCGCTGGCATCGCAGCCGGCATCATGTAGCCTGCGGTCGCCTTTCCGCCTTTCGTTGGGCTGTACATCGAAAAATTTTCCGTCTATGAGCCTGATCCTGGTCAGGTCGGGCCTCGTCTCGAGGTTCTTCTTGTTCCTGAGGAGGCCGATCTTCTTGTGGAATAGCGCTTTCGTCCCGAAAAAGGCCAGCACCGTGGCGCGTATCGCGAAATAGGACATGCGTTTGCTCGGAACCACCATGAAGGCCCACGCGTCTCCGCGCCTGGCATGGTCAAATTCTTTAGGCATCCGTTTTTTTACTTCGTCAACGAACTGGTTCTTCTTGTTGCTCCAGTCAAGCTGCTGCGATCCCGGGAAAAGGTTTTTCACGCAGAAGGGATATTCTGGGTTCACGAGCTCGAAATTGTTTTTTGCGAGATAGGCGCGGTGAACGGCGATCAGGTTCTCCGATGGATAAAAGGAATTGTCCAGTGTCCTCGTGATATATTTGTTCTTGAAATACATGTTCACGACTTTCGGGTTGCTGGAAATCGAAACGAGGACGCATTTCTTCACGGCCTTGTCCAGGTTGACGATCTTCAGGAACCACCAGAGGGTGGCGGTGACGATGTTGCGCGCGATATTGTTCCCCTGGAACGCCCTCAGCACCATGGCCTCATCAATGGTGTAGAAGCAGTACTCGTTTATCAGCATCAGCGAAACAAGGTTGAAGCCTACGATCCGCCCGTCCCTTTCGGCATAGACCAGTATGTCGCTTTTTCTTATATATTCAAAAAAATCTTCCTGGGCTTTCCATGTGTCGCTTTCAACGGCCTCGCACGCGGCCGTGATCTCCTCGAGGATAGAGAAGTCTGAATGTTTCAGGTCAATAACGTAATAATTGAATCCCTTGTGCTCGAAGAGGAAATTATCCCGGCAGGTAATGGGCACCTGGATTTTTTCTTCCCGTTCGACTGTCCTGGCAATAGCTTCTTGTGCGAGCTTCATATGATCCCCCTTTTGTTTGTTAAGGTTGGTTGTTTCATATTCTTTTTCTGTGATTCTGCGTCGTGTGTCTGTATCAGGCGGATTGCGCCCGGCTTCCTCTCCGGAAGAAACGGCCGCACCGCCTTTGAAAATATCCTGTAGTTTTCATACAGGTAGTCGGCCCGTGGATACAGGCCGGGCCTGTAGCTGTTATGCCACGTCCTGAAGGATATCAGCCTGTACAGCTTCTGACGTGCCGCCGGAATACCCGTGATATAGAAGGGCAGCGTGTCCGTGCCGTTCTGATGGGTCCGGTAGATAAGTATGTCCGATGCGGCACCGGCCTGTTTCAGGTACTGTTCGTTGTTTCCGCGGAACCTTTCGTAAAGCCGGTCGATCTGTCGCAGCGTCATGAGGCAGCCAAGGCTGCTCGGGGTGAAAGCGGCGCTGTCGATCGACATGCCGTAGGAACCCCGGTACACGAGGGAGTTTATCATGTCATTCAGCTTCATCAACACCAGGGCGGTCACTGAAAAACTACTCTCCCACCATGAACCGACCAGACGGACGAATATTTCGATTAAAAAAGTAGGAGAGAAAGAACGTTTCCGCTCATATTCTCTCTGCAGCATTACCATTCGGGCGTGCAATGACGAGTTATTGGTCCCTATGGCGCCGCCTTCGAAATTTATTATCTTTTTCGTGAAACTATACAGGGCAACGTCCCCGAAGGTCCCGAGCTGCCTGCCCCGGTAGATCGAGAAGGGGGCGTGGGCGAGGTCCTCGATGACCATGAGGTCGTGCTTTTTTGCAATGGCGCAAATCCGTTCAATCTGCGCCGTCATCCCGTAGGTGTGCACCACGTAAACGGCTTTCGTGTTGACGGTGATTGAAGGGATGATGTTATCCGGATCAATGTTGATCCCCTCGTCTTCGGCGTCCACGGGAACCGGGACAAGACCGGCTTCGGTGATGGTATGCCTGATTACCGGGCAGGTGAAGGCCGGTATGATGATCTCGGCGTTCCGATCCCACCTCATGGCCTTGATGAGAAGGAAGAGGGCGTTCCGCGTGTATCCGGTGGCGATAAAATGCCGGAGCGGAACCAGTTCCGCCAGCCTGTCCTGGAGCTTTTCCGCCGCCGTGCTTCCTTTCATTCTTTTCCTGTTCCCGGTCCCTGTCATGACTAGTAGTTGACCACCGGCTGATAGTTGCTGTTGATCTGCACGTATACCCGGTTGACCCTGGTGATCTTCTTGTCGGTGACCGTTACCTCAAGTATCATGCCCTTTTTCGCCGCATTGTCATCGGAATAGTTGACGAAGTTGCCCAGCGAATTGGCAATATACCCTTTCATGTAAACCATGACCGGCTGTATGACGCCGGGATGATGGCCGATGACGAGGCTCGCGCCCTGGTCGACGCAGTAATGGGTATATTTGTCCTGGTAAAGATTTGGAAGGGTGGCTCCAGCTTTTCCCATGTGGAGCGATACCACGACGATGTCAGCCAGCTTCTTCGCGCTGATGATGGCGGGTCCCACGTATTTCGAGTAGAACCAGGCAACGCCGGTTCTCGCCGTCAGGCCCTGCGACGGGTCGTTTTTCTGCGTCCGGACGCTGTACTCGTCGCCAAGGTTTGTGAAAGCGAGGAAGGCAATCTTGCATCCCTTGACCTCTATTATTTTTGCCGTGTAGGATTCTTCAAAGGTGCCGCCGCCGACATAGGCGATGCCCGCGCCGGTCAGGTTCTGCAGGCTGTTGTCGAAACCGGTCCTGCCGTAATCAAAGGCGTGGTCATTGGCGACCGACACGATATCGATACCGGCGTAGGTCAGTCCGCTAACCGCGGCCGGATCGGCGCGGAGGGATGAATCGCCGGAAGCGGTCCCCTGGTCCGTGATGACGCTTTCAAGGTTCAGGAAAGCCAGATCAGCGGCTTTCAGGTACGTTGCCGCGTACAGGAACGGAAACTGGTAGCTGCCGGCCCCGTAAGTGATCACGGCATCTTTGACCTTTCCGCCTAAAACCGTGTCCCCGGCGAAAACCATCTTGAAAACAACTGGATTTGGAGTCGGAGGGGGAGTAACTGTTCCCGTGCCGTTCCCGTCACCGGGGATAACAGTACCGTATCCTCCATTATCGCCCCCGTTGTTGGCCGGAGATGTTGAATTTTTCTTTGCCAATTCCATTATGACATCTTCTATTGGTGCCTGATTGCATCCGAGAGCCAGCAGTGTAACTACTGATGCGGCTATTGACATGATAAAGATTTTTTTCATGAAACTTCTCCTCTCAGCAAGGTTGCTTTGTATTTATATGACAATCTTCTGGTGATGATGCCGTAGTAACAGGCGCCTATGAAGCCCCTGAAAATGATTATAGACGCCGAATAGGTGAGGCTGAAGGCCAGTATCTGCGCCGGGGAGCCGTAATCCTTGAACAGGAGAAGCATCGCCGCCTGCGAAGTCCCCAGGCCGAAGGCCGATATGGGAATGCTGATGACGAGCAGTATGACCGGCACATAGGTGACCACCTCGAAGAACGGTATGTCCATGTTGAAGGCCCGTACCGCGATGTAAAAGAATATGACGAAGGTGAAATAAAAGCCGCACCGGTACAGTGTGTTCATGAGATAGGTGCTCGGCGGGCTCTCGATAAAGATCTGCATGAGCTCGCTCTGCTTGATTTTTTTCATGAAAGACCTGTCGGGGAGCATCTTCATGAGAATAATCGTGATAATGGCAAGGGCCAGCAGCACGGTGAATATAAGCGCAATGTTCGACAGAAGCGGCGAAAGCGTGCCGGCCGCCGCGGCCATCAGGCACCCCGCGATAGCCAGTATCAGGAGGGAGACGTGGGTGATGTAGTTCAGGAACAGCATGGAACCGGTCCCGCGTGCGATGGAGACGTTCTTGTATTTTTTCAGGTAATAGACGATGCTCCCCATTCCCAGCGTGTAGTCGATGATCATCAGCAGGTATGACGCCCCCCGTATGATCATGCTGTCGCGGAAGGGGATGGGGCTCCGCGCGTATCTCAGCAGAGCGTTCAGGTTCTGCGTGTCCGCGAGGAAATTCACCATGATGAAGGCGGTGAGAACCGGCAGGTACAGCGCCACGTCTGCGCGGGCTAGGGCGTTGATCAGCGGCGTGACTTCAATGCGCCAGACCAGGTATGCCAGGATGGCCGCCCCGACGAGCCATGGAAGCATTCTCCTGGCTAATTGACCGGCAGACCCGCCGGCGGGGATGATGGCCGCTCCGGCCTTCCCGCTGTCCGCCGTGCCGGCCGTGTTCCTCGGCCGGTCATCATCATGGTCGAATTTCAGTGCTGGAAACATGTATTCCTTTGCCCGCTTCCGGTTATTTGCTGAACCATTTGATGAGCCCGCTTACCAGGCTTGTATCCTGACCGCCGCTCACCGACAGTCCGGGCGCCACTGCGGTCAACCCGTCGTTCTCAAAACCGCCCCTGGTGTAGCCGACCCAGGCGGAGCCCCACGGCTTCTGGAAGGTCCAGGCGTACATGTCGGACTCCCCTTCATTGTAATTGGCGTACACGTAAGCGGCGGAGTAGTGTGAAAAATCCCTGAGGTTCTGCGCGGTAAGATATGAAGGGTTGACGGTCATATCGGCCAGCAGTTCCTCGTTTTTCTGGAATATGAAATCTTCGATCGGCTGGATCCAGGTCTGCGCCTTCTGGAGCTCGGTCTTGTTCATGGTTTTGTCTTCCATTCCCCACAGCGCGTCGCCGTTGTTGGAGTCGTAGATGAGGTTTTCGTATATCTCGCGCCGGTTGGCGGCCCTGGCCAGCATTGAGGCGTCGGTCAGATCGTACTGGTTGCCGTCGATATCAATGTCGTCCACCCAGGCAAGCCAGGAAACCTCGCCTGCATATACATAGTAGGGAATAAAGACGCTGGTTGAAGGTTCTCCCAGTGCGCACCAGAAGGTGCTCAGGCGGGGGTCGCCGCCGGGAGCGACCCCGTCGACCACCATGGCAAGGCGCGTCGCTGCGCGGCTGATGCAGTAGGTGGAGCTGTAGTTTTCCTGGCGGCTGGCCTGGTCGACCTCGTTGCCGTATCCGTCAATCTGCTTGCCGTAAATGTCCTTGGCCACCTCGGTCATGCAGTTCCGGTAATTGAGCCTTCCCGATGCGGCCAGCTGGCCGAGCAGTTCTTCGGCCCTCCAGCGGCGCTCTTCCCCGTAGTTCCAGGGGATGTAGGTGTTAGCATTGGCCCGGTTGACAAAGCCTATGAAGCTGTCGCCTTTCGCTTTTTTCATCGTATAGGTGTAAATGCCATTGTATTCCGTGACCTTGCCGTTATTGGCGTCGTATTTCCGGTACATGACCGGCCGGAGCAGGCCGAAAAGATTGCCTGTGAAACATTCGTACAGAGCCGCTCCGCCCTTGGCGTCTATGGCAACGAAGTTGCCGCTGATGATTTTGCCGAAATGGTCGTTTTTAAAGCGCTTGAGCAGGGCGTCGAAATCGTCGAGAGTGGCGCACTCTTGAAGAGCGTGGCGAATCAGATCAGTGTTAATATTGAACAGTTCATGGAGCGGATTAAACTCCTCGTAGACCGACGTGCAGGAGATGGCGAATCCGGCCTGGTTCACACCGCCCGAGGGATTGACCGGCGTCCCGTTGTTCAATTCGGCCACGTCGTCAAAGCCTATGACCATGATGTACGCCCCCGCCTTCTCGGTGACCGCCTTGAAGTATTTGATCTCCTGGTGCCAGCTGGCGGAGCAGTCCCTGTTTTTCCATATGAAGGGCCTGCCCGTCGAGGAAACCCGGGCTGAAACAACGGCCACGTCGCAGGGATACCCATCGGTGTAAACGAGACTCAGTATTATTGCAGCCAATGCTAGAAAAATCACTTTTGACTTAAACATTATTTTTCTGCCCTCCGTTTCACTTGGATCAATGATATATGCCATTCTGGCCCGTTATACTGCTGATGTCGGGGCCGGTTCTTTATCTTTAACGGATATCCGGGATTCGATGGCTTTCCGCTTTATTCCGTTGTTCATCGATATATGGTCCACCGCCTCCACGCTGATGGTGACCGGTTCACCGAAAATTTCGTGCAGGCTGTCCGTCAGCTCCTTGAACCGGCTGTCGCTGTACTCCTTTCCCTTGACGAGCTCGATTACGATATAGCCCCTGTCCTTCTGTATGATTTTGAATTCCTCCATGAGGTGGAGATATTTCTTGATGAACTTGGTAAAGGTGTTCAATATCTTCAGGGATGAAATGTACGTGCCGCTGGGCAGGATGAAGGAGTCATCGGCCCTTCCGTCAAAGGCCTCGAGAAGGGGATAACCGAGGCCGCAGGGACATTTTTTGTCGCTGTACCGGCCGATATCGCCGATGCGGTATCGGATAAAGGGCATCGCGTCGCTCCTCGATGTCGTGAGGACCATTTCGCCCTCTTCGCCGGGCTCAACGCTGTTCCCGTTCCTGTCGAGAAACTCGACCCACACGTTGTCGATATACAGGTGGTAGTTCCCGTGCCTGCACTGGGAGGCGATCATCCATGTTTCCTCGGTCGAGTATTCGTCGTATACCGGGCAGCCGAAAACGGAGGATATGAAATCGCGCTGGTGCTTCGTCGAGAGTTCCGAGTTGATGCCGATGAACCTGGGCCTGATAAGCTTCAGGTCGTCGGGGGTCACCTTCTGGGCTATCTCGAAGATAATGGACGCGTATCCCAGGAGCAGATCCGGTTTCATGCTCCGCAGCATGTCGATCTGTTCTGCGGCGGGGATGGTGGACGGAATATGCTCGGTCCTGAAGAAGGGGCCGAAGCGCGGATAGTTGATCTTGGTATACTTGATGTATACCAGCTTGTGCCAGGGCCGGTAGCCTATCATCGTGTACATGCGAAGGCCCGTTGCTATATAAAAGGCGTAGGCTGACTGGTTGAAAACAAAGGGGAGGGACCTTCCGGTGGATCCGGTCGTGGCAGAATAATGGCAATCCTCAACGTTGAATTTTGACGATACGATTTCAGAGGGGAAATGGTCCCGGATTTCATCCTTGGTGATGAAGGGGAGTTTTTTCAGATCGTCAAGGGTCCTGATCTCGTTTATGTTGATGCCGTAATCATCGTAGAGCCGCTTGTAGTAGGGGACGTTGTTATATGCCTTCCGGACCATACGGATGATTCTGCGCTCAGTGTTCTTCCTGAGTTTTTCCCCGGAAAGGAAATTATTCCAGTGGACTTTGATAACTGATATTCCCAGATATAATAAAAATCTGATCATATTTTGTATCCGTAACCATGGAGATTCTTGTGAATCTTCACGATAAACAAATTTAAGATATAAACCGTCCAGTCGGTAGTTATATTTTCATATACGAACAGTATGAGTTTCCTGAAAAACATTTTAATTATTCTTAAATTTTTGAATAAAGTGGCTTGTTAATATTGTAGAATATATATAGTATTAATTTCTTATTGTCTCGCCATTGTCTGATATATCAAGAATTGTCCAAATTTAAAAAAAGAGCTATAACATTGGATACCGACCAGTCAGTTTTTAAATGAGTCAAAAACAGATTAATCTATTTTTGACCAGAAAAATTAGTGCTAAGATTCATGAATCTGTATTTTTGTCATGTAAATTCCATGAAAATGACATGGTGTCACAATAAAAATGTCATGGTGTCAGAGCAAAAAATATCGTGTGGGATAGTTATCGGTAGAATTCAATATAGCCGGCCAAATATTGTCGATTGTGTACAAATATTCTCTCTCCATCAAACAATCTGATAAAAAATAGAACGAGTATGCCGCAGAATCAACAATAGTATGCAGGTATAACTATACCTGCAAATTAAATATCAGGAAGGATATATTTTTTCTTTTAGAGTGTGAAATGATGAAGACTAATTCCCGCGAATTTTTCTCCATACTCGAGGGAGATAGGCTCCAACCAGGATCATGATCAGCCCTATGATCGTCAGAACGGTCACGTATTCGATTTCCTGATAGGTTTTGATCCGTGTCCTCACTCCGACATCAACGATGCTGAGGTACCACCCGCCAATCATCAGGCAAAAGCCTATGAGATTCGGTACAATGACATTCCATATTTTATCCATCATGACGCTCCCCGTTATCGATGATTGCAGACCACTGTCCGGCACTGCACATAGACTATGTTCCTGCCAAAAATTTATAGCAAGTATATTTTATCGCAAACTTAAAAAAGTGATTTAAAAAAACGGTCATCTATCATGTATAATCCCTGATAGAAGAATGTGCGTTTCCTTCGCTCTTAAGGCGATGCATGATATGAAAACAAACTGACAAGATTATGCCGGGATGCCGAACCCCGGCAGACTACGGTAAGAGATAATGTACCTGAAAAAATGTTCTGTTGCCTGTGTCCTGGGTGTGTTGTTCTTCCTGGCCGGCTGCGATACGATGAGAAGCCGCGTCAACCTCCTTGTGGGCGATGATTCCCTGAAGGAGTATTATTCAATCGAATCCGGTTCGGTGACCATGTACGCTTCGCCGGAAGACAGGAAGATGGGAAAAATTGAATGCAGGATCTACGACAGGGAGTTTGATGTCTTCGTTAAAATGTTCCGCGTCCTTGATGATGACGCGATACGGGAGGCCTACCTCGCCAAGGGCGGGGAGCCTTTCAGCGATGAATTTGCCGCCCGTATACGGGCCCTGGATGAAAACAGCTTCCGCTACAGGCCGGGATCCGCATTGCCGCTGGAGGGCCTCCGCGTCGCAATCGACCCCGGGCACAACGCCGGGTCCATGGATGAGGCGATCCGCGAGAGCAAGTACATGTGGCTCTTCGACAGGGACGGGCGGCGCCTCAAGTTTCATGAATCAAGCCTCAACCTGGCCACGGCCCGGATACTGAAAGAACTCCTTGAAAAAGATGGCGCGCGGGTGATGCTCACCAGGAACGCCAACCGGCAGGTGTACCCCGTCCCCTATGACGCCTGGGCGCCGCGCAATTTCCGGCGCGCGGTGCTGGACAAGCAGCGCGAAAAATTCATCACCGACAGCGAAGCCGCCATGCTCCTCTCCCATGCCGGTGATAAACGGCGTCTCAAGTTTTTCAACAGCGAATTCGACATGCCGTACCGGGCGAAGCTGATCAACGCATTCCATCCCCACATAACGGTCCTCGTGCACTATGATTCGAGCGGCGATTACGGGGGATACCGCGAAAAGTACGCACGCGTCCTGGACATCCTGTCGAAGAGTTACGGGTCCCGCGCGGCCCTGATGACGGATTACCGTGAGATTATGCAGTCCACCGCGGAAACGGACCGCGACTTCTCCACGGTCTTCGTTCCCGGCTGCTTCCTCCGAGGAGAGCTTGACAACAGGGAGGCGCGCATCGAGTTCCTGCGCCTCCTCATTTCCCCTGATTTAAAGAACTCGATCAGGTATTCCGTCTACGTGATGGATAATTTTAAAAAAATGCTGGATCTCCCGCCGGCCGACATGCCGCTGCCCGGGGGCAAGAAGACCGGGCTTTGCCGGAAAGGCGTCTATGCCCGCAATTTCCGGATGACGCGGCTGGTGCGCGGCACCCTCTGTCTCGGGGAGCCGCTCCAGCAGAATAATCTGCGCGAGGCGCGGGATCTCGCGGTGATCAGTGAAGGCCGCATTCCCGAGCGGGTGAAGGCCGTGGCCCGGGCCTACTATGAGGCGATCCGCACCTACGCGGCGCGGCATCTTTAAAGAAGATCTCTCGCGGAGGCGCTGAGACGCAGAGCTTTGATTGGCTGATGCATACCATACCAAAACTTGATTTTTCGTAAATTAAGTTTAACGCAAAATATTCATTCATATTTTTCTCTGCGCCTCTGCGTCTCTGCGAGAACAATATTCCTTTTCGATCCCTTCCATCTGCTGGATGTGGCGCTTCATGTGCTTTAATAAGAAATAGATGTACTGGTACACATCGAGCTTTCCGAGGGAATGGACCGACATGGTGGTCTTGCACAGAGCGCCTTCGCCGTTTCTCAACATCACGAGATACTCCAGGAGCATGTTTTTCTGTCCCGTCAGCTCTTCCCGTATCTCTTCCGAAGACCGCGAACCGGCAGGCGCCATGTGGCGTGGGCACTTCCACTCGAAGGAATTGTTGATGCCGATATCTTCCAGCAGGGGATTGGATAGCTCGTAGTCCTCCAGCGCCTGTTCTATCTTTTTCGCGTCGGCCTTTTTGACGGCCTTGCGGGCTCCCCGGTCTATGAGTATGAGCAGGTAATGATTGGCCAGGGATACATGTTCCAGTATCCGGTCAACGGTCCACTCGTCGCGGGCTGGACGGAAGGCGCGCAAGCGGGCGTCCTTCGCGAACCAGGTGTCAATCCCTGAAAAGACGCTGGTTATGATCTCCCTCAGTTCGGCGATGATCTGTTCCGCTTTGCCCACGGACCCGCTCATTTCTTCTTTTTAACTGCAGCTTGCCTGACGCTTTTCTTCGCAGCCTTCCCTGACGCTTGCGATCCGGTCTTCTTCGCTGCCGGGGCTTTAACTGAGATATCGATCCCTTTTTCCTTTGCTATCTGGGCCGGCGTTTTACCTTCATTATTTATCTGGGTCGTGGAGGCCCCGGCACCGACGAGGATCCGCGCGACTTTTTCATGGCCTTCAACCAGGGCCTTGTAAAGCGGCGTGTTCCTCTTGTTGTCCTTCGGATCGATGGTTGCCCCTGCCTTGATCAGGTACTGGACGATCGCCTCGTGCCCCTCGTCCGCCGCTTCATGAAGCGGTGTCTCCCCGTGGATGTCTGCGAGGTTAATGTCGGCCTTGTGGCGCACCATCAGCTTGACCAGCTCCAGGTTGCCCGTTTCAACGGCTTCCTTGAGGGCGGGCTCTCCCTCGGAATCGCGGGCGTTGGGATTCGCTCCCCGGGCCAGGGCCTTCTTCGCACCTTGAAGGTCGCCCCTGTCGCAGGCAATGACCAGGTCCCTGTCGGGATTAAGCTCGATGATGCCGGCCGTGGCGGCGTTAATCCTCACGGAATCAATACCCTTGATGCAGCTTTCCTTGGAAGCATATCCCTCGCTGACCGCGATCACTTCCCCGTTGGCCGCCCTGAGCCGGAAACGGAATTCGCCTTTGTTGTCCTTATATATTTCGAATGTTGCCGCCATGGAGCCCTCCATTTTGTAAATTTAATAATTACCAAACTACCAAACTACCAAACTACCGCAACATAAAGCAGATACTGGTTGATATATGTCATTTTGAGAAGTCCCGATGCATTAGTGACGGCGGGGGAACGTCTCAAGAGATTCACCCCCTGTCCCTCCAGGAAGGGGCAATATAGACAGACCCCCGTGATGACCAACGCGTCAACAGGTATCATCCCTCTTTGTAATAATCAAATATTAATTATTTTCTGAAGGGCATAAATCGCCGTAACTATTACTTTTTTAAGGATTTTCCTGAATTCTTTTGCTATGACATTATTTGTCATGGGACTTGTGTTATGTTACACAAAAGTCTCCGTTTTGTTCAGGCCATTTGTTAATTTTTTTAATTATGTCATATTTTAATTGAATTATTATCGCACTGATATTCGTATACATCTATATCATCCCGGAGGACCCCAGATGAATGTTGTCACAATTCTGCTTATCCTGACCGCTGTTGTTATCATCCTGCTGCTTATTAATACATACCTGTCATATAAGGCATCAAAAGCCAGCAACGAGAACCTCCTGGGGCAGTTCCAGACGGCCCTGGATTATTTCGAGAAGAGCATCAAGGGCATCGAGACGTCACTGAAAAACGAGATTTCCCAGAACAGGCTTGAATCGGGAAAGAGCTCGAAAGAGGCCCGGGAGGAGCTGATGAACGCCTTCAGGATTTTCAGCGATACCCTCGTGAAGCGTATGGCCGATGCCTTCGGGAACAACCGGGACATGCTTGATTCCTTTTCCAAACAGCTGGTGAATCTCACTGAAACCAACGACAAGAAGATGGATTTAATGCGGCGCACAATTGAAGAGCGCATCAAGCACCTCCAGGATGAGAATACGAAAAAGCTCGACCAGATGCGCATGACCGTGGATGAAAAGCTCCAGTCAACGCTGGAAAAACGCCTGGGCGAGTCTTTCAAGCTCGTGAGCGAACGCCTCGAAATGGTCCACAAGGGCCTCGGGGAGATGCAGACCCTGGCCGCGAGCGTGGGCGATCTCAAGAACGTTCTCACCAAGGTGAAGCCCCGGGGCATCTGGGGCGAGATACAGCTGGGTATCCTCCTCGAACAGGTGCTCGCGCCGGAGCAGTACGCGGAGAACGTGGCCACCAAGAAGCGGAGCGGCGACAGGGTCGAGTTCGCCATCAGGCTGCCGGGCCGCACCGGCGAGCGCGACGATACGATCTGGCTCCCCATAGACGCGAAATTTCCCCAGGAGGACTACCAGCGCCTGGTCGAAGCGCAGGAGAAGGCCAATCCCTCCCTCGCGGAAGAGGCGGCGAAGCGCCTGGAGAGCGTGATAAAGAACGAGGCGAAGACGATACGGGAAAAATATGTCGATCCGCCGGAGACCACGGATTTCGCCATCATGTATCTTCCCACGGAAGGGCTCTACGCCGAGATTGTCCGCAGGGCGGGACTCTGCGAATTTCTGCAGCGTGAGTGCCGCGTCGTGGTCGCCGGCCCGACGACGCTGGCGGCCCTGCTGAACAGCCTCCAGATGGGGTTCCGCACCCTGGCGATCGAGAAGCGCTCCAGCGAGGTATGGAAGCTCCTGGGCGCCATCAAGACCGAGTTCGGCAGGTTCGGCATGCTGCTGGACAAGGCGAAGAAGAAGATCGACGAGGCGGGTAATACCATCGGCGACGCGTCCCGGAAGTCCCGCACCATTGAGAGAAAGCTGAAGAAGGTTGAAGAGCTCCCTGCGGCGGAGGCGGCGGACATGATAGAATTCGAGGATGACCTCGACGATGAGAGCGACGAAAGGGTGTTGAGCGAGGCAGATGAGGCGCAGATTCCGAAAAACTGAGGCGTAACAGCCCGGGGGAGGTGGGCCATGAAGATCGTCTTCCATGAAAAGTACTATAATTCCGATTATGCCGGGGACCCGGCGGCGGCGCCGGGCCGCCTGGACGGCATCATGGAGATCATCTCGGGGAACAGGGACCGGTACGAGATCATCAGGCCGGAACCGGCCCTGGAAGAGGACATCCTGCGCGCCCATACCGGTCCCCACCTTCAGCGGATAAAGAGCAACCACCTGCTGTATGAAATGTCCCTGCTGGCCGCCGGCGGCGCCATCCTCGCGGCGGAGAGGGCCTACGGCGGAAACCCGTCCTTCGCGGTGATACGGCCGCCGGGGCACCACGCCTCGGCCGATTCCTGCTGGGGCTTCTGCTTTTTTAATAATATCAGCGTCAGCCTGCTCCGTCTCCTGGCGGAAGAGAAGATCAGGTCCGCCTTTGTCCTCGATTTCGACCTGCATACCGGCGACGGCAATATCAACATCCTCCAGAACAGGAGAGACGGCTTCAAGGTGTCTATCCTTAACCCGATGTCCCATGACCGCGGCGATTATCTCCGGGAGGTCAGGGAGTACATGGATGACCTGAAGAACATTGACATCTTCGTGGCATCGGCCGGCTTTGACCAGGGGATAGACGACTGGGGAAATCTCCTCTATCCGGAGGATTATACCGAGCTGGGCGGTCTCATGAAGGAATACTCGGAGAAGCTCTGCGGCGGCCGGCGTTACGCACTTCTTGAGGGCGGATACAATCATGACGTGATCGGCGTGAACGTCGATGCCTTCTGCAGGGGATTTGCTTAGGTTCTATTGTTTTGCAAAACAGTCATTTCGACGAATCCCGGGATACCGGGATAGGGAGAAATCTTAACGAGTGTGAATGATTCCGGATTTCTCTCTCCGGCAAGCGGGTTCGAAATGACAGACCAGAAAAACAACGGATTTTCCCGGTGTAATACCAGACATCGCATCCTGTTCCCCGGCCAATCCCGAAAGCCCGCTTATAAAATGATTGCAATTTTTGCAATATAATCAAAATTTTGCTTATACAGAAAAATGATTGTGGGGGGATACCATGAAAAAGAAAGCTACGTCATTGAGTGCTGTCTTTGCCGTTTTTTTCCTGGCCGCATCCACGGTGTGTGTCATGGCTGTTTCCGCAGGAGCTGCCGAAGTCGGTTACCGGAAGCTTATGCTGGGTGACAGCCGCGAAAAGGTCAGGGATATTATTAAAAAAAATTTCGAGGGCGAATACAAGGTCACCAATGAAAGTGAAAATGCCCTGGCCCTGAGAAAGATGGTTGTCGATAAAACGGCCCTTCTCATCGAATTGATCTTTGACCATAAATCAATCCTGTACAAGATCAATGTCAAGATAAGGAAGATACCGGGGAACCCCGACCCTGACGAGGTGGTTAAGGTGATTGAAGAAAAGTACGGGGCGCCTTCCAAACGGGAGATAACCAATACCCTGGACCTTATCGCCCACTGGTATCCGGATAACGGCCGCTATGAAATATTTTTCCACAATATATCATCCTGGGACAAGTTTGACGTGCAGTATACCGATACCCTTTTGGAGAAACAGAAGGAGCGGTACGATACGGAGAAGAACAGGAAGCCGGTGAAGAAGGAACTTGACTTCTAGAAGTAACGAAAACCTGATTGCAGCCGGTGAAACCCAATTGAGTGTTGTCGACGGCAGGCAGTTGAATTCCGTATATGCGAGAAACAGTGTGAGCGTCCCTGTCGAAACCGACCTGACCATGATGCAGCTGTATCCCCACGCGAAAAAACCGATGCATTTCATCATGGGAGTGTTGACCCTGTTTGTTATTATACCGGCCGGATATATCTCCTTCATCCTGCTCCTGGCCCTGAAGGCGGCGCTCTATCCCCCGCTGTATGGCCTGATGTCGCTTTCGGGACCGGCGGCCGCGGGGCGGATATGGGAATTGAAGAACAGGGCGTTATCGCCGCTGCATTACGTCATTTACAAGCTGTATTACATCTATATCGGCCTCTGGCTTTCCTGCTTCAATGATTATGACGATTTCTGGTACGGCCTCGACACGGCGCGGTACCGGGACCACGCCGATTTCCTCTCGTCCTACCGCGATTCAAGGGTGCGGTGGAGATTCAAGAAAAAGCTGAAGACCTACCGGTCCTGCGGCATCACCGAGGAAGTGCTGCCGGACAGTACGGTTTTCTTCAGGGCCCTGTTTTCCCCCGGGTATTTCAGCCTGATCTGCCGGTCCAATTTCAGGAAGAACCGCGGATATGCCGTTCTTTTCGGCCATTACCTGGTCATGAGGGATTATTTCATCCTTCTCTTCCTTCCCGTGCGGGTCCATGTGTATTCCAGGGACGGAAGGGTGGTGGGTATCGCCACCTATCTGAAGCGGGGCAACACCCTGGTCATGTGCCAGCATATCATCGCCGATGAGTTCATACGGTCGGGCATGTTTTACGACCAGATGAACACCTGCATGAAATACGCCTTCAAGGACCCCGATGTGCGCTACGTGTCATGCTCGATAACCACGCGGCAGGCAAAGCAGACCTGCGGCTGTTATCCAATCAATTATTTATTGACGGATGAATTCAGGTATTTACCATTTACACAACTGGGCGCGCCATGACCGGTTCTGGTATGCCCTGAAGAATATACAGAGCACTACATTTTGACGAGGAGGCAGTCGCCATGGCGTTCGATTTCAATGCAGACGATGTTTATAAAATAGCCGAACAGATCGAAGAAAACGGGGCGGTTTTTTATAAGAAGGCCGCTGAAACCATTAATGATCCCTACTATCAGAAATTTCTCCTGGACCTCTCCACCATGGAAGTCTTCCACAAGAAAACCTTTGCCGACATGAGGGCGGAGCTTTCGGACAGGGAAAAGAAGCCCACGGTTTTTGACCCGAACGAGGAATCGGTGCTCTACCTGAAATCCCTGGCGGACCTGCGCGTTTTCTACCAGAAGGAAATGGACACGTCCACCATTGAGGGAATCCTCAAGGCGGCCATAGCGGCGGAAAAGGATTCAATAGTATTTTATATCGGCATGAAGGACCTGGTCCCGGAAAAGCTCGGCAAGGACAAAATCGATGGCATCATCAACGAGGAAAAGAAGCATATTGTAATGCTGAGCAAGGAGCTCCTTAATCTGAATAAATAATCAGTGCACACTGCTTTTCAGTTTGTTGTTTCGAACACCGCTCATCATGGGGGGGGGAGAAATCTGGATGTATCAGGAGAATTTCTCCTCGCTGTTGTTCGTCGACATGACATCATAGAACAATTATTTGCATCTCGCCGTTGCTCTGCCCGCGTATATGTCAAAACAAGATCGATCTGCTTTTGGCATGTATGCGGCACAGCTTTTATTTCATAAATCACTGACCATTATTGCCAAAACAAGCACCAATCTGCCAATGGCGAGACATGAATATATGATTATGTGTATAGTAAGCGCGTATAGAATAAAGCCGTCTGGTTGGTTTTGCTTGTTATCATATTAAGATGCAGGAGAAATCCTATGATGCGCACTATGGTAATCCTTATTGCTTGCTGCCTCTGCCTCGGTCTATTGCCCGCATGTGAAACAAAAGACGATACATCACCGCTGGTGAGCCTCGCCGCCGGATCATCCGGAACAGGTGACAATCAAGGCCCCGGGAATCCGGGGAACAGCAGCGGGGCGGATAATACATCCGGCGGAGATTCTTCCGGCGCTAGTGACGGGACCGACTGGCCGGTAAGCCCCCTTGACGGTGTTGTGGTAGTACCCGAAACAGAGAATATTATCGTTAAGAATTCACGCTATCCGATAATCCTTGTCCCTGGATGGCTGGGTACAGACAAATTCATGAATTGCATAGATTACTTCTGGCAGCTCAAGGGTGAGATCCGTAAAACCGGCAGGGAAGTCTATGTCGCCGATCTGAAATGCTTCAGCACGCATCATGTGCGCGCTGCGGAATTGAGGGATTTTATATATGATTTACTGTATAAGAAGGTCAGGGAAATTGCCTCAGGTAAAGGAATAAGCCCCCGCGAGGTTGACCTATCTGATTTGAAATTCAATCTTATTACCCATTCCCAGGGGGGTATCAACGCCCGTTACATGGTCAAGGTCCTCAGCATGGCTGACCCGCGGTATGACGACGCTGCTTCTGCTCCTCTTGTCCCCGCATCGCGGTTTGTCGCATCAATTGTCATGCTGAGTACTCCGAATAACGGCACCTATATAGCCCAGTGGGTGCTTGAGACAGACCCGCTTGACGATATCGCAACATGGGTGTTTGAAAACCTCTGGGCCGGACTCTTCGCCTGGCAGAACGACAATGATTTCATCGGTGCAACAAGGGACTGCACCGAGCCCTATATGCGTGATACCTTCAATCCTTTAATCGATAGGATCGGGCGTAAAACGCCCCACATCAGGGTTTTCACCTATTCAGCAACGGTACCGGGAGCAGCGCCAAACCTCAATGCCCTGCTGATATTTCCCTTTTGGACGATCATAAACAATGATCCGCTATATAATGGAAATAATCCGAGTGACGGGGTGACACCCAGACAAAGCGCCGAGTGGATGCCCGCATCCGGTGAACAGTATGGCGAATGGCGTTTTGTGAAACATCTTCAGGGATATCTGCCGCTTCTCGGGACCGTCGGGGTGGACCATTTTACTCTGATTAACCAGCTGATGGGTTTTCATCCCGGGTTTGATACCAAAAAGCTGTACCGGGATATCGTGGGCATGCTTGAGAGTGAAGGCATGTAGGTTTGTATAAACTTCTGATTGCTGCCGGCGCATGGATTCATGCGCCTTTTTTCTGTCTATGCATGCTGTTGGCGGAAGAAAGCCGGTGCATACGGTCAGTTGGCTTGATCCGGGGCTTTTTTTGAAGTTCCGTAGATTCTGTTGTGAAGCTCCCTTATCCTGCGGTTCTTTTCCTGTTCGGAAAGATTCTTATCATCAAGAATGGATCTGCTGAGTCTGGAGTATTCGCTGTCTCTTGCTCTGAGCAGTTTGAGCTGGAGGTCGGCACTCTCCATACGTTCGGCTTCTTCGGGAGTGAATAGTTCCCGTCTGAATTCCCTGATTTTTTGATCCCGTTCTTCCGCGGTCATGGACGCAAGGTCAGCTTCATAGATTTTCAATTTCTCATTATATCTGTCCAGGGGGCGCTGAGGGCCGTCCGCCGCGTCCCCCTGGTCTCCCCACATGTCGCGGCGCAGGGAGGCGAGCCGCTTCTCCTTTTCCGCTCCGGCCATGCCGGTGTCCCCTATGATGATCTGCTTCCGCAGGGCGTA
>DAONAJ010000054.1:0-26679 GCA_035400945.1 Spirochaetota bacterium
GAAATTATCCTTCTTCCCTTGTACACTCCGCCGGGGTCGAATGCTCGATTGCCGACCTTGCCAGGTACACCATCATGCTTATGCACGGCGGAGTGTACAAGGGAAGAAGGATAATTTCGAAGAGGATGTTTCGGAAAATTATCGACGAGACCATCGAGACCCCCCGATCCCACCGGAAGGAATACCGGGGCCTCTGCTTCCGCATATGGTCCATAGACGACCGGATTTATTCCATGCACCATGCGGCCCACATGCCCAGCGCCGGCGGGTTCATGCAGATCTTCCCGAAACATGATTGCGCCTATGTGTTTATCAGCAATCCTCCGGTGTACGACCGGGAGGAATATTACGGTTACTACTACGGGCTGAAAAGCAGGCTGGTCCGCTTCTGCAAGGCCCTTATGACCGACGATTTCGATCCCGTCACGTTTGATTCGGACAAGCCGTCGAAGGAACAGCTGAAATTGTTCGTGGGACGATACAGGCAGTACAGCAATCCCAACAGCGGCCAGCACGTTGACATCGAGCTGAGCCCCGGCGGATACCTGATCGCAACCAAATCGTACAGCGGGCTTCGGGTCGGCCTTATCCCGACGTCGCTTCATACCTTTGTATACATTTTCCCCGGCCAGAATGAAAAGGGCGAGATCTATGATTTTGTCATGAAAAAGGGTAAAATTATCGGCCTTGGCGTCAAAGAGGGGTATTTCGTCAAATAGTAGTGTTCGTGTGCCGATTGTTATCGGTAACTTTCTTAAATGAGCGATAGAGGAAGCTGCAAATCAGGGCGCCAGATGCAGTGAGAACAATGCCCGCTGTTATCCCCCCTGTAATAATATCCGGCATAGATCCTCTTCCTTCGAGAAATATAGTTGTAAATCGACTTCCGAAATAACCGCCGCTTATCGTGCCCGACAATGAAGCCAGTACTATGCTCCATTGTCGGGAAAGATAGGATACGCCCAGGCCCGCAGCGGTACCGGTGATAAGACCGGCAGGCAGCAACGTATTAACAAATGCCACGATATACAAAAAGAAGTAGAGGGGGGATGTAATGAGAACAGCGATCCCCGCCCCGGGCCCTTCCCGTCCGGCTGTAACTATAGAAAGAATAATTGCAATGCATGCTATCCCGAAAATAATGCCGCCGGCGGCACCTGCAAGTATAATTTTGATTCTGGACATGGTATAATTATTACATAAAATTATTATATGTCCAGCTTTTAAAGCCATGTGACTGAATCTTGGAAAATTTGAATGTGTTTAGAAATATTGTGCGGATAGCCCCAATATAGCTTCCAGCATATAATTGAATCAACAATCTCTCTGATTACCATATAGTTGGTAAACCGATTGTTATCGGTACCTGTACCCCTCATCAGTTTGTCTAAATACCTTTCTACTCCATAGGCTATGATCAGGGAAACCGACATCTTGAACAGCTTCCTCAAATCCAGCAGATACTCGTATTCATCCATCCTGATCCTGAGGTGAAACGCGTGCCAGTCGTCAGGCTTCCCATCCGTCTGGTACCGCACCATTGCCCCGGCAGTGTCCGGGTCGGGGAGGCGTTTCATCATTTCTTTTACTATCAGGAGGATAATCCCTGTGCGTGATATTCCGTGCAGCGCAGCGGCACGGGAGATTCTTTTTAAAATGTCGGTACGCATGTTGACTGTTGTTTCCATCCCCGTTCCTCCGTAATTGTGAGTATGGGGTTAACGGATGGCTGCAATGTTTCTTGTACATTTTTTGTGATGATAAAGGTATTTTTTGCTTGTATCCGTCGCCATGATCAATCCTGCTATTAACCGGAAACATTTGTGGCACATATCCAGCACATACACGAGGAGCCCTATGGACAAGACAGTATTGATTGAAAAGGAAAACGGTATAGCCCTGATTACACTGAACCGGCCGGATCGCCGCAACGCCCTCAACCAGGACCTGCTGACGAACCTCTACAACTGCATAGACGATGTGGCTGCCGATATTAATATCAAAGCGGCAATAATCACCGGGGCCGGAACGGCCTTCTGCTCCGGCCTGGATCTGAAGGCCATTGCCACCGATAACCTCATGGACCCGCGGGGGGACGGCAAAGACCTGGTCGATGTGCTGGCAGCCTGCAAGAAGCCGATAATCGGAGCCGTGAACGGACCGGCGATGACCGGCGGCTTCGAGCTGGCGCTGAACTGCGATTTCCTCATTGCGTCCGAGCAGGCGTCCTTCGCGGACACGCACGTGAAGATGGGCATACACCCGGGTTGGGGCATGAGCCAGCTCCTTCAGGAGGCTGTCGGCCGGCGGATGGCGAAGCAGATGTCCCTCACATGCCAGTTTATTTCGGCGCAGGAAGCGCTCCGTGCCGGCCTCGTCAACGAGGTGGTCCCGGCGGACCGCCTGCTCGCGCGGGCGAAGGAACTGGCGGGTTTCATCGCCCAGCTGAACCCGGACATGCTCCAGACCATGAGGGACCTGATTGAGTATCGCGACAGGTCGACGCTGGAAGAGGCCCTGGCCCATGAGCGCCGCGGTTTCATGATGTTCCTTGAAAAGGCATGGAAGAAATAAGGGACGGGTCGGCTAAACGTCGCTTCAGTAGCCCTTCACCTGGGCCTCCCTGATTTTCCGGTAGATCTCTTCGTCGCTGCTGGCGAAAACAATGACGTTGCTTTTCCATTTTTCGTAGTCGCGATGATATTCCGTCATCATGCCCACCACCTCGAGGGTGGGTACGTACCTGGTCCTGCCGTCCGGCTCCATCATTTCCTGCTCGCCGGTGCGAATGCAGAACATGACGCCGTTGTCGACAATCCGCTTGAGGATGGCGTAAAAATCGAGTTCCATGAGCTGCACGTCGCGGAAAAACCTGAAAAAGCGCCGCGAGCGGAATTTTACCAGGGGCATGCCGGGCTTCGAAAAATAGACGATGCGGTTCGGCTGGTCGAAATGATGGAACTTGAAACCCCGGAATGCGAGGAGCTCCCCGCTTTTTATGTACATCCTCCCCACCATGATTATGAAGGTAACCATGAAATAGCTTTCGTAATATTTCTCATAAAGCTTCAGGTTTTTCTTCTCCAGCTCTTTCTCTTCCTCCGTGGCGGGCTCGGGCCATGGCCTGGTGTGGCCGTCCAGGAGTCCGCTGAGGGTGAGGCCTTTCGGGTTCGGCGGGTTCCGGTATCCGAACCCGGAGGCGGAGATGCCGGGCAGATCGTCCGTCATCACGGTCACGCGGTACCAGTACTTGATGCCGGTTTCGGCCGTACTGTCGGTAAACCGGACGGAGCCCGTTTTGCCTATTTCTTCATATGTCCCGTTCTGGTACGGGGATCGGTATATCGTATAGGTGTTGCCGGAAGTGTTGGATTTCCATGTCAATTCAACCGCATCCTTGGATTTCCCCCTCGAGACTGCCAGGTTTGAGACAACCGGGAGCTTCCCTTCGAAGAACAGGGAGGTCCTTTTCACCAGCTGGGCCGCGGCCTTTGCAAGGTCGCCTCCCTCGATTGCCTGGTCAAGGGTGCAGATAATCCGCTTTTCCTGTGATGAATAAATTTTGGCCTGTATAAAAAGGTCATTCTGCCGGCGGTATGCGGTGCCAATCATGAGATGGGGACACTGGATTTGCGCGCACAGGGCTTCATACCGTGCCAGGTTTGTGCCGGAGAGGGTGATTCCCGGCTCGTATTCATACCAGAGCGACTCGGTCGCCGCCGGGGGGATTATGAAGAGACGTTTTTTTCCCGCGGCAGTCTTAATCTGCGCATTCAGCGCTTTCATCGCTTCGACGGTGAGCGAATAGGAGTTGAACCTGAGCAGGGCAACTCTCTCTTCCGGGCGGGTTCCTGCGGCGGGTCCCGGTGCGGATACGGCCGCCGCTGCCAGCAGAGTGAAGAAGGTGATTCTAGAGCAAACGGTTGAAAAGCGTTTGGACAGCATTTTTTGTTTCCACATGGCGCTTGGCCAGCTTGAATATCTCCACCTTAAAGTAACCAAACTGTATGGTCTTAATCAAGTTTTCCGGGCGAAGCTGCTCCCGGTATGTATCGGAAATAGCTTTTTCAAAGACAACATTCCTGCAGACTGCCAGGTAGAGGGGGATGCCGTTTTCGGGTAGGGTGACTATTTTTCCGTTTTTCAGGCTGTTCGTGCTTATATCGATATCGTAGAGGATTTTATTTATCAGCTTGTAGTTATAGGGGATCAGTGACTGGATTATGACGGCCCTCGCCCTGTTTTCCACGACAAGCCCGGCGGACCAGCTGCCGGCGAGGACGGCGTTGGGCGGCAGTTCGCGGCCCAGCTCTTTTGATGCCGTGTAAAGCGTGTGCTCATGGAACAGGAACCATTTACCATACTGGAATAACTGCAGGGCCATGATTGCGCTGAGGATGAGTGCCGGGAACTTCGGGTCTTTCATGAACCCGATCAGGCGTTTCCGCAGCGCTACCGTCGTTATGACGCACCCGATCCAGAAGACGCCCGCGGCCGTAAAGACCACGGCCAGGCTCGAAAAGTCACCCTTCATGACCGATGGGTAAAATTTTTCCACCAGTCTGTTTTTTACCGACTGCGGGATTGCCTGCACCATCGGGACGATGCCGGTGTAGGCGAGGGTGAAGAGGACGAACAGGTAAAAGACGAGATTGTGCGGGAAGCGTTTTTTACCGATAAAGAACGCGGCTATGTCCTCGTTCATTGTATCCGCGATGAACCGTGACGCAAGGCCGACAAGGGGTATCACCATCAGCAGATAGTACCGTGACGGGCTGTAGTACATTACGGTCGTAAAGAATATCCCGAACAGGAACCAGCAGGCGAGAAAGAGGTCAGCGGTGTTCCGCCGGCCCCCGTATATGTATCGATAGATGGCGTAGAGGGAAAAAAGGCTGCCGAGAAAGAAGGTGAAGGGATGGAGGAAGACGAACTCCATGTAAATCCCCTTTGTCAGGACGTTCTGCAGCGGGTCGAAAGCCGTGAAGGGCAGAAAGGCTGATACCGGCTGGCCGAAAATCCTGTATGACATGAGGAGGTAAGCCAGGTTCACCTTTAACTGGTCCATGTGGGCAAAGGGTATGTAGATAGCCGCAAAGGCGGCGATGTAGAGGATCAGGACCGTGTTCATCAGGCGCTCCGATGCCCTGCAGCGGTTGCAAAGGTAGAGCATGACCGCCGGTGCCATCGCCGGCACGAGGATAAGCAGGTTCCGCTTCACGAAGAATCCGCCGGCAAAACCGAGAAAGCCGATCATGAAGAAGGCGGCGCGGACCAGCGTCTTTTTCGCGGCATAGGCGGATTCGCTTTCCGTGTCCCGGCGGTCCCTGAAGGGCCTGAAACACTCGGAGAATCCGAGGATGGCGACCATGATGTAAAAGATCAGGTGCGATTCATACATGCCGAGCCTGTTGAACATGGCGGCGAAATAATTGACGCCGAACAGGACCAGGCCGGTGAGGGCGGTGAGGCGGTCGTAATTGCGCGCCAGGAACAGGAGCAGGAGCGCCATGGTGGCGGAGGCGTAAAGCACTGAAAGCACCCGTATCGACGCGTAACTCACGCCGAAATGCCTGAATATCCACGCGTGGGGAAGAACCGTCAGGGGGCTCTTCGTGTTCCATCCCTCGTACTCGTCTTCAGGGGTCCATTTCCAGTCGCCGTACAGGACCTTGTTGCGGGCATCGTAGGTTTTGAAACCTTCATCGGTGTATGTGGCGGCCGACATGGTCAGGTCCTGCGGCGCGTCGGCGTTGATGTGCACGATGCGCATCAGGGTGAAGAGGAGAATGAGGGCGACGACGACGGGATAGAACGCCCTGTGACCGGATAGTTGTTTCAATAGCTTCAGCATCGGTTATCTCACGCGTTTTATTCGTAATAATTGTCAAGGACCATCGGACCTGACAGGCCCGGGTTGGAGCCGGCGTCTGAGGGCTTGAGATCCGCTTTCATGCACTGCTGCTGGAAGTAGTATTTCTTGAACACCGTCAGATAGCCTTCCACCATTTTTTTCCAGGCGAAATTCGTGATGGTGAACTGCTTTGCCTTCTCGCCGAAATCCTTCAGGTGGCTGGTGTCGGATAGGATGGAATGTATCTTTTCTATCCATGCCGCCTCGTCCTCCGGCGGGACCAGGAACCCGTTCTTGCCGTCGATGACGGCGCAGGTTATCCCCTCGAGGGATGAGGCGATCACCGGGGTGCCGTTCACCGACGCTTCCAGCGCCACCAGGCCGAAGCCCTCGGCGTCCCCCATGACCTTTATGTTGGGCATCACGAACATGTCGGAATGTTTGAGTATCTGCACCATGTCCTCGAAGGGCTGCTTGCCCAGGTAGAAGGCCCTTCCCTTGATCTCTTCGCGTCCGAGCGCCTCCTGGACGTCGATCTCGTCCAGGCCGAGGCCAAGGGCGAGCACGATAATGTGGGCTATACGCTTCGGCAGGAGGCTCAGGAAAAAGTTGATGCGCCGGATGTTCGGGTCGGTCGGTCCTACGATCAGGTAGATGATGTTCGGGTCGAGCTGGGGCAGTATCCGGGTCATGAACCAGGAGAAGCCTTTCCGGCGCACGCTCCGGCCGATGGAAACGAGGATTTTCTTGTCGTGGAGCGGTATGCCCAGCTTGGCCTCCAGGGTCTTCCTGAAGCCGGGCTTTTTATTGATGAGGGACATCTCCGTGTCGACGCCGTTGCGGACCACGTAGACCTTGTCGCGCTCAAAGCCGCGCTTGATGCACTCCTGGGCCGTGGCCTGGCTCACGGCAATGACACCGTCCAGCTTTTTGAACCAGCTCACCACGCGGTTCTGGTAGATGTTGCTGGGCAGGACTATGTCAAGGCCGTGCAGGGTCATCAGCACCGGCAGGGAGGTGATCCTCTTTATGAATATGCCACAGAGGCCCATGAGGCCGTCATTGAGGTGTATGATGGAGATGTTGGGGTTCTCCTTCAGAATCTTCTTCACCTTCATCGGCACGGTGAGGAGGAATTTCACCCGGCTGGTCTTGTTGTCGTATATCAGCGTGTGGACCTTGTGCGTTTTTGCGGCGCCGTTGATGAGCTCATAACTCTGTTTTTCCATCCCCCCGACGGAAGGCGGATACTTATGAGTTATAAACAGGATTTCCATCTTTCGACCCTCCGGTATTCCGTATGATAATGAGGAAGGCGACAAAACCGACACCGATCCAGAAGAGCTGGCGTGCCCGCCGCAGTATCGAAACCGTGACCCAGACGCCCGATCCGGGCACCTGCACGAATTCCAGCATCAGCTTGCTGGCGTATTCCTCGATGCCGATCTGGCCCGGCACGAAGGCTCCCAGCCCCTTGAAGACCATGACCCCGACCTCAATGGCTATGCAGGACAGGAACGATGCCTGGAGGCCGAGCAGGTAGAGTATCACGTAAAACTCAGACGCCCCCATCAGCCAGCTGGTGAAGGACAGTATGAAGGCGATTATGAAGTTCACTTTTTTTGTTTTGTAGAAGTCGACGAGCTCATCGTCGGCTTCTTTCATTTTCTCGATGGTGCCCGTGATTCCCTTCAGGTGCGGGAAACGCCGCTTGATACGTGAGAGCAGCGCCATGGGCATCGACAGTATTCCCTTGCCGTTCCCGAGGCGGTAGAGAAGGAACACCAGCAGGGCGAACATCAGCGCGATCATGGAGACCAGCGATGCCGTGCCGGCCATGAACTTCAGCTGGTCGAAAAACAGGTATACCCCAATCATGATGAGGGTAATCGCCGAGAAGAGGACCAGGAACCGAGATATGGTGAGGGAAACAATGCTGTCCTTGTATGGTATGTTTTTCCTTTTCAGTAGTATGGCCTTGAGCGCCTCGCCGGCAATGACGTTGGTCGGGTTGATCTGGGCAAGGCTTTCCCCGGTCTGGCGTATGACAAACAGAAGGGCCGTCGAGATATGTCCCGGGAACCGGTAGAAGGAGAGCTTCCAGGCAATGGTGACCATGAAGTAGGCGATGAAGGTGACCGCAATGAGGAGTAAGAACCTGACGTTGATGAGCTTCAACTGGTCCCATATGCCGGTCAGGTTCGACTTTGACGCGAACCAGTAAATGAGAAAAATCCCGAGGAGGAGGCCGGCGGCCCTGAGAATATAATGGACCCTGCTTTTTTTCGGGGCCGGTGTCTCCGCCAGGTCAGAGGGCAGCTTCATTCAGTCCCCCGCCTTGATTTTTTTATTTTCCGTGTATAGCCTTTCGTATGACTTGAACATTTCCCTGCACAGCGTGTCCCATTTCTGCGACCGGGCGTACGCAATGGCGTTCTTGCTCATTTGCTTGAGCCGGTTGGGGTTGTTGACAAGGTATGACAGTTTCTCGCAGAAAGCGTCGATGTTTTTAGGCTCCACCAGATAACCGGTTTTGCCTTCCTGAATGATGCCGCACTGGCCGCCCTTGGCGGCAGCCACGACGGGGAGGCCCGACGCCAGGGCCTCCAGGTTAACGTTGCCGAAGGTCTCGGTTATCGAGGGGAACAGGAAAATGTCGCAGGAGGCATAGATCCTGTACAGGTCGCTGTTAATAAGCTTGCCGGTAAACACCGCTCCCGGCATCCTTTTTTCCATGTATTTTTTCTGCGGCCCGTCGCCGGTTATGACCATCCTGACGTTGGGATGGGTTGTGCTCAGCTTCTTATATATGCCGATGATGGTCGTAATCTCCTTGACCCAGAAAAGCCTGCTGACAAAGAGGATTCTGATCGTATCCTTGCCGCACAGGTCGTTGATATATCGGGTATCGCGTTTTTTCGGATTGAACATGGTCGAGTCGATTCCGCGGGCCCAGATCATCATGCGGTCGCGTTCGATGCCGAGTTCGACGAGGTCTTCCAGTACCGGCTTCGTCGGTACGTAGACCAGGTTGCATTTGTTGTAATAGAATTTCAGGATTACCGGCACGACATGCTTCAGAAACTTGAGGAACGGCAGGTATTTGAAATAATAATCTACGTATATGGGAAAATGGGTGTGATAGGTGCTTACCAGCGGAAGGTTATTCTTAACCGCATAGGTTCGAGCGTAACGCCCCAGAAATGACGGAGTGGTGAAGTGCACCAGGTCCGGCTTGAATTCCTTAAGGGCGTTCTCCAGATTCTTGTCGAAATAGGGGAGGCCGAGGGGGTATGAACCGTACAGGGGCATCTTGATATACCGGCATACGACGACAGGGAAAGGAAATTTTTTCAGATCCGATGGCGGGTAGGGCGTGATGCAGAGAAAATCGAATTTGTCCCTCGGCACCCGTTCGAGAATATTATAGAGCGTGTACGTGACGCCGTCAAGGTTTTCTTTGAGCACATCGGCGAAGAGGGCCACCCGTATCTTCTTTGTCTGTTTCATGTCAGGAATATTCCGTAGTTTTTTATAACCGTCACGTGATTGCTTCGCTGCAATAATTTCTCTCCGTACCGATGCTTGAGTAGCGATATGGTGGCGGCCTGAAGCCGGAAAAAAAACAGCGAGAAGACTCACACGCCCCGTCAAAATAAATTCATAAATTGACTCTGTCAAGGATTATGTGTTTTATTTTTTTCCGGTCACGCGCGGGGCTTATCGCGAAAAGAATACAGTTGTATCATTAATGCAACAGCGTTGATGCGCTATTCGTATCTGAGCGCGTCGATCGGGTTGAGCTTCGACGCTTTTTTCGCCGGATAATATCCTGATATGATTCCGACCATGGCCGCGGAAATGAAGGATCCGAAAATCGATAACAGAGATAATATAAAAGGCTGGTTGGCAAGAAAGGTATACAGGATATATAATGAGACTCCGATTACTATTCCGGTTACGCCGCCTAGGGTGCTCAGGATCAGCGCCTCTATGAGAAACTGCATGAGGATGTCACGGTTTTTTGCGCCGATGGCCATGCGGATGCCGATCTCGTGGGTCCGCTCGCTCACCGAGGCGAGCATGATATTCATGATGCCGATCCCGCCAACAACAAGCGAGATGAATGCGATCGCCACAGTCGCGAGGGAGATGTAACCGGTGATCTCCTCGGTCTTCTGTATGACTTCCTTGCTGGATGATATTTTATAGTCCTGGAGCTGCTCCTGCTGCAGGTTGTATTTCCTCTTCAGCAGCATCAGCAGCTCCTGCTTGACGTCGTCCACCTGGGTCTCGGAGAAGGTCGCCATGTTGATGATGACAAAGCTCTTGATGCCGAGGAGCTTGTTGGCCAGGGTCGTGTAGGGGCACACGATGAAGTCGTCAAAGTCCCTGCCGCCGAGGGACATCCCTTTTTCCTTCAGGCAGCCGACGATCCTGAAGGGGATGCGGTTGATGAGGATCACCTTGCCGACGGGCTCCTCGTATTCAAAAAATGCTTTCTTGATGCTGCTCCCGATTACAACGACCTTGTCGTACGACTTTATCTCTTCCTCGGAAAAGAAGCTGCCGCTTTCCAGCTCCCAGCTTCCCATCTTGAAGTAATCATTGTTGACGCCGTATATCTGGCGGTTCATGTTTTTGTTCTTGTACTTGACCAGGAACTCCCAGTTGTTCATCGGCGTGAGGTACTGGACGTCGGGGATGTTTTTCCTGATATCGGTCAGGTCGTTGTCGTTGAAGGGCTTCTTGAAGGACATCAGCATGATGGCGCTGCTTCCGAAGCTCTGGATCTTTTCGCGGACAGCGACCCTCATGCTGTTGCTGACGCCGATGAGCACAATAACAGCGAACACGCCGATGATTATGCCAAGGCAGGTGAGGAATGTCCTCATCTTGTTTCTCTGCATTGCCCTGATCGCGACGATCGACAGGTTTTGATAGCTCATGCCCATGTCAGTTACTTCCTTACTGAAAGCCTTCCGGCTTTTCATGCCTGTGACCCCCCCGTGGGGGCGTCATGTTACAGTTCAACCAGCCTTACCTGTACCGTGCCCCATGGAGTAAACATCCGTCAAGGAAAAAATGACGGCCGGGCAAACGCCGCCCCGTGCCGGCGCGCATCATGGGGATCACGGGACAAAGCGGTAGAGGTAGCTCGTTATCCCGCCCCGGGTGTGAAAGGTCTTGATCAGCCTGAAATGTCCCGATGCCTCGCCGTGGTCCCTGATCTCCTTGAATATCCACGCCTTCCGATCAATGGCGTTCGGGTCCTTCAGGGGGAGGCGCCGTATGTAGAAATCATCGACGAACACATAGGTCGTTTTCAGCGCTGCAAGCTCGGGAATGAGCTCCTTGATGGTGCGGCCCTTGATGAAATAGGAGAGGATGAACTTGTCGCTCGCGAAACCGGAGTAATACATCGGGACATTGGTTTCGGATATGAGCATCCTGTCTCCGGCTGCGGCATGGTCGCGGTACCAGAGGGCCGCCTTCTTGAACTCCACCCGGGAGAGGCCGTGGTGGTCCATGGCGCGCACGCCGTAGAATACCATCATGTTGATAAGGACGCCGCAGGCAAGGACGAGGACCGTGCCGTTAAGGCTGATCCTTTTACCGGAGCCGCGGAGGATCACCGCCGCCATCAGGGCCGTGAACAGGGCTGCAAAGATGCAGTGGATCGCCGTAGTGTCCCAGGCCAGGGCGCCGAAGGAAAGGGCGAAGAGTATTAAGGCCGCTCCAGCCAGGACAGCCCCCGCCGCCTTCCGTGTCCCGTCTGAAAGCCCGGACCATCGTTCCCTGAGCCATGGCGCCATTCCTTCCGATATGCCATAAAAAAGAAAGAGCGTCAGGATCCATAATATCGGCATGACATACCGGTCTTTGGTATTCTGGTAGATCATGTGGATGAGAAGAAATCCGGCGAAGAAGACGAATATCGGCGCGAAGTCTTTCCTTTTTTGATTCCAGATAAGTATGATTCCCCAGATGATGCCGGTTACCGTGACAAGACCGGGCAATACCAGCAGGGACAGGAGGAATACTTTTACCGCGGTGTTTTCATGAAACCAGGCATGGGTCGCCGTCCATTGGAGGAAGCCGCCGGTCACCAGGAAACAGTCTATGATGAAGCGGTAGATATTGGGACCGCGGTGGGCGATCTCGCTGACGTAGGTCTGTCCCCGTGTGTTGATAAAGCTGAGGAGGAGCCAGGCCGCGGTGCCTGCAGAGGCGCAGGCACCCAGTGTGATGGCCGTCAGCCATTTCTTTTTATAGAAAAAGTCCCTGAACATCACCGCCGGGACGATGAAAACCGAGTCCCACTTGGTCACGGCTGCCAAAAAGGCCGTTGCGTAGGATGTCTTCGAGTCGCGCAGCGCAAGGTAGAGTGAGAGGACAATGAGCAGGGTCAGGGTCATCTCCAGCTCGGAGTTAATGGTCATGTATTGTGTGTAAATATTGACGCCGAGAAAGAGCAGCGCCGCCAGGGACGCCTTCTCCGACAGGAACCTCCGGTAGACCAGGAAAACGAGGAACAGGTACGGCGCCAGCAGGGCCAGGTTGAGGACGATGGCGGTCTGGTATACCGGGTCAGAGGATTTCATCGGGTTCAGCCAGGTGAGCAGGGACAGCAGGAGGGGGTAGAACGGGAGAAATTTGTAGTTATCCCCCGGGAAGTTGCCTTTCATGTATTCCAGCACAGGCACCCTGATATTGCTTATATAGTCCCCGGTGGGCGTTTCAAAATAATTGAAATAAAAAATCCCGTACGCAACCGACAGGATGAGTATTCCCGCGGCAATGATCCTGCTGACGGGCGGATGTCCTGGCTTCATGGGGCTGTTCCTCCGGTCATGGTTGATCGCGGCATGGGTATAAAGCCGAAAGATACTACATATTCCCGTTAACCTAAATGTCAAGATACTTCTTGATCGGGGTGAAATACCAGGCAAAAAAAATGGCTGCAGTGCGGTTCGTGATTTTACCGTTAACGAAGAATGTTCACTCGATGATGTCGTTGACAAAGCAGGGGAGAGTGGATATATTACCGGTATGGAACATGGTCTGTCGGTGGAATACGGTGGAGCCGGAGCCCGGCCCTGCGCGCCGCTTATGGCGCTGCAGCTGGTGGATGGCCGTTCGTGTGCAAGCGCTGAAGTCAGGGAAGTGCCGGACCATGAGACCGACAAGAGCAAAAAGAACATCCTCTGCAAAACGTGCGGCAATCCCATAACCTCGGATGACGCGGGCATCGCCATGAACGGTTCACACCAACATACCTTCATGAATCCCCGGGGCATGGTCTTTCGCATCGGCTGTTTTTCAAAGGCGGCGGGATGCTATATCGTTGGATCTCCTACCGATGAATATACCTGGTTCCCGGGTTTTGTCTGGTGTTATGTGGTCTGCGCCGGGTGCCAGTCGCACCTGGGGTGGCATTATCAGTCCGGGGGAAGCAGCTTTTTCGGCCTGATTCTGGACCAGCTGGTGCGGCAGTGATTAATTCCTGATATTGATGTTGAACTGGACCTTGCTGGCCCTGGCGGGGACCTCGGCCGGATACTGTTTCTGGACGCTCCATTCGCCGCGGAGCTCTTTCATGAACCGGCTGTAATTCCTCCGGGGTATTTCCACGATCACCAGGCTGCCATCGGCTGTTTTTCTGAGGATCTTCCCGTTCAGCGATTGGGCGAGGGTTGCTATGCCGTCGGCCTGGGCCTGGGTGCTGCCGGATGGCGCGGACTGCATGGCTCCCTCTGATGCCGCCTTATCCTTCCTGTCGTACCCGAGGCCCATCCGTGACGCCGCCCTGGTTTCATCCGCGCGGTCTTGGTCATCGGCCTGGAGTGACTCCTCCTTTGCCTGTTCAGCGCCGGCAATGAGGTTCTGCTTCAGGTAAAGGGTGACTTCTGCCCGGTCGCTGCGGGAGGATTTTTCTTGTTCAGTAGACTTCTGTTCGGATAATGATGGTTCCGATGCCACCATGTCCGTGGCCCGGGAGGCGACGTTATTGTCCATCACCGGCCCGGCCGCTTTTTCCCTGGCCTTCTCCGTGACCGCGGATGGTTTTTCGCTGCGGGATATCATCCGGTCCCCGTGCTTTGATGCTTCGTCCTCCATGGCCAGGGGCCGGCCCGGTTCTTCAGCCTTGTATTCGGCCATCTCGGGCCTGAAGGGCTTGAAAATCAGCAGGCCGGTCACGGCAAGGGCAAGAAGCGCCGCTACCTCCAGGGGCACCTTTATCTTCAGCGGGAAGAAGAGCCTGGTGACCAGGGCGCCGCGTACCGGGGCGTCGATCTTCCGGTGGATTTTCTCCAGGAAATCATCCGGCGCCTTGAGGGCGGGAAAGCTTTCGGCTTTCTTGAGATATTTCTTCAGGAACTGCAGTTCCTCGCGGCAGTCGGCGCAGTTTTTGAGGTGCTCCTTTACCTTTGCCGCGTCCTCCGCAGGGAGGCTCCCCTCCAGGTATTCATCGAGGAGCAGTTTTGCATCATCGCACTTCATTCAGATGACCTCCCGCAGTGATTCTCTCAGAAGGTGCCGTGCCCGCGCCAGCCTCGACTTGACAGTCCCCAGGTTCACGCCGGTGATGTCGGCAATGTCCTCGTATGAATTGCCTTCAAGGTCCCTGAGCACGACCAGCACCTTGAGTTCTTCCGGAAGCGCGTCAATGGCCTGGTGGATGAGCCGGGCCTGTTCGTTTTTTTCGAAGACGCTGTCGGGGCTGAAGGAGCAGTCGTGTATGTCCACCGTATCGCTGCCCGCCTCGCCCGGGTTGTCGATGCGGAGCATCTTTTTCCTGATGCGGTTCCCGGAGGAGGCGATCCTGTTCCGGCAGGTATTTATGGCGATGCGGTACAGCCATGTGGAGAAGCTTGACTGGAACCGGAATTGTCTCATGTTCTTGTACACTTTGATGAACGTCTCCTGGGCGCAATCATTGGCATCATCATAGTCGTTTACAATGCGATAGCATAGATTGAATATCATATCCTTGTACTTGATCACGAGCAGGTCAAAGGCATCGGGATCATCCGACAGGAAACTCCTGATCAATGACTCGTCATTCTGATCCGGCCGGCTCGTTGTTTTATTCTTCCTGTTCATTAGACACGGTGATTTGAAAAAAGATCGTTATTTATAATATTAATACGGTCATTATCAAGATAATGCAAAGAGTCAATATAATTTTCAAAGCATAGCCTGTTTCTTCCCGGATGCATCTTAATCCGATACATAATTTCCCGGCGTTTGAGAATCACTCCATGAATTATGTGTATCTGCGAGATCTTTTTGCTCTGACCCTGGTCTTGTTGATCCATTGAAATTAGTTAAAATAATATAAAATAAAAAAATTATATGAATATAAAAATTAAATATATAAAAAAATTATTCCGAGCCCATCCGTGCGGGATTTGTAATTGACATTCTGTATAAATTATTGTACTTTAAGTATGATTGTATACTGTATATATTTTTCTGTATATGATCAAACTGTTTATAAGGATTGTGATTAGCTTATAAATTGAATGAACAAATTCTACCTGATATCTGTCATAGCATTGTTGTTTTTCTCATTAATCAATAACAGTGATGCAAAGGACAGCAATTCAACGGTACGAGACGTCAATTATCAAGCAGACCATGATCTTTATATTGATCAGACAGTAACCGGCAAAGGCCAGAGATTTGAAATGGCCGATGATGCAACCGGCGTTACCGATGCGGCAAGGGTGAACGGAAGTGAAGATGCAACGGTCCTGGCCGCGTCAATTGTGAAGGTTTCAGCAACGACCAGGACAGGCATCATGATCGGGATACTGGCGGCGGTACTTCTGGTAAGCGGAAGCCTCGCTTACTGGAGAATGCGCAGAATGGACTCCTGAGTCCTTGAGCGTTAATAACATTGCAGTTTAACGGTTGATAACCGATTTAAACCCTCCATATCCTTTTCCCCTCCCTGGAGGATGTCAAAATCCTTCAGGGAGGAAACCTTTTTTACTCATCAGCTCATAATGGTTTCCCCCGACTTCCCATAGTGAAAAAAATGCAGTCTTTCTCTTGACTTTTTTATACAAGTGGTCTAATGTTACATGAAATCACGGTAGTATTGTTTTCTTCAGCTTGCATCGGTCAGGGCGCTTAAGAATCATATTGTGAGATATGGTGGGCCCGCTCTTCCTCAGGGGGGATGGGGATTTTGATAACCTTGACATGACCGAATAATTCTATTTTGCACATTTTCGAAGGAAGTGCGGGTGCTGCGCTTCCTGCCTGAGCCATGTTTAATCTGCGCTATTTTCGGAGTGATAGGTGATAATAGTTCTTTTATTCCTGGTGCTGCTGCTATCCCTTGGGTTCCATTTATCATATCTTGCCAGATACATTCAGACCCGTAAACCCGATTTGCTCCAGAAGTACATACTCACTACGGTGTGTAACGTCTTTATATCGGCCGCCCTCATCTTTGTAGCCCTGTACAAGCCGGAGCAGATACAGAAGATCAAGTTCCCCCTGATGATGTGGATCGTCAACGGCTTCACGATGGTGGTGATGCTGATGTCCCAGATAACCATCGGGCGGCGCATCTACCAGCGTTCAAAATTGCCGGAGAATTATCATTATAATTTTTTCGGTAAGAAAGTCCTGCATCCTTCGGTGGTAAAGCCGGGGGAGGTCGCCGCTTTTTTCGCCACCATACCCCTCTTTCTATTCACCGGGGCCTATTTTTTTGCGAAATTAATCAGGTTTTTTCTCTAGTCTGGAAAGAGGAAATGGACATATATTAATTTTGTAAAATTTTTTTGTGGAAATTTTTCAACATAATTGGTAGTATGTATCAAAACGGTCTAAGAGGAACCTAATAATTAAAGAACAAATATTGTTCAGGGGAGGAAGCTTTAATGGCGTTAATTACCAAAAATGTCAGAGAACATGCGGAAAAATGCAAGGCTTGTGTTTTGCAGAAAATGAGGAAGTATCTGGAAACGAGCATGCAGGGCGGAGGCAAGACGGCCATCGATAAGGACACGGCCAAGCAAATGCTGAAGTTCACCAACGTCCTGGAGAAAATCGGATGCAACCTTTGCCCGTATAAAGGCGACTTTGAAAAGATTTACGGCGTAACGCCGGTTGAATATTTCGTACAGAAAGAAATCAGCGAGATGAATATCAAATATTAATATTCATTGAACAGAACCGACGCACAGCAAAACACCCGCCATGAGCGGGTGTTTTGATCTGGTGCCGTTTTTTCCCAGGTGTTGCCCGGATTCCACTGCCGGTCATTCCATGAACTTGGTGTCCTGCTCCGCGGCCGTATCATAACGGCGCGGTATCATCATCAGGATTATCAGGTTGGTGACCGCCAGTATGAAGGTCATGGTTATGATGATAAGGACCAGCATCTGGTTCTTGATCTTGTCTATGTTCACCAGGTTGACGCCTATGATGAATGACCCCCACTGCTTGCCGTAGAGCCTGACGGGCGCCCCTATGTTCCAGAGGATCTCCCCGGTGTCTCTCTTGTACAGCTCCTTGTGGGCGCTGTCGCCGTTGTAATCAAGGATCTTTTTTATGCCCTCGTAGGCGGAAAAGTTCCTCTGTGACCTGCTGTAAATCACGTCACGGGCGTAATTGTTCGTCACGGGCTGCGAATATTTCGAATTATGGATCGGGACGTAGCCGTTTTTATCCATTAATATGGCGAACTCCACTTCGGTATCCTGCAGGAACTGGTCTTCGATGCCCTGGATCCATTTCGAAAATAAAGGGGTAAAGCGGGTCATGTATTTCTTCGGATTGGTCCCGGGAATTTCTATGTAACGCTCGTCGAAAATGTCTTCCTTGGTGATCATGTTGTTCTTTACCATGAAGTACATGACTTCGCTCATGGCCCTGGCGCCGGTCATGGCCTCGATGCGGCACTTTTCATAGAGCTGGTTCTCCAGGTTGCTGAAGATCTTGTAGATAATCAGATATGACCCGAGACATGACATCAGGCTGAAGGCTATCGCCAGAATGATTTTTCTTCTTAAGCTCATAGTGCACTCTGCTTAATTAAATTGATAACACTGTTACGCCATTATCTGGCGCAAATATTACATATAATCACTTAATTGTCTATTATAATTTTCTCCCGATAATTATTTGGAGCCGACATGTTTCCAGCGCATCACATAACAGGATTGCTTTCATGTCGGCCGTCCCGCCGGATGAAAATGGATCAATAACTGAAATTGTACTTTACGAAATCACTATTTCTGGTTACTTTTATATCACGGAAAACTATAGTTTCACATTATTGGGCCGCAATTTTCAATGTTTTATATTGACAATTATGACGGAGTTGCTAGTCTGGCTAAAATGCTATAAAGGGCAGGGTAACGTACATGTCATTATTCAGACCCAATATCGAAAAATTCATCAGTGAGAATAATATACCCGGCCTTATCAAATGCACCACCTACCGAGACCCTGAAGTCAGGCTTAAGGCTTTTCTTAACCTTGTCGCCAGGGAAGAAAAAACCCCGGAAATCATTAACGCTTTGCGGAAGATGAAAAACGACAAGGATGTCCGTGTCAGGAACGCGGCAATTCTCAAGCTGGCCGAAGTGGGCGATGAAGGCATCCTCGACGACCTCCATTCAATCATGGTCGAAGGGTCGCAGAATGACAAGATCGATGCCCTCAGGATACTCGCTGACCGGGGGAAGACAGACGCCCAGGCCTCAAGCCTCATCGTCCTTGCCCTGAACGACAAGAAGGGCATGGTCCAGCTCGAGGCCATCCGGACCCTGGGGGCCCTGAAGGACCATACGTCCATCGTGCACCTCGAGGAAAAACTCCACGATACGCGGCACCAGATCCGTCTTGAGGCGGTCAAGGCCCTGGGGGCGATACAGACCGACGATGCCATAGAGCTCCTTATCGGCTCCCTGACCGACAACAAGCTCGAGATCAGGCGGGCGGCCCGGGAGATCATGGAGAGCATCGGCACCGACCGGGCCAAGAAGGCCCTCAACGACGCTCCCCTCATGATGATGGTAAAAAGGATGAACGAAGGCGTTGCCTCCAAGGTGGACGCCCTTACCTATATCGGCAAGCACCGGTTCGCGGACGCCCTGCCGCTGGTACACAAGGCGACGAGCGATGAATACAAGAACGTGCGTTTCGAAGCGGTCAAGGCCCTGGCGCAGATGAGGGACAGGGGCTCCATCAATACCCTGGCCCGCATGATCAATGACCCCTATTTCGACATCCGGCTGGAGGCGGTCAAGGCGCTGGAGCGGATCATCGACCCCGCTTCCCTTAAACCCCTCGAGAAAGCCAAGGAAGACCTGAACAAGAGCGTCAGGGAAGAGGCCAAAAAGGCGTACTACACCATCCAGACCAAGCTGGAAGACTCCAAGAAGAAATAGGCCCTCGCATTTTCAATAAAGCGGGAACGACGGCCGGGATACCCCGGCCGTTCCGTTTCAGGGGCGAATTATATTGCGGTTGAGCCGCCGTCAACCACGATGGTCTGGCCGGTGATGAAGCTGGACGCCTCCGACGCGAGAAAGAGGACGGGATGGACCACTTCGGAGGGTTCCGCTATCCTGCCCATGGGGATCCCCCTCACGACATGGTCGTGGATCTCCTTGTTTGACCAGAAGGGCTTGCTGAAATCGGTGCGCACCATCGCCGGTGCCACGGCGTTGACCTGGATGTTGAAGGAGGCCAGCTCCGCCGCGAGGACCTTGGTCATCATCTCCACTCCCGCCTTGGCGATGCCGTAGATGCCCATCCCCGGTGACGCCTTGCGCCCCGCTATGGACGAAAGGCTGACGATCTTTCCTTTCTTTGCCTGTTTCATGATCGCCGCCGCCTTCCGGGAGCAGATGAAGGTCCCCGTCAGGTTTGTTTCTATTATTTTCTGCCATTGCGCCACTTCGGTGTCGGCAGTGGAGGGCGTCATGAGGTTCATGCCCACGTTGTTGATGAGGATGTCAAGGCGTGAAAACCGGCTCATCACTTCTTCAAAGAGCCTGTTCACGTCCTCCTCCTTTGCTATATGGGCCGCCACCGTGAGGAGGCTGCCGCCGCCTCCCAGTGACGCGGCGGCGGCATCGAGATTTTCCTTTTTACGGCCGCATATGACGACCTTCGCCTTTTCCTCTATGAGCTTTTTTGCCAGCTCGAGGCCGATGCCCCGGCTGCCGCCGGTAACGACAGCTACCTTTCCTTCAAGGCCGTAGGATATGGTGTTCATGCTGTTTCTCCTCTTTCAAGCTATGTGCCTGGATTTGTCATGGCCGGTCACCGCGTGACACGGCCTCCGTCGCATCGGATACGTGATGTATCTTTACTCCGGCGGAATGTCAAATTAAAAAACAATGCGAGTTGGGAATGACCCGTGTGGATCAGCCGGCATCCGGGGTGATGTCGCTGTCGTCACCGCCTTTCGTTTTCGCCTGGGGCACCAGGTATTTCTGGGGTATGACCGCCAGGATAACGAGGAGGGTGAAGCTGAGTATTATTATCATGATGGTAACGGTAATGATCACCATCTGGTTTTTCATAATATCGATCCGGTGCAGGGAAATTCCCACGAGGAACGCCCCCCAGTGGTTGTTGCGGAACTCAACCGGCGCCCCGATGTCCCACATGCTTTCGCCGGTATCGCGTTCGTACAGGTACTTCACTGTCCCCGGGCCCCGGTACTGCAGCACCTGCTTTATTTCCGGCTTGTCGGCGAAATTTCTCTTAGAGCGGCTGTAGAAGAGGTTCTGGTTGTGGTCTTTCCCCTCGGGGCGGGAATACTTGGAGTTGTGCGTCGGGACGTACCCGTTTTTATCGATCAGTATCGAGAACACCACGTCCTCGTCGTTAAGAAACTCGTCTTCGAACTTCTGGATATATTTATCGAATACCGCGTCGTACTTGGTGTTGTATTTCTGCGGTTTGGTCCCCGGGATGGGAACGTAATTTGTGTCATTGATCTGGTCGATCGTGAGCAGGTTGGTGTGGACCATGAGTTCCATAAAGGTGTTCATGACCTTGGCGCCGATAAGGGCCTCGATCCGGCATTTCTGGAGAAGCTGTTCCTCCGTCTTGTCGAAAATTTTGGTTATGATGACTATGGAGCCGACGGACAGGATGAGGCATAAGCCTATGATTATGATGAGCTTCTTTTTCAGGTCCATTATGTACTCAATCCGTTTGTTTTTTAAAGTAATACTTGTCGGAGACATTATACCCGGTGTGAGTTTAAAAGTAAATAAAAATAATCTGATGGCTCTGTTAAAAATGTGTATTATAGGGGGACCTTGAAAAACCAGATATGGATGTTTCCTCGCGGGGACTTTCAATATAAAAATTGGAATTTTTCAATGCTGGTATATTAAAAATGATAATTTATTAGGGGTGCCCATAATTAATATGCATTGAACGATGTTTACCCGAAACGGCGGGTCAGAGCAGCGGCTTAAGGGCATTAAAAATCAATTTTGACCCTTCGGTGTTGATATGGAGCTCGTCTATCGACAGGGCATTGATGTCGATCCCGGGGCGGAACGGGTCCACAATGGTGACGTTTTCAAAACGGGCCGCCGTTTCCCGGTAGATGGCGTTATACCGCTCCACGTTTTTCGGGGCATGGGGGCTTTTTCTTGCGTATTCGTCTGTCGTTGGGAGAATGGGGATCAGAATGACCCGGGCCGATATCTTCTTCGCGCGCTCGAAAAATGATGTTATATTGGTCCGGAACTGCTCCGGCGAGACATCGGTAATCTCCGCGCTTCTGACCCGCCTTCTTTTCACGTATTCGATGTACCGCTGCCTGAGGCGCGGCGGCATGTACCTGCTGACGATGGCATACTCGAGGCCCCGCTTGTCAAAGAGCCGCGGCGCCGCTTCGGCCATGCCTATCTGGAGTATGACAATGTCAGGCATGTAGGATTCCAGCAGGTCGGCGCCGCCGCCTCCCTCGGTGACCAGGCGGGTGGACGTGCTCCCCCGGGCGGTCCGGTCCATGATATCATAGGCCGGGAACTCGCACTTCAGCATGTGTATCCACGTTTCCTCATATGACACGCCGTGGCGCGGCATGGAAACCGAATCTGCGACAATAATGATTTTTTTCTTCTTCATGTGCCCTTTTTGTCCCTCACTCAACCGTGAAGGCATAGCGCTTGCTTACCGTATTGCCCCTGTTGAAATGGAGGCGTACCTCGTAGGACCCGGGCTTGAGGAACAGCATGCCGAAGTTCATTTTACCCTCGGTGGCGGAGTAGGTCCAGTTGTATGTTTCATAGGTCCCGTCAGGGTCCCCGACCTTTGATATGGCGATCCAGCAGTTTCGGTAGTCGGGAATATTCTTATATATGACAATTATCGGGTCGGTTACCTTGTAGACAGGCTTTTCGGTCATGATCGACGCGTTGGTGATGATGAATTCCTCAATCTGCTTCTGTCTCTGGGCGGCATAGTCACCGCCGTCCTCTTTCCGGAAATTATCGCCGATCCTGAAGAGAAACCCGACGTTGCAGAACAGGCCGACGGATGCGTCCCTGGCGCTGATCACGTGCCCTGACCGGTAGACGTTGCCGCCAAGGTTCTCGTAGACGTACTGCTGATAGAAGGTGACCCCGCCCCGGATCCCCATGTCAAGGGCGAGGGTTAACATGCTGTTCAGGTGAACATTCATTCCCAGGGCCAGGCCTGCGTTCGCATCCAGCCCGCGGCTGACATCGTTGTAGCCGATCAGTATCTGCGGTCCCATCCAGACGCGGAGGGTTTCGGTCCGTATAAATCCGAATCCGAAGGTGTGGGTACAGTTGAGCCGGATTCCATGACCCCGGTACCTAACTCCAAAATAGCTGGCGTCAATGTTCAGCCGGTAGTTGAAAACGTAATTCCGGGCCACGGACGTGTCCAGGACGAAGCCGCCGCCGAGTCCGTAGCCGTAGTCCCAGAGCCTTCTTGTTTCCCAGGTTTTATTTCCCTCGCCATGGAAATAAAAGCCGAGCCCCACGGCCATGGCAGGGGTGCGGTTCATGGCGATAATCGAGCAGGCGACCAGTGCCGGAATGAGTAATTTTCTCATGGGGATCCCCCCTTACGTTATAATTGCGTTTGCAGATGCCGTACCATGCCGCCGATGATACGGGAAAATGCATGAAGCATGATATCATAGGAACGCATCACATCACCATGGTAATAGTCAATTTATATTTTTATCGGCCCCAGATTTTCGATGGGGCATGGCGGTTCAAATTGTTTGTTGACAAATGAATATTTTGCATGTTGCATAACGGAAGGATGCATGGAGTGCGCCCCGCCGCCTTCTCCGGCGGAGGCGCTCTCATGGCCGGATCATGTAATCCCGCTGCCCCAGGAGGGAATCAGATGGAACTTACTAGAAACGAAAAAATCATGAAATACGCCGGGCTTCTCTACGCCGTGACGTTCATTGCCGCCGTCCTGGTGTTCATCATCATGCCGGGGCCGATGTTCGCGGTGATGAACGCCGTCTCGCTGACCTTTTTCCCTTCACTGCCCATGGCTTCTGATTCGGGCAAGTTCTGGCTCTCCCTGACGGTCTCCATGATGGCCACCATCACGGTATTATCCTTCATGATCTATAACGACGTGAGGAGCAACTACCGCATGGCCATACCGCTGGTGACGGCGAAGTTCACGTCATCCCTCTTCGGTCTCGGGTTTTTCATTGCCGGCTTTGGCTGCGACGGTAGCGGATGGAACACCCTGGCGAACCTGATTATCCTGTTCACCGACCTGCCCCTGGGGGTCCTGATGCTGGTGCTCTACCGGCTGGTCCGGAAGGAGCGGGTGTAATGGGCAGGACCATTATAGTCGGCGCGGGCATCAACGGGCTCCTGCTGGGGGCGCTCCTCGCCCATGACGGCGAAGAGGTGGAGATCTTCGAAAAAAACAGCCACCCCGGGGGAAGGGCCTTCCTGTACGAATACGGCGGCTACGTGATGGATTACGGCGTCCACCTCACGCGCTTCGGACCGGAGAGCTCCCTGGCGAAGATAATGAAGAGGATCGGATCAGAGGTTTCATTCAGGAAGCTCGGCCCGTCCTACGTCATAGACCAGAACGGAAAGAAGGTGCTCTTCCCCACCAGCCCGGACGGCATCTTCAAGAGCGACATGTTCTCTTTCTTCGAAAGGATAAAGCTTATCGGCCTGCTCATGAAAATAAAGAAGGGCGCCCTGAACGAAGGACTGATGGACGTGTCCCTCCGCGACTGGCTGAACCTGAACAGGATCACCGGCGGCGTCCGCCGGTACCTTGAGCTCATCAGCGCCTCGGTGATGGTCTGCCCCTTCCTGGAAAAGACCTCGGCGGGGGAAATGTTCCGGAACCTGCATAAGGTCTTTACTACGGGCCACTCGGCGGAGTACCTGGCCGGGGGGTGGAAGCCGGTATACCGGGCCCTTGTCGGCGAAATAGAGAAAAAAGGCGCGATCCATTACGGAGCCAGGGTGGATTCGGTTCTGCTGGGGAAGGGAAAGGTTTCCGGCGTCGCCGTGGGGAGGAAAAAATACAGTGCCGACCGTGTCGTGATTAACCTGCCGGTGCAGGAGATCTTCGGCATCCTGCCGGAGGACCGGTTCGACCGGGAATACGTGAAGTTGTGCAAAAACCTTGTACCGACATCGGGGATATTCTTCGACCTCGCCCTGAAAAAAAGGGTGGGTGACTACGACGGCCTCCTGTACACCTACACCCCGATGACCTTCGGCATGATCACATCGAACCTGGCAGAGGGACTGGCGCCGGAAGGGGGCCAGATCCTCACCATGTTCTACCCGACGACAATGGATGACGTGCGGGACACCAACCTGCGCATGCAGCGCAAGGAGGAGCTCTGGCAGGCCATCAAGAAGTATTTCCCCGACATCGAGGAGCATATCCTCTGGAAGCGTGAAACATCCCTGAAGATGGTCGACGGAGCGCAGGTCAATACCGGCCAGACCGAGCACCGGCGTCCCGGCACCGCGGTGCCGGGATTCGCGAACCTGTTCCTGGTGGGCGATTCCGTAGCCGCTCCGGGCGCGGGCGGCGACGTGGGCAACGAGTCGGTGCCGATCGCCTATTACGTGATAACCGGGAAGCCGCTGGAATGAAAGGTTGAACGGGCGGGGGTGACGGGGCTTACAGGGCCCGCGCCGCCTCGTCGCTGTCGTACTGGAGGTTCAGCCGCTCGGCCAGGACCTCCAGCATCAGGAGGGGGGGATTTTTCACTTTCGGCGAGGTGAAGTCAACGGTGGTAATGGCTTCTATCATCCTTTCAATGACCGCGCCGGCCCCGGGGTTCAGCACCCTGGCGGCGATGAAGGCCTCTCGTTTTTTCCCGTTGTAGTTGATCTGTATGATGTCGCTGCACATCTTTCCGCGGTAACCATAGGAGGCTTCGATGGACAGGTGCGCCATCGTGTTGTCTTCTCCATGCCGGTACATTTTCACGAGTTTCAGTTCCATGGTGACCTACTGCGTTGCCGATATCTCCTCTACCAGGGCGGAGAAGAGGGTGATGATGTCACTGTTCGATTTACGCAGGTACGCGCAGAGCTGGCTGGCTATGGCCCTGGTAATGGCCAGGCCGGCCGTCGGGTTCTCGTCGCCGAACTTGATGAAGTCGTCGCGGTTGATGACCAGGCACTCGCAGTCGGTCTGGGCGACGACCGAGGCCGAGCGCCGGTCGTTGTCGATGAGGGCTATCTCGCCGACGTTGATGCTTCCCATGTCGGCGCTCAGGGTGGTGACCGTGTACCGCTCGTTCTGGAGGGTGTTCTTGATGATGTCGATTTCGCCGTTCAGGATAATGAACAGCTCGTCCCCGAAGTCTCCCTCGCGGATGATCATTTTCCCCTTCCGGTACTGCCGGCGGGTGCAGATGCTGGCGATTTTCCCGAGCACCTCCGTGTCGTTTTCGAACATGGAGAAGAAGGAAACCTCCTTCAGCTTGTTCAGGATGATGTCGCCCCCTTCGGTAGCTCCTTTGGTTCGTTTAAACAACGGCATGTTCTGCACCTTTTTCCGGAAGTTTCGCGGGCCCCTGCTTTCTCCCCTCGATGATTATGGCCCTGCTGTATCGGTTGATCCTGTAATCGGTCGCGGGATTGATGACGGGCAGGTTCGCCATGAGCTGCTTGACCACCTTCAGGTTGTCCACGAGCTTTGAAATATCGGGGGTCTTCTGTGCGTCCCGTATGGCCTCGTTTTTGCGGGTGAAAAAGTTCCCCGTATTCTCGAGGATACCGATCAGAATGGTCCTGTTTTTTCCCATGTAATAGTCAAAGAGCTCTCCGTATGTCCTGCCGATGAATTTTCCCGGTATCTCCTGGGTCCCGATGGTGACTTCCGCGTTCACGTTGAGGAGTTCGCTGATGACCTGGGATATGCCGCTGCCGGCCGAGGCGTTGGCTATGATGGACCGGTTGAATTCGGATGAAAGGATGATCTCGTCGCAGTTTGAGAACCTCAGGTAGCGCTCGAACTTTTCGTCAAGGATCTCGGCGCAGGTATATATGGTCTTTGAAATGGACTTGATGGTGATGATGGTCATGACGGTCCGCGAGTCCACTTCCTGGACAGAGCCCTGCACCAGCCGGTCGGCAAGGACGATGACCCGGGCCGCCTGCCTGAGGTTGGCCCTGCTCAGGACCCGTTCGTCGATGTAGTCTCCGCGGATGAAGTTGATGTGGGCGTACCGGCTGTCGGATTTCAGGTTCTCGATCTCTTCGGGCTCGGCGGTGTCACCAGGCATGAAAAAATACATAATTTCTGGGCACGAAAAGTACAGAACA
>DAONAJ010000055.1:0-26428 GCA_035400945.1 Spirochaetota bacterium
TGTTCATGGGTAAATAAATATGTTCAACCTGGGGCTGGCGGATATTATTCTCCCTATCATATCTCCCTTTTGAAGCATTAAGAACCCATCGCTCAAGTTTTAACAAGTGATATTCATTAGCATCAACCTTTACACGAAATTCCCTTAAAAGGCTTGCCGGCCCGGAATCGGTCCTGCCTGATTCAATGCCGTCCACAAATACCTTGTAGAATATCATTTCCCGATCATCCTGCTCTGACACCCTGCTGTCTGTGGCCTGAATAACCAGATTATACTCCTCTGGCACCAGGAATTCCTTGTTGTTTGCGTAGCGATACAGGGCCCTGCCCGCTCGCATATCCGCGATCTCGGTTTCATCTCCATTGGTGACAAAGACCATCCTGCCGTCCAGAACAGCGCTTATCCTGAGAAGCCCCTCCCCCATGAGCGTTATCGGAACAGAGATTTCATTACAGATCAAAGCTATGCCGGAGCCGCCTTTCGCCAGCACAATAAGGTCCCGGCCGTCAACATTAAAATCGAGCACATCCCTGAGCCTGTCGGTCTGGAGGGAATTAATATTGATCCTGTCAAGTATCCTCCCGGTTCCGGTCGATAGTTTCGGTTCTGCAAGGATATAGGCAATACCCTCGGCGGCCATGAACTTCCGTACGGTATATTCTTCAAGGTTGACCGTGAGCTTTTTCTCAAATTTCACGTCGCCGGTCTGGAAATCCACAAATCCGATACAGGGTATGCCGGAACTTCCTTCGGCCCTGACTGTTATATAATAAATCCCCCCATCTCCCCGGCAATGCCAGTCGACCGGTCCCCCGGCTGAAACAGACCGGACGGCATCGCCGGCATATATGCGGATTTTTCCATCTTCAACGGAATAGACGCCGGCAGCGGCATCTCCGGCGCGGAGGTCGGACATATGCATGATGATGACCGTCGACAGGGCCAGGAGCACTATGATTTTAAAGTTTCTCAAGGCGGCTTTCAAACTGGGCTTTATAGATTTTCTTACCGAGAGTATTCTGCAGTTCTATAATTTCCTTCAGGATTTCCGGCGTGGTAAGGGGGTTGATGGTTATGGCCCTGAGGACGACGATGTCCTGGTAGTAATAAATGGGCGAATCGAGCATGGTCCGCGACACGAAGGTGTTATCGTCTTCCCGCAGCTCCTTATGGAGCTCGATATTCAGCTCGTTGAGGACGCTGTTGATATTATGCAGCCGGCGGAGCCATTTATTCTGTATCTGGTGCTCCGGCAGGTCCTGCCGGACGTTGCTTATTTTCATCATGAGTTTTTCAATCTTTTCCTGGACCTCTTTCGGGACGAACCGGTAGTTGAAGATAAATAGCTCTGGCTGGTTCATCGGCTCAAAATTGCAGTGCATCTCAACCAGCCCCCGCAGGACCGAGGTCAGCTCAAAGGCATGCTCGAAAAGAAGCCTGAACCCGTCGGTCCCCAGGATCTTGAAGGTCGCCCATGGCTTCAGGGCCGCAAAGGGCCTGGATCCTTCCACGGTAAACCTCCCGAGGTCCACCGAATCCTGCCGTATGATATAGTTAGAGAAATGTTTCAGGTAATTGAGGTCGGTTTCGTTTTTAAAAAGAACCATGCCCATGGAAGCAGGCGAATAAAGCAGCTTGTGGGCGTCGACGGTGACAGAGTCGGCGTCCTGTATACCGTTGAAAAAATAACGGAGCTGGTCGATTATCAGCACCGAACCGCCCCAGGCTGCATCAACGTGAAAATGGGCACCGTGCTCGTCGGCAATGGTCCTTATCTCCTGCAGGTTGTCGATGTTCCCTGTTTCCGTGGTCCCGGCTATGCCGACTATCGCCATGATCTTGACGCGGTCCTGCCCGCGCTCATTGTGATCCTTGATCTGCTTGCAGATCCTTCCCAGCTCTATGATATCCACCTTGTTCTTCGAATTGACCGGTATCTTGATGACATTGTCATTGCCGATGCCGATGGTGCGGGCGACCTTGTCAATGGAATAATGCCCCCTCTTTGACACCAGGATGACAGCCCTCCGGTATCCGTAGTGCAGAAAGGCCTCATGGAGTCCCGCAACACGTATGCCGGGAAAATCACCGTCCGGCCGGAAGGCCTTATTGCGTGCAACAAGAAGGGCTGTCAGATTCGCCATGGTCCCGTCGGTGGTGACATTGCCGAGGGCAACCTCCCAGTTCTGGATATGACTCTTATAGAAGCTGGCATTCTTGTTGTAAACCAGGCGGTGCATCCAGCCTATGAGCTCCCTTTCCACGAAGGATGACGCCTTGGCCGATTCTATTTTCACCTGGTTCTGGTTCAGGGCGGCGATAATCATTTCAAGGAGTATCATGAAATACGGTATCGCGCTGGTCATGTGACCGATATAATAGGGATTGCCGACCTTTACCGAATGGGCGATGATTTTCTTCTTTATTTCCAGGAGGACATCTTTTAATAGCTGAGGACGTTTTGGTATATTCACATTGGAAAAGAGTTTTTCCAGCTCCGACAGGGGAATTTCGCTGTGGATACCCCCCTTCTCCTTGAAAAAGTTATGGATCAGGTCCAGCAGCTCGGTTCCGAATTCGAGGAACTTGTCAGGAGAATCAGGCATGATAAAGAGCTTTTTCAGCTGAGCCATATCAGCCTTTAAGGATGGTCCGTGGGGGTCTTTCTTTTTTAAATAAGTATACATTGTAAATTTATCTTAACACGCCCTGCAGACATTCAAAACAAAACGTTACCACTTTCAGGAGAAACAGGCTTTTTTCAAGCACTTTAATGCCGGAATGGCAACATTCAGCAAAAAGAATATACCAACCATCACCCTAACCGGTCATTTTTATGTAACCTGAGTTTCTCTATCATCCTATATTGAATTGAAAAATAATGCACACAATTTGTCTTATTGTCATAATTTATACAACGTTTACGTAACAAATATACTTAATAAACACCCTTATTACTAATCATTTTTACTAATGGAATATTTGAATTATGTCGATACAATTACATGGAAATAAAAATTTCCCCCCAGGGAGGGATGGTTAATCATGGATGATTACAAATCATGGAATTTCCCAAAAAGTATAAGCATAGAACAGGTTTCTTCGTATGTTGACCAGCTGAAATATGTCAAACCTGTTGAAACGGTTACATTTGATTTAAGCAAAACGGTAAATGTTCATTCCTCTTTTATCGGATTTTTACTCCATGCGAAACAGAATATTGAAAGAAATGGCGGCAAACTGGAGCTGATCCTTTCCCTGACCCTGGAGAAAATCCTGATCATGCTGAATATTATAGATTATTTCACACCGGGAATTATTACCGTGATAAATAAAAAATCAGCATAATATCCTTCAGGAATCCTTCATGCGGTTTTTCTCCCCGGGTATCCCGCTATTTCGCCACGTTCATGAAAAATTATTGACATACGAAAGGTATATGAGAGGATAGTAAAATACTAAAATTCCTTGGACAGGCACACCTATGAAATTCAACGAGCAGCAGGTAGATGTTGTAACTGAATTATTAAAATCAATAGCCCATCCCATCAGGATGAAGATCCTCTGCTTCCTGATGGAAGGTGAAAAAAACGTCGGTGAGATCGAACAACAATTCGGATCAACCATATCCAATATTTCGCAGCACCTGACCGTTCTCAGGAAAGCCAACATCATCGACAGGCGCAAGGAAGCCAACTTCATGTTCTATTCACTGAAGGACAACAATATACTGAAGCTGATGGAGACCCTGAAAAACAATTTCTGTTAAATGGCAAAACGTGCTGCGATATCATTACTTGTAATCCTCTGCTTTCCCCTCGCTTCCTTCCCGAACCAGCGCACGCTGGAAATATCCGGCCTGAAGATATACACCGACGACCAGCTGTATGATCTGCTCAACCTGGAGCGGTATGAACGCGGCAGGATGACCTCGAAGGAGGTCACCGATGCAATCATTTCCTTTTACAGCGGATCGGGATATACCCTTGTCAAGGTATATTTTATTGAAGAGACTGAATCGTCCCTTAAGATCTATGTCGACGAGGGAGCCCTCGGGAAAATAATTTTTCTCAACATGGACGATTTCACCACCCTGTACCTCAAGATCGTTTTCAAGCTCAAGAACAAGATCTTCAATTACTATGCAGTCGAAGAGAATATCGAGAAGCTGAAAAAAGGGAAACGCTGGAAATACATCACGTGGCAGCTGAAACCCGTGAAGGATTACGACGCGTCCCTGGTTCAGATTGACCGGGCGCTCAACCTTGAGATCATGAGAAAGATGAAGCTCGCCTTCTTCGACAGATACAGTCCCCGGTATGACCTGATAATAATTTTCACGAGGGGCGTCATCCCGGAGCTGGAAGACAGGTCCCTGGGGAGAGACAGGAAAACCGAAGCGGAAAAAGCCGGCGCGGACAAAAAAGGAACCGCCGGCAAAAAGATGAAAAAAATAACGCTGAACAAATTCGATTACGGCTTAAAGATCAACTATTACAAGGGCTTTATCCCGTACGTCAGATATTACCATCTCGGCATGATATCACGCGGCGACTTTTTCATGGCTGAAACTTCAGCGGGGTTCATGTACGGCCTTGACCGGAAATTCGACAGGCCTCCCCGTGAAACATATTTCAACCTTAACCTGAACTATTTCTTCACACCGACCTTCAAGGACATTTTCACCCCGCTGGTGAGAATCGACCTGTACCAGAGCAAGGCGGCCCGCCCGGACCTCGGCCTCAGGCAGTACAGTTTCCTTCTGCTGAACGCCATGCTTGCTCCCGGCATAACATTATTGAGAAAATTCAATATATATACCGGGGTCGGCGTTGAATCCGCCTTCATTTTCAACAGCAAAAAAAATCCCTTCTTCTTCCTGCAGTTTCTTCCATCCCAGCTGGTATTCGGAGGCAATTCCTATGAGAAATACAAGGCCCTCAATGATCTGACGAACTTTTTAAAAAAGGTGGACAACCATGTGGACACCTACGCCTATCTTGAAACAGGCCTCTTGTACGACTTCAGCAAGAAAAGCAGCAAGGTATACGAGTTGAGAAAAAACAGGCTGAAAAAGGACATCGCCCTGGCGTATGACTTCTACATTCTGAAAAAATATTTCCATACTATCCGGCTTCTTGGCAACTTCGATTATGAATTCAAGGACCACAGCATATACTCCGGCGGCATACTGTACCAGTTTGCCCATGGAGACACTCCGTTTTACAAGGAGTCTTCGGTAAATAACTTAAATTTCATGGGCCTGCAGAGATGGGCGTATTTCTCCCGGAACGCACTTTCCATCTCAAACGAATACCGCATTTCCGTGTACCAGGATTTCCTATATGTCGGCATATTCTGCGACATGACGCTCTTCGAAGGCTCGGGGCGCGACCTCAAGGGAGCGCAATTCGCCGTGGTCGGAGGCCCCACGGTACGGGTCCTGATCATTGATCATTTCGAACTCTACCTGCAGTATGGATGGGATTATCTTCTCTCAACGAAAAGACACGAAGGGTACCTCTACTTCAACATTTACAACAAGTGGTGACGGGAAACCTGGTGACGACGGTCTTTCCGTGAAACGGGACGCGTCATTTGATCCCGATTATCCGGCCCATGTTGAAATATCTCCGGTCATCCCTCAGGTAGCAGTGGGCCAGCACATATGCGTCGCCGTCGGCGGTGATGAATTCGATGGGCAGTATGGTCCTCACGGTGACCGAACCCGAATAGTCCTCGTAGGTGATTTCGGCCTTCTGGCCCAGCCGCAATCCCATCAGCGCCTTGCCCTCGCCGGTTATCCTCTTGCCCTTGACCCTGATGAAGCGGATCAGGTTGCCATGGTAGCCGACAAGGTCGTCCATCACCCAGCGGCCCGCGCGGTCCTCCTTCCTGATCGCGCTCCGGAACACTTCCATGCATGCCATGGCATCGGGTATCGCCCTGTGCGGGGTCATGTTCAGGCGCAGGTGTTCGCAGATGGTTTCCAGCTTGTAGTTTTTCAGCCCGGGCCATGCACGGCGCGCGATGCGAACCGTGTCCACCGCCTCCATTCTCGGCGACATCAGCCCTCCCTTGAGAAAGGCCCATCCCAGAAAGGAGAGGTCAAAGCCGGGGTTATGGATGACGAGGACCGAATCCTTGATAACGCGCGATATATCGCCGAGAATGTCCGTTATGTGCGGCGCCCCCCGCACCATGTCATCATTGATGCCGTGAATGGCCACCACATCCTCGGGTATTTTCACCCCCGGGTTCACCAGGCTTTCATAGGCGTCAATAATCCTGTCAATGGTGAATCGCACGATGCCCACCTCGACGATCATATGCAGAGCGGCATTGGTCCCCGTCGTTTCAAGGTCAAGGGCGCAGAATATGGTATCGGAAATGCTTTTATGGGTGTCAATCATGGCTTAAAACAAGCCGACCATCTTTACTTCCGGCTCCAGCTGGATCCCGAATTTTTTATACACCGTTTCGCGGACGAGGTTGATCAGGTTCCGTATATCCCCCGACGTGGCATTGCCGGCATTGATGATGAAGTTCGTGTGCAGGTCGGAAACGCGGGCGCCGCCGACGGTCTGACCCTTAAGGCCGGCGTCGTTGATCAGCTTCCATGATGAATGACCCTCGGGATTCTTGAACACGGACCCGGCGGAAGGATAGTCCAGGGGATGCTTTTTCCGCCGGTCAGCCAGTATCTCCTCGACTTTCGCGCGGACGCCGGCAGGGTCGTCGGCTGCGGGGAGGATGAAGCGGGCGCCGGTGATGATGACGTCGTTCCCGATATCCATATGACGGTATGACGACATGGTTTTATCGATCGAAACCACGCGCCTGGCGCCCTGTCCATCTACGATGTCAACATCCCTGAGAATCCCTGCAAAGGACCCCATGAAGGTCCCGGCATTCATCATGATACCGCCCCCGATACAGCCGGGTATGCCCGCCATGAACTCGATCCCGCCGAAACCGGAAGCGATGACAAAGTCAATGAAGGTCTCCTTGCTCGCCATGGCGTCGGCGTAAACCGATCCGTCATCAAGGACGATCATCCTCGGGCGGCGGGAAGCGTCTTCGCAGATGCGCATCACCACGCCCTCTATGCCCCGGTCGCCCACCAGGAGATTTGAGCCGCCTCCTATCACGGTCAGCGGGAGTTTTTCCCGGCGCACCAGGGAAACGATGCGGGGCACCGATTCATTATCACGGGGCAGCACCAGCGCGTCGGCGGGGCCGCCTGTTTTATAGGTAGTATAGCTCCTGAGAGCCTCTGACTCTTTGACGTCCCCCCACTCCCGGAGGGCGTCTATAACTGGCTGGGGTACCTTCATGATGCTATATTCCGGCTGACTTATTGAAAAAAACATTTTTTTAATTGACCGGCAGGGCGGAATGCCCCCAAGAAAAGTCCATATAAAAAAATGCTGTTTCAATAAGAGATAAAAGTCCATTTATGTCAATGATATTACCGGCGGCACCGGGATACAAAAAGGCCCGATATTACCGGTAAACGTTGCCGGGGATTATGCCGATATAATATAATAGACAGGACCGGAACGAATTTTCATGAAAAAGACCACCAAAAAGGCCGGAATACCCGATTTAACCGAATACACGGATGCGGACGGGAAAAAGTGGGTCCAGACCTCCACCGAGGACCTCTTTTCCATCAAGGAACTTAATGAAATCCTCGAATCCATCGACAAGAGCAGCGAGTCCGATGAAATAATCCTTGCGCGCATCGACTTCCAGAAGGTCAACAAGGAATACTACGAAATGGCGATGCAGCTTCAGAAAAAGCTTCACCAGCAGGGTGAGCTCCTGAAGAAGGTCATCACCGACGCGCGCGCCAAGATCGACCGGAAGAACAGGAAGCTCAAAGAGCTGATCGACTATATCAAGCAGCTGCATCTGCTCCTCGCGCATCTTTCTGCCGACGAGGAGGAGCTCAAGAAGCTCAAGGTCTCGCCCGAGGTGCTCATGCAGACCCTGAGCGCCGCCATGACTGACAAGGCCGAGCGGGAACTGGAGTTCGAAGAAGTGGAAGAGACGGAATTCCCGCTCGATGCCGATACAAAAAAGCGCAAGTGACCATGCCCGCAGCCGCCTAAAAAATGTTTGACAACAACTCCCAACAAATGGCGACATACCTGTAACGGTGCGCCGCATGGGAGCGGCATCACGGCGCAGGCCCGTCCCCCGGCACCGGCCATTAATTTCCGAGGATCCCGGCATGACCCTTTCAATTTATAATACCCTCACCGGCACGCAGGACGAACTGGTCCCCGGCGGCGTCCGGAAAGAACGAATAGAAGATTATCCCCCGGTTACCATATACTCGTGCGGACCAACCGTTTACAGTTATTCTCACATCGGCAACTTCCGCACCTTTATTTTCAACGACCTCCTGCGGAGATACCTGAAGTTCAGGGGCTACAGGGTAAACCACGCCATGAACATAACGGATGTCGAAGACAAGATCATAGCCGGGGCCAACAGCGAGGGCATAAGCCTCCAGGAATACACCGCCCGCTACACGGCCATTTTCCTGGAAGACCTGGAGTCCCTTAACATCGAGCCCGTTGAGCACATGCCGAAGGCGACCGAATCCATCGACGCGATGATCGATATTATCGAACACCTGCGCGACAAGGGATACGTGTACGAAAAGGACGGCTCCCTCTACTTCAGCATCGCGAAATTCCACAAGTACGGAAGGCTGTCGCGCCTTGACACCCGCGAGATAAAGACCGGCCTCCGGTACGATACCGACGAATACACCAAGGATGACGTGCGCGATTTCGCCCTCTGGAAGGCGCCGAAGGAAAACGAAATCTCCTGGGAAACGCCCTTCGGCAAGGGCAGACCCGGCTGGCACATCGAGTGCTCCGCCATGATACGGAAGATATTCGGCACGACCATCGACATACACACCGGCGGCGTAGACCTGGTGTTCCCGCACCACGAGAATGAAATCGCCCAGAGCGAGGCGGCCTACGACGAGAAGTTCGTGCGCCACTGGATCCACGCCGAGCACCTCCTGGTCAACGGCACCAAGATGTCTAAATCGCTGGGAAACTTTTTCACACTCCGCGATCTTCTCGATAAAGGCTATTCGCCGCGGTCTATCCGCTATCTTCTCATCTCGGCGCATTACCGGAAGCAGTTCAACTTCACACTCGAAGGCATCGGCCAGGCCGATCAGGCCCTCGAGAGGATCGACAACCTGATCGTGCGCCTCAAGGACATCCGGAAAGAAGGCGGGGTTGATCCCGGGGCGAAGAAGCTCGCCGAGGATATGATCGCCGGATTCACGGTAGCGGTCGACGATGACCTGAACATATCCCGCGGCCTGGGGGTCTTCTTCGAGTTCCTGCACGGCGTGAACACCATGATTAACGAAGAGCGCCTCAGCCGATCCGGCGCGGACATGATCATGGAGGCCCTGAAAAAAATTGACTCGGTCCTGGGTGTCATTTTCCATGTCCGGCAGTCAAAAACGGACATCGACGCATCCTGGGTGGAATCAATGATCGCCGAGCGGATACAGTCAAAGAAAGACAAGAACTTCAAGCGCGCCGATGAGATCCGCGCAGTGCTTACGGAAAAGGGAATCATCCTCGAGGATACCAAAGAAGGCACCCGGTGGAAGATAAAGAGCTGATATTCGGCCGCAATCCCGTCCTTGAATATCTTCGGGCATCAGGTCCGGCACCAGACGCCGAACTCTACGTGGCGGTAACCGCCCATGGAAAAATCATTAATGAGATCGTAGCGGCGGCGAAGGAAAAAAAGATAACGGTCAGCCCCATGGACCGGGATTTTTTCACTCACCTGGGGCCCTCCTCCCGGCATCAGGGCGTTGCCCTGAAACTACAGGTCCCTTCCCCGGCGGCGGACGGGGCAGGCATGGAAGGCATTTTCGCCAGGTCCGCCGCCCGGAAGGGCGTCCTGGTGCTCCTCGACCAGATCACCGATCCGCACAATACCGGCTCCATCATTCGCACCGCCGAAGCCCTGGGCTGCGACGGTGTCATCATCCCCAAGTCACACTCCTCCGGGATAACACCGGCGGTGATCAAGGCGTCGGCCGGGGCGACAGCTCACATGGCAATCCAGCAGATCAGCAACGTGGCATCCTTCCTTGATGACGCAAAAAAGCACGGGTTCTGGATCATCGGCACCGCTGACGCCGGGAACCACGAGCTTTCGAAAATCGGCATGGTGCGCCCGGCCGTGGTCATAATCGGCAGCGAGGACTCAGGCATGCGCCGCCTCACGGCGGAGAAATGCGATTACATAGTCCGTATTCCGCTGGCCGGTAAAATATCATCCCTCAACGCGTCAGTCGCCGCCGGAATAGTGCTCTATGAAATATTCCGTTCCTGATGGCAGAGCATGCCCCAGAGCCAATTTTACTTGACACGGGCCAACTCCTGAAAAAAATACTTGCCAATAACGAACATCTAAAACTATCTGCACATAAACATTAATACAAGCAAGAGACCCATGGACTTAAGCCACATTAGAAACTTTTCCATCATAGCGCACATCGACCACGGCAAATCGACGCTGGCCGACCGTATCATCGAGAAATGCCGCCTTATTGACCCCCGGAACCACCGTGACCAGATCCTCGACACCATGGACCTGGAGCGCGAGCGGGGCATCACCATCAAGTCAAACGCCATCACCCTTAACTATACTTCCCGCGACGGCAAGAGCTACATTTTCAACCTGATTGACACGCCGGGCCACGTGGACTTCACATACGAGGTGTCCCGGGCCCTGGCCGCCTGCGACGGGGTGCTTCTTGTCGTGGACGCTTCGCAGGGCGTTGAGGCGCAGACCATCGCCAACCTCTACCTAGCCCTCGACAACGACCTGGAAATCCTCCCGGTAATCAACAAGATCGACATGCCCAGCGCCGACATACCCCGCACAAAGGAGAGCATCGAAAAGAGCCTAGGCCTCGACGCCGAGACTTCGGTGCCCGTATCCGCCAAGGACGGGACCGGCATTGATGAGCTCCTCGAGAAGATCGTCGAGTTCATCCCGGCGCCCAGGGGAAACGCCGATGCGCCGCTCAGGGCCCTTATCTTCGATTCCTTTTTCGACAATTACCAGGGCGCCATCATGAAGGTCCGCATCATGGACGGCACGGTCCGCCGCGGCGATCCCATCATGTTCTTTTCAACGGGCAAAAAATACGAGGTCACCGAAGTGGGAATATTCCGCCTCAACCTCGAGAAAAAGGAGAGCCTTGGGCCGGGCGACGTGGGATATATCGTCGCCGGCATAAAATCCGTGATAGACACGAAGATCGGCGACACGGTCACCAGGTCTGACAGCCCGGCCGCGGAGCCCCTCAAAGGATTCCGGGACGCCAAGCCGATGGTCTTTTCCGGCCTGTACCCGATGTACAGCGACGATTACGAGAACCTTAAGGACGCCCTCTACAAGCTGCGCCTCAATGACGCGTCACTGATTTTCGAGCCGGACAACTCCTACGCCCTCGGCTTCGGGTTCCGGTGCGGCTATCTGGGCCTTCTCCACATGGAAATCGTTCAGGAGCGCCTCGAGCGCGAATTCGACCTGGCCCTGGTCACGACCGCCCCGAGCGTAGAATACAAGGTCTACATGGTGAACGGCGAAATGCTGACTATCGACAACCCGGTCAAGATGCCCGATCCGTCTCTCATCGAACGCATCGAGGAGCCCTTCGTTACCGCCACCATCATTACCCCGACCGAATATATCGGCAACATCATGGCCCTGGTCACCGAGTGCCGCGGCATCCACAAGGACATGCAGTACATCGACAAGCAGCGGGTTCAGCTCCATTACGACCTGCCTCTGTCGGAAATCGTCTTCAATTTTTACGACAAGCTCAAGTCCATTTCACGCGGCTACGCTTCCTTTGACTACGAGCTGAAGGATTTCCGCGTATCGGACATGGTCAAGGTCGATATCCTGGTCAACGCCGAGCCCGTGGACGCCCTTTCCTTCATCGTGCACCAGGACAAGGCGCGCATTCGCGGCAAGGACATCATCACCAAGCTGAAGGACATCATACCCCGCCAGCAGTTCAAGATACCGCTCCAGGCAGCCATTGGCTCATCAATCATAGCGCGAGAAAACATTTCCGCCGTGCGCAAGGATGTTACGGCCAAGTGTTATGGCGGTGACATCACCCGGAAGCGCAAGCTCCTTGAAAAGCAGAAGGAAGGCAAAAAGCGGATGAAACAGATCGGGTCCGTAGAGGTCCCGCAGGAAGCCTTCATGACGATACTCAAGATTGATTGATACCGATAGTTATCGGTAATGGGCGCTGACTCCCGGCGCTGCCTGATAGTTATCGGATTGACCGATACCTATCGTGACACCGGGGGGTCAGAGCAACCTTGCAGCCATATACAACAGAGCTACATAAACGTTACAATTGTTTACCGATAACTATCGGCACAGTCGAAGACCATGAACCAGCAGGAACTGCAAATAATTGACGCTGCCACCGCCTTCGCCAAAGAGAGGATGAACCCCCTCCACTCAAGCCATGGCTGGGACCATGTGGAGCGCGTGGTGAGACTCGCTGAAAAGATCGCGGCATCCGAGCATGGTGCGGACCTTTTTATCGTAAAAACAGCCGCAATCCTCCATGACATAGCCCGCATCGATGAAGTGGACAGCACCGGAAAAAACTGCCACGCCGAGCGGGGTAGCATAATGGCCCTGGAATTCCTGCTTTCAATCGGTCTCGAACGGCACAGGGCCGAGAAGGTCCGCGACTGTATACTGTCACATCGCTATCGCAACGAACATCATCCTGAATCGATCGAGGCAAAGATACTGTACGACGCCGACAAGCTTGATTCCATAGGCGCCGTCGGGATCGGCAGGGCCTTCCTCTTTTCCGGTGAAGTCGGGGCGCGGCTTCACAATCCCGATATTGACGTGAACCTGACCGAGGCGTACGGCAAGGAGGACACGGCCTACCGCGAATACATGGTGAAACTGAGGTTTATCCATGAACGGATGCTGACTCCGGAGGGCCGGCGCCTTGCTGAAGAGCGGCACCGTTTCATGGTCGGCTTTTTCGATCGCCTTCAAAAAGAAGTGAAAAACCTGCTCTGAAACGTTAACCCATCGTGCGCAGGACAATCTGCACCAGCGTAATGCATCGAAGAAGATATAATAAAATCTTCAACTCTCGCCGATACTGAACATAGAACCGTTAAGCAGTATGGATCCTTGCCCTCAGTATGGCACCGGGGAGGATTAACATGAGAAAAGCAATGGTGTTTCTGACGCTTGTCCTGAGCGGTATCGCCCTTTCTGTTGTCTTTGGTTTTATTCTGGTGATGAGAAGAGTATCGCTCTATCAGATGAACCACATGAAGGCTCTTCACCAGTGAAAGGCCCTTCGTCCGGTGATGCCTCAGCGTAACTGCTGATACGGCAGCCGCTCTCCCTCCCTGTCAGCCGCCGGCGCAGTCAGGCTTAAGGTATACATCGCCGCAAGGCTGATCCCGCCCAGCATATCATGCCGCCCGTCCGCGATAAAACTCTTTTTATCGATCTCGCTGATCCACAAGTAGCGGAACCTCCCCCCGATGGCCAGGGTGACGTTTATTTGACGGATGCAATAGGCCAGCGACAGTGTACAATCCAGGCCGGCATAGAGGAGCGTGGTATCCGTGCCTCCGATTCTTGCATTAAGGAAAGCACCGGTCCTGTTGCCGCTTTCATCCACAAAACAGCTGAACTGGAATACGCCGAAAACGCCGGGAGTCAGGAAAAGGTTTGATGCGACAGGTATGCCGCACTCAACCCCGATCAACGGCCCGGCCAGGTGATGGAATACCCGCAGTGAATAGGATAAAACAGCGACGCTCGCCCTCGTGTTCATGGAATATCCGCTGTAGATCACGCCGCCGTAGAGTTTCACCAGGGGGTGAAGCCGTCCCGATATCAGAAAACTTGCGTCATGGCGCTCCGCATCACGTCTTGTCGTGACCGGTTGTTCGATGTAGTAGTAAAGGGCATTCAACATGAAGCTTGTGACCCGGCCATCGTATTTCCCGTAGGTGTACGACGCGGAAAGACCCCATGTATCATTGAAGGTGAAGTTCAGCAGCGGACCGCCGGAAAATTCGGGACCGATTCCGATGCGGGGAAGGACCCTCGTGTCGGACACCTGCGACCAGTAGGGATCCCACCATCCATACCATGCCGCGGCGCCGATCCCAAGCTCTGCCCCGGGAAGATCCCCCGGCGCAAGGAGAAGACCTGACGTTATCATCACCGCGGCTATCCATGGGGCGCATGTACCATTCATTGGCAAGGTCCGGGTTCCATCAACCAGGGTCGAAGGCCGTTATGCCCAGGTTATCTTCAGGTCAGGATAGAACTTGCGCGTGCCGTGCGGATGCTTCGGCATGACCCTCACGGTGAAACCGAACTGTCCGGATTGCAGGCAGAGCATCTGTCCCTGGAAGAGCCAGCTCCCCTTGCCGCCTTTGCCGCTTTCGCGCATCGGCAGGGCAACCCCCTCGACGATCTCTCCGTTTCTGTCAAGAGCTCCGAAATACAGTTCGACCTGCACATGCTCGGGCGGGATCTCCCCCAGGGAGACCTCGGCCCGCACCGTTATCTGCGTGTTCACCTTTATTTCCTTTTCCTCGGCGATATCAACAGAAACGATTTTTACCGTGTCCCATTTTTTTGCCATGTCGGACTTCCAGGAGGAAAATTCGCGGGTAAGCTTGAAATTGTTTTCCTCGAAGCTAACATGATTCTGGTGGGCCACCTTGTAGAATTTCTCGGTATAATCCTTAACCATGCGGTTTGTATTGAAAATGGCGGTATTGCTTTTCATCGATTCCTTCATACGGGCCACCCATTCGCGGGGCAGGCCGTCAAGTCCGCGGCCGTAAAAGGCAGGCTTCACTTCCTTCTCGATGATATTATACAGAAACAGGCTCTCGACGTCATCCTGATATGCCAGGTCATCATACTCCTCACCGTTGCCGATGGCCCAGCCGTTGGCTGTGTTGTAGGCCTCGTCCCACCAGCCGTCCAGGACGCTGATGTTTATACCGCCATTGGGAACGACCTTCATGCCGCTGGTTCCGGAAGCCTCCTTAGGCCGGATCGGCGTGTTAAGCCACACGTCCACCCCCTGGACCAGATACCGGGCAATGTTTATATCATAATCCTCGATGAATACCATCATCCGCCTGAAGCGTTCATCGCTGCAGAAGTGAATTATCTGCCTGATCAGCTCCTTCCCCATATGGTCCCGCGGGTGCGCCTTGCCGGCAAAAATAATCTGCATCGGCCGGTCCCTGTCCTGAAGAAGCTGCGCAAGCTTTTCGATGCTGCGGAGAATAAGGGTGCCCCTCTTATAGGTGGCGAACCTCCGCGCGAACCCTATTGTCAGCGTGTCCGGATCGAGGACCGAGTTGGCGACGTCCGCCTCCTTGGGGGATATACCCCGCGCCAGAAGCTGGTCGCGGAGTTTCTGCCTGGCGAAGGAAACAAGTCGCTCCCTGAGCCGCTCCCTGCAGCGCCACAGTTCGGAATCAGGTATATGGTCGACGTTATGCCAAATGGTATTGTCAGCCGGGTTGTCTATCCAGCGCGGTCCCAGGTAGCGGTTAAAGAGACGCATCATCTCGTCTGATGTCCACGAGAGGGTCTGCACCCCGTTGGTGATGTGATCGATGGGCACCTCATGGACCGGCAGGTCCGGCCAGATCCGCCTCCACATGTTCCGTGAAACCTTCCCGTGGAGGCGTGAAACCCCGTTGCATCCCGCCGCAGTCTTCAATGCCAGCACGGTCATGCAGAATGATTCCTTTTTGTCATCAGGGACCTCCCGTCCGAGGGCAAGAAACTGGTCGCGGGAGAGTCCCATCGCCTTGTAATATTCCCCGAAATACGCCTCTATCATCTCGGGCGGGAACCGGTCATTCCCCGCCGGAACCGGCGTATGGGTCGTAAATACATTGCTTGCAGTGACGAACTCAAAGGCTTCAGAGTAGCTCAGCTTGTGCTCTTCCATGGCTATCCTGATCCGCTCCAGTGCCAGAAAGGCGGCGTGTCCTTCGTTCATGTGGTAGACGGTTACGCGCCTGTTCATGGCCCTGAGAGCGCGCACGCCGCCGACGCCCAGCACGATTTCCTGTTTGATGCGCATTTCATTGTCGCCGCCATAGAGCTCATCCGTTATGGAGCGGTCTTCCTTTTCGTTTTTATCGATATTGGTGTCCAGGAGATACACCATTATCTTCCCCACCGTCACCGCCCAGACCTGGGCGTAGACTGCGCGGCCCTGGAGATCAACCGAGATCATGAGCGGTTCTCCGCCGGCATCCCTGACCAGCTGTGCGGGCATGTTGTGGAAATCAACTTCAGGAAAGCTCTCCTGCTGCCATCCGTCCAGGTTCAGGTACTGGTGAAAATATCCAAGGCGGTAAAAAAGTCCTACTCCGAACAGGGGAAGCCCCAGTTCGCTTGCCGACTTGAGGTGATCACCGGCGAGCACTCCCAGACCGCCGGAATACATGGGCAGGCTTTCATGAATCCCGAATTCAGCGGAGAAATAGGCGATGCCCGCCTGCTCAAACCCTTTCTGGTGCTCATCGAACCAGGTCTTCCTGGTCATGTGCCACTCCAGTTCCTGCTGAACCTTTTCCATGTGGGCGAGAAAACTTTCCGATGCAGCTGCCTCTTCCAGGATGTTCTGTGATATCGAGCCGAGCATCTTCACCGGGTTATGGGAAACGATCCGCCAGAGCTCGACATCAAGCCTCCTGAACAGCTCGATCGCTTCAAAATTCCATACCCACCACATGTTATTCGCGATGGTCAGGAGGGGTTTCAGTTTTTCAGGCAGGTTTGGTACAACTTTGAATTTTTTTACAATAGCCATCTTTACCTCGAGGTTCTGTCTTTTCTGTGCCTGGATAGCCCGTTTCTCTATGTATGTTTCCAGCGCAACGTGCTACTCTTCAGCCGATCCGGCCTGATGCAAACATCCGCTTATCCCGGCGCTAATGGGCCACCGGCAGATACACATAAAACGTCGATCCTTTCCCTTCCATTGACTCGACATCGATATACCCGTGATGGCGCTTGATAATGGCATAACTCGTGGCAAGGCCAAGGCCGCTCGCCATTTCCTTTGTCGTGTAGTATGGATCAAAAATATTGTGTATGGATTCCGCCGGGATCCCCACGCCTTCGTCACTGATCGAAATGCGGACATAGTTGCCCGGCTGCAGGGAAATTTCATGGTGCGACGCCTCCTTCTCAACAACGGCATTATCCGCAGTGATCCGTATCAGCCCTGGGTTCGGCATTGACTCCATGGCATTGTGGAGAATATAGGTAACGACCTGCCCGATCTGGAAATCGTCAACCTCGACCTCCCAGAGCCTGTCCTCGATGACCAGTTCGTGCCTGCCCGCGTAATTGCGCAGAACGGAATCGACAATTGACTTGAGAGACTCGCTGTAATCGAGGACCTGGCGCTCGGGCTTGCCGCCGCGGGCGAAGGTGCTGAGCCTCCGTGTCAGCTCCACGGCCTTGAGCGACGCCACCTCGGCGTCGTTAAGGACTTCCATCAGGCTCTTGTTTTCCGGATTAACTTCCATTTTGGCAAGGGATATGTTCCCCAGTATCGCCGTCAGGACATTGTTGTAGTCATGGGCAATGCCGCCCGCCAGGATCCCGATCGCCTCGAGCTTCCGCGCCCGCAGAAGCTCCATCTCCATCTTGTTCTTATCCGTTATATCTCTGATGATGCCGCGGAATCCTTTGATTTTTCCATCCGCCTCCCGGATGAGAGCGATGGAAAGCTCGATCATTTTTTTTCTCCCGCTCTTGGTGACAGCTGTAAAATTCAATATCCGTGCCGGTTTTCCCGTTTTATAGACCTCATTGTAACGCTGGTACACCGCGTCGGAATACTCCCGGGTGAACCACTTGCTGAAATTCATGCCGATGAACTCATCCTGGTCATACTCGCTTATCCTGCTCATGGCGTTGTTGATGACCGTGAAATTCCCCTGGAGATCACATTCGTAATATCCGTCTTCAAGGTTGTCGATGATCGCATGCCACTTATCGCCGTTATTACCCACCATTTCCGCTGAAAGGTTTCTGACCAAGAAAACCGCCGCGCGTTCATCGCCGTTTCCCTGCACGCTGACAGAGCATAACAGCTGACGGATAGCCGAAGATTTTAATTTTACGGCAAGCGTTTTACTCACCGCGGCCCGGCTGTTCTGCGCCGCCGCCAGCATTTCGCTGAATTCAGCTGCCAGTTCAGAAACCTTCCCGGCAAACGGCGCTGCCGCTTCTTCGCGGTCGAGGTTACGAAGCAAGGCGCGATTGACATACCTGACAGACCCGTCCATATCGCAGATACAGATGCCTGTGCCATCAGTCTCAAACGCTTTCTCCACCAATGAAGCAAAGGTTCCCCAGGATTCTACAGCAGCCATTTAATGCTCCTTCAGCTAGGATATCACTTCAAAACCGATTATAATGATGTCATCCTCAAATAGGCCGGCGCCTTTGAACCGGCCGGCCTCATCCATGATGTAGTCCAGGGATTCCTCAAGTCCCCTCGAACCGCTTCGCGCAATTATATCCCGCAACCCCTCGGGCTCTATCATCTCGCCATTTTCGTTCCTGATCTCGGTCAGACCGTCTGTATACAGATAGATCCTGTCACCCGTCCTCACGTCAGTGGATATCTCCTGGAATTCCGCTGAACCATAAAGTCCGACCGGGATTCCCACGGATGTGAGAATTTCAGCCGTTCCCGTACCTGAACGGTGCAGAATCGGCGGCATGTGCCCTCCCTTTGCGAATCTGAATACCGCCTCATCACCGGCCAGGTCAAACATGCCGTACAGAGCGGTTATGAAGAAAAACACGCCGCCGTCCAAAAGGGCTCTGTTCAGGTCTTTCAGGTAGCGGGACGGGCTGGTCCCGGCAACACCGTTCAGGCGATCAGTAAGCGACCTGAGAAGAGTAAGAAAAAGCGCCGCTGACACACCATGACCGGCAACGTCTCCAATGAAAACACCAACACCGCGCTCATGTAAAGTATTAAATGAAAAAAAATCTCCCCCGATCGCTTCAAGTGGCTTAAATCTGAAAGCAGCCCTGAGGCGGTCATGTTTCGGGGGCGCCCCGGGCAGCAGCATGGCGGTGACGATCTGGGCGTTCGCTAATTCCCATGCCATTTCATCGTTTCTCTTCTTGAGCTTCTCGCTCGTGATCCTGATCTCCTCTTCAGCTTTTTTCCGGTCGGTTATGTCCTCCTTTACCGCAACAAAATGCGTAATTTCTCCATTTTCGTTCATTATGGGGGATATCGACGCCGATTCCCAGTAGATTTCGCCGTTCTTTTTCCTGTTATGAAAATCGCCCCGCCATTCCTTTCCCGAGGTTATTGTCTGCCAGAGATCATCATAGAATTCGCGAGACTGCATCCCTGATTTTAAAATCCTGGGATTATGCCGCAGAGCCTCGTTGAAGGTATATCCGGTAAGGCTGGTAAACTTGGGATTGACATATTCGATAGCCCCCTGTCTGTCGGTTATAACAACCGTGGCGGGGCTCTGTTCTACAGCCATGGCAAAGACCCTGATCTTCGACTCCATCTCCGGATCAGGCTGCTGTTTCGGCGCGATGACGCCGACGAACGTCTCCTCACTGCGCACGCTCATCTTTATACATGCCACCATGCTTTTAAAGGGGGCGGAATCTTTCTTCTTGATGAAAAGTTCTCTCTTAACGGTGATTCCATCCCCGCCCCTGAAAAGCTCATCGGATGCCACGTCATGCTCGGCAAACACGATTGATCCGAACGGTTCACCCGACAGATCTGATTGGCCGAAACCGGTCAGATTTTCAAGCAGCGGCGATACCCGGGCAAACCGTCGCGCGTCATCCAGAACAAACAAAGCCATGCCGATCTCTTCAAAAAGCGATTGATACATTGCGCAAAGCGCTCCGTTTTTCGGCCTGTTCGATGTCATGGTGTAACAGTAATAAAACGATCAGGGGATGACAATAAAAAAATCAAGAAGCATTGTGATTGAGGGTACGGGCAATCCGGAATCCATAATAGGGACTCCGGGCCGTGGGGCATTTCCTGAGCCTGAATTCCCGCGTCTTCTGCACCGGCAGGCTCAGCACAGACCCCCCGCGGAGTACCTTGTAAACAGTCCCAAAATCCTTGTGATTTCTACCGCCGGGATAACTATCATACCAGTCCTCCATCCATTCCCAGAGAAGACCTGTTCCATGGCCGCCTCCTTCAGAGATCTCCCGGATCGCCTCCATCAGGTGCGTCTCCAGGGGCGGATTGCATCTCCCCTGGACCCACTCGCCCATCCCCGACACTCCGCATTTATCTGCGAAAATCTCCCACTCCGCCTCACGGGGCAGGCGCGCCAGGAAACCTGAACCTGCCGAAAGCCACGCGCAGTATGCCGCTGCGTCATTCCAGCTTATCTGCATGACCGGCGTGACATCACTGCTGCGGTACCCTGCATCATCGGATGTGCCGAAGGGGGACCTCCAGCATACGCCGGATTTCTTCTGCCATCGTTCATCCTGCCATACCCAGCCCCAGCCCTGCCGCTCTCCTTCGGTAATATAACCGGCATCCCGGACGAACATTAAAAATTCCCGGTACGTGGTGAGACTTTTCCTTATAAAAACCTCATCGACATGAACCACATGTTCAGGGGATGAATTAACAAGGAACTCGCTCCTGACAGCACCATCCCGGAGGGCGCCAACCGCCTTATCGAGCACCGCGGCGGACAACCCGATTGAGTAATCTCCGCACGGGATCCTGATGTACTCGGACTCATTGAAGATCATTGGATTTTTGTTTGCTGATGTCATTGTTCCGGCGGGATAACTGCCCTGCGGATTTAACTCACCGCGTCCACCAGGCCGTAGGCGTCCTTTCCGTCAATCGGGTATTCCGCGGTAAGGAACGTAACCAGCAGCTGCACGTCCCTGGTGCTGAAGGACTGGATCAGCTCATTGCAGATAGTATTTGCCAGGGGGACCGCGAATTTCTTATCCTTACCCGGAAGGACAAGGAGAATCTTGTTCCGGTCAAAACGGACCGAGAAGTCCCTTTCACTGAGCCTGGTCCGGCAAAACTTCTCGAAATGGATAAACATGCTTTTCACTTTTTCATTGCCGAAAAGCGCCTGGTAGCGCTTGTAGTTCTTTATTGAAATCAGCACCAGTGTCACCGGGATGGAAAGATCCCTGGCACTTTTTATCTCATCATTGACGCGGTAAAACACTTTTTCGATGGAGTCCATGTAGGACCCTCGGCGGTATTCCAGCTCCCTGACGATAACGACATAGGGGAATATAAAATCCATGAATTTTATGATCCTGGCGTGGACATAGTCCAGCGGCGAGGAATCCGACATTTCATAAATCATTATGAATCCGAGAAGATCGTTGCCCAGCTTGAAGGTAAACAAATCCAGGATCGACATGGCCTTCAACTGTTTGTCGGTGAAAATCTCGATGAGCGACTTGGACCGCTGCAGCTCATTGAACATGATAGGACTTTCAGAATGGGTAATGTCCCGGATAAGCGTTGCCGTTGACGGAATGCGGAAATCCGGTTCATCCAGCCTGAGACGATTTTCCTGCTCTGCAGTGAAAAAAATGAAATCCCTGCTGTTTTCATCTTTAATAAAAATCGCGAAGCCGGTTATCCCGAGTTCCGTGAATTCATCCTGGATGATTTCACGGACCCTGCCGATTCCTCCCTCGGCAGCCATTTTTCCCCTGATCCTGTCAACAGCTGATATGTGTGAACCGGGACCGCCGCCGGCATCATTCAATTCCTTGAACCGTATCGCCCGGTACGAAAATGCCGAGTATTCAGCGATTATATTGAAAAATCCCTTTTCTTCCCCGGTGTAATCCATGTTATTCAGCTTATTGCCCAGGACAATGACGCCCAGGATATCCTCATTATACTTGATCGGCACCAGGAGCTTCGCGTCGATGGATATGTAATTGTAATAGTCGTCGCTGTAGGCCGGATCATCCTTGAACTCGTCCATGTCGAGAATTTCTTTTCTCGATATAAGCTCCTTCAATATCCCGGCGTGGGGCCGGAACACCACTTCGTCCTTGTTTATGGTAACGCCGCGCGATTCCTCGATTTCCCACTCGTCGGGGACTTCCCTGCTCGGCATCATTATTGACGAGGAAGACGCGCCGACCTGGCCCATAACGGAAAAGAGTATCACATCAAAGAGCTCTTTTGTCGATGCCGCCTTCAGCAGGTCCCTGCTGAGCTCATAGAGAGCCAGGTTGTCAAGGAGCACACCGCTGTCATCCCAGGCCAGTTTTGTCTGGCGACCGGCGGGCTGTTCATCTTCCTCGATGGTGAATTTCGGTTTTGCCTCAGTCCCGGTCTCGCCGGCGGGGCCTTCCGCACCCCTGAGCTCTGCTGCCGCGCCTTCACCTGCGGCATCCTCGTCCACGGACATGAGGTCATCACGGTCAAGATAGAGAATCTCTGCGTCTTCCAGTCCGTCTGCCGGATCCGGAATCTTTTCCCCGGGAAGACCGGTTTCAGCTGGACCCGTTATCCGGTCCATTATTGTTTTTTTCCCGTTGCTGCTTATCTCTTTCTTGAAGTTTAACGCTTTTTCCAGTAAGCCCATAGTTACACACCCAGTTCATTCAGCACTTTCAGGTACAACTCGAAATACTCAGAGCTGGCGAATTTTTTAATAATTTCTTCCGGCAGGGTTTCAAACAATCCATCAAGGTATTTAAGGAGCATCTTGATGTTCATCTGCTTCTTTTCCGGAAATTCCTTCACAAAACGATCCACATCAGCCTCGTTATCAAGGATCACCACCCGGTCGGTGATATCCGTGATCCCCTCCGCGGCTGGACGGCCTTCTTCTTCATAAGCGCCGGTTTCCCTCTTTTCTTCCTCGGAGCCTTCCATCAGGGATTCAACCCCGAAGTTTTTTTCTATCAGGTCCCGTATCTCGGCCTCGGTTTTTCCAGTCCGCTTGATGAGCTGTTCGGTGATATCCTGGATGTCTTCCTCGAAAATCAGCGCGCTTGCGGATGACACATCGCTCTCGATAGAGTCCCGCTCATCATCCATCAGGCTGTTTTCCTCGGGGAGAAGGTATCTGCAGTTCTTCCTGTCGCGGCCGGCGCCGGCGCGGGATGCTCGGTCAAATTCATACAGATGATACCGGTCATAGAGATGGATATCCTTGAATTCATCCTGAAACAGCGTGTCCTCGATTGTGTCAAATTCATCTGCCGTGAGGCCAAGGAGCTCTACAGCCGCCGGGATGGTCCTGCCGCCGGGAACCCCGAAGAATTCGTCAATATCGCGGATATAACTGGCATAGTCCTCTTCGACAATAGCCGCATGTATATAATCAAGCTCTTCATCGCCGTATTTGTAATCCAGATCCACGAAAAGGTCTTCATGGACTGGTAAGAATTCATCGGTTATGACGGCGATTCGCTCCCGGTCTTCTTCCACGTTTGCCTCGCCCAGCATATAGGCCGAGCCTTCGTCCACCTGCACTATTCCCGATATGATCTTATCGAGCTCGCTCTCGTCGAAAATGCTCTTTTCTTCCGGCTCCTTCCCGTTCGTTGCTTCATCGATGAAATAAACCTTTCCGGTTTCACGCGATTCCCCGAGCATACCGGACGAAACCAGCTCCCTGTACCGCAGGCTCACCCGTTCTTCCTTTAAACGCTCAGGTTTTCCTATGATATCAACGCCGGCCTGCGCATGATTCAATGTTTCCGCATACTCAATGGGCGCCAGTTCCTCAACGGCCTTCTTTTCTTTCCTTACGGGGCCCTCGAGGTCTTCCATTGAAATAACGACCTCGTCTTCTTTTGCTACGGTTTCCTTGCCCTCTGCTTTTTCTTTCTGTTGTTCCTGCTCAGCGGGGATCATGGACTGCGCTTTTTCTATGCTCGCAGGTCTGGCAGTTTCTTTTTCCTTTACAGTCTTTTCCTCGGGCGGTATATCCCAGATGACATATTCATCATCACTCTCTACATAACCCTCGACCATGAGAGGTTTTTCACGTTTTCTTTCATCCGGCCCTTCACCCGCGGATTCCCTAGATGGTTTGCCGGCTTTCTTCTCTTCTCCTATTCCTGATTCACGGTCCTCCCCGCCGCCTTCCAGAAGCAGCTCTTCAAGCGGCATCCACTTTTGGCCGTGTTCGTCATACTTCTCAAGTTCTTCCAGGGATATCCATTTCCGGCCGTCATCAAACTCGAAATCATCTTTCTTTTTTATCTCAATTACCGGTGCTGTTTGCTCTTCATATTCCGGTTCTTTCTCTTCTCCGACAGGGGCCTCTCCAGCTTTTCTGCCATGTTTGATAATCCGATCGACTATCCGCTCTATTTCCGCCGTGAGGGCGATCTTTCGGTCATCGATCCTGGCCGAATCGTCCGTAGCGGTTTTATCCTCAGCCTCGAGGGGAATAATGTCGAAATTATCGAGCCCTTCAATGAGTTCATTTTCCCTGATGAGAAGCATGTCTTCATTGGCGATCGATTCGGCTTCCCGCAGGTCAATTTTTCCAATAGCGCCGATATCAAAATCCCGCGGTAGGCTCTTTCTTACACTTTCCGGTAAACTGATAATGGTGCTGCCGGCCTTGCCGCCTGCCTGTTGCATTATATCTTTAGCCATATCGTTTTAATCATAACCTTTGATGATTCTTCTCATTCGTATCCGAAAATTGGGACATAACCTGCCCGCATTCCATGACAGATTTTCCTATATATAATATCGATTATTCTGTAAAATAAATCAAGATATTTAAATATGCACTAAAAACAGCATTTTTATCTTTCGACCGACATATAGTACCCGCATATATTACTAGCCGGATAGCTGTTACTTCTCAAATCCCTGGACAACTGTTCCATTATATTCACACCATATAGGTACCTTGTCAGCGCCGGCGGTTTCAGAAATAGCCTTTTCTTAAATTAGCCACATAGCCTGACCCTCCGGGACATGCGCCATAAAAAAAGGATGGCATTTCTGCCATCCTTTTTTTATATATTGGGTAATTAGATAGTGTCTTTTATCTGCTGGCAACCTTAATTCGAGCTTTGACACGCTTTTCTTCGCCCTGGAACCTGACCCATTCGGGAGAAAACGCTTTAATCTCCCTCTCCTTCTGCTCTTTCAGCTCTTTCAGCTTTTCTTCTAGCGCGGCCTTGTCCAGTTCATCTTTCTTGCTCGCTGTTTCAGCAATGATGATCAGCTTATTGTCGCGTATCTCCACAACACCGCCTTCTACTACGAAGTATTCGGTCGTCTTGCCGTCCTGCAACCGAACTTCCCCGATTCCCAGTTCCGAAATAAGGGGAGCGTGATCAACGAGGAAGCCCATCTCGCCATTATGAGCCTGCACTACGGCAAATGCAACTTCACCTTCGTAAAGATAACGGTCCGGCGTTAAGATGCTGCATTTTATCTTCTTCATTGGTTATTAACCTTGTAATTTTTTCGCCTTTTCCACGGCCTCTTCGATCGGGCCTACCATGTAGAAGGCCTGTTCGGGAAGACTGTCATACTCGCCATTCAATAAGCCCTTGAAGCTTTTTATCGATTCTTCAAGCTTGACATACTTTCCTTTGTAACCGGTAAACTGTTCGGCCACGAAGAAGGGCTGAGACAGGAAACGCTCTATCTTCCGGGCGCGCTGTACGAGGAGTTTGTCTTCCTCGGCAAGCTCATCCATACCGAGAATGGCGATGATGTCCTGCAGGTCTTTGTACCTCTGGAGGATCCGCTTGACTTCCATGGCAACATTATAGTGCTCTTCACCGACAAGTTCGGGAGCAAGGAGACGGGATGTTGAATCAAGGGGATCCACGGCCGGGTAAATGCCCTTCTCAGCGATCTGACGGGAAAGAACCGTCTGGGCATCGAGGTGGATAAACGCGGTCGCCGGCGCCGGGTCTGTCAGGTCGTCAGCAGGAACGTAGATAGCCTGCACAGAGGTGATGGAGCCGTTTCTGGTTGAAGTGATCCGCTCCTGGAGCTGGCCCATCTCAGTGGCCAGAGTCGGCTGGTAACCAACGGCGGACGGCATCCTGCCGAGCAGGGCCGATACCTCGGAACCGGCCTGGCTGAAACGGAATATATTGTCAATGAACAGGAGAACGTCGCGTCCGGACAGATCCCTGAAGTATTCGCACATGGTCAGAGCGGTCAGACCGACGCGGAGACGCGCTCCGGGAGGCTCGTTCATCTGGCCGTACACGAGACAGGCCTTGCTGATAACGCCCGACTGCTGCATCTCGAGCCAGAGGTCGTTTCCTT
>DAONAJ010000056.1:0-25509 GCA_035400945.1 Spirochaetota bacterium
CGAATACGTGGATGAATGGGCGGCCCGGGGTATGAAAAATATTTTCGGAGAAGTTGTCAGGGTTGCGGAGATGCAGTCCGAAGCCGGGGCGGCTGCCGCCATGCACGGCGCCCTCCAGGCTGGGGTGCTGGCAACCACCTTCACCGCTTCGCAGGGCCTTCTTCTGATGATCCCCAACATGTACAAGATGTCGGGGGAACTCCTTCCCGGCGTCATGCACGTGACCTCGCGGGCCCTTTCGACCCATGCCCTGTCGATCTTCGGCGACCAGTCCGACGTCTATTCGGTGCGCCAGGCGGGTTTTGCCATGCTCGCCAGCGGCGGCGTCCAGGAAGTCATGGACCTGGGCAGCATCGCCCACCTGGCCGCGATAAAGAGCAGGGTCCCCTTCATTCACATGTTTGACGGGTTCCGCACGTCCCACGAGATACAGAAGATCGAAGTGATCGATTATGAAGATCTGAAACACATGATAGACATGAACGCCCTGGACCAGTTCCGCAATCGCGCCCTCTGTCCCTCGAACCCGGTGACCCGCGGAACCGCCCAGAACCCGGACATCTATTTCCAGATGAGGGAGGCGAGCAATCCTTATTACAAGGCCGTGCCCGATATCGTCGAAGGATACATGAAGGAGATCAGCAGGGTTACCGGCAGGGAATACCATAATTTTAATTTTTTCGGCGCCTCTGACGCGGAGCGCATCATCGTGGCCATGGGCGCGGTAACTGAAACGATACGGGAGACCGTCGAGTACCTCGTGGCCAGGGGCGAAAAAGTTGGGGTCGTTGCGGTCAGGCTATACCGGCCATTTTCGGAGAAATATTTCATACAGTCGCTGCCGAAATCGGTCAAGCGGATCGCGGTCCTCGACCGGACCAAGGAGCCCGGCGCCAGCGGCGAGCCCCTCTACCTTGACGTGCGCGAGGCCCTTTATCCGATACGGCACCAGGTGGAAATCTTCGGAGGCCGTTACGGCCTGAGTTCCAAGGACACGACGCCGCAGCAGATCCTTGCCGTGTTCGATAACCTGCAACAGCTCCAGCCGAAGAACAGCTTCACCATAGGCATCGTCGATGACGTGACACACCTTTCCCTCCCGGTAAAGGAACCCGTCAGCACCGTCCCCGAAGGGACCTTTTCCGCCAAGTTCTACGGCATCGGGGCGGACGGCACCGTGGGCGCCAACAAGAACTCCCTGAAAATCATCGGAGACAATACCGATCTTTTCGCGCAGGCATATTTTGCCTATGACGCGAAGAAATCGGGCGGCGTCACCGTTTCCCATCTGCGGTTCGGCAAGAAGCCGGTGCTGTCCACCTATCTGGTCGTGCAGCCTGACTTCGTGGCGTGCCACGTTCCTGCCTATATTGAACAGTATGATATGCTGAAAGGCCTCAAGAAGGGCGGGACCTTCCTCCTCAACAGCCTCTGGGATGTTGAAGAGACCAAGAAGCGCATTCCCGATGACATGAAGAAATACCTGGCGGACAACGACATTGAATTCTATATAATCAATGCCACCCGGATCGCCGAGGAGATAGGCCTCGGGTCGCGCACCAACAGCATCATGCAGGCCGCGTTCTTTAAACTGGCCAATGTGATGCCCTACGAGGAAGCGGTCAAGCAGATGAAAAAGGCCGTGGACAAGTCTTACGGCAAAAAGGGCGAGGATATCGTCAAGATGAACTACGCAGCCATTGACCGCGGCGCTGATGGTCTCGTGAAGGTCGATATCCCGGCAGAATGGAAAAACATCACGACGGCCCACCAGAAAGCGCGCGGCGATGTCCCGGAATTTGTGAGAAAGATCGCGGACCCGATGAATCGTCTGGAAGGCGACAGCCTCCCCGTGAGCGTATTTGCCGACATGCCCGACGGAACCTTCCCGGCGGGGACCACGGCCTATGAGAAGAGGGGCATTGCGGTCAACGTGCCGGAGTGGCAGCCTGAAAGCTGCATCCAGTGCAACCAGTGCTCCTACGTCTGCCCCCACGCGGTAATCCGGCCGTTCCTTCTCAACGAGAAAGAGGCGGCAGGCGTCCCGGCGGGGACGGTCCTCATAGACGCGAAGGGGAAGGGCCTTGAAGGGCTCAAGTTCAGGATTCAGGTCAGTCCCCTGGACTGCACCGGCTGCGGGAACTGCGAGCAGGTATGCCCGTCGAAGCCGAAATCCCTTGTCATGAAGCACCTCGAGACACAGATGGGGGAAAGCGAACGATGGAACTATATCAGCAGCAAGGTCTCCTATAAGGACACCCTGATGGCGAAGAATACCGTAAAGGGGAGCCAGTTCGCCCAGCCGCTCTTCCAGTTTTCAGGAGCGTGCGCCGGCTGCGGCGAGACGCCGTACCTGAAGCTCATCACCCAGCTCTTCGGCGACCACATGATGGTCGCCAACGCGACCGGCTGTTCCTCGATCTACAGCGGTTCGGCCCCCAGCACTCCCTACTGCAAGAACGCCGAAGGGCGCGGGCCTTCATGGGCCAGTTCGCTTTTCGAGGACTGCGCGGAATACGGATACGGAATGGAGATCGCCGTGGAGCAGCTCCGCGACCATATCGCTGACAACGCCCGCGAATTGATCGCCGGAAGCGCTTCTGCGGAGCTGAAAGCCGCCCTCCAGGAATGGCTTGACGGGAGAGCGGACGCTGAAAAGTCAAAGAACGCCGAAATCAAGCTGCTGCCCCTCCTGGAAGAGGACGGCAGCGGGCAAGCGAGGGAAATCCTCAAATTCAGGAAATACCTCAGGAAACGCTCCGTGTGGATCGTGGGCGGAGACGGCTGGGCCTATGACATAGGGTTCGGCGGCCTTGACCATGTCATCGCCACGGGAGAGGACGTTAACATTATTGTTCTCGATACGGAGGTGTATTCCAACACCGGCGGACAGTCTTCCAAGTCGACCCCGGTCGCGGCGGTCGCGAAGTTCGCCGCCGCGGGCAAGCGGGTGCGGAAAAAGGACCTCGGCATGATGGCGATGTCCTACGGATACGTCTACGTAGCGCAGATTGCCATGGGGGCCAACCAGGCCCATACCCTCAAGGTCATACAGGAGGCAGAGGCGTATCCCGGGCCGTCCCTGATTATCGCCTATTCACCCTGCATCAACCATGGCCTCCGCGCCGGCATGGGCAAGACCCAGCTGGAGGAGAAGCTTGCCGTTGAATGCGGGTACTGGCACCTGTATCGCTACAACCCGCTCCTTGAAAAAGAAGGGAAGAACCCTTTTACCCTTGATTCGAAGGAGCCCGATTGGACCAAGTTTCAGGATTTCCTCCAGGGAGAGGTGCGCTACACCTCCCTCAAGAAGGAGTTCCCTGCCGTGGCCGATGAACTGTTCAAGTCTGCCGAGGAGAACGCCCGGTGGCGGTACAATTCATACCGGAGACTGGCAAGCCTGGAGTATAAATAACGGGTATTCCAATCATCATCTGATCAAGGTATCCCCGCGAACGCGGGGATACTTTTTTTAAGGCTTCAATTGATTACCGCTTGCCCGGGAAGAGCGGAGGGATTATTATTGGCCCGTTTTTTTAATGATGGTCCGCGGCGCTTGTCACCGGCATGATTTTTCGAAACCGCGCGGGTGGGCCAAAGGAGAATGAAATGGAAGAAAAAATCTACTGGATAGACTTCAATACCATGGAGCGCTTCATGGTGGACGTGCTTAAAGCTGCGGGAGTGCCTGACGAAGATGCCAGGATATGCGCCGATGTCCTCATAACGTCGGACAAACGCGGCATTGATTCACACGGCATCAACCGCCTCAAGCCGATCTACATAGACAGGATAAAGGACGGCATCCTCAACCCGATAACCATGATGGAAGTGGTCAAGGAAGGGCCCACCACGGCGGTTATAGACGGCCATGACGGCATGGGCCACGTGATAGCCAAGAAATCCATGGCCATGGCAATAGAGAAGGCGCGTCAGTACGGCATGGGCATGGTGGCGGTGCGGAATTCCTCCCATTACGGCATAGCCGGCTATTTCAGCATCATGGCTGCCGACGCGGACATGATCGGCATTACCGGAACAAACGCCCGCCCCAGCATAGCCCCGACCTTCGGGATCGAAAACATGCTGGGCACCAATCCCCTGGTCTTCGGCATCCCCACGGACGAGGAATTCCCCTTCGTCATCGACTGCGCGACCTCGATTTCACAGCGCGGCAAGATAGAGGTGTATGCGCGCCAGGGCAAGAAGATGCCGGAAGGGTGGGTTATTGACAACAACGGGAATTCAACCACGGACGCCAACGAGGCGCTGAAAAAGCTCATCGACGGCACGGCGGCGCTCACGCCGCTGGGCGGGATCGGTGAAGACAACGGCGGATATAAGGGATACGGGTACGCCACGGTCATCGAAATCATGTGCGCCGCCCTCCAGGCCGGAAGCTACATGAAGATGCTGACCGGCTTTGAAAAAGGCAAAAAGATACCCTACCACCTGGGGCATTTTTTCATTGCCATCGACATAGCGCATTTCATCGAACCGGCGGCGTTCAAGAAGACGGCCGGCGACATCCTTCGTGAGCTCAGGTCATCGAAGAAAATGCCGGGCCATGAACGGATCTACACGGCCGGTGAGAAGGAATACCTGGCATGGCTTGACAGGAAGGACCGGGGCGTTCCGGTGAACAAGAGCCTGCAGGAGGACATCATCGCCATGCGGGACAGCCTGAACATCACGGGATATGATTTTCCTTTTTAAATAGATGGAGGCGCGGTTTCCGGACCGTGCCTCCGGCACCTTCATTTAACCCAGATAATTTTATCGAAATTCCTCACACCCTGCTGCTGTATGAATTGTTTCCATTTCATGCTCACGGCCGCCCCTGCCATGTCGGCGTTTCTTACGTGGAGGTACTGGACAAGGCCGGTAATGACAAGTTCGTTGCGGATGGCGTTCATGTCCGATCCGTCGGCAACCCCGACAACCAGTACCGCGTCCCTCAGATCGGCGTCACTGAGGTCCGCGTCGTACAGATACGCTTCGACAAGGTTCGCTTTTTTCAGTGTGGCATTGCGCAGCGTGGCATTGCGGAGGTTGGCGCCGCGCAGGTCGGCCCCAGACAGGTTCGCGGCGCTCAGGTCGGCCTGCCTGAGGTCAGCGTTTGTCAGTTTCGCGTTAGTGAGGTTCGAAAAGCTGAAGTTGGTTTGTACCAGCTGCGCCCTGCTTAGATTTATGTTCTCGAGGTTTGCGTTGTAGAAGTCAAGGCCGGAAAGGTTGATTCCCTCGAGTTTCTTGCTTATGATTATCCGCTTGATCATGAAACGGCGGCAGGCGCCTGCCAGCAGCGCTATCGAGTTCAGAAGCATGAGTATCAGGAGGCTCTTTCTGGAAATCATGAAAGGCCCCGTCTGTCGCACATCGGGTCCCATATATATAATCATACCTGCGGTCAGCCGCACCGTCAATAATATATTTGCCGGTATCCCTGTTAAGTTTTATTGGATATTTCCTTGACATTATAGGCATTAGTGGCGTCACTATATACAGATTATTTGTCAGGAGTTACATCATGGAAGAAGAAAAAGTCGGCATCGTAGTCAAGTATTTCGCGAAGCCAAATGTGGCCGCCATTGAATTGACCGATGGCTCCCTGAAGGTGGGGGACACGGTCCATATCCATGGCCACAGCACCGATTTCCAGCAGACGATCGATTCCATGCAGGTCGAGCACGCTTCGGTGACGACCGCCGATAAGGGCGCCTCAATCGGCATCAAGGTCAAGGATCGCGTCCGGGAGCACGATGTCGTCTATCTTGTGAAATAATTTTCCCCCGGGGGCTTTTTTTCTGAATGTAATGATTCTGCAGGGGGAGTGTTGTGCCAAAAAAACCCGGTATGCGCAATGTGCAGCAGAGAACCATTGATGACGGATCTCCCCGGCGCTGATTCCGGCAGTTCACGGGAGAGCGGCCTGCGTTACCGGGAGTCCCTATTTTTTATTTTGTGCAAATCTATAAAAAATGCTTGCTATTAACCTTGAATGTCGTTAGATAAATGAAAGATAGGATTAAACAATACAGATACCGTCCGGAGCATTCCCGTGGAGGAGGTGTTGTATGAACAGCGTATATAAAGTCATAGAGATTATTGGTACCAGTGATACATCATGGGAAGACGCCGCGAGGAACGCGATAGAAACCGCATCAAAATCATTGAAAGACATACGAGTCGCTGAAGTCAAGGAGCTCGATATCAGCGTTGATAATAACAGGCTTGTTTTCCGGGTGAAGCTGAGGGTGTCCTTCAAGTTTGTTGATTAGAATCGGCGCGTACGGATTTTTCCGAAGTACTGTTGAAAAGCCGGGGAAGCGATGATCCGGCTTTTTAGTTTATGCCGGCTGGCGGACCGGTTCCCCGGGCCAGGCGCGGTTAAAGGGGCCGGCTGAACACAAATACGATGGGAGGTGAGCCATGGGTTTACTGGATCAGATTACCGATATTGCAAATAGCCTCGGAGGAGAAAAGGGCGCGAGCCGGGGATTGCTGGAAGGGGTCGCCGACCTGTTGAAAGGGGGCGGTCTGCGCAACCTCGTTGATTCCTTTATGGGCAGCGGCCTCGAAGAAATCATCAAATCGTGGGTCGGAACCGGTAGCAACAAGCCCATTACCGCCGACCAGTTAAAAAATGCCCTGGGCTCGGAAAAGCTCGAGGAACTGGCGTCCCGGGCCGGCATTCCAGCAGACCAGGCGACAAAGGTGCTGAAGGATATCCTTCCGGATATCATAGACCGGCTCACCCCGAACGGGAAAATGACCGAATAGGCTGCCGACACCGGCGGCGGGGATGAGGGATGCAACCTGTGGTACATACCGGTCTGGACCGTCTTCTCGCCAGACCCGAGACGCTGAAAGGCAGAAGGGTTGGCCTGATCGCCAACCATACGTCAGTGAGCGGCGGCCTCGGGTACAGCTGGGACCTGCTGCGAGCCCGCGGCGTTACCATCTCCAGGGTCTTTTCCCCGGAGCATGGTCTTTTCGGCACCGAGCAGGACCAGGTGCCTGTATCCTCCCGCATCGATTTTCCCTTTGAGATAGTCAATTTATACGGGGCGACCCATGATTCCCTGGCCCCTATGGAATCGCACATTACCGGTCTGGATTGCGTCCTTTTCGACATACAGGATGTGGGAGCGCGATATTACACCTATGTGAATACCATGATCCTGTTCCTCAAAGCGATTCATGCCAGGGACATCGAATTCATGGTCCTTGACCGACCCAATCCTCTGGGCGGGCGTGCCATTGAGGGGCCGGTTCTGAAAAGGGGATACGAGTCCTTTGTGGGACTTCTGCCGGTGCCGGTGAGGCACGGCCTCACGGCCGGCGAGCTCGCCCGGCTTGCCGTTGATTATTTCAAGCTCGATGTTCATCTCCGGGTGATTGAAATGAACGGGTGGGAGAGAGAGATGTTTTACGATGAAACCGGCCTCCCCTGGGTTCCGCCGTCGCCGAACATGCCGACGCTTAACACGGCGCTGGTGTATCCCGGCATCTGTCTTTTCGAAGGGACCAGCGCCTCAGAGGGGAGGGGCACCACGACACCCTTCGAGGCGGTGGGGGCGCCACATATAAGGGCTGATGAACTTTGCGCGCGCTTGAATGCCCTCGATCTGCCGGGTGTTTTTTTCAGGCCGGTGTATTTCAAGCCCACCTTCAACAAGTTCCGCGGGGAGACCATCGGCGGGGCATACCTCCATGTCACTGACCGCGGCCATTTCCGGCCCTTTGAAACCGGCATAGCCATGGTCATGGCGTTTCGGGACATGATGCCCGGCTTCGAGTTCCTGTCCGGCGTGTATGAGTTCAACGATGTCCACCCCGCCTTCGATCTTCTCGCCGGCGGGCCGGCGATCCGCGAGCATATCCAGGAGGGGAAACCCCTTGACCGCATAACGGCCCTGTGGGTAAAAGAGGAAAAGGTTTTTGCCGGGCTCTCCGAAGAATATCATCTCTACCGCGCATAACATGGTGGTTATTCCCTGGTCAGGTCCTCGATAATTTTAAGAGAGGAATGAGTGCAGGTCTTGTCGTCATTGAAAAGCGAATCGAAGATGATGATGATCTCGGTGCGCACGTTTTTCTGGATGATGAAATAATATTCACCGGCGAGCTTCCGCACCAGGTCAATGCCCCTCCCTGTCTCTGAAATGAAATCGGTCACGTCTTCCTGGGTTTCCGAGGCCCTGTCCAGAAGGTTGTTCTGTTCGATGACCTTGTTGATGCTGTCGAGTATCTTCATCCTTGACAGCTTGCCCTTATAATCATCGATGGCTATGCCGTACCGGTCCTTCGACCGGGCGAAAAAGATGTCGACATATTCGCCCTCGCCGAGCTGCACGGCCTGGCGCTGTTTTTTTTCGTCCGTGAGGCCGTGCGAGTGATACACGGCATTGATGGCCATTTCGTTGAGAATAAGTGTCAGGGTGATCTTGTTCTCGATCGTGAAACCCCATCGTTCAATTTCATCCACGATGAGGGATATTCCCTTTTTTATCTGTTTTGAGGCGGTGATCCGGACTTTCTTTGTCTCAATGAGGTCCGGAAGGTAATTGTTAAGGCCGAAGATGTTCTTTTTCGTAATGAGCTTCTCGGCAAGATTGAGGATCTCGTCCCTGCGGAAGGGCTTGCACAGGACATTGCCGATGCCTTCCTTGAAAATAACATCAAAAAAGGTGTCTATGTTCCTGTCGGTCGTCATGATGGTGGGAATGTAGGGGTAGTTTTTCGCGATATAATTATACAGGTCAAAGGCATTGTCACCCGGCAGCTCGACTTCGGATATGACAAGGTCGAAGTCAATGGATTTGAGCAGTTTCATGGCATCATAGGCGGACTCGCAGAGTTCGACATGATAGCCTCCTTCCCTGAACATCTTGACCAGAGAGTCCTTAACAATTGAAAAATCGACTATCAGAACATTATACATGCCGTATCCCGACCGTTGGGTTTTTTTTACTAGGGGGAGCGGCCTGTTATAATGCAAGAAAAATATGGAAAAAACTACAGAAAAAGGCGCCACCTGGCCGAAATTATTATTGAAATAATGGATTTGTCTGTTATGACGTGATACCAGCGGTTCCGCAATCAGCGGAAATTGGAGGACAAGATGAAAAAAGGATTTCTCATAGCTGCGTGCCTGGTGCTCGCGGTTACCGTGGCCGGTGCTCAGGAAAAGAAGGAGAATGAACAGGAATATAAATTGTCATCACAAACCCTGGACCAGCAGGGCGGGGCTCTTGACAAGCAGATAGCCGCCTATTCGGTCCGGATGGCGGAAATAATCAAGAAGTACAATCTCCTGAAAACCACCGGTATACGGATCATCCCGTACCAGACGACCTATGTGCAGGGAGCGGATTTCATAGAGATGGAGAAATACAGTTTCATAAAAGATGACATATATAACAGGGACGTCGTCGGCGTTCAGTCGAGAAAAATAAAGTTGTTTACCAACGGCGACACAATTTCCAGGATCGATACTGAAATTTACGACCATTTTTACTGGGCCGGCACCTCGAATATCGTGCGAATCACCGACCCCAGTCCAACAACGGAAGGGACCGATGATATCGTGTTCACCCATATAGTAAATGGAAGAACATTTCTCGAGAACAAGCGTCTGGCTGAAATTAAGAATACCACCGCCTACCCGATCCGCAATGAACTGAAGAGGGAATTCCTTGTCCCCCATCTGTCCTATTTCATGAACTCGCTGCTTTTCATCGCGGAAGCCTATTACAAGGGGATGAAAGATGCCGAAGAGGGAATGACCGAGTACCTGAAAAAGGCGAAAAAATATTAATAGCCGCATTATAAGCTTGTCGCTATCGGAGGGGCTGCCCGTAAAGGCAGTCCCTCTTTCTAATCCGCGCCGACGGCCCGCGCCCCCGGGACGGGTCAAGGAGCCGGCTGCAAATAAAATCCTTGACACGTGCGCGTGATAATTATGCTATTCTTTCTGACTGCAATACGTGTATGTGTCAGATAATCTTGAAAACAGACAATATCGGAGAATAATATGAAATTAGCTGTCATTGGCACGGGATATGTCGGCCTTGTCACCGGGACCTGCTTCGCTGACATGGGGAACGACGTATGGTGCATTGATATTGACGAGAAAAAAATCCAGGGTCTGAAAAACGGCGTGCTGCCGATCTATGAGCCCGGTCTCGACGAACTGGTGAAGAGAAATTACGATGAAGGCCGTCTCAGGTTCACGACGAACTTAAAGGAAGGCATAACCGAGTCGATGTATGCCTTCATAGCGGTGGGAACACCCTCGGACGAGGACGGTTCCGCGGACCTTCAGCATGTCCTTGATGTTGCCCGGCAGATCGGGAGGTGCCTCGAGAAGTATATTGTCATTGTTGACAAGTCGACGGTTCCCGTGGGAACGGCGGAAAAGGTGCGCCAGGCGGTCCGCGAAGAGCTGGACAAGCGGGGGAAAAAAGATGTCGCCTTTGACGTTGTTTCAAACCCCGAGTTCCTGAAAGAAGGGAACGCTGTCGAGGATTTCATCAAGCCGGACCGCGTCATTATCGGCGCTGACAATGCCCGTGCCGCCGACCTCATGCGCGATCTCTATTCGACCTTCGTGCGGAAGGGCGACCGCGTCATGACGATGGATATCCCTTCGGCGGAACTAACGAAATACGCGGCCAACGCCATGCTCGCGACGCGCATCAGCTTCATGAATGAACTGTCCCGCCTGTGCGAGGCGGCAGGGGCGGATATTGAAAGCGTGCGGAAGGGCATAGGTTCCGACAGCAGGATCGGCACGGCCTTTTTATACGCGGGCATAGGATACGGCGGATCGTGCTTTCCCAAGGACGTCAAGGCACTTATCTATACTCTCAAGGACTTCGGCTTTGACGCGAAAATACTCTCCGCCGTGGAGGAGGTCAACAAGGACCAGCGCCGGGCCTTTGTCAGCAAGGTCGTCAAGCACATGGGGAAAATCTCAGCGGGAAAACCTTCGCCGTGTGGGGCCTTGCCTTCAAGCCGCAGACCGACGACATGCGGGAGGCCCCGGCCATTGACATCATTACCGAACTGAGAAAGCGCGGCGCCTCGTTCAAGGCCTATGACCCCATTGCGGTTGAGAATGCCCGCCACATCATCGGCGATGACAGGATAGAGTACGTAAAAAACAATTACGATACATTGCAGGGGGCAGACGCCCTGCTTCTCCTCACGGAGTGGCACCATTTCAGGAAACCCGATTTCGACAAGATCAAGTCCCTGATGAAGACCCCGCTGATTTTTGACGGCAGAAACCAGTATGAGCCGGCAAAAATGAAGGAGCTTGGGTTTACGTATTACAGTATTGGCAGGAAGTAGATTATTTAAACCGATCAGTCACTATTTAAGTTAAGCAAGGGGCCCGAGTTGCTCCCGCTCACCCGCCAAAATAGTACGTCCTGTACTATGCCGGGCGGGGGCATCCTGCCCCCTGTGAGCGTGAACAACTCACGCCCCTCTTACTTTAATAGACCCATTGTGCAGCCTCACCTGTTCCCACCCGGGGGTGTCACATAACACCTCTCAAACCTTACACAGCGGATTTCACTGATCAGGAATCCTGAAAAGTCCCCCTCTGGGGGATTTAGGGGGATTATGGGATGTCCCTAGCATGTGAGGTCTAAATTAAATATCCTCGCGGCGTTTGCCGTGGTATGTTCCGCTACTTTTTCCACGCTGTCCCCGGTGATCTCGGCGGCGGCCTCCAGGTTGTACAGGATGTAACAAGGCCTGTTGATTTCCCCGTGCTTCTGCACCGGTGGTATGTCGGGGCTGTCGGTTTCCAGGAGAAAATGGTCGGGGTAGATTTGCTTCAAAACGGCTGCTCGTTTATTGCTGTTGCGGTAGGTGAGGGTCCCCCCCATGGAAAAGGAAAGGCCCAGCCGCATCAGCTCTTCGGCCAGCTCTGGGCTTCCGGAGAAGGCATGGATGACGCCTCCCGCCCGGGGCGGCCCGATCCTCCTGAGCGATTCAATAAGCTCGTTGAAGGCGCCGCGGCAGTGGACGATCACGGGTAACCCGGACTCCTTGGCAGCGGCGACCTGCGCTTCAAAGAATTCCATCTGTACCGCGAAGGGCACAACCTCGCTTTTCCTGTCAAGGCCGATCTCGCCGATTGCCGAAGCGCCCAGGTCCCGGGCGGCATACAGTCCCCTGATGTCGTCCCGGAAGCGTTCCTGGATATACCAGGGATGGATTCCCATGGCAAACTCCACTTCATCGAAGCGGGCGGCAATGTCCCGGGAAAGGCTCCATTGGTCCGGCGTTATCGACGATGTCAGGAGTTTTACAACCCCGGCACCGCGGGCTTCGCCGATGACGCGGTCGAGGTCATTGACGAAATGTTCGCTTTCGAGATGGCAGTGGGCGTCGACGAGCTTCATGGATCAATCCCCGATGATCTTGACCATTACTTTTTTGGGCCTCATGCCGTCGAATTCAGCGTAGTAGATCTGCTCCCACGGGCCGAAATCCAGTTTCCCCCCGGTTACTGCAACGACGACTTCGCGGCCCATGACGGTGCGCTTGATATGGGCGTCGCCGTTGTCTTCTCCCGTGCGGTTGTGGCGATAGCGGGAAATCGGCTCATGGGGAGCCAGGCCCTCAAGGAAATCGTCAAAATCCTGGATCAATCCGCTTTCAGCGTCGTTTATGTATACCGATGCGGTTATATGCATCGCATTCACCAGGCAGAGACCTTCCCGGATGCCGCTTTTTTTTACAAGCTGCTCCACGGTATCGGTTATGTTGATATATTCGCGGCGTTTTTTCGTGTTGAAGGTAAGATGTTCGGTCAGGGATTTCATAATGTTCTCCTCGCATTGCAGGATCGGCATAATGCCTGTTAGCAATCGTTTAACATGAAATGATCATATCGTGCAATTAAAAATATTTCGGATAAGTCATTTTTTACATCAGTTAAACCAGTTAGACGGTTATACAGGCAGCTGAAAAAATAACACGATGAAAATATTTTAATTGAATTCTGACCAATAATGCAGACCATGGTTTCTGTCCTGGCACCCTTTGGGTGACTCCGTCCTTTACATCCAATGGCATTATTAGCTGCTATTACAATAAAATATCAGCCGGCCTTGATTAATATTGACAAAAAAATGACGGATAAAACGTAATAGATGCTTTCAAAGAGGAGATTATTGTTGCAGACACAGGTTTTAGTTATTGGCGGCGGGGCGACCGGAACCGCGGTTGCCCGCGATCTGGCCCTGCGCGGCGTACAGTGCATCCTGGTGGAAAAAGGGGATCTGAACTCCGGCGCGTCGGGAGGCAACCACGGGCTTCTCCACAGCGGCGGGAGGTATGTCACCAATGACAAGGAGGCCGCCCGGGAATGCAAGCTGGAAGGTGACATCGTGAAGCGGCTGATGCCGCAGTGCGTTGAGAACACGGGAGGGTTGTTCGTCGCCGTCCGCGGCGATGATGAGAAGTTTATCGCCGATTATCCTTCTCACTGCGCGGAGTGCGGGGTTCCCTGCGAAGCCATTTCACCGGAAGAGGCCCGCGAACTCGAACCGACCCTGTCGGAAAACGTTATCGCGGCCTACAAGGTCGAGGACGCATCGGTGGACCCGTTCAAGCTCACCCTCCTTAATGTCAGCCAGGCCATATCCCTGGGGTCGCGGCGCCTCCGCAGCACGAAGGTCATAGGATTCGAAATACATAATAATAGAATACAACGCGTGCTGGTAAAGAATGTCAATACCGGCAATGAATTCCAGATAGAGGTCGAGCAGGTCGTGAACTGCGCCGGCGCCTGGGCGAACCAGATCACCAGTCTGGCCGGCATTGAGGTCCCCATACAGTATTCCAAGGGAACGCTCCTGGTCACCAATGACAGGATCAATTACCGAATCATAAACAGACTACGGCGGCCCTCCGACGCCGATATACTGGTCCCCGGCGGCACCGTGTCTATTATCGGCACAACCTCGACCCCGGTCGAAGACCCCGATGCCATATACCCTACCGTTGAAGAGGTCGACCTGATCGTGCGGGAAGGATCGGTCATGGTGCCGGTGCTGGAACGGAGCCGTTTTGTCCGGGCATACTGCGGCGTGCGGCCCCTCTTCGGCAAGAGCGGCGGCTCCGACGGCAGGAACGTCAGCCGCGGCTTCGCGCTCCTCGACCACGCAAATGACAATGTCGATAACCTGACGACCATAACCGGCGGCAAGCTGACGACCTTTCGGCTTATGGCCGAGAAGACCGTCGACCTGGTATGCCAGAAGATGGGTGTCACGGCCCCCTGTCTGACCAGGACCGAGCCGCTGCCGACGACCACCGGAGGCCAGTGGACGGAACCGGGCATATCTCCCAAGAAATGGATGCGCTCCCACGAGGCGGGTGATATCATGATCTGTGAATGTGAAATGGTTGCCACAAGGGCCATTGACGAGATCATCGAGTCGCTGAAGGGACATAATGAAAAGCCGAGCCTGGTCGATATCTGCATGCGGACCCGTCTCGGCAGGGGCGCCTGCCAGGGCGCTTTCTGCGGCATGAGGGCCGCGGCCTATCTGTACGAGCGCGGCGAACTAACCGGGCGCGAGGGGATCGTTGATATCGGTAAGTTTTTCCAGGAGCGCTGGAAGGGCATTCACTCCATCCTGTGGGGCGACCAGCTGATCCAGGCCGAGCTCATGGAGTCAATCCACTGCGGGCTCTTCGACGAAGAGCTGCACACACCATCCAGATGAGGAGCGCTGACCGTCAATGACACTGCCGAAATCACATAATTACGATCCCAAGCATGTCTTCGATGTCATGGTCATCGGCTCCGGGATCGCCGGGATGGCCGCCTCTCTTTTCGCCGTGAACCGCAAGCTTTCGACGGTGCAGGCGGGGAGTGTGGGGGGGACCCTCTTCACCAGCGGCCTCTTTGATCTTATCTCTGTTTACCCCGTGGGCGAGAAAAAACTGTGGGAGAATCCCTGGGACGCCCTGGATGCCATGCGCCGCGACGGATTGCGCCATCCGTACAACCGTATCAGCAAGGAGGACATCCAGGTCTCCTTCGATGAAATGATATCCTTTCTCGGCGCCTCGGGTATGAAGCTGCGCTTCGACCAGAACCGCAATCTCAAGGTCATCACCTCGATGGGTACCATCAAGTACACCTACTGTGTGCCCGAATCGATGTGGCCCGGCGTCGAGGCCTATGATACCAAAGCGCCGTGCCTGATTGTTGATTTCAATGGACTCAAGGAATTCAGCGCCCGGCAGGTCGTCACGACCCTGAAAGAGGAGTGGCCATCCATGCGGTCGCTGCGCGTCACCTTCCCCGGCATGGACTGCCGCGACGAGGTCTATGCCGTCCACCTGGCCCAGGCGCTGGAACTGTCCGAAACGCGCGAAGACCTTGCCCGGCTGATCAAGCCGGAGCTTGGCGATGCGCGTTTTGTGGGGCTCCCGGCAGTCCTCGGCATAAAAAGGACCCAAACCATCATCGCGCATCTCGGGAGGCTTCTGGGCGTGCCGGTTTTTGAAATACCCATGATGCCGGCGTCCGTTCCGGGTTTCAGGCTCAAGGAAATATTTGATTCGGAGCTGCCCCAGAAGGGCCTTCTCCGCCTGATAGACAAGCGGGTCATGTCGGTCAACCGCGCTGAAAACGGGAATTTTCTCCTCAACATCGGCGGCAACGACGAGTCTCAGATAATACAGGCCAGGTCCGTGATACTGGCGACGGGAAGGTTCATGGGCAAGGGGCTTCTTTCTGACCGGCAGGGCATTTTCGAGCCGCTGTTCAACCTGCCGCTCCATCAGCCGGAAAACAGGTCCGCCTGGCACCATGAAAGGTTCCTCCACCCCGCCGGGCACCCGATCAACAGCGCCGGTGTCGATATCGATGACGGTTTCCGGCCCGTAGACGCGGAGGGAAAACCGATCTATGACAACCTGTTCGCGGCGGGAACCATCCTGGCCCACCAGGACTGGATGAGGATGAAATGCGGCTCCGGCCTTGCCATAGCCACCGCCTATGCGGCGGTCAACGCCTTCATCGAGAATTTCATGAAAAGAAACACCAGGGAAAGTGCGTAATGATCAAGACTTTGCTCGAATCAACGTTCCTCTTCGTATGTCTCTATATAGCCCTCGGTATCTGCGCCCTCGGCATCCTGCTGCGCATCGTGCGCTGGTTTGCCGCTGATATCGGGCCGCGGGCGGCGGTGATACCGGTGCGGAAGAGGGTGGCCGCCGCGGCAAAGGGATTTGTCACAACGGTCTTCAGCCTCCGGTTCTTCCTCTTCTTCAAGGTCCTTGTCCTTGACGTCATGCTCCAGGCCCGGATAATCAAGACCGACCTGTCGCGCTGGATCATGCACGTTTTCATATTCTACGGCTTCATGCTGCTGCTCCTCATGCACGCCCTGGACGAGCTGGTGACGAAAAAAGCGTTCCCCGAGTATTATTCGACCCTGGCCCCGTTCCAGCAGCTGCGGAACGTGTTCGGCCTCATGGTGATCATCGGCGTTGCCGTCGCGATATACCGCCGCGTGCGGCACCGGGGCCCCATGCTCATCACCAGGTATGCCGACCGGTACGCGGTCATCATCCTCGCGGTGATCATGATCAGCGGGTTCCTGGTCGAGGCGACGAAGATCACTTCCGAGAGCGTTTTCAACAGGATGATGAAGGATTTTTCCTCCGCCGGCGGGCCCGCCGACGAGGACGCCCTCAAGGCCTTCTGGTCCAGCGAGTACGGCACGGTCTTCGCCGATTTCAGGGCGCCGATAACACCGGAACTGATCGCGAAGGGGAAACAGCTGAACGATGAAAGCTGCGGCTCCTGTCACGCGCCGACAAGAACGGCATTCATCTCATTTCCCGTGGCCCGGGCGCTCCGTCCCGCCGCGGTGCCCATGGACCGGGTGAAGGCCGATGTCATCTTGTATTACATCCATGTCCTGGCCTGTTTCGCCGGCCTTGCCTATCTGCCCTTCAGCAAGTTTTTCCATATCATAACCGATCCCCTGACCATGATCGTGAACGGGATGTCAGACAAGAAAAAGGTGAACCAGGCCGGCGCAATGCCCCGGAGGGCCATGGAACTTGACGCCTGCACCAACTGCGGAACCTGCAGCCGCTTCTGTTCCGTTGCTCCGGTGTTCCGGATGACCGGCAACGAGACGATACTTCCGTCGCACAAGATCCGCACCATCAGGTCCCTCAGTTCCGGAAAAAAGATCGGGGCCGATGAGCTGCGGAAGATTTCCGAGGGCGCCTTTATCTGCACGTCCTGTTACCGGTGCACCGAGGTGTGCCCGACCGGCATCAACCTACAGGACCAGTGGTTTGCTTCGAAGGAGCTCCTTGCCGAGAAAGGTTACCCGCTTCCCCACGTATGGGTGAAACAGTTCAACGCCTCGGAATGGTCCGACCGGATCAGGGCAGCGGAGGCATCCAGGGCCGGGGACGTTGACACCATCAAGGGGCGTTATTATAATCTCACCGCTGATTCCGACGTGTTTGCACACTGCATCCAGTGCCAGACCTGCACCAACGTGTGCCCGGTCGTTGCGGCTCAAACCGAAAGAAAGGACGCGGTGGATATTACGCCTCAGAAGATCATGAACCTGCTCCGGCTGGGGCTCAATGACCTCGCCATGGGATCACGGATGGTCTGGGACTGCACCACCTGCTACCAGTGCCAGGAGAACTGTCCGCAGGGCATACAGGTCACTGATATAATATACGAGCTGAAAAACAAGGCCTACGGGCATTTCAAGAACATTGACAGAACGGCCGGTAACGATTCTAGGGAAGGAGCTTCCTGAACGGTCACGGGACCGGAAGATCGGTAAGATCAGGATACGGGATATATGAAATTCGCGTTTTTTAAAGGGTGCAAGATACCATACTACCTCGGGCAGTACGAAACTTCAACAAGGGCGGTGCTGAAGCCCTTCGGGGTCCGCCTCGTGGACCTGGAATTCAACTGCTGCGGTTATCCCAACCGTGACCTCTATTTCGAGTCCTTCGTGCTTTCCGCGGCGCGCAACCTGGCCCTCGCCGAGAAGAAAAGGCTCGATATCGTGACCCCCTGCAAGTGCTGCTACGGCAGCCTCAAGCACGCCGAGCATTACCTCCATCAAAACGAAAAGCTGCGCAGGGACGTCAACGCCGTGCTTGACCGGGAAGGGCTTTCATGGAAGGGAACGATAAAGGTGCACCACCTTCTCACGGTCCTCTGCGATGATATAGGGCTCCCGGCGGTATATGCGAGCATCGTCAGGCCCCTGGGAGGCCTCAATGTCGCCGCTCACTACGGCTGCCATGCACTCAGACCGAGCAACGTGGTCCACTTCGACGACCCCCTGGCGCCGTCAATCTTCGAGGATCTCATCGCCGCGACCGGGGCAAAGACCGTTGACTGGCCCCGCCGTCTTGACTGCTGCGGCAACCCGCTGCTGGGGAAGAACAACGCCCTGTCGCTCTCCCTCATGCGCGCCAAGACCTCCGACGCTGCGGATTCCGGGGCGGACTGCATCTGCACCGCCTGCACGTACTGCCAGATCCAGTTTGACGCGGTTCAGAAGGCGGAAACGCCCGAGCACCTGCGCGAATCGATGGTTCCCGCGATCCTCTATACCCAGCTCCTCGGACTGAGCATGGGACTGTCCGAGAGGTCTCTCGGCATAAGCAGGAATGCGCTTTCCATTGAAAAGCTGGGGCCCGCGTGGAAGCTGCTTCCCGGGGCGTTCTGAAATGTCAATCGTAATATTTAATGCATCTCGGGCTTTGATGCGCCGGGACCGGCCGGCGAAGAAGATCCCTTGCTGTGGAGAATCCGCTCAAGTTCTTTTTTGTCAAAATGGTACCGCCTCGAGCAGAAGGTGCAGGTTACCTCGGCGCTTCCGTCCTTGTCGATCATTTCCCTGAGGTCCTTGTGGTGGAGGCTTGTCAGCATGCTCCGTATGGCCCTCCGGTCGCACCGGCAGGAGGCCCGTATGGGCCGCGAATCAAGCACCGTCACCGCTTCATTATTGAAGAGTCCCTTTACAACCTCCATGATATCAGCGCCTTCCCTCAGGCTTTCGCCCAGGGATTTGTTCATTGAAGAGATGTTCTCCTCGACCCTGGCGATGGCGTCCTCCGACGTCCCGGGAAAGGTCTGAATCAGGATGCCCCCGGAGGACTGTATGGTACCGTCCTGCCCGAGGGTCAGGCCGATGATGACCGCCGAAGGTACCTGCTCTGACACCGTAAGGTAATAGGCGACATCCCCGGCCACTTCGCCGACGTGAAGGGGTATGACGCTCGTATAGGGCTCTTTCATGCCGATGTCCCTGCGGACCGTGAGAAATCCCGCGCCGATGGTTTTTGAGAAGCTGAGGGAACCGATATCTTCAGCCAGGTCCGGCTGGGGGTTGGCGGCGTAGCCCCTGATGTTGCCGCGGGCGTCGGCCTGGGCGTGGATTTCCCTGATGGGTCCGCTCCCTTCGATCTTGACCAGAAGGCTCTGCTCGGAATCCGGCTTCAGCATGGCGCTCAGGAGGGCGGCGGCGGTAATGGTTCTGCCGAGGGCGACCGTGGCGTTGGGTGTGGTATTGTGAAGGGACGTGATTTCCCTCGCGACATGCAGAGATGTCACGGTGTAGGCCCGGAGGTTGAGGGGCTCGCAGATAAGTCGTGTCAACCGGTCTTCCGTCATGTCATTTTTCCCCGAGGCGCCGGCACCCCTTGTCGGGAGTGGAGCATGAAGCGCCGCATTGGTCCTTCTCGGTCTGGCAGCAGGTTTCAATAATCCCTTCCCATTTCCTGCCGGCAAGAGAATAGCTGCAGTATCCCTGCACAAGGCATTCATAAACAGCGCGGACTCTGGACGAACGGGGCGGCGTGCCGGGTATTTTCTTGTTTTCGTCAATGACAAACATGGCCAGCATCGTGAAGGGCGCCTTTTTGCCGAAGTTCTCCATTGGATGCCTTTTCAGGATTTCGAATTTCTCAACTTCAACATTATTCTTCTTCAGTCCGTATTCACGTTCCAGGGCGCCCCTGAGGATTACTGCCGCGTCGGCGTCCTGCAGGGCCGGAATAGTGCTTGCCGTCCCCAGGTCGCGGCACATGGTGCCGATGTGGCAGTCGGCGATTTCCTTTCCCCTGTACATGCAGCTGCTTTTCAGCTGCTCCCATGTGCCGTTCTGGTGCGCCAGGGTTGAGGTAATGAGACATTCGTAATCGGTCATCGTGTTGTATATCTCATTTTTAAGTGCCACCGATATCTTTGATGTAATGCGGTATTCGGGGGTGCAGAGCCTCCAGACGGCTTTTTTCCCAAGGATGGTTATCTCCCGGACCTGAAGCCCCGGGTAGCTGTTAACGAGGGCGTCCGCGATGATTTTTTTCGCGGCCGCGTTATCAAGGGCCGGGTGCTTTTTCCTGGTCTGGTTGAGCTGAGTTGATGCCACCTGCATTATATCCAGGAATATCCATTCGGTTTCAAGCCGGTAAAAATATACTTCCCATATATCGCGCATGGTAATGCCGCAATCGGTCAGCTTCACGGTCACGGCGACACGGTGCGCCTGGGCGGGGACCTCCTGGGCGCCCCTTCTTTCTGTATATTTTTTTATTTTTCCTGTATGAATCACCTTCACTCTTTTACTCCCCGGAGGATCCTGATATACCGCGAGGAATTCCCTGATTACGCGGTCCCGGAGTATCGCGTCCGTTATTGCCGGGGTTTTCTTCTTCGCCATGGCAACAGCAGTTTTTTTCGGAGCTCCGAAAGATCCGACCGCGGCAATACTGACGGAGATGAGCAGTAAGCCAATGGCCTTCGCGGCCCGTTTCCATTGTAATGCCATCCAAGCCTCCGTGTGGCGCCCGGTGCAGCGGCGCTAATCAATTATCTGAATATCCGTTACGGGGCCCACGCAGTACCGGACCCCCCCCAGGTTAAAATGCTTTTGTATGAAATCTATATTCTCTTTTCCGCTGCCGACATATTCTTCGGTATTCTTATCAGGCAGAACAATTCGGATGCGTCCCGTCAGCCTGCCGTCGTTGTCATGGAGGTGCCGGCCGATCCGGGCTGTCATCTGCTCCCGCCTGAGACGGGCCTTGACCAGAAAGCCGAAAGAGGGGTGATAGGGCCCCGCAATCACGCTGGCGAGCCGGCCGGGGGGAAGAGGGTGGAGGCCCATGCGGATCACCGGGATGGACCGGGACAGAAAAATGCGGTAGAGATCCTTGCAGAGCTCCACGGCATCCTCCAGGGACAGGGGGGCGTATTCTCCGGCGTTGAAGAGCCTTTCCAGGGGGGTGCCCTTCAGCACTATGGCCGGGTAGAGCCGCACCGCCGACGGTCCCATCCCCGCGGCAAGCTGCGCCGACCGCAGGGCGGAAGCCCTGGTCTCACCGGGCAGTCCGGGCATTAATTGAATGACGAAGTCAAGGCCATGTCTGGTGACGCACTCGACGGCATTGAACACGTCGCGGACACCGTGTCCCCTGTTTGATTTCAACAGGACGGCGTCGTCAAGGGACTGAACGCCGATCTCTACGGTTGTCACGCCGTATTTTTTCAGGAGGATCAGGGATTCATCGGAAATGTAATCTGGCCTGGTGGAGAGACGTATCCCGTGGATTGCCCTTTCTTCAAGGTGGCGGTGGGCCCTGGCCAGGTATGCTTCCTGGATATCTCTCCTGATGCCGGTGAAGCTTCCCCCGAAAAACGCGAGTTCGATGCGGCTGACGCCTGCGATCCCCCGGGGGATGTATTGCCGCACCATCTCGTCAACCAGTTCGGGCCGGGGCATTGCCCCCGCGGGGGTCGTGCTCCACTGGTCGCAGAAGCTGCACCGGTGGGCGCAGCCCAGGTGGGGAATAAAAACCGGTATCGTTATCTGCTGTTTCGCCATCGGTTTTTATGGTTAAAAAAAGATTATTGGATTTCAAGGACTTTTTTCATGTAACCCCGATGAAAAAAAGTACACAGATGTAAATTGGAACGGTATGACGGTTTTTCATGCCGAAAAAATTATTGACATAAGCGTGCTATAAATTCTAATGCCTCAAAATCGGTGATCCTGACCGATAGCTGTACAACGGGAGAAATGAGTATGCCGACGTATGAATATGAATGCTTGGAATGCAAAAACAGATTTGAGGTGTTCCAGTCCATCAATGATGAGCCCATCATGAAATGCGAAAAATGCAGCGGGAAAGTCCGTAAACTGTTCGGAACCGCGGGCATTATATTCAAGGGGTCCGGTTTCTACGTCAATGACTATAAAAAGAACGGCGGCAGCAAGCGGAATTACGACAAGGGAAACAGCTCCGAAAAGCCTTCATGCCCCTCCGCCGATTCCTGCTCGACCGGATGTTCCAGCGGGGCATCGGAATAATGTTTTTTCGCCCGGCGGTACGCTGTTAGCGCAGCGACATGATACTGTTGAAGAGCCCCTCATTGAGGGGCTCTTGTTATTTCTTCGCCTTGGTTTTTTTCAGCATCTGCGCCTTTTTCTGGGAGTGGATCGACATGAGGTATTTCTCGATGCTGAGGATTGCCTGGCCGGAAATTTTCTCATCTTTTATTTTTTCCCCTGCAAGGGAATCGGTGAATTCCCGGATCGTTTCAGGTGACTGTATTACGTCGGGATTCACCATGAGATATTCCATGTCCGGTATGAGGTAGAGCTGGCTCCGGTTGGGATAGAGCACTTTCCTGGCATTATAGATGGGTATGACAATCTTCAGGTTGAGTTTCCTGATATCGTTGATGATTATCTCTATGTCGGACTCGTTCGCCGGCAGGAGGTCGATATAGTTGGAAAGGACGATTATCCTGGCGTTGCTGTTTTTGATTTTGTAGATGATGCTCTTTGCCTCGCCGGTCGCCAGCGGACGATACAGCTCCGGTTCATAGTCGCTTTCCCGATCAGACAATGCGGGCGCCGCGGCCTCTTCTTTTTTCGGTGTAAAGAGTGACCTGAAAAAATCTGATATAGCTTCGAGGATGGACCTGCGCTTGCGGGCCTCGCGCTCCTCGCGCTCGATCGCGGTTTCCTTCGAGAAGCTGTTCTGGTAATTATCATATTCCTCGATTATCTGGTGCATCTTCCGTATGCGTTCCTCGGATTCGAGTATGCCTCTGGATTTATCCTCCGAGAGGAGCAGGTTCTTGCCTGCGTTGCATAAAAGATGCATTTCATCGAATATCTTTTCCCTCTCGGAATGGCTCTTTTCCAGAAGGTCGTCCTGCTTGTACATTATCAGATCATGAAGTTCGGAAAGCCTCGGGAGCAGAAAATGTCCGTCTATGATGTAGTGGATATTGTCCTCGTCCCTGAAGGAAAGGATTTTCTGCCGCGCTCCGTTTTCATCGACCCAGCCGAGGAGGCGGTCTTCGGGGAGCTGGTTGAATACCGAGGATATCGCCGCGGCAGAGCAGATCTTGTTGTCCCTGATATAGGCAACGATATCGTTGCCGGAGGTTATGATGGGATCTATCACCGATTCAACCTTGAGAATGCACGACCGCAGGGAATTGAAATTCTTTACCTCAGTGAGCTCGTTGTCCGAGAGTGACAGGTACAGGTCCTGGAGGAGTATGTTCAGAAGGTAATCAAGCTTGGAGTCGGTGTAATCGCTGAATTCGGTGTTGAGAATGCCGAAGTTCTTCAGCCGTCGCAATATCGGCGCGGAGTGGTTCATTATCACCCTGTTTATCTTCTCGAGGGTCAGGGTTTTTCTCACGGCGTCATAGTTGTCATGGTGGAAGCAGTAATCCTCGGCTATCTCCATGCTCTGCCTGTTCATGGAGTAGTTTTTATAGGTGAAAACACTTTTGCCCAGTTCGAGCTTGATGACCTGGGAGAGAAGGGCCCTCTCCTTGGTTTTTTTCAGGAGCTTGGTCAGGTTAAAGAGACGGAACTGGCTGATGAGGCTCAGGAAATTGTCGCAGGAAACCTGGTTCCGTTCGGCCTGGAGCCTGTTATAGTCGTCATTGCTGATAAGGACGGTGAATTCTCGGTTTTCATTGATAGTCAGTTTTTTCGAATCCGGATCGACCGAGAAGGAAAAGGTTATAATCATCCGGATCTCGTCGGGGTAGTTTTTCACCAGGATGTCGATAAGGTTCAGGATCAGCTTGTTCCGGGCTATGGTGAAAGGGATTTTTATGTTCCGCGACGTCTTCAGGTCTTCAATGGTGGCCAGGTGCCCGATCCCTGTGTTCAGGACATTGTTCTGGAAAACCATAATTTCATTCAGCACTTCATAGATGTGCGGTTCGCGAGCTATGTGCGAATGAAGGAAAGGGAATCGTTTGTCCTGAATATTCTCTTTTGCCATAGTTTGAATTCACGGGGTGCGAAGCACCGGGGATAACCTTAACTGATAACTGATATTACGTTTTTCCTGTCATGATCATGGAAAAACGGCGATACCTCCCTGTATCGCATCATTCCCCGGCGATTGCCGGGCCATTTTAGAACAAACAGATGATACAATAATAATTGAAATAGGTGAACCAAATTTGTCAATACTTTTAATGAACTTATGACCCGTGTATCATCGGTACAAAACGGACATAGGTTATGGTGCGCCGTGAGATTTTGCCGTTCTGTTTTGTTATTTTCACCAGCTCCTGCGAAAAGTCGCCTTCAGGCGCCACCAGTATGCCGCCTTCCGCCATCTGTTCGATGAGAGTTTGCGGTATCTTGGGGGGCGAGGCGGTGAGGATTATTACATCAAAGGGCGCTTCTTCGGGCCACCCACGATAACCGTCGCCGATGCGGACCTGTACATTGCTGTAGCCCAGCTCCGCGAGCTTCTGCCGGGCGCTTTTTCCGAGAGGCTCGACGATCTCAATGCTGTAAACTTTGCCGGCGAGGAGGGATAATATGGCGGCCTGATAGCCTGAACCGGTCCCGATCTCGAGGACCTTCTCCGTGCCGTTCAGTTCGCACAGCTCGGTCATGAGGGCAACTATGTACGGCTGGGATATGGTCTGGCCGTGTCCGATGGGGAGCGGATGGTCCTCGTAGGCGCTGGCGATGTGGGAACCGGGAACGAATTTATGGCGTTCAACTTTACGCATGGCGTCGAGGACTCCCTTGTCGCTTACGCCCCGGGCCTCGATCTGGGTTTTTACCATGAGATCACGAAGTTTTTCCATGGATATGTCTCCTTCACTCCTGCAGGCGGCTGGCAATGCCATCATGATGGCTGTCCAATATAATATGATCCGCGTCATGTATGTTTTCTCAATGTTCGTTGGGCTTGACTGAATAAGCAATGAAAATATTTATTGAAATATTTACAGACTTGTAGTTACGGTATTTATATATACAGGCGCCCGCCACAACCGTCTCTGGCCCCAGGGCGTGTAAATCTTTTCGGACAGGATTACCGTCTAACAGTTTCCTGAAAAACTCCTTCCATGGAGTTTTTCAGGGCCGGTTTTTACGAAGTGAATTCGTAAAACCTTACATTTTTCTC
>DAONAJ010000057.1:0-25326 GCA_035400945.1 Spirochaetota bacterium
TGGATGTTCTTCGTGTCGTAGGAACTGTTTTTCCTGATTGTCTCGATGAAGTCGCCGATATACGCGCCGATATCGACCATCTCCATGTTGTTTTCCTGGTAGAGCCTGTTCTGAATGAGGGCGATCGAGTGGATGCGGTTGACGTAGTTCTCGTAAAGGGAGTAGTAGTTGAAGTCATGGATGCGATCGGCCTGAAGGCGCAGGAGGCTTTCAATGATCTGGAGATTGTTTTTCACCCTATCGTGCAGCTCCCTGAGTATCGTCTCTTTCTCCTTCTGCAGCACGCATACCGTGTCGATGATGTTCATCATTTCCGTGATGTCCTGGGATATGCAGATGATGGATACGATCTTGCCGGTGCCGTCGAATTCGGGCAGGAGGTGGCACTTGAATATCCTGGTGCCGGAGTCATCGTAAAACATGATGGGGCTCTCCAGCCGCGAATTTGCGTTCGCCAGCTCGCGGAACACCGATTCGATGCGGTCGTAATGTCCCGATACGCCGCACTCTTCCTGGATCGCGTGGATATGCCGTTCGAAGGCCCCGCGGTCATTCGGTCCCAGCGTTTCGCTGAAAAATATCTTGTCCCGTTCGTTGTCGTATCGGAAAATCATCCATTCTCCAGTTGTGCCGGGCATAAAGGAAGAGCGCTGCAGGGAAGGAATAGATGCGGATTACCGTCCGGTAAGATGTTATGTAACAGGGGATGTATATTGCGGGAATATACATCCATATCCGGGTGGTGAATTGCTTAACACCGGATTATTGCGTTATCGGTGGCAGCATCCATGCGTTCTCCCCGTGTAGCATGAAATGGACCATGTAAACCCGTCACTCGGCGATCTATTAATAAAGAACAGAAAACCCGGAAACAACAATGTGTTTTTAAAATACGGTTAAATTACAGTCATGTCAATTAGGGGAGGGTCTGATTTTTATATAGGAATATTCCTAGGGAATTGTTAGGACATTTGCCTGACGGGGAACGGGGCGGCGACCGTCAGAGTATGGCCGAGGGTGCCGGATGGCTGTGGGAGGACCATTCCCTGGCAAAGCGGTTCAGGTCGTCGTTGCTGGTGAGAAGCAGTTTCTTCCGTATGTTGTCCCGGTGGGCTTCCACTGTTTTGATGCTTATGTTAAGCTTTTTCGCGATGTTGCCGCTCTTCAGTTCCTGTCCGATGAGCTGGAAGATCTCAAGTTCACGGTTGGAAAGCCTGTTCAGGGGGAGCTCGTATTCGTCATAACCGACGTTGACGAATTTGCCGAGAATCTTCATGGTGACGTCTTCGCTGAAGTAGAGCTTGCCGGCAAGGACTTTCCGGATCGCCTCAACCAGCTTCTCCACCGGCATGTCCTTCATCACATAGCCCCGCGCCCCGGCGCGGAGCGCGCGCTCGGCGTAGATGGATTCATCGTGCATTGAAAAGACAAGGGTGGGGATATCGGGGTAGCGCGACCGGAGGGCCTTGACAAGGTCAAGGCCGTTCGAGCTCTTCAGCTCGATGTCTATGACCATCAGGTCCGGCTGCTTTGACGCGGTCATTTCAAGGGCCGGATTTATATCGTCAGCGTCGCCGCATACCTGGATGTCCGGCGCCTTCTTGGTTATCATCAGGGCCAGCCCCTTGCAGATCAGGGGATGGTCATCGATGATCATGATGCGTTTTGCTTCGCCCATGAATTGACACCAACCAGCAGAACTGATGTTGTTGTTGCACGATTAGTTTCGAGAACGGTGGCCCCCCCATCGTTACTCGCGGCTGCGGATGGTTTTTTCCGCATCCGCCAGCTTTTTATTGTATATGATAATTATGCACTAAAAGGGCGCGGGCGTCAAATATTATTTTCAATGAAATCATCCTCGATCTGTTTAAAATTGATATAATGTTCAGTATATTCATTGGTCTGGCAGAGCGCCCGGACGGGAATGACGGGCCTATCCCCATATTGTCTCACCCGTGTAAATTTACCGGCATTATTTACTATTTTAATTGACAAATATTCTGGACAAAAATTGTAATTCGTAGGTTGATAGAAGGAGTTCTATGCCCAAACGCACTGATATAAAGAAAATACTTATCATCGGTTCCGGACCGATAGTTATCGGCCAGGCCTGTGAATTCGATTATTCCGGGTCCCAGGCTTGCAAGGCCCTGAAAGAGGAAGGTTACCAGGTCGTCCTCATCAATTCAAACCCGGCGACCATCATGACCGACCCGGAGCTGGCGGACCGCACCTACATCGAGCCCATCACGCCGGACATCGTTGAGAAAATCATTGCCATCGAAAAACCCGATGCCGTGCTGCCGACCGTCGGCGGCCAGACGGCCCTGAACGTGACCCTGGCCCTGGGGGAGCGCGGCGTATTCGAGCGCCACGGCATCGAGCTCATCGGCGCCAACATCAAATCCATCAAGAAGGCCGAAGACCGCGACCTTTTCAAGCAGGCAATGGTCGCCATCGGCATGGACGTGCCGAAGTCGGGCCTTGCCTCGTCGATCGAGGAGGCCCTCGCCGTGCTGGAGAGGATCAACCTGCCCATCATCATACGGCCCGCCTTCACCCTGGGCGGCACCGGCGGCAACATCGTGTACAACCGGGAGGACTTCATCGACCTGGTGGCGCGGGGTCTCGACGAGTCGCCCATCAGCCAGGTGCTCCTCGAGGAATCCGTGATCGGGTGGAAGGAGTTCGAGCTCGAGGTTATGCGCGACCGCAGGGACAATGTCGTCATCATCTGCTCCATCGAGAACATCGACCCGATGGGCATCCACACGGGCGATTCCATCACCGTGGCGCCCCAGCAGACCCTTTCCGACCGCGAGTACCAGAACCTGAGGAACATGGCCATCAAGATCATACGTGAGATCGGCGTCGACACCGGCGGTTCCAACATCCAGTTCGCCGTCAATCCCGCCGACGGGCGCGTGATTATAATAGAAATGAACCCCCGCGTGAGCCGCTCCAGCGCGCTGGCGTCCAAGGCAACCGGCTTCCCCATCGCGAAGATCGCGGCGAAGCTCGCCGTGGGACTCACCCTTGACGAGATTCCGAACGACATCACCAGGGAGACGCCGGCGTCCTTTGAGCCCACCATAGACTACGTCGTGGTCAAGACGCCGCGATGGGCCTTCGAGAAGTTCGAGGGCGCCGATTCCCGCCTGGGGACCCAGATGAAGTCGGTCGGCGAGGCCATGGCCATCGGCCGCACCTTCAAGGAGGCCTTCCAAAAGGCCCTCCGCTCCCTTGAGATCAACCGCTACGGCTTCGGCTCCGACGGCGTGGTCAAGATCATCGAGATGCTGAAGCGGCTGCCCGATCGGCACAAGCGCGACATCATCGAGAAGGAGCTCATCAACACCCGCGAGGACCGGATGTTTTACCTCAACGTCGCCTTCAAGATGGGGTGGAGCGTCGACCGGGTCCACGCCCTGACCGGCATCGACCGGTGGTTCCTTGACCAGATACATGAAATAACGGTGGCGGCGCAGCACTTCGCCGAGGAGACCAAGGTGAGGGGCCTGGACGCCGGCGCCGTGCGGCGCATGAAACAGCTCGGCTTCTCGGACCGCCAGCTCGGGTACCTGTCCCACCGCGACGACCTGATCCGCCTCTACGAGCGCGGCCCCGATTTCCAGAAGGAGTACGCGAAGACGCTGAAGTCGAGGGAGGACGAGGTGAGGAAATTCCGCTTCGATCACGGCATCGTGCCGGGTTTCCGCCTCGTGGACACCTGCGGCGGCGAGTTCGCGGCCTACACGCCCTATTATTACTCCTCCCATGACAGCGGGGACGAGGCGGCAGTCTCGGACCGGAAGAAGATCATGATCCTCGGCGGCGGTCCCAACCGGATAGGCCAGGGTATCGAGTTCGACTACTGCTGCTGCCACGCCTCCTTCGCCCTCCGGGAGGAGGGCATCGACTCGATCATGGTCAACTCCAACCCCGAGACCGTTTCAACCGACTATGACACGTCCGACCGGCTCTACTTCGAGCCGCTTACCCTGGAGGACGTCCTCCATATATACAACCGCGAGAACCCCGACGGCGTCATCGTGCAGTTCGGCGGGCAGACGCCGCTGCGCCTGGCGCGCGCCCTGGAGGAGAACGGCGTGAGGATAATCGGCACGTCGCCCGATTCAATCGACCGCGCCGAGGACCGCGAGCGCTTTGCCGAGGTGGTGCGCAAGCTCGGGCTGCTGCAGCCGGAAAACGGCATAGCCTTCGCCGAGGAGGAGGCGATCCACATCGCCGGCACGATCGGCTACCCGGTCCTGGTGCGGCCCAGCTACGTCCTGGGCGGCAGGGCCATGGCCATCATATACGACGAGGACAGCCTCCGGGACTATATCGCAACGGCGGTGGAGCTCTCCCCTGAGCACCCGATCCTGGTGGACGATTTCCTCGAGGACGCCATCGAGGTGGACGTCGACGCCCTGTCGGACGGCACGGACGTGTACATCGGGGCCATCATGGAGCACGTGGAGGAGGCCGGGATCCATTCGGGGGATTCCGCCTGCATTATCCCGCCCCTCTCCCTTTCCGGCGACATGATCAATGCCATAGCCGATACGACGGAGGCCCTGGCCCGCGAGCTGAACGTGATCGGTCTCCTGAACATCCAGTTTGCCATCAAGGACGACCGCCTCTACGTCATCGAGGTGAATCCCCGCGCGTCCCGGACCGTGCCCTTCGTGTCCAAGACGACCGGCGTTCCCCTGGCGAAAATGGCCGTCCGGGTGATGCTGGGGAAGAAGCTTGCGGACTACAACCTCACCAGGATGAAGAAGATCCCCTTTGTCAGCGTCAAGGAGGCGGTGCTTCCCTTCAATAAGTTCCCCGGCGTGGACACCCTCCTGTCGCCGGAGATGAAATCCACCGGCGAGGTGATGGGGATATCGGGGAATTTCGGCGAGTCCTTCTACAAGGCCACCCTGGCGGCCGGCGATTCGCTTCCCCTGTCGGGAACGGTGCTCCTCTCCATCAGCAGCCGGTACCGCGATGAGCTCCTCCACGAGGTGCGGAGCCTCCATGAAAGCGGCTTCAAGTTCATCGCCACCGAGGGCACGGCGCAGTACTACAACGGGCTGGGCATCCCCTGCGGCCAGGTGCACAAGGTGAGCGAGGGCCGCCCCAACATCATCGACCTGATGAAAAACAAGCAGATAGACATGATCATCAACACGCCCTCCGGCAAGGTGTCGAAGGACGACTCGTACCTGATCCGGCAGGCCGGCGTGCGCTACCATATACCCTACATGACCACCGTGCAGTCGGCGCGGGCGGCGATACGGGGCCTCCTTGAGATCAAAAAGAACCGGGACATTGTTGTCAGGCCGATCCAGGAATACCATAAAGAGGTTGTTTGAGCCATGGAAAAAACAGTGCTGCTCCAGAGCAGGGATATCGCCGAAATAATCGACCGCCTATCCGGTCAAATCTACCGGGACCTCGACGATATTGACAGGTTCGCCGTCGTCGGCCTTCAGACCGGCGGCGTGGAGCTTGCCCGGCGCATACGGAGCCGCATCGAGGAGCTGTCCGGCAAACAGGTGAGGAACGGGACCCTGGACATAACTTTCTACCGTGATGACCTTGCCACGCGGGGGGTTCTCCCTTCGATAAAGGAGACGTCCATAGCCTTTGACATCTCCAACATGACCATACTCCTGGTGGATGACGTGATATTCACCGGCCGCACAACAAAGGCGGCCCTCGAGACACTTACCTCCTTCGGGAGGCCGAAAGCGATACGGCTTTTCGTCATGGTGGACCGGGGGAACCGGGAGCTTCCCATCCAGCCTGACTACTGCGGGTACCGGATCAAGACCGGTATCAAGGATGTGATCGAGGTCATTCTTTCGGCTGATACGCCGGCGGGCGACAGCGTGGTGATTCATAAGGAAGAGTGAAAGAGTTCCCCCTCCCTTGATGGGAGGGGCAAGGGGAGGGTGAGAAAATTTTCAACCCCACCTCGGGCATCTGCCGGACAGGATGTCCCAATGCCGCGGAGGCCACGGATGGCCGAGAGCGGCCCCCATCGAGGGGGAGGAGGATATCCTCACCCGGCCGCTTCCTGGATTTTTCGCAGGTAGTTTTCGAGCAGCTTGCCGTTTTCGATGTTCCGCTCCGACCCCTCGATGGGATACCTGGTCGCCTCGGTCATGCTCTGCACCTGCTGCCTGATCCACTCGAAATACTCCATCTCGGTCCTGGTGAGGTCCACGGATTTTTTCTCGATATCGGCGTTCAGCTTGATGCTGTCCGTCATGTCGAAATTGAGGTTCGAAACGTGCAGGATGTCCCGGCAGGCAATGGTCGCGTAGGACACCAGGTTGCTCGCAAGGCGGCGGACATCGGCCGGGAGATTGGCCTCCCGGCACAGCCCGTTGACCAGCTCGCCGGCGGGCAGGTACTCCTTGATCTCCAGGGAAAGGATGACGGTCAGTTCCGTCGAGAGCTCCAGGTTGCGGGAAAAGAGCTTGTGCTTCTCGACGACCAGGTCGCGGATGGCCTCCGAGTCTTCGTGGAGCCGCGCGGTGAATTGCCCGACCTGCTCGGCGAAGAGCATCTGCGTCGCCGAGCTCCTGTTCACGGCCGCGGCGATGTTCCATCCCGTGTGGGCCTCGTCGATGAGCCTCTTGATCTCGTCGCTGTTCTTTTCGGTCAGGTGCCGCTTCACGTCGGAAATGCGCTCGACCAGCTGGAGGCCCCGCTTGAGGTTGGATGATGACCCGCGTATGGCGCTGTCGGCGTCTTCCATGGTCCGGAAGGCCAGCTTCTTGAGCCGGTCGATGGAGTCCCGCTGGAATTTTTTCCGGTTTATGATGAGGTTGTCCATAAGGATGATCTCGTTGTCGTTCTCAATGAGCATGTGGAGGAGGATGATAGCCTTGTGCACGGAGTCGGACAGGCTGCGCACCATCTCTTCCATCTGGCGCAGGACCGTCTGGTTCACGTGGGGGTTGTCCCTGAGGGCGCCGAGCAACTCCTTCTGCCGGGCCGTGTTTGATTCGAGGATGTGGCAGCAGTTCTGGATCGCGGTGTCCTGGTCGCGCATCGTGTGGTTTGCCCGCGAAATGATCTCGAACTCGTGGTTGAGGATGTCTCCGATTTCAAGGGACTGCTTGATCAGGGTGATGGATTCCTCGGAATACTTTTTTCTGAGCCGCGACGCCTCGCTCACGAGCCGTTCGATCGACCCGAACTCCTCGGCCTTGTTGTGAAGGTCGGTGAATATGCTCTCATCCATGGCAAACCTGCCTGCGGGATCTGGTGTATGGATTGAACATACGCGGGCAATGACATTTTTCAATCCTTTTTTTGGCGGCCCGCGACCAGCCATTGCCGTGATGCCGGAAATCCGCTCCGGTAATTTATTGTTTCTATCCAATTGCCGGATTTTGTTGAATGTTCAGCTTTTATTTTATTATATTAGTATTATACCTGGGTATGGTATGATACTAAAAAGGTGATATATCTGATGAAAAAAAGCAGCGGAACCGCTTTCAGGGCGCGTGTTCAGGGGTCAGGTTTATCGGAGCAAGGTGAGCAGGTCCGGTCCAAAAAGGCGAACCCCCGTTGGAAGGGGTACCTGGGCGCGGGCGTGGCGGTTATCATCCTCATGGCTCTGATCCTTCCATGCCAGTACCGCCGGTGCGGCAGCCCCGCCGACAGTGGGACGCGTGCCTACCGATGGGTCCTCACCGGCGCTTCTCCGGGAACGTTGAAGCGGGCGCCGGACAATTACGATTTTCGGAGGGGCGGTCATTCCCCCGCCGACAGCATGCTCCATGGCATGAAGCGCTCGGCCCCGGATCGGGATGCGGTTCCGGCGGACAAAAAAAGGATGCATGATGCCGGCGATTCAGACAATGAGGAGGCCGGTAAACCCGGTGACAGGTCCGAACAGCTGGGGAACATCGAAACCGCTGAACAGGGTGTCATCAAACCGGATGAAAAACAGGTTAAAAAACCTGAAAAGCCGAAGGTGTATGATTTCGGCACAAAGCTTGAGCTTGTCATCCCGGCCCCGTCAAACTGATGTGCAAGCGTATGGCATGATGCCCGGGTAAAATGTAATTGACTGGGGCCCTGATTTTCTGCTCTGCTTAAGGTAGTCGATATTTGCAAACAGGACGATTGCTTATAACGGCATGGAGGGGACAATGACAAAAAGCGAAAAGATTTCTCAGGGAACTGAAAGATAGAAATCCATATGTCAAAGACAAAAATCCTCATTGTCGAAGATGAAGCCATCGTCGCAATGCATATCCAGAACAGTCTGGCCAGGCTGGATTACGAGGTCTGCGGTTGCGTAAAATCCGGGGAAGAGGCGATCAGGCTTGCGGCGGATCTCATGCCGGACCTTATCCTCATGGACATCGTCCTCAAGGGCCCCATGGACGGCATCGAGGCCGCGAAGATAATCAAGGAGACCCTCGCCATCCCCGTTGTGTACATGACCGGCAACGCGGACGTTCCCACCATTACCCGCGCCAGGGAAACAAGCCCCTATGGCTATATCCTGAAGCCGGTCAATATGCTGCACCTGTATTCGATGATTGATACCGCCCTCCATCGCCACATGCTCGAGTCAAGCCTGGCGGAAAGCGAGAAAAAGTACCGTTTCCTCACTGACAGGATGAGCGACATGGTCTGGATGATGGACATGGACCTCCGGACCACCTTTGCCTCGCCTTCAATGGAGAAAATCCTCGGGTATACCCCTGAAGAGCGATACACCCAGAGGATTGAGGACATGCTCACGCCGGAATCGTTGAAGACGGCCCTGGAAAAGTGGGCCGAAGAGCTGAAAAAGGAAGAGACCGCGGGCGTTGATCCTGACAGAATCATAGTCATGGAACTCGAATACTATCACAAGAAGGGCCACACCGTATGGGTCGAGAACAAGATGAGGGCGATCCGGGACCACGACGGGAAAATCACAGGCATTCACGGCGTCTCCCGGGACATCACCGGCCAGAAGCAGGCCGAGGAAGCGCTCCGAAAAAGCGAACGGCGCTTCCGGGCCCTGGTGGACAACCTCGAGGATTTCATACTCATCATGGACCAGAACGGCACCATCGTATACGAGAACCCGATAACGAGCGTAAACCTTGGCTACTCGACCCTGGGCCTGAATGGGTTCGATCTCGTCCATCCCGATGACCTGCCGGCGGTCCTGAATGATTTCAAGGAGGCGGTGCAGGGCGTAAATCCGCATACGCCGACCCTTTTCCGTATACGCAAGAAAGACGGGGCATTGCTCTACGTGGAAGCGCTGGCGACGAACATGCTCGATGATCCCGGCATCAAGGGCATCCTCGTGGCCTGCCATGATGTGACCCAGCGGGTGAATGCGGAGGAGGCGCTCCGCGAAAGCGAGAAGCGGTTCCGGGCGCTGGTGCAGAACTTCCAGGAGATGATCCTGATAATGGACCCGGCAGGTACGGTGATGTACGAGAACCCCGCCACGGCGACCATACTCGGTTATTCGCTGCTGGGGAAATCGGCCTTTGATTTTATCCATTCCAACGATGTCCAGAACACCAGGAGGGCGTACCAGGAAGTGATAGACGGGGCCAATGACGAATCTCCCCACCTCTTCCGTATCCGTCATGAAGTGGGCTCGTGGCTTTACGTGGAAGCGATCGCCGAAAACCTTCTCGGTGATGAAAGCATCCGGGGCATGCTGGTGGTCTGCCGCGACGTGACCCGCCGCGTGGCCGCCGAGACGGCCCTGCGCGACAGGGAAGAGCGGTACCGGGCCCTCTTCGACCAGTCGCCTATCGGCGTGTTCACCTTTGACCGGGACATGAAAATCACCGAGTGCAATGAAATTCTCGCGCGTATCATGAACGCGCCCCGGGAAACACTCATCGGCCTTGACCTAGGCAACCTGAAGGAGGATTATGTTGTACCCAGGTTGCGGGAGATCCTGCAAGGTGATCGTGTCTCCTATGAGGGGCCGTACCGGGGAACCATGTCCGATATTTCCCTCTGGATTTCTGTCGTGGGGAGCCCCCTGCGCGACGCAACGGGGAAGGTCATCGGCGGCATGGTGGTCATGGAAGACATGACGGAGCATAATGTCGCGGAGGAGAAACTGAAGGCGTCCGAGGAGCGCAACCGCCTCCTGGTCGAAAATGCCAACGAGGGCATCGTGGTCCTCCAGGACTGGCGCTTCGTGTTCGTTAATCCGCGCTTCGTCAGTCTCACCGGGTACGCGCGGGAATACCTCCGCACGCGGGACTTCACTGAATTCGTCCACCCCGATGACCGGGAAATGATCGCCGACCGGTACCGTAGGAGGATGGACGGCGACCGGACACCCTTTATCTATGAGGCGCGCCTGGTCGACCGCGCCGGCGCCATCAAGTGGGTCGAGCTCAACTCCGTGCTCTTCAACTGGGAGGGGAAGCCGGCGGTGCTTCTTTTTATCCGTGACATCGAGGAGCGGAAGCAGGCCGAGGAGGAACGCCGGAAGATGGATACGCAGATCCAGCAGACGCAGAAACTGGAAAGCCTGGGCGTCCTCGCCGGCGGCATCGCCCACGATTTCAATAATCTTCTGATGGCGATACTGGGGAACATAGACCTCGCCCTTCTTGACCTGTCGCCCTCCTCGCCGTCCCGGGGGAACCTGATGGAGGCGGCGAAGGCCTCGCAGCGCGCCGCGGACCTGTGCCGCCAGATGCTCGCTTATTCGGGGAAGGGGCGTTTCATAAGCGAGCTCATCAACCTGAATGAAATTATCGAAGACATGAAACACATGCTGGAGGTATCCGTCTCGAAGAAGGCCATGCTGCGGTACAATTTCGTCCCGAACCTGCCTTCCATCGAGGCGGACGCAACCCAGATGCGGCAGATTATCATGAACCTGGTCATCAACGCCTCGGACGCCATCGGGGAAAAGAGCGGTTTCATTTCCCTTTCGACGGGCGTGATGATGTGCGACCGCACCTATCTTTCCGAGACCTGGCTCAACGAGGGGCTCCCCGAGGGCGCCTATGTCTACATCGAGGTCGCCGACACCGGCTGCGGGATGGACCCGGCCATGCTCCCGAAGATCTTTGATCCCTTCTTCACCACCAAGTTTACCGGCCGGGGCCTTGGACTCGCGGCGGTCCTCGGCATCGTGCGGAGCCACCGGGGGGCGATAAAGCTCTTCAGCGAACGGGGCAGGGGGACCACATTCAAGATACTGCTCCCCGCGGTCGAGGGAGCGGCCGAGCACGCGGAGGGGGTGCGCGGCATGGCGCAGGGCTGGCAGAGCAGCGGGACGGTCATGCTGGTCGACGACGAAGAGACAATCCGCGCCCTTGGAAAGCGCATGCTCGAACGGCTGGGTTTTACGGTCGTCACCGCGTCGAACGGGAGGGAGGCCCTGGACCTCTACCGTGAGCGTCCTGACGGCTTTGACTGCATCATCCTGGACCTCACGATGCCCCGCATGGACGGCGAAGAGGCCTTCCGCGAGCTTAGAAAAATCAGGAAGGACGTTCGCGTGATAATGTCGAGCGGTTATAACGAACAGGAGATCACCCACCGGTTTTCCGGCAAGGGCCCCGCAGGTTTTATACAGAAGCCGTACCAGGTGGAAACTCTGGCGGCCAAGCTGAAAGAGGTCCTTGGATAGCCTTTTGCTGAATGATTGTAGCCTATCGTGCTGGGAGTTGGAATGAAAAAGAACCGCATACTTATCGTTGAGGATGAGGCAATAATAGGCATGCACCTGAAAGCGACCCTTTCCGGTTTAGGGTACGATGTCGTCGGCCTGGTTAAGAACGCCGAGGAGACCGTCAGGGAGTGCGGCACGCGGCTGCCGGACCTTATCCTCATGGATATCGTGATGCCGGGGGCCATGGACGGCATCGAGGCCGCCGGGATCATCATGAAGACCTATGACATACCGGTGGTGTATCTCACCGGCAATGCCGACATGACAACGGTCGCCCGGGCCCGGGAAACCAACCCCTACGGGTATGTCATCAAGCCGATCAACGCCCAGCACCTGTTTTCAACCATCGACACGGCACTCCACCGGCGGGGACTGGAAATGAAGCTGCGCGACAGCGAGGTGAAGTACCGCCGCATTGCCGAGAACATGGTCGATCTCATAAGCTGGGTCGACCGCGATGATAATTTCACCTACGTGAGCCCCTCCCATCAAAAGTTGCTGGGGTATACCCTTGATGACCTGTACCGGATGAAGCTTTTTGACCTGGTCCATCCCGATGACAAAAAAATGGTTGCTGAAGCCTACCGTAATTTCATCGGCAGACAGCCTTTCATCAGAGGCGAATTCCGGTGCCGCACCGCCGGGGGGGATTATCTCTGGATGGATTCAACGACCACCTATATGTTCACGCCCGACGGCCGGTTTGACGGTGCCGTGTTCTCCTCCCGTGACATCACGGAGCGTAAAAAGGCCGAGGCCGCCATCCGCGAGAGCGAGGAACGCTACAACTCGCTCTTTAACCATTCCCTCGACTGCATCTATCTCCATGACTTTACGGGTGGCTTCATTGACGCAAACGACGCCGCCCTGGACCTGCTGGGATACACAAAAGAGGAGATTAAAACGATAAGTTTTCAGTCCCTGCTTTCCGAAGACCAGCTCCCCCTGGCCCTGGCCATGGCCGGTGAAATAATCAATTCGGGCATACAGAAGGAAAAGAAGGAATACCGACTCAAAACAAAAAGCGGCGCCATAAAGCATGTCGAGGCCCTGGGTTCGATGGTCTACCGCGACGGGAAGCCCTATGTCATACAGGGGATTGCCCGTGACATCACGGAGCGCAAGATGTCCGAGGATGCTCTTCGGAAAAGCGAGGCCATGCACCGCCTTGTCACCGACATGATGAGCGATGTCGTGTGGACCGTTGACGCCGATTTCAACATTACCTACATGAGCCCCTCCGTCGAAAAGGTGGTCGGCTACACGGTAGAGGAGCGCATGTCGCACAAGCTGAGCGACATCATGAGCCCCGAATCCCTTGCCCTGGCCATGGGTCAGTTTGCCGAGGAAATGAGGAAGGAAGCGTCGGGTGGTGAGGACCCGGACAGGACCGTGACAATGGAATTCGAGCACCGGTGCAAAGACGGCTCGAATGTGATGATGGAAAATACCGTTAAGGCCATCCGGGACAGGGAGGGGCGCATCATCGGGTTTCACGGGGTGTCCCGTGATATCACCGGGCGTAAAAAGGTCATCGATGCCCTGAAGGATACCGAGGCGAAGTTCAACGCCGCGTTCCACAGGAGCCCCGTCGGCCTTTCCATCCTTTCCTTCCCGGATGGGGTGTATCTGGACGTCAATGACGAGTTCCTGAAGCTCTCGGGATACGGGCGCGAAGAGGTCATCGGACGCACGGCCCTTGATCTGGGCGTAATGACCGATGAAAACGCCAGGAAGCAGATTTATGCCGGCATGATGAAGCGCGGCACAATCCGCGATTTCCCCATCGAAATGCGGACAAAGTCGGGGGCGAAGAAAACCGTGATCTGGTCCGGCGAAATCATCCATTTCGGCGGCAGCGATCATGTCCTTGCGTCGGCCTATGACGTTACGGAGCACCGGGACGCCGTCGAGGCCCTGAAGCAGAGCGAGGAGAAGTTCCGCGCCCTCTTCGATCAGTCGTCGGCCGGGGTCTTCATGTATGACCGGAACCTGGTCGTCCTCGACTGCAACCAGCAGTTTGCCGATATCATCAAGGCCCCGCGGGAGCGGGTCATCGGGCTCAACCTTAATTTATTGAAGGAAAAAGGGATAATCTCGGGCATCAGGGAGGCCCTCGGGGGAAAGCCGGTCTATTACGAAGGGCCCTATCTTTCAACCCTGACCGGCTCGGTGCCGTGGATTTCCTCCACCGTCAGTCCCCTGCGCGGTCCCGGGGGGGATGTCGTCGGGGGCATCGGCGTCGTCATAGACCTTACCGAGCTGAAAGTTGCCGAGGAGGCGCTGAAAGAGCAGGAAGCGAGCTTCAAGGCCGTCTTCGAGCAGTCCACGGTGGGGGTGGTCCTTTTTTCGCCGGAGCTCAGGGTGACGGACTGCAACAAGCGTTTTGCCGACATGCTCGGGTCCCTGAGGGAGAGGATGATAAATTACGATATCACGCAGCTGCGGGACCAGAATATCATCCCCTATCTCAGGGAGGCCCTTGACGGAAAGGCCGCCTACTACGAGGGCCCGTATCGCGCGACAAACAGCGATGCCGTGCTCTGGGTGTCCAGCAGCATCAGCCCCATCAGGGGAGTCGATGGCACCGTAAAAGGCGGCCTCCTGGTGATTGTCGACCTGACTGAGCGGCGGGAGGCCGAGATCGCCCTGCGCGAGCGGGACGAGATATTCCGGGCCGTCTTCGAACAGTCCTCGGTGGGCATCATCCTCTATTCTTCCGATTTAAGGGTCCTGGACTGCAACAAGAACTTCGCCGACATGATTGAATCGACGCGGGAAAAGATCATCGGCCTTGACCTGAACAGGCTCCGGGAGAAGGCGGTCATCCCGAAAATACGGGAGGCCATTATCGAGGGGAAGAAAACATATTATGAAGGCCCCTATCACGCGACGACTTCGGACGCTTACCGCTGGGTTTCCTTCAGCGCGAGCCCGCTCCGGGACGATGACGGGGAGGTCAGGAACGGGCTGCTGGTCGTCATTGACATCACCGAGCGCTGGAAGGCCGAGAAGGCCCTGCGTGAGAGCGAGGAGCGGTACCGGTATCTCTTTGACAATGCCAATGATTTCGTCTTCACCATTGACCTTGAAGGCAGGTTCACGTCATTCAACCGGGAGGCCCTGGAAAAGTCGGGGTATACCCCCGAAGAGGCCATCACTCTTTCCATGTATGACATACTTGCCCCTGAGTACAGGGACATCGCCCGGTCCATGTTCAGAAAAAAGCTTGAGGACGGCGATCCCACGGTCTATGAGGTCGAGATCGTGACCAAGAACGGCAGGCGCATTGCCCTGGAGATCAACAGCCAGGTAATGGTCCTGGACGGCAGGCCGGTCGGCATACAGGGTATCGGACGGGACATTACCGAACGGAGACAGATGGAGGAGCAGATCCGGAGTTCTCTGAGGGAAAAGGAGACACTCCTCCGGGAGGTCCACCACCGGGTGAAGAACAACTTCCAGGTGATCCTCAGCCTGCTCAATCTCCAGTCGTCAAACATCGAAAATGCCGAAATGAAAAAATACTTTGCCGACGCCCAGAGCCGGATACGGTCGATGGCCCTGGTCCATGAGCTGCTGTACCAGTCCGGGGACCTCTCGCGCCTGGACATTTCCCGGTACATCACGACCATCGTCAACGAGCTTCACGCCAGCTTCCACCACGCCGTGCCGGCATGCGAGCCGCGCGTGGCGGCCGGCAGGATAGAGCTGACCATAGACCAGGCCATTCCCTGCGGGCTGATTATCAACGAACTGCTCACGAACGCCCTGAAATATGCCTTCCCGCCGGGCTGGATGGGAAAGCCGGAGATCCTGGTCTCCGTGAGCGAGGGGGACGGCATGATCGAGCTTGTCGTAAGCGATAACGGCATCGGGTTGTCGGAGGATGTTGATTTCAACAGGATGCAGACCCTGGGTCTGTCGCTGACGCCGATGCTTGCGAAGCAGCTGCTCGGCACTTTTGAGGTTGACCGCTCATCGGGGACCCGGTTTACTGTCAGGTTCCCGAAGAAATGACAGAGCGGGGTCCCGTGACAGCGCAAGATGAATTCGTTTGCCATATAGTTATTTCAGGAGGATGGTGCCATGGCCTTTATATCCTGGGACGACAGCCTTGATGTCGGAGTGCCGCAATTCAATGAAGACCACCGCCGCCTGGTCGCATTCATCAACGACCTCCACGGCGGGATAGTTTCAGGCATCGGGATATCGCAGATGACCTATATCCTTGACGGCCTGATCGATTACACGAAAAATCACTTCGCCCGCGAGGAGGAGATGATGGCGAAGCATGATTATCCCGACATAAAGGCGCACCGCCGCGAGCATTACGAGCTGATGAAACAGGTCGCCGAATTCAGCGCGCGGCTCAGGGAGGGGAAGGCGTCCTTTACCCTGGAGCTGATGAGCTTCCTGAAAGACTGGCTGGTAAAGCATATCAAGGGAACGGACATGAAGTACCGCGATTTCTTCGCAGGGAGGGGGATCGCCTGACCGGCCGCGGTCAGGACCGGCGGCCCATCATCTTCCTGATCGAAAGGCCCAGCCTCCTGATGCCTTCCTCGATGAGCCCTTCGTCGGAATTCGAGAAGTTCAGACGCATCGAGTTTTCCCCGCCGCCGCACGCGTAGAAGGGTATGCCGGGCACAAAGGCGACCTTCTCCCTGATGGCGATCTCGAAGAGCTCCATCGATGAAAGCCCCGGGGGAAGGGTGATCCAGAGAAACATCCCGCCTTCGGGCTCCGTGCACCGCACCTCCTCCGGGAAATGCTCCCGGATCATCCGCACCATCGCGTTCCGCTGCCTGCCGTAGGCCTCCCGTATGACGGCGATGTGACGGTCGATGTCGTTGTCCTCCAGGTACTGGGACAATATGCGCTGGGACAGGTAGTTGGTATGGAGGTCCGAGGCCTGCTTGGCGATGATGATCTTGTCCATGATCTTCCGCGACACGCAGATCCAGCCGAGCCTGAAGGACGGCGCAGCGATTTTCGAGAAGGACCCCAGCAGTATCGTTTTATCCGGCAGGTAGCGCCTCACCAGGGGGATGTCTGGGCCGATGAAACGCAGTTCGCCGTACGGGTTGTCCTCTATGAAAAAGGCGGAATGACGCCCCATGACGCCGGCGATCGCCTTTCTCGTTTCGTCCGAGTAGGTCGTGCCGGTGGGGTTCTGGAAGTTCGGCACGCCGTAAAAGACCTTGACCGGGTATGATTTCAGGGTGGCGCCGAGCTCATCGACGTCGATGCCGTCTTCCCGGAGGGTCACCGGGTGGAACACGGACTTGTAAATGGCAAAGGCCTGGATCGCCCCGAGGTAGCCGGGGTTCTCGATGCCGATATGGTCTCCTTCGTTCAGGAGGGTCTTGCCGATGAGGTCAAGGCCCTGCTGCGAACCGTTGGTGATGATGATCTCGTCAGGGTCGATATCGATGCCCTGGCGTTCGCGGTAGCGGTCGGCAATGAATTTCCGGAGGGGAGGGTATCCCTCGGAGGTGCTGTACTGCAGGGCGGTCTTGCCGTCGCTGTCGAGGACCTTGACGCAGGCTTCCTTTATCTCCTTCACCGGGAAGTAATCGCGGTTCGGCAGCCCTCCGGCGAAGGATATGATATCGGGATCGGCGGTCACCTTCAGTATTTCCCGTATGAAGGACCGGGGCACGTCGCTTATTCTGTCGGCAAAGATGTTTTCCATGTCATGTCCCTATTTCGCCATGTATGACCGGCGCATTTTTTCCGGGAACCGCTCGATGGCGTACCGGAGCATGGTCCTCGGCATCGCGGCGGCGTGCTTGTCGAGAAAGCCCTTTTCGATTTCCATGTCGCGCTTGCCCACCTCGCGGAGCATCCATCCCGCGGCCTTGTGTATCAGGTCATGGTCGTCTTCGAGGAGGAGTTCCGCCAGCTCAAGGGTCATGTCGTAATCGCCCCTCTTTATGAAGTAATGCGTGGACAGCAGGGCGATCCTCCGCTCCCAGAGGCTGGAGGACCGCGCCAGCTTCTTCAGCGGTTTCATGCTGCCGCCGTGGAGGTGCCTTCCCAGCAGCTGCGGCGCGGACAGGTCCACCAGGTCCCAGTTGTTGATGTTATGCGTGTTTGCAAGGTAGAGATCGACAATCTCCTTCCGGCCCGCGTCGTCGGCCCTGTTGTATTTCTCAATGAGAATCATGAGGGACACCAGCCGCTCTTCATGAATTGGGGAATCGAGGAGCTTTTTCACGTCCCCCAGAGGGATGCCGGAGTGCTTCTTCGCGACGGCCCTCTGGGCCGGCACCTTGATCCCCAGGAACCGGTCCCCCTCTCCGTACTGGCCCGGGCCGGTCTTGAAAAAGCGCATGAGGACCTCCGCCTGGCGCGGATCGGCAAGGGCGCGTAATTCAGCCCTGAGTTCTTTCAGCGACATGTCCGTTTCCCTGATTTTTGATTTCTGGTATTTCCCGGCGAGGCCGGGGAAATTGCAATCATTTTTATCATTAAAAGTCACGTGGGGAAAAAATGAAAAAGAAAAATCTCTCGCAGCGGCGCTGAGGCGCAGAGTTTTATTGATTTATGCGAGATATAATAAACTTATTCCTCGCGCTCGCAGGCTGCCTCTGCGTAAGGCTTCTAATGGGGCTTCGCCCCTTAACCCAAAAAAAATGAGTCATGGAAAAGGTCAGATTGTTTGGAAATTGTTAAAAGTGATTAATTCGTTATCCTCCTCTGCGTCTCCGCGACTCCGCGAGAACAATTTTATATTTTTTTGGGGAAATTTGTTTATGAAAAAAATACTTGCAAAATGCAAATATTTCTTGATTCTTGAGCATTTTTTTATTATTCATGTATAATGCATTTTTTATTTCATATTTTGAGGTGATGTCTGATGAAAAAGAAAACGAAAAAAATGCCCGCCCCGTGGAGCCTGACCGGGAATGGCTATATTTTCATATATAAGTTCCCGGAGAAATTCAAGGAGAGTCCCTATTTCCGCATAAGCCTGAGCGAAAGGGCGTCCAGCGGTTTCGGCACCATCATGCTGGTCGATTATGAAAAATCCGACGCGGGACCCTACAGGGAACTCCTCTTCATACCGGGGGAGTTCGACTATCTTTACAAGAAGTTCTATTCCATCACGAAAATATACGTCTCCACCCAGGAAAGCGTCGACAACGGCAGGGCGAACTGGGGGATTCCCAAGGAACTGGCGGACTTCCAAACGGTCAGGATCGATAAAAGAAGGGAGCGCATCATTGTCAGGAAGGACGGTGCAATCGTGTTTGACGCGGTCCTCAGGAAGCGGTTTATCCCTTTCCGGGTCAGCACCAGGTACTTTTCCCATGCCCTGGTCCAGAAGCTTGAGGGGCCGACCGTGTTCTTCACCGAGTTTAACGGGAGCGGCCGCGGCAGGCTGGCGGTGCTGGAATCGCTCTACTGCAACCCGGACTACTTTCCCCAGGTCTGCTTCCTCAGGCCTATGGCGGTCACCGCGGTGGAGGATTTTCATATAACGTTTCCCGTGGCCGCGACGCTGCGGAAAGACGGCTGAACATGGCTCTCTATCCCTGAATTAATATTGACATTACTGATTCATCGGGTTATACATACCCATGGCGGCGCCGGCGGGCGCCCTGGATGTCTGGCGCCCTTTCGTATTTCTTTGCGTACAATTTTACCGCAAGGACCAGCCCTATGCCACAGACGCGATTCTGCCCCTGGTGCGGAAACCGGCTCGGAACAAAGGAAATCGAAGGCAGGGAGTACGCGGCCTGCGCGGCCGACGGGTGCGGCTACGTTTTCTGGGACAACCCCCTGACGGTCGTGGCCGCCATTGTGGAGCATGAAGGTTCGGTTATCCTGGCCCGCGGCAGGGGGTGGCCTGAAAAGATGTTCGGACTTGTGACGGGATTCCTCGAAAAGGGAGAATCGCCGGAGGACGCCGTGATCCGCGAAGTCCGCGAGGAACTGGGCCTTTCCGCCGCCATACGGGGCCTTGTCGGCATATATCCCTTCTTCCAGAAAAACCAGCTTATCCTTGCTTACGATATGGTCGCGGAGGGCGAGGTCTCCCTCAATGAGGAACTGGTGGAAATACGCCACGTCAGTCCCGATAAACTGCGGCCCTGGCCCTTCGGCACCGGCGTCGCGGTGGGAGACTGGCTCAAAAAAAGACAAGCGGGAGGTTGACATGAAACTGAATGCGGTTGTCGTCAAGCGCGTGGCCGCCGGTGTTGCCGCGGCCTTTGCCCTGGCCTTCATCGGCGCGGTAATTTTCGCCAGTTGCCTGAAGGGGAAAGGGGTGCCAGATTACAACAAGAACCTTATCCTTGACGGTCTCCGGGACGAGGTCACGGTATACCGTGACAGCTACGCGGTGCCCCACATCTACGCCAGGAATGAACACGACCTCTATCTTGCCACCGGTTACTGCATGGCGCAGGAGCGCCTCTGGCAGATGGACCTGATCCGGCGCGTGACCCAGGGAAGGCTGTCAGAGATTTTCGGCGAGGACATGGTCGATGTGGACCTGCTCCTGCGCGCCCTCAGGATCGAAAAGAAGTCGATGGAGGTGATGGCGAAAACCGACGCGGCCGCCGCCGCTGCCGGCATTGCCTTCTGCGAAGGAGTCAACCAGTATATCCGGAAGAACAGGGGGAACCTGCCGCTGGAGTTCACCATCCTGGGATACGAGCCGGAGGAATGGAAGCCGGTCCATTCGATCAACCTGATCGGCTACATGGCTTGGGACCTCACCATGCCCTGGGGCATCGAGACTGTCCTTGACCAGGTGAGGAGGAAGGTAGGCGATACAATGTTTGATGATATCGTGCCTCATATGGAGAGGACCAGATCATGCATATACGGCAACAACGGTCTTCCCGATGCGGACCATGAATATGCCAATGTCCTCTTCAGGGCCATGGATGTGCTCGGTGACATGGGTCTCACCGTATTCAATGCCAGCAACAACTGGGCCGTTTCCGGGGCGCGGAGCGCATCGGGGAAGCCTCTCCTGTCAAACGACATGCACCTGGGGCTGAACGCCCCGGGAATATGGATGCAGATGCACCAGTGCATCGAAGGCAAGGACGGCGCCGAGCCGCTCCTTGATGTCACCGGCGTTGCGGTCCCCGGCGCGGCCTTCGTTATATCCGGCCACAACGGGAAGATCGCCTGGGGCATGACCAACGTCATGATCGACGACATGGATTTTTTCATGGAGAAGACCGACCCGTCAAAGCCGGACAGGTACCTCTACCAGGGCCAGTGGCGGGACATGGAAGTACGGAAGGAGACCATACGGATAAAGGGAGGCCGCGCGGTGGAGAAGAAGCTGCGATTCACCGTGCACGGGCCGGTCGTTTCGGAGTTTAGGAAAATAAAGGACGCCGTGGTGACCATGCACTGGGTGGGAAACTACTTCAGCAACGAGGTCGAGACCCTCTACCGCCTGAACCGGGCTTCCGACTGGGAGAGCTTCAGGGCGGCCCTCCGCACCTTCAGGGCATTGAGCCAGAACATCGCCTATGCCGACGTGAAGGGTAATATCGGCATCTTCTGCGCCGCGGCGATCCCCATCAGGAAGAAGGGGGATGGCATGGGCCTGGTGCCGGGCTGGACCGACGAATACGAGTGGAGCGGCTTTGTTCCCTTCGAGCAGCAGCCGTTCCTCTACAACCCGCCGTCGGGAATGGTCATATCCGCCAACAACAGGACCTCGCCGACGTTTCCCCATTACATCAGCCGCTGGTATTATCCGCCGTACCGATACGACCGCATCCATGAAATGATAAAAGAAAAGGACAGGCTCACGGTGGAGGACTACACCAGGATGCACAACGACAAAAAATCTGCCCTGGTGACGATGATGAAGCCGGGGATCCTGGCCGTGGTTGAAAAGCTGAACAGCCTCAACGATGTGGAATTGAAGGCCCTGGACCTGCTGCGGCAGTGGGACGGGACCATGGACAGGGAAAGTGCCGCGGCGGCCCTGTTCGAGCAGTTTTACTACGAGTTCATCGTGAATACCTTCAGGGACAGGATGGGGCAGCAACTCTTCGAGGACTATGCCAGCGAGCGGGTTACCATCGCCTACGCCATCGAGCAGCTGTGGGGCAACCATGATTCTGGATGGTTTGACGACCCCGCAACCAGGGACAGGAAGGAAACCTTCGATGATGTCGTGATAAAAAGTTTCCGCGGCGCCGTGTCGCGCCTTGAAGGCCTGTTCAGCGGCAATACGAAGCGGTGGCGGTGGGGCGAGATGCACACCCTCACGCTCAAGCATCCCCTCGGCAGCGTTGCCGTTCTCGATATGCTGCTGAACCTGAACCGCGGCCCGTACCAGGTCGGCGGGAGCTACCATACGGTGTGTCCTTACAGCTACAAGCCGGGTAAGCCCTTTAAGTCGGACGACGGCGCGTCCCAGCGGCACGCCTATGACCTGGCGGACTGGGACAAGTCCCTCACGGTCATCCCGACCGGCATTTCAGGCATTGCCGGCAGCAGGCATTACTGCGACCAGACGGACCTGTACATCAACGGCAGGTACCACCCGGATTATTTCAGCAAGGAGAAGGTAAGGAAAAACGCCGCGTATACGATGAAATTTTTGAAGAAATGAGTGGAGATGAAATGAGCGGAGCCGGATCGGGCGGAGCCGGCTCCCTCAGTTTCCCCTGAAGCGGGAGAGGTCTACCGGGACCAGGTACTCCCTGACGCGGAGTATGTCGGCGACCCATTCGGCCACATCGGCATTGCTCATGTTGTCGAGGATGTCCGGTATGATGAAGTCCCGGGCAAAGTCCGCGCTGGCGGATCCATCCGAGAGAATTGCCGTGTAGCGACGGGTAAGGTATGACTGGGATTTGGCCTGGTCCTCGCTTTCCCACCGGTGGCAGTTCTTCAGGCCGGAGCCGTTGATCCATTCCACCGTGCCGTGGACATCCGATGAAAAGAAAATGCCGGTTATGATATTGTTCCCGTCGATATATATGACCAGGGATTTGGCGACGTAATCCTTCCTCAGAAACGACGCAAAGGCGATTTTTTTCCCTGACTCGGTATCTTCGACGGCTACCAGTTTTATTTTGTCTGATTCTTCCATGGGGTATCACGATTATATTCACGCATTATGCCCGGACGGTCAAGTAATAAAATAGAGAGTCATTCCAATATTTAGCGCCGACGGGCATATAATTATTGACGAATAGCTCCGCACGGTTAATATTCAAGTGAAGGTTTTCACCGGGGGGGTTCCGCCATGAGATCGCAGGCATCAGACTTGCGCCAATGGTCATCCGCAGACCGTGACAACGATATTTCTTTTGCGGCCAGGAGCCAACCATGTCTCTGAATGCGGAAAATGGCGGCGGAGGGAAGGGCCGCGCGATGACCGATGAACGGATGTTCAGCCTTGAGTGCAAGGGCAAGAAGATGTGCTATGTCCATATCAACGAGACCGTGGTCAAGGACGAAAGCCATGTCATCCACGTGGACCTCGGCTCCTGCGTTTCGGTGATCCTGTGCGGCATGGATGATAAAGGCAGGATCTGGTTCGGGGTAAACCATCTGTTCAAGTCCCGCGAGGAAAACAGCGACATGGCGCTGGAGCAGATTGTCCGGCTCCAGGACAGGATGGCCGCTGCCGGCGTGAAAAAGATCTGCTGTCTTGGCCTTTTCGGCGCCGCGTACCGGGAAAAGAGCCTGGCGCGCGGCGTGGCGCAGAAAAACGTCCTCACTGTGGTCGAGGCCCTCCACCTGTTTAACCTGAATGTCGAAATATTCCAGACCGGGTACAGCCAGGCCATTGTCGTGCTCAAGTCGGATGCCCGGGAAAGCTTTCTCATACAGCAGAGGGAGCTGAAGACCCTGAAGACGCACCTCATCGAGATACCCGTCATACAGCTGTTCCGGTAACGTACCTTAACGCGATGGGGTTGCCCGCGCTCACCCGCCAAAATACTACGTCCCTGTACTATGGCGGGCGGGAACGTCCTGTTCCCTGTGAGCGCGGGCAACCCCATCGCGTTTGTCAGGGAAGCCAGGCGACCGCGCTTTCATGCAGCATATATTTCACCTCACGCGACATAACCCGCGTAAAAGTATTAATGCGAAGATCTCTCTCCGGTCGATTTATTAACCATGACGGCGATGGGCCGCGGCGGGACAGGCCCGCCCGGCGGCGCCGTTTTTCATCCGCGCCTTCGCGGACGGATTCACAGGAGGAATGTCGTCATGGTCCCGGAAAACCGGTTCATCACGCTTGATGAAACGGCGTCACTGCTCGCGGTTTCTTCCGCCACGGTGCGCAACTGGATAAAGCACGATTACCTGCGGCCGGCGAACCGCGTTCCCGGCATGCTCTTCCGCTATGACGAAGTGCGCAGCCTCCATGAGCGGATTGCCGAGGGTTCGATCCCGCGCCTGGCGCGCAGGGCCAACAAGGCGTCGGCGAAGCGGTCATTCATTCCCGATGAGTACCTGGGGGAAAAAAGCAGCCGCGGATCGATAGAGCGGATCGTCGCGTATATCGGCTGCGCCGGCCTTGACACCGAGCGGGCGTTTTTTGCCCTGGCGCTGAGCTGGCTCTGTGCCGAGGGGCTCTGCGGCGAGCGGGACCTCGGTCGTTTTATAAAGAACGGCTTTCATATCCCGGGCAGAAGCTTCCTCGGCCGCGAGCTCCGCTTATGGCACCGTGAACTTGGGCACTTCCGCCTTTCGGAAGAATACAATCCCCTCTTCGGCCTTGACATGCCGCGGCAGCGGGACGTCCTGGGCCTGATTTACCAGTCCCTCATCCGCGAGGGTGACAAGGCCAGCAGCGGCTCCTATTACACGCCGGACCGCATCGTTGATGATATAGCGGAAACAGTCCCGGGCAAAGGGGCCAGAATCCTTGATCCCTGCTGCGGCACCGGGCAGTTTCTCCTCGCCTTTGCCGAAAAGACCGGCGACCCCCTGCTCCTGCACGGGAGCGATATCGACGGGCTGGCCGTGCATATAGCAAGGATTAATATCATGGCGATGTTCCGCGATATCGACTTTGACCCCCTCATCCGCAGGAGCGATTTTCTCCTGGACCGCCGGCCCGGCGGGGACAGGACCGGCGGCTTTGACATGATAGCGACGAACCCGCCATGGGGGCTCCACTATTCCCCCGGGGAGCTGGCCCGGCTGAAGGAGCTCTATCCCGACATACGTTCCCTTGAGTCATTCTCGTATATGCTGAAGAAGGGGATCGACCTTCTGCGCGGGGGAGGGAACCTCTCGTTCATCCTCCCCGAGTCTCTGCTGCATGTGAAAATGCACCGCGACATCAGGAGCTATATCCTCAAGCACGCGCGGATCGAGCGCATCGTCCGCCTGGGACGCGTATTCAAAAATGTCTTCACCCCGGTGATCCGCCTTGACCTGACCCGGCGTCAGGGCCCCGGGCGGTGCGTCTTTGTCTCGGGGAAGGAGTCCCGCACCGTTGACCAGGAACGGTTCGCTAAAAACGGCGACTGCGTCTTCGATGTCAATGTCGGCCGCTCGGATGAGCGCATCATCGAAAAGGTCTACGGCCAGAACCATGCGCTCCTCCGCGGCGCCGCGGACTGGGCCCTGGGCATCGTGACGGGAGACAACGGCAGATATCTCCGCGATGCCATGGAGGACAGGGG
>DAONAJ010000058.1:0-25254 GCA_035400945.1 Spirochaetota bacterium
CTCGAGGTCCTCCTCGAAGGCCTTCCCGCGGCCGACGATGACTCCCCCGCTGTTGAAGGCGATGCTGTTGCCGTCGAAGACAAGGCTGTCGTTGCCTCCCACCTGGTTGACGTAGATCACCGGAAGGGCGTGGTGGCGGGCGATATCGCCGATCATCATTCTCTTGAAGCGGTTTTTCCCCCGGGTGAAGGGAGACGCGGAGATGTTGACCACCAGGTCCGCCTTCAGGGAGACAAGCTTCTGTATCGGGTCTATGTCATAACGGCGCCGGTAATCGTATTTTTCAAGGGTGCCGGCCTGCGCCCGCCCCTCGGAATAAAAATCAAGGTCATTCCAGATGTCTTCGCAGATGGTGATGCCGATGCGGCGGCCCATGAATTCAACAATGGAATGTTCCCGCGCCCGGGAGAAATACCTGAGCTCGTCGAACACGTCGTAGGTGGGAAGAAGGGTCTTGTAGTGACGGGATACGATCCTGCCTTTTTCCATGAAGGCTGCGGCGTTGAAGAGGAGGGGATGGTTGTCGGGGTCCTTTTCAACATAGCCGCAGATGACCGCGGTGCCGGTGCAGTGGCGCGCTATCTCCTCGATCGAGGCAAGGTTGTCGTTGATGAGCTTCCGGTTCTCAAGGAGGTCCATAGGCGGGTACCCGATGGTGGCCATTTCGGGAAAAATCACCAGGTCGGCCCCCCGGGCCGCGCCGTCCCGTATGAATGAAATGATCTTTTCCCTGTTGCCGCTGATATCGGCAATGGTCGGGTTTATCTGCGCCATGGCGATCTTCATGTCCCATCCTCCGGAAAAACGTTTCAAGGATATAGGCGGGGAGGATTTTATCAATCTATATTTTTTCTACTTCACCCCGGTCCTGCAACACATCCCTGATCTCACTCCATAAATGGAAATGTATTCAGTTGGCATTCAGTCTGATTCGTTGGACGTGGCCGGGTATTCAAGAATTTGCCTGCAGTGCCTGTGGCGGGATTGGATTGGCTTCTTGCAGGGGGTCAGAGCAAAATACATTGCCCGATAGTTTCCAGTATTTTAATTTGTATAAATGCCATGCAAAAAATATAAACACGAAATTATAAAATGATAATTTTTAATATGAACATATTTCAAGATTGTATAATTAATATCATAAAACCGACGATCATCTATTTCATGTTAAATTTTGATTATGTCTAATGAGAGTTTTCAAAAATCCGGCATCCTTTTTTATTGACTTTTTTCCCCTGCGCCGTAATATGTTTTTTAACCCAGGCACGGTCCCGAGGTCATAAATGGATGTATATTACATCCCCACGGTTTTTTTTACTCTTTTTTTTGTGGTGGATCCGCTCGGACTGATACCGGTTTTTCTGGTCTTCCTTGCTGGATACCGTGACCACAAAAGAAAAAGGATAATAATACGGTCCATTGTGATTTCAATTGCAGTTTCCGTGTTCTTTATCCTCTTGGGAAGATATCTCCTCGGGTTTCTGGGGATTTCAACAGGATCCTTCCTGGTAGCAGGGGGGATCCTGCTTTTTATTATCTCCATGGAAATGCTGCTCGGCCAGCCCTCGCGGGTCAAAATGCGCGACATCGGCGACCATGACCAGCCCGAAGAGGAGCGGGACGTGTCGGTGTTTCCCCTGGCGATCCCGATGCTCTGCGGACCGGGCAATATCGCAGCCCTGGTCATGTTCAGCACCCAGGCCTCGGGCGATCCCCTGAAGCTTATCGTCATCACGGGACTGTCGATCGCGGTGTTCCTGCTGGCGATGGTCGTCATGTTTTTTTCAGCACATATCAGCAATGCCCTCGGCTCAACGGGTATATCCATATTTCAAAAGCTGATGGGTCTTATCCTTTCCGCCATGTCCGTGCAGTTTATACGGAACGGGCTTTTCGAACTGGGAATAATCAGGTGACTGACCGGGAGTCCCGCCGACGGCGGCAGGCCTCCCGCCGGGTGCCGCCCTTGCAATTATGACACAACACGTAAAAAAAGTTTTCATATACATCCTCTGCGTCGCCATTGCCGCGCTGTATCTGGCCGTTAGGGCCGTTGATGACATCAATTTTTCCCTGAACTACAAGCCGATAAAGAACATCCTCGTGCGGTACCTGGAGGGTAAAATCAAAACATCGGTCGGTGTCGGCGAGCTCCACATTGCCCTGTTCCAGGAGCCGGGCATCACCTTTTCCCGGGTCTTGATCGGTACGCCGGGCGGGCACCCCGTGTCGGCCAATGAGGTGACCCTCTTCTTTTCATTCATCCAGAGGATCAATGAAGGGGACTGGCTGAAGCGGATCCGCATCGACCGCCTTCGCCTGGATATTACCGCGCAATCCCTCAAGGACGAAACGGCCATCCCCCGGTTCTCCCTTCCGGAAATCGAGCTCCGTCATCCCGATGTCACCATCCGGGTAAGGGAGAAGGTCATTTCCTTCGGCGGGCCGATGACCGGCTACGCCAGGGTCAGGTCGAACGGAAGCATCTCGATCATCGGCGAGCTCCGGTTCGACAACACGCAGCTGCGCTATAATGATGACATCATCAAGCTGAACGGCACCGTCATCATGAAGGGGCACGATATTTACTCGCCGGGCCTTGACTTCATATCCGAGCCCCTGGTGGTATCCGCGTCAGGGACCTACACCGGCGGAGGCCACCGGACATTCCACGGCAGGGTCCACATCAAGAACCTGGCGATCGGCGGCGGCCGCGGCGGCGGGAGCCCCATCCTGGACGTCATCCTAGACCGGCTTAACGGCGGCGCCGACTTTTCCATCTCCGACATGACCCTTTACGGTATCCCGGTCGACACGGTTGCCTGTGAGGGCGTGGCGAAGGACGGCTCCCTCATCCTGAACGACCTGCAGGCGCGGGGCGCCTTCATGAACGGGGAAGGCAGCGTCATCATGACGCCGGGCCAGAACACCGCCTTCAATGTCGCCTTCACGCTGAAGGGCTTCGACATCAGGCGGGTCCTGGACACCGTGTTCCCGGGAAAACAGTCATGGATCGACGGGGCCATGAACCTGGAGGGAAGGGTCTGGGGAAACAGCGGCTCCATCTTCGGCGACCTGATATTTTCATCCTTCAACGGCAGGCTCATGAAGTTTGAGGCCCTGTCAAAGATGTTCGGCGCCTTCAATTTCTACAAAATGGCACTGAACCGCAACCCGGACATGAAGACCAAGGGGTTCCCCTATAATTCAATCCTGTCGCGGATTACCATCAAGGAGAGCATGGTCTCCTTCGACAGTTTTTATCTTGACAGCAATTCGATACAGCTTTCGGCCAACGGGACCTATTCCATGAAAAACGACCGTCTTGACGCGCTCCTGGGGATCAGGCCGCTGGAGACCCTCGACCGCGCCGTGGGCCTGATCCCGGTAATCGGGTGGCTCCTGGTGGGGGCGAACGAGGGGATGTTCGTCATCTACTGCCGGATGACCGGGAGCTTCGACGAGCTCAGGGTGGTGCCGGCGCCGATGATAACCATAGCCCGCGGCATCGGCGATACGCTCCTGCGGACCCTGACGCTTCCCTACACCATCTTCACCAGGCCCCAGAAGCTGATCCCGGGTCTCGCCGGCAGGCCCGACGAGAAGTTGAAAAACGGGAAGGGCGCCGCGCGGCCCTCTGTCAGAAGGCGTACGACGCGGTAATGATAATCCCGCCGAGCTGGTCGAACTTCGTCGTGTAGTTCTGGAAAAATTCCCGCGGCGACGCGCTCATCAGGGCGAAGGTCATGGCCTGGTACCGGCCGCCGACGGAAATCGTTGTCCGCGCCCCCTCGATATAGTACGAGAGCAGCACCTCCTCGATGCTCTTGAATGCCATGTGCGTGTTAACTTTTCTCTTCTCGAACTGGATGTATCTCTGCAGGGTGCCCCCCATGACATAGAGGGAGAGCCGCGCCTGCAGCGCAAGGTTCTTCACCAGCTCGAACCTGAGGTTCACCCCGACACCGGGGCCGCAGTCGTATGAAAATGAACGGAGCGAGCCCTGCAGGGGAAGCGTAACGGGCAGGACGGGGGCCAGGTTTATCAGGACACGGTAATCCCCGAAATACTTGTCAGCTTCCATGTTGATCCCGAAGAAAACGTCGGCGTATTTACCCGCCTTATAATAGGCCCGGAAGTCCGCGTCGTACTTGTTGACGCGGTCGATGGCGGTCCGGGCAAGGTGAAGCCCGTCCAGGGCCAGGGTGGCATTGTATGACCCCGCCGAATACTGGTTGTGGAGAGCCATGAGGAAGGTGAACGAGAGGCTCCAGGTTTCGGATATCTTATATCCCAGCACCGGCCCGTACAGGGCGCTTGAGTTTTTCATGTAAAAGGTGGTCTCTAGGGGCCATTTCCGGTCGAGCTGTCTTAGATAATTGGCGGCGAAGGGCTTCCACCACCCGTACATGACCGCGGCTCCGGCGCTGAATTCGCCCGCCCGCACCCGGGTCCCTCCGGCCAGTATAGAAAAACAAACAAGGAGAATGAGAACGAGACGGTATCTTCTGTTCATGATCATGCCCCCTTTTTATAATTTAATTGGATGCTCTGACCCTACCATAGATTGGAGGATAAATCAAGTGTTATTATCCCTGATAAGTATTAAAGGCTATCTCGCAGAGTCGCTGGGGCGCGGTATAATAGGGTCAGAGCAAGACTCTTGGATGTTTTAGGATGTGTAGAGTAGAATGCTCTGACCCCTCTATTTGCCCTTGCTATTATCCTCCGTTGAAAAAATATCAATCCGGCTACAAAATATTTTTCAATTTATTCCCTCTCTTTCGTTTTTATTCATAAAAACCTAACAAGGAGTTTTATATGTCACGACCATTAAGAAATATTGCACAGGGATCAACACATCATGTTTTTAGCAGGTGCCATGGACAAAGAAACCTGCTTCAAGGTAAATATGGAAAGCTATACTTCATTGAGGCCATTAACATGTGCCAGGAAAAATATGATTTTGAGCTAATTGCCGCGGAAATTGTAGCAAATCACATACACCTTATCATAAAAACATACGAAGGAAAGGAAACGATATCCCAAATCATGCAATATACCAAGGCAAGAATTGCTGAAAAATACAACAAGGCAATGGGAACGACCGGAGCTTTTTGGAACGAGCGCTTCGGATCAACTGTGATTGAAGAGGCTGACAATCCTGAAGAATACCTTTTATGGCTGTTGTGGTATATCGGATACAATCCCGTAAGGAAAAGACTATCGCGGGATCCGCGTAAAAATGACATTGGATTTATCAACTGCTATCTAGATAAGAACTACAAGCCCCTTGTGAAGATTACATTACATCATTATTTTCTCAAGCTGGGTGAGAATTTTGATGATTGCGTTAGGGCTTTTCTATTATATGAAGAGGCCTATCGTAAGAGGTTGGCTGTGTATTATAAATAATAATGGGGGGTCAGAGCCTCGTTGTTTGTTTTGTAAATTTGAAGAGATGATTACCGTAACAGATATTGCCGTGAGTTTTATGTATGACATAATCCATAAAAGCACATATTAATAAATAAAATTAAGAATTTTTCTTGAAATAAATCCGCCCCCTGTGATTATTGGTTCACCTTTCTGCTGAAAGCGGACGCCTCCCGGCGTCGGGCATTTCAGCTACTATAACCAGAGGGAGGAGCAAATCATATGGTAACCTATGAGCTCACGGTCATTCTCAGAAACAAGGAGACGGAGTCCCTTATCGAGAAGACCAAGGAAATCCTGGCCAAGCACGGGACCCAGGTCATCAGCGACAATTCACTGGGGATCAAGAAGCTGGCATACCAGATAGACGGGGAAACCCAGGGCTATTATCTTTTCATGAATGTCCAGATACCGCCTGCTTCGGTGAAGAAGATCATCAGCGAATTCAGGCTGAACAGCGACATCTTGAGATATCTCTTCGTCAAGGTCAACAAGGCGGCGACCGCCTAAACAAGGAGGCATTCCATGGCCAGTGATCTGAACAAGGCGATTCTGATCGGGAGACTCACCAGGGACCCGGAGCTCCGGTACACCCAGAGCGGAACATCGGTATGCAGCTTTTCCATCGCCAACAACAGGACCTACGTCGCCGCCGGCGAAAAGAAGGAGCAGGTTTCCTACTTCAACTGCGTCGCCTGGGCAAAAACCGGCGAGGTCATCGCCGAATACTGCAAGAAAGGCCAGCGCATCGGCATCGAGGGGCGGCTCCAGCAGCGTTCCTATGACGATAAAGACGGGAACAAGCGGCAGATAGTGGAGATCGTCGTGGACAACTTCCAGTTTCTGTCCGCTCCCGGCGGAGGTGGGAAGGAGGCCCCCATGGACCTGCCGTCGTCGTCAGGCGAACCTTCCCCGAACACGGACAATCCTTTTTCAGACGAGGATATCCCGTTTTAGTGCTATTGAAATAATCAATCATCTTAATAATTGAGAGGAATTCATCATGTCAGACACCATAGATAACGAAAAGACCGAAGGTCAGGCAACAGAAGCCCCGGTGGAGCAGGCTGCACCGGCACCGGCCGCTGAGACAGCACCGGCAGCACCGGAGAGACCGGCCGGCGACAGACCGCAGCGGGATTCCCGCGAGCGCGGCGACCGCCCTCCCCGCAGGGGCCGCTTCGGCGACGGCGACCGCGAAGGCGGTTCCTCAGAAGGGGGGATGCGGGTGCCCCGCTTCAAGAAGAAGGTGTGCATTTTCTGCCAGGACAAGAATGCCACTATCGATTACAAGCGGCCTGACATTCTCGAGCGGTTCATCACCGACCGGGGCAAGATATTGCCGCGGCGGGTCACCGGCACCTGCGCCAAGCACCAGCGTATAGTAGCGCGGGAGATCAAGCGCGGGCGGGCCATAGCCCTGCTGCCCTTCGTGGAGCAATAAGTTCCGTGCTTGCGGTTCTGGCTGCCGCGGTCGGGGCCCTGATGTTGATGGTCGGCTCCGCATACCTGTATTACCGGCTCGAATGGAAATCGCTGATCCTGTTCGCGGTCCTCATCGGGTCGATGGTGCTTGTTTCCGGCAGGGTGGCGGACCTGCCCCTGGTAATGGCCCCCTTCCTGCTTGGCGGTGTCGGCGGCTATACCTATAAAAGCGGGAAGAGTTTTGAGTTTTATTTGCTGACGACATCCATCGTTCTTTCCGTTATCGTGAGCGGTTTTTTCTATTACCTGACCTTTTACCAGAATGTCGATTTTGTCGGCCTCCTGAGGGGCGAGCTGGTAAGGGTGCTGGAGATGGGCGGCGCGCCTGCTGACATTAAGCAGCAGTTCATGGCGGAGTTTGATGCTTCGCGTAACGATATAATAGCCCGGGTGCCCTTTTCATCATTCCTGAACGTGATGGTGATATCCGGACTTGGCTTCCTGGTAATGGGGCGCTTCCTGACGCGGACGGCACAGGCCGCCGCGGTGGAGGGCCTGGAATCGTTCCGGCTGAATGATTATTTTATATTCGCACTGATAGGGGGCCTGGCAGCCTATTTACTTATTGACAAAAGCGAATATTTGATACTTCATAGTGCCGGTCTGAACATCGCGCTCATCGCCGCGCTCCTCTATTTTGTGCAGGCGCTTGGACTGATAAAGTTTTTTCTGATAAAACGGGGACTGCCCGGCTACTTCCTCCCCCTGGGACTGACAGTAATGCTGCTCACGGGGATATGGATTGCCCTGTTCCTGTTCATCATGCTCGCCGGGCTCGGCGCGCTGGATGTCTGGGCCGATTTCAGGAAGCGGATAACCGCCGGTCCCGGCAACAAGGATACTAAATAAGAATTTTCACATACAAGGAGCATGAAATGAAAGTCATATTACAAAAAGATATACCCAACCTGGGCGACGCGGGCGACATCAAGGAAGTGTCCCCCGGCTACGCTAGGAACTATCTCCTGCCGAGGAAGCTGGTCATCGTGGCCAACGAATCGAGCAAGCGCGCGATTGACCATCAGAAGAAGCTGGTCAAGATCAAGAAGGAGAAGCGGAAGAAAGAGAGCGAAAAGCTCGCCGGCAGCATCACCGGCCTTGAACTGCAGATAGCGGTGCAGGTCGGGGAAGAGGGAAAGCTCTTCGGCTCTGTCACCGCCATGGACATCGCCAAAAAGCTGAAGGAGAAGGGGTACGATATCGACAAGAGGAAGATCGTGATCGAGAACCCCATCAAGCAGGAAGGGGAATACACGGTAAAAATCAAACTGGACGAAGGGCAGACTCCCACGATAAAAGTCATCGTGTGCAAGGAGTAGTGCATGCTCGCCGAAAAGCTTCCCCCGCAGGATGTTGAAACCGAAACAGCCTGTCTGGCATCGGTATTGCTGAGCAGGGAAGCGCTTTACAAGGTAATTGAAATCCTCCAGCCGGAGGATTTTTACCTCGATAAACACCGTATCATCTTCGGGGCGGTCACGGAACTGCTCCAGAAAGACCTCCCGGTCGACCTCACCACCGTGAAACAGCGCCTCGTGGACCGCGGCGTGTTCGAGAAAATTGGCGGCGACCCCGCCCTGGTCGAGCTCTACCGGGCCGTTTCCACCTCGGCAAACGCCGAATTCTACGCCAAGCGCATCAAGGAGCTCTCCCTGCGGCGGCGCCTTATCGAGGTGTCGTCGGAAGCTGTCGAAAAATGCTATGACATGTCCCTGGAGACAGAGGAGCTGGTGGACCAGATCGAGCGCGACATCTTCGATGTCACTGAAAAGCGCATCACCGCGGACTTCAGGCCGATCGAGGACGTCCTCCACGAGACGATGAACAACATCGGGAACTGGTACGAGACCAAGCGCGTCGTCACCGGCGTCGGCTCCGGGTTCCGCAAGCTCGACGAGATGCTCACCGGCTTTCACGCTGCGGAGCTCATCATCATCGCGGCCCGACCCGGCATGGGAAAGACCGCCCTGGCCCTCAATATCGTCAACCACGTCGCCCTGAAGGAGAAGAGGCCGGTCCTCTTCTTCTCACTTGAAATGCCCGCGACCCAGCTGGGCATGCGGATGCTCTGCATCGAGACCATGATCGACTCGCAGCTGGTCCGGACGGGATACATCAAGTCCGAAGACATGCACAAGCTCATAGAGACGACGAGCAGGCTCTCAAAGGCCTCCATATTCATCGACGATTCGCCCTCGTCGACGGTTCTGCAGATGCGGGCCAAGGCGCGGCGCCTGGCGCAGAAGCACAAGAACCTCGGCGTCATCGTCGTGGACTACCTCCAGCTCATCACGGGAACGAACCCCCGGGTCGACCGCCACCTACAGATCGCGGAGATATCGCGCTTTTTGAAGCAGCTGGCCCGCGACCTCGAAGTGCCGGTAATCGCCCTCTCCCAGCTGTCCCGCCAGGTGGAGCACCGCACCGACCAGCGGCCCACTCTTGCGGACCTCCGCGAATCGGGCGCCATCGAGCAGGACGCCGACGTGGTCATGTTCATCTACCGCGAGGAGAAGGTGAAGAAGGAAACGGAGAGGCGCGGTATCGCCGATGTCATAGTCGCCAAGCAGCGTAACGGCCCCGTGGGCGAGGTGCCCCTGATGTTCTGGGAAAAGCACACCCGCTTCGGCGACCTCGAAGAGGTGCACAAATACGAACCGGTGGGCCCGGACTATGAAGTTCAGTGACGCCAGGGACGCGGCCCTCACGGTGTTGGAGGGCCTGGGAAGCTACGGCCTTTTTTTCCGCGATACCATCCGGTGGATGTTCCGCCCCCCCTTTGACGCGAAGAATATCATCATCCAGATGGTGGAGATCGGGTACAAGTCGATACCGGTCACGGCGATCACCCTTTTCTTCACCGGCATGGTCATGGCCTTCCAGCTGGGACGGGTAATGGATTCGCTCATGTCCGGCTCCTCGATCTTCGTCGGGAGCGGCGTCACCATCTCCATGTTCCGCGAGCTCTGCCCGGTCCTCACGGGACTCCTCCTGGCGGGACGGGTGGGGTCCTCCATAGCGGCTGAGATCGGCACCATGAAGGTGACGGAGCAGATAGACGCGCTGCGGACCCTGGCGGCGGAGCCGGTCCAGTACCTGTCGGTGCCGCGCTTCATCGCCAGCCTGGTGATGACGCCGGTGCTCACTTTCATCACCGACGTCGTGGGCGTGCTGGGGGGCGCTTTCATCGCCTTCTTTTCCCTCGGCATTACCGTGGATAAGTACGTGGACAACATCCTGCAGTACACCAGCCTGAGCGACCTGACCACGGGCCTGGTTAAATCGGTCTTCTTCGGCATGGAGATAGCAATCATATCATGCTACGAGGGGTTTCATACCACGGGCGGCGCCGAGGGAGTCGGCAGATCCACCATACAGGCGGTGGTCAAGTCGTCGATGGTGATCCTTATCTCAGACTATTTTCTTACCTACCTCATCAGGTTTTTTGAATAGGGCGGGGGATTTTTCATGAAGGATAAGAGCAGGTACCTGAAGCTTCTAAAAGAGGCGGGGATCGAGAAAACGGTCCTTGAAGCGATTGAGTCCGTGGACAAGCCCAGGTTCTTCGATAAAATTTTCGCAGAACAGGTCTATACCCTTGGCCGAATCCCCATTGGCGCCGGCCAGAAGAGCGATGACCCGGTAACCATGGCCCGGATGATGGGCCACCTTGATCTCAATAAGGGGAAGCGCGTCCTCGAGGTGGGCACCGGCTCCGGCTATTCCACTGCCGTGCTGGCGACGCTGGCGAAGGAGGTAGTGACCATAGAGTTCCACGAGGACCTGGCCCGCCTGGCCAAGGAGCGTGTCATCGGCGAAGGGCACCGCGGAGTGAGATTCTACGCAGGGGACGCCACTGACTTCGACGGACCCCTCGGGGACTTTGACGCAGTTATCGTCTTCGCAGCCTGCATGCGCACCCCCTACTTCCTGATCAACACGGTGAAGCCCGGCGGCGTCGCCGTGTACCCGATGGGCCCGGCGCACCAGCAGCAGATCACGCGCTTCACCAACAACGAGGAAGTGCGGAAGGTTTCGGATAATTTCAGGTTTTATGAAATGTGCTCCTTTGACTCGATACGCGGCGTGTACGGGTGGGTCGACCAGGGTGAACCCGTGCCTGACCACGAACCGGAAGAGCGGGGAGTGCCGGAAAAACCGGAAGAAAAATAATGCCGGTCAGTACCTGCCCCAGCGGCGGGGGAACTGGAACCTGTTGACGTTGAGGGTGTCCTCCTCCATTTTTATTATGCCGGCGTTGGCGCCGAAGTATTTTTTCCGAGCCTCGTCGAGCTTTCGTTCGCGCTCGGTGCCTTTGTAGTTCGCCGAGATCTCGCTCCGTTCCCTGTTGTAGGCAGGGGCGTTCTCCCACATCCGGTCCATGGTTGCGTCCACATCCTCCATCTTCCGGATAACGTCATCCTTCATCCCCATCGACTGCCGCAGGCTCTTAAGGAACCTGGCCCGTTCGTCCGGGGCCATGTTCCTCAGATCGGACTGCACCGAGTCCATCTCGAGGAAGTTGTTGACCAGCTCGTAGTTGCGGACCATAATCTCGTCTTCGCTTTTTCCCGAGGACAGGTCCGACGATTCAGGGTAAAGGCTTTTCGTGAAGGCGCTGTAGGCGCGCATCTTGTCGTAGGGCGAGAGGTCGCTCCTGCCGTCAAGCCTGCCGAGCATATCGGATATCTTGCCGGCGGTTATCTCCCGGTCCCATATCTCCTCGTACTCGGGGCCGAAGATCTCCCGCCTCTTGGACATCATTGCTTCCTTCCGGTCCGTCGGGCTCATCGCCTGCAAGTCGCCCCGGTGTTCCTTCAGGTAATTGTTGAATTCATCGAGCTTGTCGATCTTCTCCATGAGCTCGGCCGAATACTCTGTGAATTCCGCGGCGATGACCGCCCTGATCCGCTCCTTCCAGTCGTAGGGATTTTTTCTTTTCAGGTGCCTGATCAGGCCGCCGACGAGGCGTATCTGTATCCTCTTATCGGACAATTTCTTCCCGTACCGCTCCTTCATAATTCCCAGGATCATTTCAATTTCGGGATCGTCGGCGATGACCTGCTTCAGGTCCATGTCCTCCCTGAAGATGGACGTTAAACCGAAAAAGCCCGGCAGTGACATCCCCCGGTCGGCTTTCCCCGGCTTTACCGGGTCTTCTGCGGGGGCAAAGGCTAGCCTGATCACCACAACAAGGATAGCGGTGATCCCGATGATGGTGGTCGAGATGAGCAGCTTTTTTTTATTCACGTTCGTCTCCTGAAAATGAACGGTTTATGCCGTAACGGGACGCCGGGGCGTCCGGCAATTCCCTCTATCACCACGCGGGTGAAATGTCAATATATATCAACCATAAAAACCGCCGCGACGGGGAGAAAACAATCGCGGAGTTTTTATGGCCGGGTGTGGTAATACTCTGTCCTGGTGACACGGAGGGGGCTGCCTGCGCAGCCCCCGTTGCAGAAGATGCGTTACTTGTATGCTCCCACGGCGGTCATCTTGTTGTATATCTTGGTGGCGAGGACCTTGCCGCCTGCGTTGGTGGGGTGTATGCCGTCGGATTTTATATAGGTCGATTCTTTCCCGAGGAAATCAGCCCGGGGATCGATGAACCAGCACTCGGCCGGGGAAACGGCGCATGCCGCGGCGAGCTGGTCGTCGGCATAGACCACAGCCGGGTTCAGCTTGGTGCCGCCGTAGAGGAGGGTGGTCAATGTTCCCCGCTTCAGCCGGTAGTAGCCAAGATGAAAGATGTTGTCCACGCCGTCATTGCTCATGTCTTCCCAGAGCGCTTCATCCTGGTCGAGAACGCTGTTAATGTAGGCCTTGCAGGATGACGAGATTGTCGTAGAGGCCTGGCACGCCTGGCTCCAGTACACGTCCATCAGGATATCATTGCCGCCGCCGTCCATGATGATGGTCTTGATGGTCGGCCGGGCGGCAATAGCTGTGTTGTACTGCTTGGTTATGTACGCCACGGTATCACCGCTGCTTGAATAGTCCTTGTACGATTTGCCCGAGAGGGTCTTTAAATTGCTATGGATGTAACCATCCAGGTCATAAATCGAGTCACCCACTATGACAACGTCAAATTCATTAGCGGTCGGGTTGGTCATATTTGCAATACCGCAGCCAAGAACAGCTAAAAATAAACCAACAATGCATAATGCCACTACAAGTTTCTTCATTAAAATTCCTCCTGATTGTAAATAAATAAAGGGTATTTCAGAGCACCATCTAAAAAAAGCGTCCAGACGGTATATTATTATTATAGGAATTTTATTTTAAAACTGCACGACATAATCAAATATTGTTGAAATTGTCCACTGTATACTGTCTATTATATAAAATTTCAAGGTATTCAGGGTCCTGGAAGGGAGGGTGTTGCTCTGACCCTTCCAAGTATTAGAATGCTTTTCAGGGGTCAGAGCAATATGGCCCCGATAAGAATGGGATTTAACATAACTTTTTGCCTGTATGGGGATAGTTATCGGTGTCATAATCGCTATTAACAGTTTTGAATACTGCTTAACATAACAAGATGCTCTGACCCTTGCTTTAAGTGAACATATGTTTACCGATAACTATCGGTTGTAAACCGATAACAATCCATATCCGGTATTCAAGCTTTCTTTGCTATTACTTCCGCTCTGACTTACGGTATTCCTGGGGGGTCATGGAGAGGTTTTTGCTGAAGGCGCGGTTGAAAGTGCGGAGGTTGTTGAAGCCCACCGCAAAGGCAATATCAATGACCTGACGGTCCGTATCCCGGAGGAGCTTCACTGCCTCATCGATCCTGAGGTCGATGATGTAATCGTTCATCTTTTTGCCGGTATATTCCGAGAAGAGCTTGCCGAAATAGTTGGGACTGATGTCCAGGTGCGATGCCAGGCCGTCGCGGGAAATATCCGAGGTGAAGTTCTCCCGTATATAGACAACGGCCTTTTCGATTTTTTCCACTGCCGAAGCGGTGAGCACGGTCTTTTCTTCCCTGCCGTTGCCGGAAGGCTCGCTGTGGAGCGGCGACCGCGACAGGACCTCTGCGGCCCGGGAGAGGATCTCCCGTATTACAGCCATCTCATGGTCCGGAACCGAGCCGATCATGGACGGCTGTATCAGGCAGCAGACACCGGCGTATCCACGGTCATCGCCAAAGACAATGTTGAAGGGGGTAGTGTCGTCGGCGACCGGGACGTTTTCCTTGTCGACAGGCTGGTCTTCACCGCGCAGTGCTTCCCCGGCGCTGCTGATCAGGGCGCCGAGGGAGACGCTGCTCTTTTCCATCTTCGAGAATACCATGTCCAGCTGCCGGTTTTCACGGTCCAGGACAAAAAGGCACCCGCCCTCCGCGCCGCAGTATTCGAAGATAAGGTTCGCCAGGTAAAGGGCGTCATGGAGCGTGTCGCCTCCGGCGTCAGCCGTTTTGCGGATGACCTTCCAGAGGACATCGCGCGCCGCCGTCGCCTGGACGCGGGCCTGCCGCGTCTTCTCGCGCTGGCGGTCGTACTGGCCGGCGAGAAAGCTTATGAAGAGCGCCGCAGGAACGAAGCAGAGGGTATAGAAGAGCTCCTTCAGCAGCGACCCCGGCTGGTACGAGTAGAGGAGCGCGAAGGTCGAGACCCCCGCCTGCACAATGGCTATTGACGCCGCCAGCAGGTATGACTCAAAGAGGTTTGCGTTGGGCAGCAGGAACGCCATGGCCATAAGGGCGAAGAGGAGCCCGGCGGAGCGTATCGCGCCCAGGTTGAATAACCACACGGCGTAGGTGGCGAGCCACACGGCGAACTGGCCGGCGTAGTGGCCCCTGGCGAAGCGGGTGCTGACCGATTTCCGCGCCAGGGCTATGGCCGCGAACACCGCGGTGACCACGGTGACCCAGAGAAAAAGCCATGCCAGGACGGCATAGGATATTCCCGTGAGCTCTATGAACCGCGCCACCACCGTGATGAGAATGGAAATGGTGTAGGCGGCGTAGACGTACAGGACGTCCTTGACGATGATGGTCCTCCGCCGCCGGTTCCTGTCCGCCGGCGGCTCGTCTGCGGCGATGGGGATTTTTCCAAGGAGAGACTCGAACATCGGGACCTCGGGAAACCTGACTACCTGTTTTTTAGATCATCAACTTTTTGTGCGGTATCGATAGATTCCGGCATGATGGCATTGTTGAACGTCCATGAATAATGATCATAAAGATGGCGTCGGGGTGCGTCAATGACTTTTCGTAGTGTTGAATTGCCCTCGCGTGCCCGGTTGCCGCCGGTTAACGAATGAAAATCAGCCCGTCCGCCTGACGGCGATGTAGGTCACGTCGTCGCTCACGATCCGCTTTTTTCCGCCGAAGAGCTTGAGGATCTCGGCGCTTCCGTCTTCGACGCCGTTTCCCGTGTAGGCCTTGATGAGGCGCTCCGCCAGGATGTCCCGCTCGGCCGGAACCGCGGGACGGGACTGCGCCTCTTCCATTTCATGAAGGCCGTCCGTTGTGAGAAAGAGGGTGTCCCCCATGTTGAAGGCAAGGGTGGCTTCATGGATCTCTATTTTATCGGAAAGGCCGACGATGGGGTTCATCGGTTCTATCGCCGTTGCCCTGCCGTCCCGGAGAAGGTACTGCGCTGGGAGGCCTGCGGTGGCGATGGTGGCCGTGCCGGATTTCAGGTCGATGTCGGCGACGGCGCAGGCGAACACGATCTGCTGGTGACCCCGCTCCGCCAGGAAGCGCCGGTTCAGGTAGCCGATGACGGCGGACGGCGTGTCCATGACCTCCTTGACCGATGCGTACTCGGAGAGGATCTTCACCGTATTCAGGGAGGCAGTGATGCCGTGGCCCGTGGCGTCGGCGATGAAGAGGCGCATGACGCCGCCGCGGGGCTCGAAGATGTCGTACACGTCGCCGCCTATCTCCATGAGGGGCAGGTAGGTGACGCTCGTCTCAATGCCGGCGACCTTGCCGGCAGCGGTCATGAGCTTCGACTGGAAGGCCCGGGCAATGGCGAGGTCCTCCCTGATGATCTTCTCCCATTCCGCCATCCGGAGGGCCGACTCCTTCAGGTCGACGCTCCGCTGGAACATGTTGCTGATGGCGTCCTTTTCCTTGCGGAGGCCGTTGACCACGGTCTTCTCCATGTCGAGCATCTGCTTGATGGCCAGCTGGTTCTCGATGCGCATCACCAGCTCGCTCCGGTTGAAGGGCTTGGTCACGTAATCGTTTGCGCCGGTCCTGAAGCCCCGCGCCATGTGGCCCGTCTGGTCAAGGGCCGTGACCATGATGACCGGGATGTAGCGGCCCTTCTCCATCTCGCGTATGCGCTGGCATACCTCGTAGCCGCTCATGCCGGGAAGCATCAGGTCGAGGAGGACCAGGTCGATCTCCGTGTGCCTGAGAATGTCGAGGGCCGCGGGGCCGGCCGCGGTGGTGATCAGCTTGAAGCTGTGCTCGGCGCAGAGGTTTTCCAGCACCCGGAGGTTCACCGGGTCGTCATCCACGGCCAGGATGGCCGCCCGGGCCTGTTCCGGATTGGCGGCGGTGACAAAGGTGAGGTGCTCTTTCGAGAGAGCCATGGGGGCCGTTGGGGCCGCCGCCCTGGCGGCCGGGGATATCCGGGCGATGCCCGTTGCCGGGGGCTCCAGCGGAAGCTCGAAGCAGAAGGTGCTCCCTTTCCCCGGCTCGCTCTCGGCCCAGATGCGTCCGCCGTGGAGTTCCACCAGATGCCTGGTGATGGCCAGGCCCAGGCCGGTCCCCACCGTGTGGCGCGTCTCCGGGTTCTCCGCCTGGGTGAAGGGGCTCCAGATGCGGCCCAGGTCCTCCGGCACGATGCCGGGGCCGGTATCGGTCACGCAAACGCGCACGGCCCCCTCGGCGGCTTCAGCCCTGAGCACTACCGATCCCGCATCGGTGAACTTGATGGCGTTGCCCGCAAGGTTGAAGATGATCTGGTAAATGCGGTTCCGGTCCGCCTTAATAGCCGGCAGCTGCCCGATCTCCGAACGTAGCTCCAGGTTCTTTTCATCAGCAGAAGGCTTCAGGAGCGACAGTGCCGAAGTGGCCAGGTCGCCGATGGACACTTCCTCGATGAAGAGGTCCGCCTTGCCGGCGCGAAGTTTGCTGAAGTCGAGGATGGAGTTCACCAGTTCGTTAAGACGCAAAGCGCTTGCATGTATAAGCTGCAGGTTTTCCTTCTGCCGCGCGTTCAGGTCTCCCAGGGAGCCAGACTCCATGGATTCGGCAATGCCCATGATGCCGTGGAGGGGTGTGCGCAGTTCGTGGGTCGTGGTGGCCAGGAAGTCGTCTTTCATCTTGTCCAGGACCAGGAGGTCGGAGTGGGCTTTCTCGAGATCGGTGTGTACTTTAGAAAAACGCGAAGCGAGAGCTGTTGCGAAAATTATAACCATCGCAAAGAAACCTTCAGATAGAGGTGGATAGAATCGTATTATATCTATAAATACTAAAATGCTAATGCCATAAGTGACTAATAATGTTATAAGTCCGGCCAGTATATATGTTGAGTAATTGATTCTTTTTTTTACTGACTGGATTGTTATTACGGTTAAGTAGATGAGTGATGTTAATCCCGTGAAGATGAATGGTTTATGCAGATAATCAAAATAAAATGCCATTTGATCAGTAATAATAAATTCAATTAAAGTAAAAAGACCCAGGAATGATAGTAAGCATATGAGAAACTTTGAGACGAGATTATGTGAAAGCTTCAAAAAGGAATGACAAAATGTTATAAAAAAAATCGTTGTAAGAACAGAACAGGTATGGGTTGTTAATACATGGGCTAATTTGAAATCTAATAAATAAAATATATAACCATGATAACCAAAGATCCAGAGTCCTATTGTCAATGAGGTCAGTGAAAAATTTAAATAATACTTTTCTCTTCTGAAATAAAAGTATAATAGAAAGTACAATGCCAGAAAAATATTGATAGCTGTGAGAGATGAATACCACACCAATTGAGTAATAAATGTTAAATAAATTTGATGTGATGGACCGATGATTAGCTTCTTGTTGAAGCCTGTCATGGAGTCCATTACGCCTGTTCTCATCGCTATTGTATTATTGCCCTTAAGCAATAATTTCTTTGGAATTCTAATAACATCAGGTTTTCCGGGGATGCTTTTAAATTTTCCATTTGCGTATGGTCTTGTTTCACAAATTCGGGAGCCATTTAAAAATATTTGGAAACCGCAATAGTGAAAGGGAATTAGCAGAGATAGATCAGAGCCAGTATTGGGAATTTGTATGTTTCTTATGTACCAAGCGAAGCCATTATAATGTTTTAATGCTGGATTATCTTTCCATGAATGATGGGGCGAATGATTGCGACAAATATCTGCTGGAATATTATTTTTTGAATAGTCCTTTGAATCGTCCAGAATAAAACACCAATCTGAATCTAATTCGGTATATGTTTTGTTGTATAGAGTATTATTACATGAACATATAGATAAGCAAAGAGGTAAAAAAAAAATATAAAAAATATTTTTTTTCATGGAAGACCTAGCTACTGTATGAATTTGTTGCTTAATTATTTGTTAATATCTTACATCAAGATCACGTTTAAGGTGTTCGGCAATATCTGCTCTCTTGTTGATTAACTTTTCACATTCTTCCAAGGTGATATCATATCCTTTCTGTTTAAACCACAATCTGAGGGATATTGAATTTGTTTCTTTATTATTGATAATATCAGAAAACTCTTGGCCAATGTTACTGTTGTTTACATTTAGTGTGACAAATTCAATAAAATCTGACATAACAGTCTCCTGATAATAGAATTTTTTTATTTATTAAAGATAAAATAGTATTGTCAACTACTAAATGTTTTTGTTAAAAAAACTTATTACAATTGTTATAGGTAATAAAATGATAACAACAACCCGGTTTTATGAACAAAACTATCCTGATTTTTTTGATGGATGGTCGCCAGACCATCTCCATTATGGATTATGGTTCGATGACACCAAAACACACGAGGAATCACTGCTTAATCTGTCACGAGAAGTCTCAAATAAACTCGATATCAATAATGGAGATATTATACTTGATGCCGGATGCGGAGTGGGAGGAACTAGTAGATATATTGCTGAAAACTTTGATGTCTCAGTTATTGGAATATTGCTGTCGCCGACACTTTGTACAACAGCACGGCAATTATCGGAGCAGTCTGATTATAAGCATCGGTTGACCTTTCACCTGATGGATTACACGAAAACGGATTTTAATAATGAAACATTCAATCGTGTTCTGGCCATTGAGAGTGTCTGTCATGCAGATGATAAGAATTTATTCATCAAAGAGGCTTTCAGAATATTAAAGCCAAGCGGGAGATTGGTTGTCTCTGATTTTTTTTTATTACGCAACCCTGATAATGATAAGGAACATAGCTACTACCGCAGGTGGTGCGACGGCTGGGCAATGCCCGCCTTTGACCATATAAATGATTTTAAAAAAAAGTTGGTTGATAATGGATTTGAAAATATAACTTGTGATGATTATACACGATATGCATTAAAAAGCGCGCAAATAATGAAAAACCAGGCTTATGACCGCTTGCCACTGACATTTATCCAACATCATCAGGGAAAGATCCCGGAGACAAGATTAGCTCATGTTCTGGCAACATACTGGCAGGATGATTGTCTCGAATCTGGCCTTTGCGGTCATCTCATGTTTGCAGCAGATAAAAGATAAAAAATTCAGTGCATCACTACTGTTGCCAAAGGTTTGATGGGAGGTTCATTCCTGACCTGTCATTGAAAGATATATTCCGAGAAATGCTGAATCGGCAGGGCTTTAAAGATGTTGAATATTATGATAAAACTGATCTCCTTAAAAAAAGCGGGAAGATGATGTATGGCGGAGCGAGGGAGCGTCTTCCTGATGTTTATAAACAATATAATCGGGGAGAGTTGCCGCAGTCCAGACTGGCCCATGTACTTGCCACCTATCGCCAATGGGAATGCATTGAATGGGGCATCTGGGGTTTTGGCATGTTTGTGGCAGATAAGGTGATTTAATCATGCATTTTAAGCGTTTATAAATATTTTGGAATATATGCATATAGACAATGTCATCATCGTCGACGAAAAGGACAACGAACTGGGAACAGCGGAAAAAATGGAGGTCCATCATGCCGGGAAACTGCATCGGGCCTTTTCGATATTTGTCGTAAATTCCCGGGGCGAAATGCTCATTCAGAAACGGGCCGATGGCAAGTATCATTCCGGCGGACTGTGGTCAAACGCCTGCTGCGGTCACCACACACCCGGGGAAAGCCTCGATGCGTCGGCTCACAGAAGATTGCGGGAGGAAATGGGCTTCGATTGCGATTTTAAAGAGCTTTTTGCCGTAACCTACCGGGCCGGGCTGGATAACAATATCATCGAGCATGAGATCGACCATGTTTTCATCGGGGTGTATGATAAGGATCCTGCGCCCGACCCCGGTGAAGTGTCCGAATATGCATGGGCAGACACAAAACAGCTTGCCAATGACATGAAAAAAAATCCGGAGCGGTACACGCACTGGTTTAAATTGCTGCTGGAAAAGGTCATGATGAAAATACCTGCTGTACCGGGCGGAGAGACAACAAGGCGCCGATAACTATCAGTAACTGAAAATCGCTAAAAACCCTCCGCCATGCTGAAAAATATTTCACTTCTAATCCTGCCCGGACGTTTACTGCAAACCGGCGCCACGAGGGGAATTTATTATTGACATAGTATATACCATGATATATATTATATATATCCATGACCGCCTGCGACCATGGAACGCTGTATCCCGGCGCGGTCTGTCCCTGCCGTACTATAGTTTCGGCAAATGCATCTGGGCAAGAGGTGTGTGATGAACACGGCTAAAATATTTGTAAATGGAAGAAGCCAGGCGGTGAGGCTTCCGAAGGAGTACCAATTCAAGGGCGATGATGTGTTGATCCAGAGAGTGGGCGATGCCGTTATACTGGTGCCCCATGAAAAATCATGGGAGGTGTTCCTCCACGCCCTGGATAATTTCACCGATGATTTCATGAAAAGCGGGCGCAGCCAGGGCAAAAGCCAGGAAAGGGAAACGTTGTAATGTATTTGCTAGATACCAATATCTGCATCTATATAATAAAAGAAAAACCCGCCAGGGTGCTTGAAATATTAAAAAAAAAGATAAAGCATCGTATCTGCGTATCATCTGTTACCGTTGCGGAGCTGCAGTACGGCGTTGAAAAAAGCAGATGGATTGAAAAGAACAGGGTTGCCCTGTTGCAATTCCTGTCCATATTCACAATTGTAAATTTTGATGATAAGGACGCCGTTGAATTCGGCAAAATAAAAGCGTATCTGGAAAGAAAGGGGAGAATTATCGGGCCCATGGATCTGTTGATTTCCGCTCAGGCGCGGTCGAAGGATATGACATTGGTGACAAATAATATGAAAGAATTTGAAAGAATTAATGGATTGAAACTGGAGAACTGGGCCTCGCGGTGATTGTAATATTCAAAAGAAGATTGAATACTTGTGCATCATAGTTAAAAACATGAAACCTGCCAGATCAATTCTCGAAAAATGCGCGGCAGTCAGCTTTGGAGCAATTGACGCCGGTTGCGCCGCCGACTTCTACCGACGCCTCAACGGCCAGGTAACGGACCTGTGCCGCTCCCTTCCCAAAAGCATGCAGGCCGGGGCAATGGTGTTCCTCATGGAGTACGGCCGCGTCCGGGTCGGTGAGGCCCTGGACTTCTTCAAGCACTATTATGCGCCGGCGTGGTCGGTATTATACTGGATAACGGCGGAAGCGAGAGCGGCAGGCACATGGCCGGATAAGGATACGGATGACGCCCTCTGCGGCCAGGCCATGGCCATGGAGCTCCACTCTCTTGACGACCACCTGGTGGACGGCGGCATCCCGGTGTCGCATCTCACCCTCCTGGTCCGGTCCCAGGCGTGGCGCCGCATGAGGGACGCCATCGACCGCTTCTGCGCGGACCTTCCCGGCGGGAGGGATGCCGCGAACAATTTTATCGATGAGTATTACAGCGGCATCACGAAGCAGGAGGCCCCGGGGGACCTTGACGCGTACTGCGAGCTCTTCCGGAAGCAGATGGCCACCTGGGTGGTCATGCCGGTCCTCACGGCGATGAAGACCGGCGGGAGTGAGGAATTCGTTTCCGGGCTCCGGCGGGGCTACGAGTCCTTTGGCATAGCCTGGCGCCTCCTTGACGACATCCAGGACCTCGGGGATGACATGGCGGACGGCACCCGGAGCGCGGTGTACGTCTGCCTTGATGACAGGGGGCGAGCCCTGTGGGATGAAGGGGGTCAGAGCAGGGGTATAGACGCGGACAGGAGAATCGAAGCGATATGCGCCATGATCCATAATGAAAAGGTTCTTGAAACGGTCGCGGCACGGATTGTGTCGGAGCTTGATAACGCGGCAGCCCTGGCGGCGGGGATCGGGCTGACGGGACTCGCCGGGGAGTACCGCGCTCTGGCCGGTCCGGTAAGGGGTTTCATTGGATAATGTGAACAGCGAAATACCGGGACATATCCGGGACTCGATTGTCAAAGACCTCCTCAGCGTCGAAGTATCGACGCGGTGCAACAGCTCCTGCGGCCACTGCTTCGCCCGGGCGGGCAGGGACGCTCCCATTGACATGACCATCGAAACAGCCCTGGCCGTGGCCAGGGAAGGGAAGGACCTCGGGTACCGGAATTTCCACATCACCGGCGGCGAGCCGCTGATGTGGTCGCCCCTCTTTGACCTCATCGGGCAGGTCCTGGCCATGGGATACGATTCGGTCCTGGTCAACACCAACGGCACCCTACTTGCCGCTGACACGGCGCGGCGCCTGTCAGGCTTCGGCGGCCGCGTCACCCTCTCCATCAGCCTCCAGGGGCCGGAAGAGCTCCATGACCGGGTGCGAAGCGGCTCCTTCAGAGCGGCCCGCGCCGGCCTCGAGCGGGCCCTTGCGGCGGGGATCGGCGTGTGCGTCTTCACCGCCGTGGGGAAGGGCCTCCTCCCGGAGCTCCCCCGCTTCGCGGAATTCATTTTTACCGCCTATCCTGACGTCATGGAGCTCACCCTGATACAGCTCATCCGCGTCCCCGGCGATGCCCTTGACCTGTCGGCGGACCTCCTTTCACCGGAGGATTTTCTCTCCCTGGTGCGCATGACGGCCCTCCTGAACCTGTACGGCTACCGGCTTACGGTGCTCCAGAACCCCCTCGCCACGGCCGCGTCCCGCGCTTTGGATCTGCCCTGGGTCGCGCCGGCCCTTCCGCTGCACCGGGGCGGCGGCGTCATCGTCTTGGCCGACGGCAGTATCACCCTGGCCCATTCCTCGCGGGATTCCTTCGGGTCATACGGGGACGGCTCCCTGAAGCGGGTGCTCTCGTCAATCGAATATCAGAAGGCGGTGGGTCCCGATGATGATGCGTGCTATGGGTGCCGCTTCATGGCGCTGTGCAGGGAGAATGGCATGGTGCGTCCCTCGGAGTGGTTCCGCTCCATGGGCCGGCCGGGGCAGTTCTGCAGGGACGTGATGGCTCTGGCGGTTCCAGTGTCGCAGGAATAAAGCACCGATAACTATCGGTGTCCGTGGTGTCAGAGTAATTCAGTCAGGTCTTAATCCGCGCTTTATCCGAAAAAATATTTCAATTTCACTATTACTATTCGTATGTATCGATGTAGAGGAACGGTATTTATATGTTGACCGGGTAGTATATTAGTAGTATATTGGTAGTATGAAAGTGAAAACATCCATCACGTTATCAAAAGAATTGCTGAAAGAAATCGACAGAATCACGTCAAAGTCGGGAAACAGGTCGGTTTTCATCGAAGAGGCGGTACAGGCATACCTGAAGGGAAAAAAACGACAGCTTCGGGAAAAGGCCGATATCGAAATAATCAACCGTTCATCGGGTGAATTGAATACAGAGGCGGAAGATATACTGTCTTACCAGGTAAAAATTTGAAGCGGGGCGATTTGTATCGGGTATATAAAGGGTCACGGCACGATCCGAAGTACTTTCGCGTCTTTGCCATAGTCAGCAGGCAGGCTTTGATCGAATCGAAGTTTTCCACCGTCATGTGCGCCCCGGTGTATAGTTCCTACCTGGGGATTTCCACCCAGGTACCGGTTGGTCAGGATGAAGGCCTGAAGCACAACAGCTGTATTTACTGCGATGAAATTATCAGCATACCGAAATCGTCCCTTTCGGATTATGTGGGAACTCTCCCCGATAGTAAAATTGAAGAACTGAACAGGGCGCTTGCCATCGCGCTGGATATTGAGTGACGGCGAAGCAGCTTTACGGCAGAGCGTGGTTTGAACCCCACGCTGCCATGTTATCATTGCTTTTTAAGGTGCCGGATGACCTCTTCCAGGTCGGGGATCTCCGGTATCTCGTAGACCCGGTACCATTCGATGTTCCCCTTTTCATCGATGAGGATGTTGGCCCGTCCCGATATTCCCGCTTTATCTATGAAGATATCGTACTTCTGCGCCACCTCGCCATGGGGCCAGAAATCTGCAAGGATATCGGTCTGTTCCAGCTCAAGGTAGTCGGCCCATTCCTTTTTGCTCGGCACGCTGTCGACGCTCATGCCCAGGGCCACGGTGTTAAGCTTTGACAGCTCGTCATGCTTGATGTCGAGGCTCTTCATCTGCACCGCGCATACGCCGGTCCATGCAAGGGGGTGGAAGGATAGGAGCACCTTCTTCCCTTTGAATGATGACAGGGACACCTCCTGCCCGTCCTGGTTCTTGAGGGTGAAATCAGGCGCCTTGTCGCCGATTTTAAGTTTTAGTTCTCTCATGATATATCCTCCAATTGTATATGAATGATATCAATATTAGATTATTATACAATATTTTTCCCCGGATGACAATAAAAAATTAGAAATTTAGTGAGTATTAAAATACTGTCTTAGCGTCTTCTCTGGGATGATGCTCAGTAATGGACGCGTGTTGAACAATAACAGGGTGATGACTGTTCAGATAATTTGCCGATCGGGAGATTTTTATACTTGCGCTTTCCATGCTCCGGTGCAATTCTTCATCAATCCCCTGCAGGGGAGACGGGCACCAAAAAACAGTTGAAGAGGGAACGCCATGGCATCCACTGAAAAGTATATCCTTGCGATCGACCTGGGCACCTCGGGCCCGAAGTCCGCGATCATCTCCACCAACGGCGATGTCGTCGACTCCGAGTTCATGGACGTTCCGCTCCAGCTCTTCCCGGGCGGCGGCGCGGAGCAGGACCCTGACGACTGGTGGAACGCCATCATGGCCACCTCGAAGAAGGTGCTGGCCAGGAAGCTCGTGCGCGCCAGCG
>DAONAJ010000059.1:0-24322 GCA_035400945.1 Spirochaetota bacterium
TAACTATAAGGCAGCTTTTGTTAATTTGACATTTACTCTTCATAGCGGTCAGAGTAAAACATTTAATTAGGGCACTTTCCTTGAAATGTGTATAAACAATTATATAGTAGAAATAATTAAACCCCTATCTTCATCAGAAAAAATTTCTTTTTGGGCGGCGCCGATCAATTAATTACTTGAAATTATGTCCCATGCTGAAAATGATAGGGGCATGGATTTTGTGCATCTCCACAATCATACCGACTATTCGATCCTGGACGGCGCCATTACAGTTGACAAGCTGGTAAAAAAAGCGGCTGAACTGGGCATGAGGGCGGTGGCGCTGACCGACCATGGCAACATGTTCGGCGCCATCGACTTTTACCTGGCGGCGCGCAAGGCCGGCGTCAGGCCCATAATCGGGGAAGAGTTCTACATGGCCCCCGGCTCCCGGTTTGTGAAGGAGTCGAGCCGCGGCAACGGCAACGGGGATGAGAAGTCCTACCACCTGATCCTCCTGGCGAAGAATATCACCGGGTACCGCAACCTGATGAAGCTCTCCTCCATCGGCTATACCGAGGGCTTCTATTACAAGCCCCGCATTGACTTCGAGGTGCTTGAGCGCCACCGCGAGGGCCTGGTCTGCTCGTCGGCGTGCCTGGGCGGTCAGATCCCGTCGCTGATACTCAAGGGAAAGGAGCGCGAGGCCCGGGAGCTGGCCGGTCGCTTCCAGGAAATCTTCGGCAGGGAAAACTTCTACCTGGAACTCCAGTATCACGGCATCCCCGAACAGGAAATCGTCAACAGGGAGCTGGTGAAGATGGGCGTTGAGATGGACATCCCCCTCATCGCCACCAATGACGCCCATTACGTCAACAAGGAGGACGCCCGTTCCCACGAGGTCCTCCTCTGCGTCCAGACCGGCAAGCTCATGAAGGATACGGACCGCATGAAGTTCCCTTCAGACGAATTTTACCTGAAGTCGGCCGACGAGATGCAGAAACTGTTCCAGGATTATCCCGACGCGCTCCTCAACACCGTGAAGATCTCGGAGATGGTGGAGATAGAACTGGAGCTCGGAAGGGCGATACTGCCGCACTTCGAGGTTCCCGAGGGGTTCAACCTGGACAGCTACCTGCGGCACCTGGTGGAAAAGGGCGCAGCGGTCCGGTACGGCAGCAGCGTTCCCGCCGAAGTGAAAAAGCGGATCGAGTACGAGCTCTCCGTCATCATGAACATGAAATTCTCCGGGTATTTCCTCGTGGTGTGGGACGTCATCAACTACGCGCGCCAGCAGGGGATTCCGGTGGGGCCGGGACGGGGCTCGGCAGCCGGGTCGATGGTCTCCTACTGCCTGGGAATAACCGCCCTTGACCCGCTCCGGTACGACCTCCTCTTCGAGCGGTTCCTGAACCCGGAGCGGAACGAGATGCCTGACATGGACCTCGACTTCTGCGCTGACCGGCGCGAGGAAGTCATCGACTATGTCCGGGCCAAGTACGGCGACGACCATGTCAGCCAGATCATCACCTTCAACAAGATGAAGGCCAAGGCCGTGATCAAGGACGTTGCCCGTGCCATGGACGTCCCGTTCCAGCGGGCGAACGAGATCAGCAAGCTCATCGAGGAGAAGGAGCTCCAGGAGACCCTGGCCAAGTCTAAGGACTTCCAGGCCCTGTACAAGGATCGGGAGCTGGGGAAGGAGCTCATCGACACGTCCCTGAAGCTCGAGGGGCTGGTGCGCTCCGCCGGCCGTCATGCCGCCGGCATCGTCATATCCCGCAGCCCCCTGACCGATTACGTCCCCCTTTACATGGACAAGGACGGGGCCATCTCCTCCCAGTTCGAGAAGAACGCCCTGGAAAAGGCCGGCCTGGTGAAGATGGATTTCCTCGGCCTGAAGAACCTTACCATCATAGAAAAATGCCTGAAGCTCATTCATGAAACGAAGGGCGAGACCGTCGATATCGACGCCATCCCCCTCGATGACCCGAAGACCTATGAGCTGCTGAAAAATGCCGACACCAAGGGGGTGTTTCAGCTTGAGAGCGGCGGCATGCAGACCCTGCTCCGGCGCCTGGGGCCCACCTGCTTCGAGGACATCATCGCCATCGTGGCCCTCTTCCGGCCCGGGCCCCTCAATTCCGGCATGGCCGACGACTTCATAAAGCGGAAAAGGAATCCCAAGCTCGTCCAGTATCCTCACCAGTCGCTGGAGCCGGTGCTCAAGGACACCCTGGGCGTGGTGGTGTACCAGGAACAGGTCATGCGGATCTCCCAGATCATCGCCGGTTTCACCATGCCGCAGGCGGACGAGCTCCGCAAGGCCATGGGCAAGAAGAAAATCGACATCATCAACGCCCTGGAGGAAAAGTTCCTGAAGGGGGCGCAGAAGAACGGGATCAACAAGAACCTTGCCGAAAACCTCTATGACATGATCAAGAAGTTCGGCGAGTACGGGTTCAACAAGTCCCATTCTGCCGCGTACGCCCTGGTGGCGTACCAGACCGCCTACCTGAAGGCCCACTATCCCCTCCAGTACATGACCTCTCTTCTGTCTGCCCAGCCGGACCGGCAGGACGACGTGATCCAGTACATCAACGACTGCCGGGCCGCCGGCATCGACGTGCTGCCGCCGTCGGTGAACCGGAGCGACTACGACTTCACCATCGAGGGGAAATCGATCCGCTTCGGCCTTTCCGCCATCAAGGGCGTGGGAGCCAAGGCCATCGAGTCGATCGTCGCGGCGAGGAAAGAGGCGGGGACCTTCCGTTCCCTGAAGGATTTTCTCGAGAACATCGACTCCCTCACGGTGAACAAGGGCGTTCTCGAGTCCCTCATAAAGGCCGGGGCCATGGACTGTCTCCACGAAAACCGCGCCCAGCTCTTCGCATCAATCGACATCATCCTTGAGGCGGGACGCCGCCTGCAGGAGGACCGCGCGTCAGGACAGGGGAACCTGTTCGGCGCCGGGCCTGCGGCCGATGCCGGGGCCGGCGTCCATATCGACCTCATCACCATACCGGAGTGGCACGACAACGAGAAGCTGGCCCGGGAAAAGGAGGTCCTTGGCCTCTACATTTCCGGCCATCCCCTGGCGAAATACGAAAAGGAAATACGAATGTTCTCCTCCGTGTCCCTATCGAACCTCGGCGAGGAACACAACGGGAAGACGGTATCCATCGTGGGGATACTGACCAACCTTCAGGTGAAGCGGGCCCAGAAGACGGGCAAACGCTACGCCCTGGCGGAACTGGAAGACATGGATAGTTCCGTGGAGGTGATCTTTTTCGAGAAGGTGCTGTCCAAGCACGAATCGCTCGTCATGAGCGGCTCGCCCCTCATGGTCACCGGCACCATCGAGGCCGAGAGCGACACCCTGATGAAGCTCATCGTGACCGGCGTGAAGTCCCTGAAAGAAGTCCGGCAGGAGTCGATTTCGGCGCTGCACATACGACTTGATGCTTTTGGCGTGGATGATGATATCCTCAAGTCAATGGAGGCGATTTTCACCCGCCACAAGGGGGACTGCCCCATATTCTTCCATGTCAACGCCAAGGAAGGGGAAAAGGTCATCAAGGCCCATTCGACCTTCAACGTCAAGCCCACGGACAGCCTGGTCAGGGACCTGTCCCAGATCATCGGCCAGGACTCCCTCGGATTTTCCATCAGCCATCACTAAGAGGCGGCCGGGTTGAGTGCCTTACTGTTTTTTCCCCGTAACAAGGAAGACGGTGAAATTCGCCGATTCTCCGGCCTCATTCTTTTTCACCACAACTGCCGCGTCTGAGGATTTGACTTCGTTGAGTCCCGCGTCAGCAAAGTGCTTCATTATCTCTTCCCGCGGGAAGCCGTAATGGAACACGCCGGTATTGTCGTCGTGAAAGTTGCCGTTGTCCGGATCGAGGTCCGCCACGCAGAGCGTTCCGCCCTGGTTCAGGAGGCCGGCAAGTCTCTTTACCAGGGACGGGATGTCCCGCACGTGGTGAAAGGTCATGCTGCTGGTGATGAGATCATAGGACCCGCCCAGGCCCTCGCCGTCCTCGGACTTGAGAAGAATCGTCGTAACGCCCGAAAGACCGGCTGAACGCGCCTTCGATTCCAGCACATTGAGCATTCCGGCGGAAGTATCCGCGCCGGTGACAGTGCCGGTGCGCTTCAGCACCTGGAGGGATAGGAGCCCGGTGCCGCACCCGAAGTCAAGGGCTTTCATGCCCCGCCGGATATCCACTGCCGCGGCCAGGGACCGGAAAATGTCCTGCGCCAGCCTGACCCTCTGCGGTTTCTCGTCCCAGGTGAGGGCGGCCTGGTCAAAGTCACGTTTTTTGTTTTGCATGGGATTCATCCCCGTTAGTTGTTGATGCAGAATGCTTTCCGGAACGGCCGGTGTCAATATTAATATCAGCTCCTGGATATGTGGCGGAAGCATAATCCTTGACAAAAACCGGGGTCTGAATTAATGGTCAGGTGCGTCCTGCCCGCGCACGTGTTCCGCCGGCCCGGGGTGGATATACGGCAGCATCATCCGGCCGAGCGAAGGACGCCCGCGCGGTCCTCGGTAATGAGGGGGTATATCTTACTCATGGGAGGATACGTATGGACGTAATGTACGAAAGCAGGGAATACCGGGAATATTTCGAAGACGTGCAGGGCTTTTACCGGGAGCAGGAGAAACCGGAAGAAGTCATCCCCATCGCGCAGCGAATAAGAGACCTCCGCACCAGACAGAACCTCAGCCTTGAACAATTTTCCTGGATCTCCGACATCGATGTGGACAGGCTCGCCGCCATTGAAGAGCGGAGGATACTCCCTGACGTGGCAACGATCGTTAAGATTTCCCGGGCCCTGAGGATAGAAACGGGGTGCCTGCTGGGCGAGCGGTCCGAATCAGGTTACACGGTGGTGCGCAGGAAGGACCGCATGAACATCGCGCGCCATGCCGCGGGCGCCGCGGAACGGCCCAACTACCATTACCAGTCCCTGGCAAGCGGCGTCGCCGGTAGGAGCATGGAGATTTTCCTCCTGACACTCACCACCGGCGCGGGGAGCGATGAGCTGTCGATCCATGATGGCGAAGAATTCCTGCTGGTCACCGAGGGCGCCGTCAGGGTCACCCTGGGCGACCGCGAGGAAACCCTGGAGGAGGGCGACAGTATTTACTACCAGGCGGGCATCCCCCACAACGTGAAGAACCTTTCAGGGCGGGATAAGGCTGTCATCATGGCGGTCATCTATCCGGGACGGTAGGGCCGCCGGGATGAATCAATTCATCATTGCGCCATGTTCCGGGCGAAAAGAGACGTGCGGGATTCCTGCGCCGCTCCGCAGCATGGGCTTTTCTTGATGAGAGTCCTCTGGCATAAAAGAGATGTAAAATGTTCTTTCAAAAATTCGCGCCATGATGCAGCGTATCCCTGTTTAATACTGAATCCCTTCGAGGTCACGGCGAGTTATGGAAAAATATATTTTCTGCCTGGAAGATAATCTGAAGAATGCCACCCTCGCGGAATTCAGGGACCATGTTCTCCACGTGGTCGTTCCGGCCGTGATGAAGCACGATCCGGAGAATTGCAAGCTGACCCTGTCCGCGGCTGAACAGCCGTCCCTGACGATCCTCCCTCTGACCCGGAACGGCCTGGCGATGTTTTCCCTGGCCGGCGTCGACCGGTCAGCCGTGCTCAACGAACTGGGGCGATACCGGAATCCGGACCGTTCATTGTACGGATATGCCGTGCATGAGTCGCCCTACCTACTCTCCGAAAGGTCATGGCCGTGCGGGACGGAATCGCCGGGACTCATCCTGCTGACCATGTTCCGGAAAAAGCCGGGCCTGCCGGAGGATGAGTTCATGCGCATCTGGTTCGGAGAACATTCGCCGCTGTCGATCGTGATCCATCCATTGATCAATTACATCAGGAATGTCGTGACCGGCATGGTGACAGGCGATACGCCGGTACTTGACGGCATCGTGGAGGAGCATTTCGGGTCCGACCGGGACCTGCTGAACCCGGTCAGGATGTTCGGAGGGATACAAAGGGTCCTGCCGTCAATGCTCCGGATCTGGCGCCATGTCCCTACGTTTCTGGATATGTCAAACATCAGGAATTACATCTGCAGGGAATATTCCATCAAGGGCGGCCTTGCGGCCTGCAATGAGGAACTGAGGGATGATACGTTCGTCCGGGAAAGGGGGCCCCTTCCCGCATAGGTGTCTTGTCGCCGGCCCGTGCCCGGGCATCATCAGGTCTGAAGGCCATACAACCCGGTCCGCGGCGGGCCGATAGTCAAACGGCCGTCACATGTAGAAATGCTTGAATGCCTCATAGACGAGTATGGCGGGCCATACGATAGCCTTGAGAAAGCCCAGCACGCCCATCCAGAAACCGGTGGCGTTCGAGATGAAATACACGGCCGCGCCTATAAAGCCAAGGCCGTACACCGTGCCGCCGGAAGCGTTGCCGCCGAATCCTTTACCCATGTTTTTTACTCCTGGTTATACGTATTTCAGTCCGGAAAATAATATAGCATCCCCCGGTTGAAATAACAAGAAAAAAAGATGACGGATGCTCACGGATGATGCGGGGATTGATAAATTCTACTTGCAATTAAATCCCCGTGGCCTGATAATCTTCACCATCCGGGGCGTGCTTTACGCGGTGCCGCCCCCGGTCCTTGCCGTTGCAAAACAAGTTTGGAAAGATTCAATAATTGCTGCAGGATGGATCATCACGATCACACCGGCCATGGAAACTGTAAATTGCGTTATCTGCGGCTCTCCTGACGGGAGGCCGTTGTTCCAGAAAGCGTCCCGGAACGGCACCCCCTTCACCCTGGTCAGGTGCCCGGTGTGCGGCCTTGAATACGTTTCACCCCGTCCCGATCCGGAAGAGATCAGCGCCTTCTACAGCGATTCATACTTTACCGAAAGGACCGACCGCGGTTACAATAATTACTTTTCCGAAACGACGCGCCATGAGATAGAGCGGGTCGTCAACCTGAACCTCAGGGACCTGGGATTTTTCGAGTTTGAAAAGGGCCTCGGGGATGAGAAGCGGGTCCTTGACATAGGGTGCGCCGCCGGCTATTTTCTGTCCCTCATGAATGACCGGGGTTGGGAGACCACGGGGGTGGATATATCACCCTCCTGCGTTGAATTCGCCCGCGGCGCGGGACTGGCGGTGTATGAGGACGATTACCTGGAGATCGCCTTCGCCCGGCCCTTTGACCTCATCACCCTCTGGGCCTCCATCGAGCACCTTCACTACCCGGACCGCTTCCTCGAAAAGGCCCGCAGCGAGCTGAAGCCTAACGGGCGGCTCTTCATTTCAACATGCCGTACCGGCGGCCTGAATTTCATGCGCCTGTACGGAAAGGACTGGCGGTTCTACAACTTCCCCGAGCACCTCTACTTTTTTTCCCGGCCGGCGATAAAAAAACTGCTTGAGCGGAAAGGCTTTAAAATCGTACAGTGCGCTACCTACGGCAGCGGCTTCGGAAAGCCGGGGTCCTTCCCGCGGAAGATCGCCGATGTCATGGCCAAGAGGCTCCGCCTCGGGGACATGATGCTCATTGCCGCGGAGAGGGTGTAATACAGTACCCCTCCCTTGATGGGAGGGCATAGGGGAGGGTGTATGACGGATTCTTGTCACCCCCGCCCCGACCCTCCCCCATCAAGGGGGAGGGAGCAGGGCAGGAGAATTCCATGCTTATCGTACATACCATAGCTGAAGTGCGCGAGAACGTCGCCCGGGCTCGGAAGGAAGGGAAGCTCGTCGGCTTCGTTCCCACCATGGGCTTTCTCCACGAGGGACATCTCTCCCTGGTGGAGGAGTCCCGGAAACACGCCGGGTACCAGGTCATGAGCATTTTCGTGAACCGGATCCAGTTCAACGATCCGAAGGATTTCGCCAATTATCCGAAAGACCTGGAACGGGACTTCGACCTCGCCCGCGGCGCCGGCGTTGACCTGATCTTCGTTCCCGATGAAGGCGAGATGTACAGGGACAATCTTACCTTCGTCGACGTGGAAATTCTCACGAAGAATCTCTGCGGGGCCCACCGGCCGGGCCATTTCCGCGGCGTCTACACCGTGGTGAGCAAGCTCTTCAATATCGTCCAGCCCGATGTGTCCGTCTTCGGCCAGAAGGATATACAGCAGGCGGTGAGCATCGAGAAGATGGTGGCGGACCTGAACTTCCCGGTGAGGATCATCATCGCCCCCACGGTGCGGGAGGATGACGGCCTTGCCATGAGCTCGCGGAACAAGCGCCTCTCGCCGGACGAGCGGCAGAGGTCCGTGGCCATCAGCCGGGCCCTGAAGCGCGCCGAGGAGCTGATGCGGTCGGGGGAGCGCTCGGTGCGGGCGATAACTATCGCCATGATCAACATCATTAACGAATCGAACCCGAAAAAGATCGATTACATCTCGGTCGTGAGGTACCGCGACCTCGATCTCGTCGACACCATCACGGAAAAATCCGTCATCGCCGCAGCGGTCTTCTACGGCGAAACGAGGCTCATAGACAACATGATTGTCGAGCCGGACGGAGGAGCGGTTCGATGCATTTACTAAAACCGGCCCGGTTATTCCTCGTCCTGTTGGCCCTTCTATCGTGCGCGCCCCAGGCGGCGCTCACGCCCCAGGCGGCCTTCCATGACCTGAAAGAGGCCTTCCGGAAATCAGACGCCGCCGGGCTTGAGCGCCTGCTTTCCCGCGACAGCGTCCGCAAGATCCGCTACATGACAGGGCTTTTTTCGCGCATGGATGAGCGCCAGCTTGACGCCCTGTCGGAAAAATTCAAGGTCTCCCCCGAGCGCCTGAAGAAGCTCTCGGTCCGCGATTACTGCGCCCTGACCCTTTCCCCGGGCAGGGGCTCAAACGTTATTGGTACGGCGACAGCGCGGGCCGTTGTCGGCATCGACCGGAAGGGGCCCCGGGCGGTCATCCGCGTCGATAACGGCATGGAGCTCCCCTTTGTGAAGGAGGGGCCCTACTGGAAATTCGACATGACCGGGTTTTGACGGTATCCTGGTAATGTCCACGATGGCAGCGTATGCGCACTATGATTCATGACAGCAAAGGAGCCCTGCTGGTAACGGCGATAATCCTGTTCTATTTCGGCGTCGTGTCCCTCCTGCAGGCGGTGGCCCTCAGGCATTGCCGGGCCCCGGGAGCGGTCGCGAAGGCGGGAGCCATGGAGACCGGCATGGAGATGCGCGGTTTCACCGTCACCGCCTACTGCCCCGGGAGCTGCTGCAACGGCATCTGGGCCGGCCGGACCGCCACGGGTCAGAGCATTGAGTACTATACCGGCAGGAACATCAATATCGCCGCGGTAGACCCGGCGGTGATCCCCCTGGGCGCCCGCTTCACCTACGGAGGGAAGGAATACCTGGCCGTGGACATAGGGGGCAAGATACGGGGAAGAAGGATCGACCTGCTGGTAATGGACCACCGGGCGACCTATCAGTTCGGGGTCAGGAAGAACCAGTCGATCATGATTCTCTCGACCCGTCACGGGGGCGCGGCGCGTCAAGAATCCGGCCTGGCGGTGGCGGACCGCGCCTATGTCATGAATCAGCCGGAAATACATGCAGAACGGTGAGGATAGCATATGGCAGAAACGGTTTCCAAACTGGCGAAACTGCTTGCACTGGGATCCCTCACGGCAGAACTGAAAAAACTATTCACCGCCGAAACCTGCCTGGCCAATTTCAATCGCGTCAGGCTCTTTTCGGCGGTGCTTTTCGTTCTCTTCAGCGCCCTGGTGGCCGTTGATTTCATGAACAGGAGCAAGGGTCTCTGGGCCAATACCGGATACCTGGGCCTGTTTTACCTCCATGCCGTCACCGCCGCGGCGGTCCTCCTTGTTTTTATCCTTTCCCTGGCCGTCAGGCCGTCGTCGCCGTCCGCTACGCGGTGGTACCACCGCCTGATCATTATCGCCGTGGGGACCTTCATCATGCTCTCTTCGGCGCTCACCTCGGTCTTCGACCAGTACATACACGGGCAGATATCGGCCTACGTTGTCACGGTATTCGCCCTGGGCGTCATCGTATACCAGGGGCTCTGGGAAAGCATCCTGATGTACGGACTTGCCCTGGCCGCGTTCCTCGCCGGGGTCACCATGGTGCAGCCCGACGCCAACCAGCTTTACGGCCATTATATCAACGGCACCGTCCTTTCCCTCGTGGCATGGATGTTTTCGCGGGTCATCTACACCGGCCGGCGGAGGGAGTTTATAAGCCGCATCACCATCGAGCGGCAGCAGGAGGACCTGTCGCGCCAGATGGAGATAAACCGCCAGCTCAACCAGTCCCTCGTCGACGTCTCGTCCGAGCTCGACAAGTCTTCGATGATGATGTCCGACAGTTCGGCGACCTTCACCGAAAACATCCAGAGCCACGCCCGCTCCATCGAGGGGATGACATCGTCCATACGGGAGGTGACCGGCCGTTCGGAAAAGGTCGACGACATCGTCAATGTCCAGTTCTCCACCATGACGTCTCTCATGTCGAAGATGGACGAGATGAACCGGATCTCCCGGGAAATGGACGGTACCATACGGTCAACCCTGGACAGGACGGGGGGAATAGCCGCCAAGGCGAAATCGGGCGAAACCTACATCCATGAAATGAATATCAGCATGGAAGAAATCCGCCAGACCTCCCAGGAGATGGCCGGTATCCTCAACATCATCAATGACATATCGGACCGGATCAACCTCCTTTCCCTGAACGCATCCATTGAGGCGGCCCGGGCCGGCGAGGCGGGGCGCGGGTTTGCCGTGGTCGCGGACGAAATCGGCAAGCTGGCCGATCAGACGTCGTCGAGCGTCAAGGATATAGACAATCTCATCAAGAAGAGCGAAGGCGAGACCGCCAAGGGGATGGCCCATGTCCAGGACACGGTCGCTGCCATGGGCGACATCATCAATGGGGTGGCGGAGATCAACCGGATGATAGACGCCATAAGCGGGCACATGATGCGGCATATATCGGCCAGCGAGGTGGTCAACCGGGACGCCGGCGACGCCCAGAGACGGTTCGCGGATATCAAGGCCCTTGCCCAGGAGCAGAAAAGCTCTGCCCAGGGGATCGTAGAGACCATCGGCGATATAAACTGCATTTCCCGTGCCAACGCCGGCGGCGCCGGAGAGCTGCTTCAGCTTTCCAGGCACATCGCTGAAATGGCCCATAACCTTAAAGAGAAGATCTCGCATTATTCGGCACATATATGATTCGGGGAGGTCGTATGACGCGCGCGGGGAAATCGATTTTCTATTTCGGATTCTGGGTGCTGGCCTGCGGCATAGGGCTCATGTTTTTCCCGGGGTTCTGCCTGGGGATTGCCGATATCAGGCTCAATGATTACCTCATGGTGAGGCTCTTCGGCATGATCCTCATCTACCTGGCCATATACTATTTCGTGGCAGGGCGGCGCCCGGCTTTCAGGCCCCTGTACCTCACCACGGTGTTCACGCGCTCCTCGGCGCTCCTGATTATGATACTCTTTGTGCTCCTGGGCATGGCAAAGCCGATAGTTATCGGCTTCACCGCCGTGGACGCCCTGGGGGCCCTCTGGACCGCCCTGGCGCTCCGGGCGGACGGGAAAGCCGGGGCGGCGTAGCCCGCATGAAGGTGCGGTTTGGGATATCCCCCAACCCCCCAGAGGGGGGCTTCCGGTGTTAGTTCTAAACAAATAAGTCCCCCTCCGGGGGATTTTGGGGGCTATTGGGACAGCCACAGGGGACATAGAAATTTTCTGGAGGTCTTCTCATGAAAAAACTCACGACATTGTTCAGTCCCGTCACGATCGGGACCATGAAGATAAAAAACAGGATAGCCATGGCCCCCATGGCCACGGATTTCGCCGAGGGCGACGGCACGGTATCGCAGCGCCTCATTGACTACTACGAGGCGCGGGCCCGGGGAGGGGCGGGCCTCATTATCCTCGAGGTCTGCACCATTGACGGCATGTCTCCCTACATCCCGCGCACGGTGGGGATCTGGGACGATTCCTTCATCCCGGGGCTTAAAAGACTGACCGACGCGGTCCATGCCCGCGGAGCCCGCATCATACCGCAGATCGCCCACCCGGGGCCTGAGTCGCTGGCGCCCCTCTTCAACGGCACAGTTGCGGTGGGGCCCTCCGCGGGGATCGTGAACAACCTCACGCGCATGAAGTGCCGCGAGCTCTCCGTGCCGGAGATCGAGAACATTATAGACCGGTTCGGCGAGGCGGCGCGCCGCGCCAGGGAGGCCGGCTTCGACGGCCTTGAGTTCCACGCGGCCCACAGCTATATGCTCGCCGGGTCATTTCTCTCGGCGCTGCGGAACCGCCGCACCGACGCCTACGGCGGAGACCTGTACGGCCGCATGCGGTTCCCCCTTGATGTTATCCGGGCGATGCGGGAAAAGGCGGGAAGGGATTTTCCCGTCACCCTGCGCCTCTCCGCCGAGGAGCAGGTCGTTGGCGGCAGGGAGATCCGCGAAACGGAATATATCGCCTCCCTGTTCGCAGAAGCCGGCGTGGACGCCTTTCATGTCTCGAGCGGCGTGTACCCGGACCTCTCCTGGCGCGTGATACCCCCGACGGGCACGCCCTTCGGCCTCAACGTGAAGAGCGCCGCCGAGATCAGGAAGGCCGTGAGCGTGCCGGTCATGGTGGTGGGGAGGATCGTCGACCCCGGCATGGCCGAGGACATCGTGCGCCGCGGCGACGCGGACATGGTGGTGCTGGGCAGGTCTCTCCTGGCCGACCCGGCCTGGCCCGCCAAGGCGGAGGCCGGGGACTGGGACGATATCGCCCCCTGCATCGGCTGCGGCCTCGGGTGCGTCCGCAACCGGGAGAGCGGCGGCGACATGACCTGCATCGTGAACCCTGCGGTGGGGCGGGAAGCCGAGATGGAAATCACCCGCGCCAAAAACAAGAAAAAGGTACTGATTGCCGGCGGCGGCCCCGCCGGCCTGGAGGCGGCCCGTGTATCGGCCCTGGCCGGTCACGACGTGCGCTTATATGAACGGGAAGCGGCCCCGGGCGGGCAGTTCAACCTGGCCGCCGTCCCTCCGGGCAAGCAGGAGCTGTGCAAGGTGACGCAGTACCTGTTCCGCCAGGCGCAGAAGGCCGGCGCCGTGATCGCCCTCGGCACCGAGGTGACGCCGGAGCTCGTGGCGGAGGCCGGGCCCGACGTCCTCGTCGTGGCCACGGGGGCGCGGCCCCGCAGACCGGCAATCCCCGGCGCTGACGGCGGCAACGTGTTCACGGCCCACGAGGTCCTGGCCGGCGCCGTCGACCTGGCCCCCGGGAAGGCCCTTGTCATCGGCGGCGGCATGGTGGGATGCGAAACGGCTTCATTCCTCGCGAACACCGGCGACAACATCACCATCGGCAGGACCGAGGTGACCATCGTGGAAATGACCGACGCCGTGGGCGCGGACATGTTCAGCGAGGGGAGGGAGCTGCTCATGGAGAAGCTCCGCCGAAAGGATGTCCGCGTCCTTACCGGCGTGACGGTCAAGGAGATAACCGCGGACGGGGCCCTGGTCGAAGGGAAGGACGGCGAAGCGGCTTTGTCCGGCATGGATTATATCGTCCTGGCCACGGGAGCCGAGGCGGCCGACACCCTGTCCTCAGCGGTGAGCGGCGTAGGGGAGGTCCATGTCATCGGCGACGCCCGGGAGCCGCGGCAGGTGCTGGAGGCAATACGTGAGGGATCGGAGACAGGGCGGAAGCTCTGACGGATATGCAATGATGGTACCATTCAGCCATGCATCGCGACGGACGACGGTGATACGACCGGGGCGTGGCGGCAATTGCGAGAAGATAGCCAATGTTCGATGAAATAAAAATGAAATTTATGCTCGCGCGGGCGCGCCGCGAACAGCGAAGAATGTCCGCGGACGTTCAAGAAAAGGGCAGGGAAGTAGAAGAAACTCCGTTGGCGCCGTCTGATCCCGACGGCTATGAGGTATTTAAAAAAGTCTGCCCCGGCACGGGCCTGCTTATCTTTGAGCCGGTTGTATGGATAGCCCTGATCGTATTATTCTTCATTGTTCTGTACCTGCATCCCTTATTCCTGCCGATAGCTATCGGTATTCTGTTTTTACTGCAGGTCTCGCAGATCGCCCTCAACCGGCTGCGGTACCGGTTTTTCTTCAAAGGCTGGCACAGGCGCCTGCCTTATACACTTTCCGGCTGGGAGGAGCTGGTCCGCTCCAAGCGGATGTACGCGGACCTCTGCTGGACCGATTGCGAAATTATCGTGGAATCCGGTGAGATGTCGGATGAATGCCTGAGCTATGTGAAGGCCGCTATCCTTCTCTATTGTAAAAAAGCCAATGGTGAATTTTATACGCGCGAATCCGGATTCCCCCGGGATTACCGGAAAGAGTGGTCAATTACTACAGGCTCATCCGCGGCTGGAAGCGCCAATACCGGGGTGATGCGCCGCATGAAGAAGCTCTTTGGCCGTGATCTGGCCATTATTGCACGGAAACGCCGGTGTATTTCAGCCGTGCGGATCCAGATTAAATCTGAAGAATATGAAGTCCCGATAGAAATTCGGTCATCGGAGGGCACCGCCTCATAAGCGGATGCCGTATTATAAGCGTTGAGAGCCGCCGGGGCCTCCCTTTCATTATTAATTGAAGCCACAGGCACCGGTGTTATAATCTCTCTTCCCTGTCAGAGGATATCATGCAATACTACAATGCATAAAAATCCAGAATTATAAATCCATACATCTTTATTTCTCCATATTTACAAATCCTGATGAGTTCGCGGGGCAAATCTCCTATATACTTGTAAATAAATATTCAGTCCGGACGGTTTGTGTTTCCGTCGTGGCATAATTATTTCACGTGATATGGGGGGTCTATGATCAATTATAAGGGACATACATGGCTCACATCGATCTTTCGCTGCTCAATGTTCATGATGATAACCGGGTTTCTTTTCTCGGCATGCTTTTCCGATTCAAAGATTTCTCCGACTGATATGGCCGTCCTTGCGGCCAACAACGGGATGCCGGATGTTTATTCCAACCTGAAAGAAGAGCCCCTTGCGGCCGATGTCAATCCGGTGCACCTGGACGGCCGCAATACGATTCTGCCTTTTCCCTCTGACTTCATGGCTTACCGGGACGCTTCATCTCCCACGGGCGTGCGGTTGGATTTTGATGCTGTCAAGGTGCCGCCCCAGATGGACTTGCTCCCTGCCAGCCTCCAGTTTAAAAACCTGTTTAAAGAGCCGGACGGGTCGGATAGTGACGGTTTTTCAGTCGCGTCAAGCGTCCTGTTTGAATTCGACCGTCCCGTCGACAGCGCGTGGGTCCGGAATGAAGACGCCGACATGGCCCGGGACGGGGGTGACACCTTTTACCTGCTGGACCTCACTACCGGAGAATTCCTGCCCGCCCTGGCCATGGAGAGCCATTTCGCCAAGGACAAGCACATGGCCACGAGGGATTACGTGATGCAGGTGATGGCCCGCAAACGCTTCGAATACGGCCGGCGGTACATGGCCTTTGTCACCAAGAAATTCAAGGACAGCGAGGGCAGGGATTTCGAATGCTCGAAGGGATTCCTGAAGGCCAAGTCCGGTGACGGGTCCGCGGTCTCGAACTTCTATGAGCCGTACCTGAAATATCTCGAAACCAAAAAGGGGATCCCGCGCGACCGGCTCCTGGCGGCGACGATCTTCACCACCAAAAGCAGGGAGAGCACCGTCGGACCCCTTACCGGTATATTCAAGACCGTCCAGAAAGACAATTTCGGCGATGCCGAGGTGGCGATCAGCCTCAACATGATAAGCCCGCTGCCCGTGTTCAGCCGGATCATCTACGGGAAAATGCTCTTCAGGAACTTCCGCGATGACAAGGGGGTCATAAACTATGCGCCCGGTTTCAAGGGGAACAGGGACCCGGATGATAAAAAGAACTGGGTCCCCTTTCTCCTGTTCATCCCGAATTATCTCAATGCCAAACCGTATCCCGTCAACATCCTCGGTTCCGGCATCGGCATGACCAAGGAACTGATGATGGTGCACGCCATGTACAACGCCTCGGTCGGCGTGGCGTCCATCGTGGTTGACTGGCCGTGCCACGGGGAGCGTATTCTCGCCGAAGGGTGGTCCGTGTACCAGGGCATCGGCTGGGTCCCCGGAAGCATTAAGGAGAACGGGGCCGAGATGCCGCGGCTCCTGTCGATGTTCGCGCAGATCTCCATTGACTCGATGTCAACCTACCGGGCGCTTAAAACATATTTCGCCGGCTCCGACGAGCCGGGGATACGGTACCTTGACACTGACAATATCTCCTATGTCGGCATTTCCCTCGGGGCGCTGTGCGGGACCAGCGCCGCCGCCTGCATGCCTGACCTGAAGGGGGCCTTCCTCCATGTCGCGTCGGCCAACTTCTCCAAGGTCCTCGGCTGCGGCACCTTCCTCCTCGGCGTGGTGGGCATGTCCATGCCGGAGGGATTGACGGGTTCGTGGTTCGCGGCCGGCATGTGCGGCATCGTGGGACAGAAGGGGGACCTCTTCGACGGCATACACTACGCTGACGGCTTCAAGTACGGCGTGCCGGAGATGAAGGCGGCGCCGAAGCCCCTGGCGATAACCTACGGGGCCAATGACGGGTGGGTCACCACCGAGGCGGGGGTCGCCCTCACGGAAACCGCGGAGCTGCCCCTTGTGGTCAAGGAGGAAGAGGTAACCAGCCTCCAGGATTTCATTAATAATTTCCTCGGCCTGGGCTATGAATATAACATCGGCAGGTACGGGAATTACGGGGCTATGGAGCTCAGCGCCATCAACCCGGACTGGAACCTGAACCTGCTATTGGACCAGAGCCTGCTCTGGAACGCTGTGGAGGAGATGACCGGCCACAACTGGTATGATATCGCCGGGACCCTGGAGCATGTGCTCTGCGGCGGGAGCCTGGCCTCCGCCTACTACCAGATGGAATGGATGAAGCAGGTACAGCGGAAAAAAGCCGAGTGATGGCCGGGATTCAAAACGAAACATTACCGGGACACGGGGCGACCGCCCCGTGTCCCGCCGTTATAGCATTATTCATATACCGGTCTCTGTTTTAACTGATACTTGCTGGTAATAAGCAATCAAATACTAAAATGTCGGTTTTTACTTTCTGACCCTTTGTTTTAAATGCTGTCATGTGCCATCGGCAGGGACACCATTCCCCACCTGAAGCATCACTGCCATGAAATTATCGTAAAAAACGGCTTCGGGTTTTGTCCATGAAAAAAAATTGAGTACCGATTATTTTGATTGCCGATATTACGTATACGTATTATATTTATACATATGAAACGAGAAACGCAGAAGTTCGACATGCTGGACAGCGCCGGGTGTCCCTACTATCTCATCACCCGGGCGTCTCTGGCCATTACCGCCATTCTTAAAAAGGCCTTCGCTGAAGCCGGCATCAGCCATGTCAAGCCCGCGTACCTGGGCGTGCTCATGGTCCTCTGGAAGGTGGAAAGCCTCGACGAGGCCCTGGGCAAGCTGGGCAGCCCCGGCGGCATGAAGACCGCCGACCTGGGGAGGAGCGCCGGCCTTGAGCCGTCCACCATGACCGGCGTCATCGACCGGATGGAGCGCGACGGCCTGGTGCGGCGGGAGGACGACCCCGGGGACCGGAGGGCCCAGATCATACGGCTTACCGACGATGGCGGCCGCGTGAGGAAGGCGGTGGCGGCCGCCATGGACGCTGCCCTCGGCGAGGCCTTCGAAGGCGTCTCTTCCGGGGCCCTTGAAGGCATGAGGGGCGTGCTGCGGAAGGTCCTGGTCAATACCGACAGGGGGAGCCTTGAATGAACCATGCAGGGTGCCGCCACCGGCATCCGGCTGGTTCTTTTCCGGAACGGATCGCCGCCGCATGGATAGGGAGCAGGTCATGAATAAAGATGAACATTATCGGAAGCTTGAAAACCTGATGCATTCCGCCCCGATCGTGAAACTGGTCGGCGCCAGGGCCGCGATCGGCGAAGGGCGGGCGGAAATAACCCTCCCGGTGAAGCGGGAGCTGTTCCACGCCGCGGGGGCCCTTCACGGATCGGTGTATTTTCTTGCCATGGACAACGCCGCCTTTTTCGCCGTCAATTCCCTGGTGGAGGACGTCTTCGTCCTCACCTCCACCTTCAACAGCTATTTCCTCCGTCCCGTGTCGGGCGGGACCGCCAGGGCCGTGGGCAGGGTCGTGAACGCGTCGAAAAACCAGTTCGTGGCCGAAGCGGTGCTCTATGACGGAGATGGCCGGGAGATCGCCCGGGGCAGCGGCGTTTTCGTGAAAAGCGGGATCGCCCTGACGCCGGAAATAGGGTACGCGTAATTGCGGGGCCTCCGGCGCTTTTGCCGGCACGGCACTATCAGCATGAGGAGTGGGAATCATGGAAACCGCGCTGGAAACCATAACCCTGGGAAACGGATTCACCTTCAATTATGCCGCCGTGACCGGCGGCACCTATATCGAGTACAACGGCATCCGGCTGACGGAGATCGGGAAGGGAATGGCGCGCGGCGGGATCGACATCAGGCCGGAGCTGCTCAATCCCAACAAGGTTCTCCACGGCGGCGTGTTCGGCACCCTGGCCGACACCGTGGCGATTTTCGGATGCATCTATATGTATGAAGTTGCGACCGTCACGACCGTGAACCTGACCCTCTCATACCTCAAGCCGGCGAAGTCCGGAACGGTTTCCGCTGCGGCCCGGATGCTGTCCCAGGGCAAGTCCATATCCCACTGGCAGGTCGACATGACGGACGATGAAGGCCGGCTCCTCGCCGTGGCTTCCGTGTCCTATTCGATAAAACGATGACATTCGGCCCGCCCCCATGATCGCATTTCGGGTTCTCGCAAGCCGGGAAAGTTGTTGTTCTTTCCGGCCCGGTATGATAATAATTGTCAGCGCTAACGATAACAAAAAATTTGGGGGAATAACGCTGATGGGAACAAAATCCGGAGGGTCGAAATCGTCAAAAAAATCCGCGGTGAAAACGGTATCGGGGAAAAAACTGCCCCGCAGGCCAAAACAGAAATCGCCGGAAGAACAGCTGCGCGATGAAATCTGGGCCATGACGCTGACGCTCAACGCCGACAGCCTGAAAAAACTCCTCCAGGACGCGGCAATCCTTGCCCATAACGAGAGGGTCCTCGATGATTATCATAGCAGCAGGGGGCTGCGGGAAGAAAAGGGACGGCAGGTCAGACAGGTCCTGGCGGATATAGAAGAAGGGAGGGACGACAGCTATTTTATTGTCATTCTGAACAGCTACCGCAATTTTCTCTCCCGCGAAGAGATGACGCGCCTCGTCAAATTGTGCCATAGCGCCGAAAATGCCCGGGACGCCGCGGAGCGTCTCTATGTCTGGATAGAGCGGGACCGCCGCGATATCAGGAAAAATTCTGAAATTGACGACCCCGGCGACCCGTCCCTCCCGGCCCTCTGGAAGAAGGTCATCGACAGTTACGATCTGAAATGAGGCAGGAGGGATGTCATGACCATGAAACGTCTGCTGTTCGGCTTTAAACACCATATGCTGCCGGTGCCATGGATTCTTTTCAGGAGAATGGCGCCTGCCGAGGCGGCAAAAAACAGGCGGGCCTTCGGCCGCCTCGATGAGGACCAGCGCCGGGTGCACCACTTCGTGGTGCGCGAGTTGCCGGGATTTGCCCGGCCGATGGGGCCCGATTACGTAGCCCGCGCGCTTGACATGGGCCTCAGCCGGGTGGATGAGATAATGGATGAGCTTGAACGCCGGAAATTGTTCTTATACCGGCCCGGGGGGCGCGATGTCGAATGGGCCTACCCGGTGACCGTGGTGCCCACACCTCACCGGGTGGAATTCTCATCCGGCGAGGCCATCTGGGCTGCCTGAGCGACTGATGCGGTTGCCACGCCCTTCGTGCAGGGGCGTTTACGCGGTGAATCCCTCGCCTTTGATATCAGGACAGAGTGCGCATGCTGCGGCAGGGAAATCAGGTTCCGCATGAAAAACGATTTAAGCTTTACCCTGGCGGATACTGCATCGGACCCGGTTTTCTTCGTTCCGGTGGTGGACTTTGCCAGGCTCAAGGCGCCAAGTATCATCGATGATTTTTGAATGAAGTCGGTATTCTTCTGGTCAGAAGAACACGCAAGAAATCATCATAAACGGCTCGGCGGAAGAAGCGGTTTGTACCTGACTCTTGAACAAAACGCCTTCCTGGCTCCCCTGGCGCAGGAGGTTCCCTTTGAGTTCAGCCGCTGTCCTGCAGGTAATTAATTGATAACTAAAAGCCTTTGAAAACAGGCATTAATTGATCCACGTGGGGATTTTTAAAGAACCCGCAAGGGAATATTTGCAACTGCTATGCCCCGGCCCGGTCTTAATACAGTGGGAGGAAGGATGGCATGCAGCGCACGATTTTTAACACGCCGGTGGTTCATCACATCATGCGGTATATATCGCTCTTTTTTCTGAAACTGCTGGGGTGGAAAAGGGCGGGACGGCTGCCCGGCGTGCCGAAGTACATCATTATCGTCGCGCCCCACACGTCGAACTGGGACCTGTTCTACGGCGCGATCATTGCCCTGGCGTTAAAGCTCGACGCCCGTTTCATGGCAAAGCAGCAGCTGTTCCGGAAGCCTTTCGGCCCTCTGATGAGGTGGCTCGGCGGGGTTCCCATAGACCGGTCATCGTCGCACCATACCGTTGACCAGGTGATACAAAAATTCAATGAGAATGAAACCTTTATCCTGGCCATAGCCCCGGAGGGCACGCGCCGGAAAGTCAAATACTGGAAATCCGGGTTTTACCATATCGCTGAGGGCGCCCGCGTGCCTATCCTGCTCGGCTTTCTCGATTACGCCACCAAAACGGGAGGCGTCGGTCCCCTGGTGATGCCGTCCGGCGACTTGGACCAAGACATGAAGGTTATCCGCGATTTCTACCGGTCCGTTACCGGGAAACACGCCGACAAGACAAGCCCCCTCGCCATCCCTCATAAAACCTGACCGCAGGCACGTTACCAGGACGACGACGCGCCGCCCCCGCCGAATGAGCCGCCGCCCCCAGACCACGAGGTGTCGTTCGAGGAAGAGGAACTGCTTGACGAGCCGGAGCCGCTGGAACATGATCCGCCGCTGCTGTAGGAATCGCCGCCACCGGTGGACCCGCCCAGGCCGCCCAGGATGCAGAACTGGAGAAAATTCGTGCCGATAAGAATACCCAGGAGCATTGTTTCATTTTTCGACGTGCCTTCCGCAACGGGCTTCAGTATCTGGATCAGCCATACTATCGATACCATGCTTGCCAGGACCGGGATGCCCATTATTATCGCGGCAATTATTTTTGATTTTTTCTTTTCGGGGACCATGATCGCAGCTGTCATCGACGCCCCGGCGAAGGCTCCCATGAGATAGAGCGTTGGAGTCCAGTACCAGGCGCCGTGCAGGAAAAACTGGAACAGGACCGGGATTCCGAGGAAGAGGGCCAATCCGGCAGCGACTGTGACCCACACGTTGATCATCTTCCGCATCCTGGCGAGAATAAGCAAAACGGCACAGAGGCCGCCTAACAGAAAAAATATAATATAGTGACCCGTGACATGGGAAAGGGCGCCCCACATCCTGACCATCGCCGGCGTCTCCTGCCCGGGCCGGACCTCGTCGGTTGCGATAATTATCTGCGATACCGCTTTCTCGATTCCCCGGCCGTATTTATAACTTTTAAAGTCGTCCCGTATGCCGTCGAGGATCCTCCCTGCCTTCACGTCGGTTATGTATCCCTCGAGGCCGTAGCCGACCTCGATGCGCATATGCCGGTCATACACGGCCACGGTAAAGAGAAGTCCGTCGTCACGCCCCCGGGCTCCTCCGCCCCATTTCTCCGCTGTCTTGAGGGAGAACTCCTCGATGTTCATCTGTCCCGTGGTCCCGACCGTCAGGACCGCTATCTGGATCCCGGTCTTTTTCCTGTGGGCGATGAGCATGTCCGCGATTTTATTCTCCTCAAAGGGGGTAAGGATGCTGGCATAATCGTTCACCGGTCTGGTGATGGCGGGGATGACCTGTGCTGATAATGTCGATTGGAACAGCATGGATACGGCAACTAGGATGAAGAGAAACGGGCCTTTTGTTTTTTTCATGATTGGGTCACCTCTATGTGAAGTTCGTTGCCGGAACGGTCGTCTCCGGGGACTACGGCCCTGAAAAGGGCGCCGGTCTTCTCCGGTCCCTGGATGATGCCGCGCGCCGGCTGGCCGGAATTGAACCTCTCTGCCTCGGCATTGACCATTTCCCTGCCATAGGTTTGCTCCCGATGATGCCGGTGTATTCAAGAATGATATACTATAATGCTGGATATGCAATTCTTTTTCCTGCCGCCTTCGGAAATCTCTGCTTCCCCTCCTTAAAAATAGTGGCTTTTTATATATCCCGTCTATAGTGTGGTTACTGCAAGGAGAATCCAATGCCAAAATTTCTGTCAGACGAATGGTTCGCGAAAGTTGATGAGATGACAAAGGCCGCCGCGGGCCTTGAAATACCAAAGGCCATGAAGGACGTCGTTGTGAACCTGAAGGTGGAGGATGGCGGCGCCGAAATAGCCATGTGCATCAACGGCGGCATCATCCAGAAGGGCCATGCCCCCAGGGCCGACGTGGACATGTCGATGCCGGCCGATTACGCCCTGTCCATCCTGGTCAGGGGCGACTGGTCCGTGGGGATGAAGGGCTGGGTTGCCCGGAAGATCAAGGTGTCGGGGAACATGAGGAAGCTCATACCCCTCCAGGTGTACAAGGAAACGGCATCGCAGGCCGCGCTGCGAAAAGGGATAGAATCGATCACCGGTTAGCCGGTATCATCCTTCTTCCTCCTCTTCATCTTCGAACAGCTCCGCTGAGTTTGCCAGGGGACAGTTGCTCACGAAGACCGGCCCCCAGGGCGCTTCGTAGACATGGCGCGCCGTGGTCATGCCGTGGTAACTGCAGATGACCACTGAGCCGTAATGCATGAAGTGGTGCCTGCATTCAAGGCAATCATCTATGATGATGACCATGGGTTTAATCCGCCGGCCGGCAGCGGGAGGCGGCCGCGGCCAGGTTCAGGGCCGTGTCCGCGGCCGTTCGCTTCAGCGCTTACCGCCTTCTGATCAGGTTTACTATGGCGAGGAGAATAAGGGCGCCGACCAGGGCGGCGATGATCGAACCGATGATCCCGCCGTAGGATATCCCGATTAGCCTGAATACCCAGCCGCCGAGGAACGATCCGGCCACGCCGATGATGATGTTCCACAGGATGCCGAAGCCGCCGCCTTTCCAGATCATGCCGGCCAGCCATCCGGCCACGAGTCCGATCGCCACCAATATGAGGATGCTTGTCAATGTCATGGGCTTTCTCTCCTTGCAGGGTAATGTGTGTCTGAATGATCATGATACACCACGGCAGTGAAAATTCAATAAGAAAATTTTTGATGACAGGCCGCCTGTTTACGCTAGCATGTCAGAGAGGCAGGAAATCCACGCACGGCAGGTGAATGATGAAACACGCGGTCCGTATCATGATTGTCGCCGTATCATTATGCTGCGCTACCGAAACGTTCCCGAAAAAAATCGACTTCAGGATGAAGCTCGTTATAACACAGGAAGAGGTGAGCAAGGATTCCCAAGAGGACACCTATGAAGTCACCGTGCGGGGCCGCGCGGTGAAATACCGGTGGAGCCACGAAGGGTTCCCCGACGATTTAGAGGAGAAGAAAAGCTTCCGCCTCAGCGAGAAGGCCTTCGATAATCTCGTGAACTTTATTCTTGCGAACAATTTAAACAGGGACCTAAAGGAAAAAAACAAGACCGGCCAGCTTGGGGTGGGAATTATCATGCGCCTGGATATATCGATAGATTCGGTGAAGACAAAGGCGCACATCAGCGGCATGTACAACCGGTGGGGCGTCCCGCCGGAGCAGCGCTGCACCATTAGCAATCTGGAATATTACCGCAAGGCGTACAGGATACTCGGCGCGATCAGGGAAGAAAAAGAGAATTTTTGATGATACAATCCGGTCTGAAAAATTTTTAAATTTTATAATACAGAACTTGACTAAATTCTAAAATACTATTATATTACTATAATTAATTGAAGGAGGTAGAAGACAATGAATTCATCGAATGGTTTTTGCAGGGACAGCTCCTGTTTGAATTACCGGTCCCACGACTCAATTTTCCGCGACAGATCGCTGGAATCATCGAGAAATTTCTTCTCGTTTAAATATATTTCCTGGTAAAGATGAAATAAAAAGGCGGGGTCCCGTGACCCCGCCTTCGTGTTATTATCAATTATCAGT
>DAONAJ010000060.1:0-23627 GCA_035400945.1 Spirochaetota bacterium
GGCGTTCAGGGTCGGGCCCACCGAGCGTTTGAAGATCGCGGTGAGGTCCGCGGCGGCCACCGGGGCATCGGTTATGATGAAGCAGAGAAGCGTCGCCATGTTGGGGGCGATCATGCCGGCCCCCTTGGCGGTGCCCGCCACGCGGAATTCGCCGGCCGAGGTCGTGAAGGAGACGCACGTCTCCTTCGGCACGGTGTCGGTGGTCATAATGGCGCGGGGAATCATGCGGCCCCCATCGCGGCTGAGCCCCGCGACCAGTGCCTGGTGGGCGCCCATCATCTTTTCCAGCGGGAGCTGGCGGCCGATGATGCCCGTTGAGGCCATCAGCACTGATTCGGGCCCGGAGCCGAGACGGGACGCTATGTCGCCGGTGAGGGCCTCGGCCGTGCGCAGTCCCTGGTCCCCGGTGCAGGCATTGGCGTTGGTCGCGTTGATAAGGATCGCCCTGACGGGTCCGCTGATGCGCGCCCTGCACAGCTTTACCGGCGCGGCATTGACCTTGTTGGTCGTGAAGACGCCGGCGGCATTGCACGGCGCGTCCGATGCTATCAGGCAGTAATCGAGCCTGCCGGTGTACCTGATGCCGCATTCCACGGCAGAAAAAGTATAGCCTTTGACCTGTTCAAGGCCCCCATCGATGAATTTCATGGCATTGTCCTTTCGAATGTTTTACATCCGGATAAAAAATTACGGCAATCCTGTCAATAGATTTGCCGCATGAAGAGAATAATATAGTGCTTTCCGGCAGTGTCTGTCGCGCTCAAACAATATATCAAAATAGAGCAATATTTTGTTGACTATTGATTTGCTATGGTATTATTATTGTACGTATCGCCACAGAGGTCAATTATTTTGTTGCCGCTTTCCCGATTTATTGGGGCTGAAGCGGCTGATTATATCCAATAATTTCCCAATCCGTCTGATAAAGGAGAGCGACGTGGTATCAATCGAGATAGATGACCGGGGTGCAATAAAGATCATACGGATCAAAGGGGAATTCTTCCTTGGCTACGTGCGCCAGGTCGAAGATACCTGGAACAAACTGGCGGCCATGTCCCCCGAAGTGATAGCGATAGACTGCCACGACATGACCTTTGTTGATTCCTCGGCGATCGGCACCTTTGTCAAGTTCCTCCATAATTCCATGTCGAACAACATCAAGCTGATATTCTTTGATCTCAACGATTCCATATCCCGTATATTCGGCAAGGCAAAACTCAACAAGATCTTCACTATCCTGACCCGCGAGGAATTTGACAACCTGGCGAAAAAGTAACTGTTTTTATCCCTGATTATTTAACGTATTGCAACACTGTCATTTCAAAAAAAGGCTGTCCTGAAAGCCCCCTAAATACCCCGGAGGGGGACTAATATGAACCAAACTATCATTATATGCCCCTTCTATACATTGCTCGCATTGTTGCATTGTTATCCTTTTTAAAAAATATTCAATTTGTTTTTTTTGGGGGTTTCTGCCCGTTCAAATATCCATATAACGTGCCGATAATCATAGCGGGATGAACCGCAGAATTACATTGATTGTCATGTTCCTTCTCCTGGCCGCTTTCATGCCGGGGTGCGGTTATTCATGGCACGGCCAGTTTTACGGCTATGGAGAGAGGGGCAGGATCGTGAGGACGGCGCAGCGGTACCTGGGAGTGCAGTATCGTCATGGCGGGGCATCGCCCCGGGGTTTTGACTGCTCGGGCTATGTCATGTATGTGTACGAGAAGAACGGTATCCTGCTTCCTCGCTCGGTACAGAGACAGTACCAGGCGGGGCGCCGTGTCCGCTTCCGGCAGGCAAAGCCGGGGGACCTGGTCTTTTTCAGGACTTCCCGCGGCAAAAGGCTGTCCCACGTGGGTATTTATATGGGAGGGAAGAGGTTTATCCACGCCCCCCGGAGCGGCAAAAAAGTCTCCTATGCCGATATGGGCAAGCCGTACTGGAAAAAAAGGTTTATTGGGGCGGTTACGTTTATTTAGCAGCCTGAGAGGCAGGTTGGGCGCCGAAAACTATCCGGATTGCGGTATCCATGCCTCAAGAGGGTGTACCCGGGGGTCAGGGCAAAAGGGGACAATATCGGGGTCAGAGCAGCTGTAATACCGATAAAAATTGGTTTATATTGAAGATGTTTCATGGATTAAAGATTTATAGGATATTATATAGTAGGAAATCAATAATAATAAAGTCTTGACAGAAATTAAGTACCTGTTAAAGTAGCTGCGGCTGTGGAGTATTTGGATTATATATGCGAGTTGGGATTTATCCAGGATCCTTTGACCCTTTAACAAACGGACATCTTGATATTATCGAGAGGTCCCGGGGGATTTGTGATAAACTGGTAGTGGCAATAGCGATCAATCGCGAGAAACAACCTCTTTTCACAGTAAAAGAGAGGTTAGAGATCATAAATAACTACTACAAGGATGATAGCTCAGTCGAAGTCGTTTCTTTTGAGGGTTTATTAGTTGAGTTTTGCAGATCGAATGGTATATACTATATAATTCGTGGTGTCAGGAACATAACGGATTTCGAATACGAAATGACCAATGCCTCCATCAACAGCAAACTTGCCCCCGAAATTGAAACCATTTTTCTCATGACCAAAGGTGAATATTCCTTCATATCATCGAAAGCGGTCAAGGAAATAGCGAGCTATAACGGTGATCTCACCAGCCTCGTTCCCCAGTTCGTCATAAGCAGAATCCAGGAAAAATACTCCTCATTGCGGTCCTGATATTATCAGGGCCTCATCCAGCCTGCAGCAAGATATTTAATAACCGGTTTTGGCCCCTCCATGCAAACGGGAGGCCACAACAGCGTTCCGGACCGTTTCGGCCGCCAGGGGGGGCGGGAGGGTCCAGGATACCATCACAGGTGACCGGAGGATCTACATGACAATAGTTACGATACTACTGATAATTGCTATCCCGATCGTTGGAGTTCTGGGGTATGCCTTCCGCGCATATCTCGGCAAAATAAAGCTGAGCTCCGCCGAAGCCAAGTCGCAGAGGATCGTGCAGGACGCCATCAAGGACGCCGAGAACAAGCGGAAGGAACTGCTCCTGGAAGCCAAGGACCAGCTGCTGAAGGAAAAAAACGCCATGGAGAAGGAAAGCCGCGACCGGCGGCAGGAGCTCCAGAACATCGAAAAACGGCTCCAGCAGAAAGAAGAAACGATAGACAAGCGCCTGGACCAGATCGACAAGCAGGAAAAGGTGCTGAAGGTGAAGGAGCAGGAAAACATGGAGAAGGAGGAGGAGCTCCGCAAGGAGTTCGAGCGCCACAAGAAGGAGCTCGAGCGCGTTGCCGGCATGACCTCCGACGAGGCCAAGCAGGTGCTCCTGAAGAACCTGGAAAACGAGACGCGCTTCGAGGCATCGAAGATCATCAACAAGATCGAGGAAGAGGCAAAGCGCGCCGCCGAGAAAAAGGCGAAGGAAATCATCATTACTGCGATCCAGCGCAACGCCTCGGATTACACCTCGGAGAGCACCATCACCACGGTGTCGCTGCCTTCCGATGAAATGAAGGGACGGATCATCGGCCGCGAGGGCCGCAATATCCGCACCCTTGAGAACCTGACCGGGGTAGACATGATCATCGACGATACCCCCGAGGTCGTGGTCATATCCGGCTTCGACCCGGTGCGGCGCGAGATCGCGCGCCTCTCCCTGGAGCGGCTGATCCAGAACGGGCGGATCCATCCTGCCCGGATCGAGGAAGTTGTGGAGAAGGTCACCACCGAGATCGAGGAGAACATGCTCGACGAGGGGGAAAAGGCGGCTTACCAGCTCGGGATCACGGGCCTTTCCAAGGAGGCCCTCTACAACCTGGGCAAGCTGAAGTACCGCTCCAGCTACGGGCAGAACGTCCTTTCCCACAGCCTCGAGGTGGCAAACATGGCCGGCATCATGGCCGGCGAGCTCAAGCTTGACGTGCAGCTGGCCAAGCGGTCCGGGCTCCTCCATGACATCGGCAAGGGGAGCGTGGTGGAGGGCGAGGGCGCCCATGCCATCGTCGGCGCCGAGCTGGCCAAGAAGTTCGGCGAGAGCGACAAGTGCGTGAACGCCATCGCGTCGCACCACAACGACCGCGAGCCCGAGTCTTTCGAGGCGGTGCTGGTGCAGGTGGCCGACGCCATATCGGCATCCCGGCCAGGCGCCCGCAAGGAGTCCCTCGAGACGTACCTGAAGCGCCTGGACAACCTTGAGCAGATAGCCCTCGGATTCAAGGGCGTTGAAAAGTGCTACGCCATTCAGGCCGGCCGCGAGCTCCGCGTCATCGTTGACAATTCCATAGTCAGCGACGAGAAGGCGGAGGGCATTGCCCGCGAGGTGGCGACCAAGATCGAGTCGGAGCTGAAATACCCCGGCATCGTAAAGGTCACGGTCATCCGGGAGACCAGGATCATCGAATACGCGAAATAACGATAAGATTTTTATAATGACGCGCCCCCCTCCATCGAGGGGGAGGGAATAATTTGAGATAATACAATGAGCGACACCATAAAAATTCTCGCCATCGGCGATGTCGTGGGACGCCCCGGGCGCCAGATCCTGAAGGACAAGCTCCAGGGGATCATCGATACCCATCGTATCGGCATGGTCATCGTCAACGGGGAGAACGCCGCCGGCGGCAAGTCGATCACGCCGGACATCGTGCAGGAATTCCTATCCGCCGGCGTGGACTGCATCACCACGGGAAACCACATCTGGGACAACATGGAGGTGATGAAGATCATCGACTCCGAGCCGGCACTGCTCAGGCCCGCCAATTACCCGGCGGGCGTGCGGGGGCACGGCTGGCACATCATCGAGCGGAAGGGCTTCAGCGTGTGCGTCGTCAACCTGCAGGGGCGGCTCTTCATGGAGCCGATCGACTGTCCCTTCCAGAAGTTCGATGCTATCTATAAGGAAGTAAAGGACCGGGCCCCCATCATCATCGTTGATCTCCACGCGGAGGCCACCTCCGAGAAAATAGCCTTCGGCTGGTACGTCGACGGCAGGGCTTCCGCCGTGTTCGGCACCCATACCCATGTCATGACCGCGGACGAGACCGTCCTCCCCGGCGGCACCGGATACATAACCGACGTCGGCATGACCGGCTCCTTTGACTCGGTCATAGGCATTAACAAGGAAAACTCGGTAAAGCGTTTCCTGACCTTCACCAGGGTCAAGTTTGAAGTCGCGGAAAAGAACTGCAAAATCAATGCCGTGGTGTTTGAAATAACCAGGGGCGGAAAAACGGAAAAGGTCACGCGGATCATAGCGTAGACCCCCCCCTGTCCCCCCTGGGGGGGCGGAGGAAGCGTATTCCCCTCGCCCCCTCGATCCCCCTCTCCCATTAAAAAATGAGAAAAGGAGAGGGGGGGGTGAAATAATTTATTAGAAAAGAGGCCCTCTACTTTTTTTAAGCTTCATGGGAGAGGGTACCCCGGAGGGGCGGGTGAGGGCGCAATAATGAAAAATAGTTTACAAATAATTTAATAAATACAAGACCCATGCTACATGCCCCCTCAGGGGGACAGGGGGGTCTACTGCAATGTTACTTGAAAAAATCAACGGCCCGAAAGACCTGAAAAAACTGAAACCGGCCGAACTTGAAGGCCTGGCCGGAGAGGTGCGGGAATACATCCTTGATGTGATTTCCAGAAACGGGGGTCACCTCGCGTCCTCACTCGGTGTCGTGGAGCTGACCATAGCGCTTCATTACGTTTTTAACACCCCAGCGGACAAGATCATCTGGGACGTCGGTCATCAGAGTTACGCCCACAAGATCCTGACCGGCCGCCGGGACGCGTTCCGTAACATCAGGCAGTTCGGCGGCATATCAGGGTTCCCCAAGATGCACGAATCGGCCTTCGACTCCTTCGATACCGGCCACAGCAGCACGAGCCTTACCCTGGCCTGCGGCTCAGCCATCGGAAGGGATATGACGGGTAAAAGGCACAAGGTGATCGCGGTGATCGGGGACGGCTCCCTTACCGGCGGCATGGCCTTCGAGGCGATCAACCAGATCGGCCACCTGGAACGGGACCTCATCATCATACTCAACGACAACGAGCATTCCATAAATGAAAACGTGGGGGCCCTTTCGAAGTACCTCACGCGCATCATATCCGGCTCGACCTACAACCGCATTCGGCGAAAGTCGATGGACCTGGTCAAGAGGATACCGCGGGTGGGCGGACCGCTCTTCAATTTCATTTACCGCTCCATTGAAAGCTTTAAAAAAATGATCATACCGGGCCAGTTCTTCGAGGATATGGGGGTCCGTTATTTCGGACCCATTGACGGCCACAACATACAGCAGCTCATACACATCATGGAAAGGGTGAAGGCCATCAATTACGGGCCCAAGATCATCCACGTCCTGACCAAGAAGGGGAAGGGATATCTACCGGCGGAGATGAACCCCGCGCATTACCACGGCATCGGCCCCTTCGACCGGGCCACCGGCATCGCCCGGGGCGACGGCAGGCTCTCCTATTCGGAGATCGCGGGCAAGACCCTGGCGCACATCGCCAGGAAGGACCGGAAGATCGTCGCCATCACGGCGGCCATGAAGCTGGGGACGGGCCTGTATGAGTTCGAGAAGAAGTGGCCTGACCGCTTCTTCGACGTGGGCATCGCCGAGCAGCACGCGGTCACCTTCGCCGGGGCCCTGACCGTGAGCGGGGTCAGGCCCTTCGTGTCGATCTATTCAACGTTCCTCCAGCGGGCCGTGGACCAGCTCATCCATGACATCGGCATCATGAACCTCCCGGTGAGGCTCCTCGTGGACCGCGCCGGCGCCGTTGGCCAGGACGGCGAAACGCACCAGGGGCTCTTCGATATCGGCATCATCAAGAACATTCCCAATTTCATGATCCTCGCGCCGTCAAATGGCGAGGAACTGCGGGACATGATACATTTCGCCGCGCGCCATGACAGCGGTCCCGTGGCCATCCGGTATCCCCGGGGCGGGATCGACCAGTGCGAATTTTCATACGATGAGGGAAAAAACTTCGTACCCGGTAAGATCAAAACGCTGACCACCGGCAGGGACCTGGCCATCTTCACCTTCGGCGACATGGTGCCCGTGGCCCGCAGGGTGCGCGACCTGCTGGCGGAGCGCGGCATCGGCACCGCTGTTATCAATCTCCTCACCATCAAGCCCCTTGATGTCCGGGGCATAAACCGGGTCCTGTCCGGCGTACGGTTCGCCATCACCCTTGAAAACGGCATGGTCGCCGGTGGCGCCGGCGAGTATCTCCTCTCGTCGGTCAAGGCCGCGCTCCGGAAGAAGATACTCTTCTGCGCTGGGTTTCCCGATGAATTCATTACCCACGGCAGAAGCGCCGAGCTGTTCAAGAAGTACGGCATTGACCCTGATTCCCTCGTTGCGCGATTGATCAAGCTGATGAAATAACTGGGCAGGGCGCAGGGGCCATGGCGGCACGAGACGCACATCTGGGAATATGCGGGCAATGAAGCTTATTCTTTCCATATTGATACTGGCCACAGCGGGGCTCTGCCTCGCGCTTTCAATCCGGCGGCTCCTTGGGGGTGAGCGGCGCCTCGAACGCTTTTTTGAGGCCGCGCTTTTTTTCTGCCTCGCCCTGTTCCAGGCGCAGGGGGCCCTGTACCTGCGGGGCTACCTGTTTGAATATCCCGTTCTTTTCTTTTTTCATATCACGGCCCTGTATCTCCTGGGGGTGCTGCTCTATTTCGCGTTTTACGCGGCCGGCATGCCCGGAGAAAAACTCCCCGGGATGAAGGTCCTCTATTTTGTACCTTCAGCCGCGGCCCTTGCCTTTGATTGTTTTTACCTGGCCCAGCCGGAGACGAACAGGGTACTCATCCTGGGCAACCTATTTTTCGGGGGCTTCCTTGTCATCGGCCCGGTGATAACGGCCCTTGCCGCCGGCGCCGGCATCCAGGCAACGGTCCTCCTGGGAGCGCTGCTGGCAAGGATTTCGAGGGGGAGAGAAGGAGGAGCGAGGCCGGCCCGCCCCAGGCTTGTCACGGCCTCAATTGTTATTTCCCTGGTGATGATGGACCTGTTGAGCGCCGGTTACATCATCAAGTTCCCCCCCATGCTGCTCATCGTCACCGTGATTGCGTGTTTCATGATTATCGGGGTCTGCAAGGTCATTTTTTTTCCGGAGAAGGCGTCATGACGTGAGGGGACCGGTCGCGGTCACGCCGGAGAAAGTCCTGGTGCGGCCAGCGGCGGCGGGGGTGATCCTATAGCCCGGCATATTCCTTCAGCTTTTCCATCACGAGGTCCCGTATGGCCGCGTCAATGTTCCCGGAGCTGTCGGCGAATTTGCCCATGACAATGGTGAAGGGAAATATTCCGTCGTCGATGAGGATGGGGGTGCCCGCGTAGCTCTGAGGGGACCGCGAGTTGTCGACCTTGTTGTGGCTGAAACCGGCGTCCCTGTGCCAGGTAAAGGCATGCTCGTTTTTGTTCTTGTCATAACAGAGCTGGAACCCGGTAATCAGCCTGGTCTCGAGATCATACCATACGATCAGGTCGAAGTAGTCGTCCTGGAACCAGCGCCTGAACACTTTTTCTTCTTTCTGGCTTACATATGATTCGTGGAGCATGATAAATCCTTTGACTGCATGGTTGTGTATGGCGGCATTTGTCGCTATATCCGTTTCTGCATCCGGATGACGTCGAAGTCCGTGTTGAATTTTCTTCCCACGTTCAGGAACCTTCCGCACTCGGTGAATCCGCGTTTTTCGTGAAACTTCACGCTTCCTTCGTTCAGCGAGGAAATGCTCGCCATGATCACGGAGATATCCATGCCGGCGGCTTCCTTCTCTAGGTGCCGGTGGGTTTCTCCGCCGACGCCTTTACCGGTGAAGTCAGGGTGAAGGAAACAGGTGATTTCCGCAGTGTGCCTGAAGACCGGCATGGGATTGTATGCGCGCAGGAACCCGTAGCCTATAATCACGCCGCCGGTGTCTCTGACGGCAACCGCCGGATAACCCCGTGTTATCCCGAGGATCATGCTGAAAAAGTCATAGGATACTTTTTCCTCGAGATACGCGGCATAGCTGTTTTCAATGTAATGATTGAATATGTCTGTGACCGGGACCCGGTGGGCCTCGCCAAGTTCTTCAAAACGCATGTCCATGTCAATGGTCCGGTTTCAATGGTGTCTGCCGTGCCTGATGCGGCCATGGTGTACCCCGCGCGACGCTTCCTGTCAATTATATAATTGTTGCATTATAACCAAATTCCCGGCGCGGCCCATGCCCCGCAACGCGTTGATTATTTTGTATTGACATTTACCGGAATTATGGAAAGATACATGGCAGATAGGGCCGGTTTCTTGAGAGGCCCGGATACGGCTAAAAATTCTGCCTGAGGACGGTGATTACATGAAAAAATATTTCATTTTTCCGGTTGTCATATTTATTCTGCAGTCAACCGCATCCTTCGCGTCGGTTGACCTGAGCATCGGCGGCACCGCGTGGTACGCCTGGTGGAAGCCTGCCTGGTCGGACGCGAAGACAACTTCTTTCCTGTTCCCCGGTATGCCGATTTTATTCAAGGAGAATTCCCGGGATTTCAAAATGACTTCGAACGCCATGGCGGGGCCGGTCTTGTCGATCGGGTTCCTGGACAGGTGGTCGGTCCAGTCGGTATTCGCCATAGGAAGGTTCAAGGCCTATTCGCGGGGAATGGCGGACAGCATGATGCTGACGGTCTTGGGAGGAATGACGGCAAACCTTTCGTACAAGAAATATTCCCGGGATATCCTCAAGTGGGACAGCGATACGTCGATCTCCTGCGCCGTGCACCGGATGGTGAAGGTCTTTGCCGGCTTCAAGGCCCAGGGATACCGGTACGACGAGCGACTCGATGATCTCAACTACAACTTCAGCGGGAACCTCTCGATCATACACCGGGTCCTTACCGATGACGTGAAAGCCTACGGCGGGGGCCTCGGCCTGGGCATTACAATTCCCCTGGGCGCCGGTTTTTATCTCATGACGAACGTTTCAGGCCTCGCTCTCTGGTCCGTTGAAAAGATCAATATGAATTACAGGAAATCCTGCGTCATCTTCGACACGGTCGAGCTCCTGCCGGTGTGGCTCCGGAAAGGAAGGTATTTTTCCTACGGGGGCAGCGCGGCGCTTTCTTTCGCTTATCATATAGAAAAAATCAGCACAACGATATCCCTCGGCGGCAGGTACCAGATCCTGTTTAACCGTCAGCGATACAACAATGTTTTCTATAACGACGTGGCCATGAATATCATTGACGGTAAATACGACCACTTCTTCGGCATCACCATGTCAGCCATGTACACGTTTCATATCGGGAAGAGTGAAGGGTAGGGTGTGAAAAGCCCCGGATTGAGGCGGCGCCTTTTCAGCGACAGGGAATGGTCCGGATACGTCTTTATCCTGAAGGCCGTCGCCGCCTACATTGTGCTGGGGGCCGTCCTTACCCTGGCCGTGACGCATCCGTCAGCCCGGGCCTGCCTTGAACACCTGCCTGATGCCGCCGGCTTCCCCGTCTATGTGCTGATCGCGGCGCTCCTCCTGGGCGTGCCGGCCTTTAACCTGTGCCGGGCAGCGGTGGCGAAATATAAAACGAAAAGCAGGGGACTGCCCGCCGTCCTGGCAGTCATCGCGGCATTCGGCGTCTGCGTCATCATGCCCCAGCTGTTCCTGCCGCGGCTCTTCCCTGTTTTTACCTCGCTTCTCGGGCTTCTCTTCGTCATCTTCTTCTTTCTCTGGGGTTTATGGATTGTCATTGCGAGGATCATTCGGAGCATTCGAAGGGCGCTGAAGGGCAGTTGACGCCGTCCGTTTATTCTTCCCGATGGTTTATCGCAGCATGCTCTTCCCGGTGCGCCCGGTAGTCGAAATAGGTCTTGAAAAGGATCAGCAGCGCGGCCGGCCCCTTGCGTAGCAGCATCATCGTGTGCTGCGACACTAGGCCCTCCAGGCTTACCAGCGCCGCCAGCAGTATCATGGCGGGAACCAGGGTATACAGGATAGCGCCGACGCGCCGTCCCGGGATTTTGACCCTCTCACAGTCCCGGTTTCTCCCGTATTCCTTCCCGATGATGAAATTATACATGAAGGATGTCGCGTGGCTCAGGCATGTTGTCCCCGGGGCCATCCATAGGTTCTGCGGCGCAACCTGGCCGCAGGGGTAATCCGGAGGCGTTGTGCCGTCAGGTAATTCATGAAACCCGTAACCGGTAATGAACAGCAGGATCACCTTTTTCATCTCCCAGCCGAAGAAAACAGGCCAATGAGAGGAGGTATGTTCGCCAGCAGCAGTATTTGTGCCGTGAAGTTTTTCATTTGACACGATGCGTCATCTGATTCACTCTCCATGTGTAATAATAACCCATGAAAAAGACACGCCTTGACATCTTCCTTGCCCGGAACGGCCTGTCGCAGTCGCGGGAAAAGGCGAAGCGCGAAATCATGGCCGGGTGGGTGAAGGTGGACGGCGAGACCGTTACGGACCCGACAAAGCAGGTGGCCGGGACGGAGCGCGTGACCGTGGAGCGGCCCGGCGGTCTCTACGTGAGCCGGGGCGGGCAGAAGCTCAAGCACGCCCTGGACCGGTTCGGCGTCTCCCTCGGGGGCAAGACCGCCGTCGATCTCGGCGCCTCCACCGGCGGGTTCACCGACTGCATGCTGAAGGAGGGCGCCGCGAAGGTCTACGCCGTTGACGTGGGCTACGGCCAGCTCGACTACTCCCTGCGGAAGGACCCCCGCGTCACGGTCATGGAAAAGACCAACGCCCGGAGCCTGACGAGGGAACAATTTCCCGAACGCATTGATTTCGTGACGGCGGACCTGTCCTTCATCTCCATCGTGAAGGTCTTTGACACGGTGCGGGACGTGTTTTCCCCGGTTGAAGGGGTCATCCTGGTAAAGCCCCAGTTCGAGGCCGATCCGGGAGAGCACAAGAAGGGCGTGGTCCGCAAAAAAGAAATCCACGTCGAGATCCTTTCGCGCGTTGTGGCGGCCCTGGGGGAGAAGGGAATGATCATGAAAGGCATCGCCCCGTCGCCGGTGACGGGTCCCAAGGGAAACATCGAATTCCTTTTATATTTCGAGTGCGGCACCGGCGGTACCGGCATGACGGGGCCGGAACGGGACGCGGCGATCGCCGATGCGGTGTCCCGGGCCCATGAACAGTTCGGGGCCCTGGCCGTGGATGATGTTCCCGCCGATGATGATGACCGGTTATGATAAATAATTCTTGACCTCGAGGGTAAATCGGGGTATCAACAACCTGTATTCTAAAATTAAAAAACTTCGGACCTGTACCATACTGTCATGAAACGCGTTATTGCATCATCTCTGGGGGTCTGCTGCCTGCTGCTGTTTGCGACGGCGGCGCGCGCCTACAACACCGGCGGGATCATTGTGTGGCCGGTGCCCTTTTACCCGGGGTCCGGCATCGTGCAGATAACCGACCTGCAGGCCCTGGCGCTGGAGGCCATGGGATATCCCGGCGGCGCCCTGTTCAACAAGGTGAAGGTGAAGGTGTATACCCTGGAAGGCGAGGAGGTCAACTCGGGCATGTTCCCCGGCTACCCGGCGATCTGGAACGGCAGGGACCGCAGCGGCAACAGGGTTGAGCCGGGCATGTACATCATCAAAGTGGAGTCGGAGGATGTGCGCAACGGACTCCACGGGACCAGGACCGTGAAGGTGCAGGCGAACGGGAGAAGCAGGGGGACCTTCACCCGCGGGGGCTTTGTCGGCGGGAAGTATGTCGCCATGGGCAGGAACGGGGAGGTCACCGCAGACGACGTGTATTCCATCTACTGGAACCCGGCGGGCCTGACCGAGCTGCGTCACGCCCAGATCCTGACCGAAAAGGAGATAAAGGAGAAGGCCGAGAAGGGCAAGGTCGACGATATAAGCGAGGCCGAACTGATACGGTTCTCCGAGGAGGAGAAGAGGTTCTCCGTGCAGGTGGCGGCCAGCGGGTCCATGCTGACCTTCGGGGCCAACACCGCTTTCTTCGGCATGGCCATCAACCTCCCCACCGGGGTCCTCGGCATCGGGTCCTATACCATCTTTTCCGGCGGGGTCGGGCGGATGGATTATAACGGCGTGAGGACCGGGACCCTCGATTACCTGGCCACAGCCGGCTACATTTCCTACGGCGTTTCCCTGGGGGTAACGTCACTGGGTTTCAGCGTCAAGGCGCTGTACGAGAAGATCGGAAACGATTATTACCTGGGGTGCGGCACGGATATCGGCACCCAGGTCTACCTGCTCCCCTTCCTCAAGATCGGCCTCATGGTGCAGGACCTCGGCACCGGCATGTACCCCATGGTGAAGAGGGCCGGCATCGACCAAACGTACGCCTTCGCCTATCCGACCCTGAAGCTGGGCATCGCCGTCATCACCAACAGGAACTTCACCATTGCCGTGAGCGGCATCAAGAAGCTTGACGTGAAGACCTTCGGTTACAGCATCGGGGCACAGTATGACATCATGAAATGGGCCTCGATCTATATCGGCCTGAAAGACCTCGTCTTTTCCGCGGGACTGACCTTTCACGTGGTGCGGTTTGACGTTTCCTACGCCTTTACCATGGACACGATCACCAAGGGATTCAACCATATCGCCTCGGCGACGGTCATGTTCTGAGGCCCCATGGACCGCGTAAGGATAATGGGCATATTGAACGTCACGCCCGATTCGTTCTACGACGGCGGGAAATACGCCGACGCCGCACGGGCGGCCGAACGGGCCTTCATCATGCGTGATGAGGGAGCGGACATCATCGATATAGGCGGCGAATCGAGCCGTCCCGGGGCGAAGCCGGTGACGGCGCGGGAGGAGATAGACCGGGTGTGCCCCGTTATCGAAAAAATCGCCGCCGGCATCGGCATTCCGATATCCATTGACACGACCAAGGCCGCGGTTGCGCGGGCGGCCCTCGGGGCAGGGGCATCCATCATAAACGACATCAGCGGTCTCTCCTTCGACGATGACATGGCCGCGGTGGCGGCGGGATCGGGGGCCTCCCTGGTCCTGATGCATATCCAGGGCACGCCGGAGACCATGCAGCGCGACCCGCGTTACGGCGACCTTGTCGGGGAGATACGCGGCTTCCTGGCCGCGGCGGCGGAAAAGGCCGTTGCGCGCGGCGTCGGGCGAGAAAAAATTATCGTTGATCCGGGTATCGGTTTCGGAAAAACGCTTGAGGATAATTACCGGATAATAAAGAATCTCCATGAATTCAAGGAGCTCGGCTTCCCGGTACTCGTGGGGCTGTCGCGCAAGTCCCTCATCGGGAAGCTCTACCGGGCCGAGGAGGACCGCCTGCCGGCGACCATCGCCCTCAACGCGGCGTCGGTGCTGAACGGCGCGGACATCATCAGGGTCCATGACGTGAAAGAGCACCGCCTGGCCCTTGAAGCCCTTGAGATGCTGAAGAGGATATCATAGCGCAATGATAGAACTGGCAAACAGCGTGACCCATTACCTCAGGATATTCTGGGAATATTTCCGGAACGTGATCGATATCGTCCTGGTGGCGTTCATCTTCTACCTGGTGTACCGCTTCCTGGCCAACACCCGCGCCATCCAGCTCCTCAAGGGAGTCATGATAATCATCATCGTGGCGATACTGGCCAAGTTCCTCCACTTCGACACCCTGGACTGGCTCATCACGAACATAGCCTCGTCGGTGGTGATCGCCGTCATCATCCTGTTCCAGCCGGAGCTGCGGCGCCTCATAACGCAGTTCGGCCAGCGGAACTGGCTGGCCACCGAGGCGGGGAAGGAGCCCTTCCAGCTGGACGAGCTGGTCAACGCCGTGGTGTCGATGTCCGAAGAAAAGGTCGGCTCCCTCATCGTCATAGAGCGGAACACGGGGCTCAGGAGCTACGCGGAAACCGGCGTCCTGGTGAACGCGGACATATCGGAGGAATTCATCCGCACCGTGTTTTTCCCTCTGACACCGCTCCACGACGGGGCCATCATCATCCAGGAGGGGCGGATAACGGCCGCGGCCTGCTATCTTCCCCTGAGCGATTCGAAGCAGCTGAAAAAGCAGCACGGCGCCCGTCACCGGGCCGCCCTGGGCATAGCCGAGGAGTCGGACGCACTGGTGCTCCTCACCTCCGAGGAAACCGGCAGCATATGCATCATGGTCAACGGCAGGCTCTTCTCCCGGGTCCGGGCGCAGGACCTGAAGAACATGATCCTCTTCTTCATGAACCCGAAAACGGCGTACGAGGAGCGCTACCGCCTGCCGACACGGAAGGGCGCAGAGTGATATCATGAAAGTAATAAAAGACAGAATAATGTACGTCGTGCGGGAGCGGGATTTCCTGGCAAAGGGCGTGTGCCTTCTCCTGGCCGTGATCCTGTGGGCCTTCATCATCAGCGGCAAGACGGAAAAGCTCCGCTACAAGGTCCCCCTTACCATCAAGAACCTCCCGGCGAACATGGCGGTGTCCGGCCTGTCCGGCAGGACGTCGGTCATCATCCTCGAGGGAAAGAAGGAGGAACTGAAGAACGTCAATATCAAGAACATACGGATAACCATTGACCTCGAGAATGCCAGCCTCGGCGGCCCCAGGGACTATCCGGTGCAGGTGGAAAAGCAGGAGGTCCCCGAAGATATATCCATATCCCTCGTCGACCGAGAGGTGACCCTTACCATCGAGAAGAAGGAATTCAAGTGGGTCAGGGTCGTACCCGTCATCACCGGCGAGGTCGGCAAGGGGAAGATAATCATAGACAAGCAGGTGGTCCCCGAACAGGTCATGATATCCGGCCCGCGGTCGGTCATCAATGATATCGATACGATAGATACCGAAGAAGTGTCGGTGGAAAACGAGACCGGGGAGATAAAACGCCAGGTGGGGCTGAATGCCGAAAAGTACAAGGACGTCTCGTTCAGCGAAAAGAACTTCACCGTCAGGGTGCTGGTCACCGACCTGAAGGACCTTGAGGTGATCACGGTGCCGGTGGGCGTGAAGAACGCCCCCCGGGAGTACGAATATGAAGTCAAAGACCGGGAGGTCGAGGTGTATATCCGCCTGGCGGAAAAACAGTCTGTGGCCCCCGGCGACGTCGAGGCCTTTATCGACGCCGGGAAGGTGAACGCCAGGCTCCTCCTGGCGAAAGAACAGAAGGACACGGTGGTGAAGGACCTGCCCGTCGTGGTGGCGGGGAGGAACATCAATACGACTGATATCATCTCGGTCATGCCGAAAAAGGTGCTGGTGAAGATAACGCACAAGCAGAACATGTGAGGGCACGGAAGGCAATGGGGAAGGTTAAACTCTGCGTTAATATAGATCATATAGCCACGGTACGCGAGGCCAGGGGAACCTCGTATCCGGACCCCCTGGAAGGGGCTCGTCTCTGCGAGGAAAGCGGCGCCCATGGCATCACCGTACACCTGCGCGAGGACCGGCGCCATATCCAGGACCGGGACGTCGTGGCCCTCAAGGACATCGTGAAGGGAAAGTATAACCTTGAAATGGCCCTTTCCGATGAGATCACGGCCATCGCCCTCAAGGTAAAGCCGCACCAGGTGACCCTGGTGCCGGAAAAACGCGAGGAGGTTACCACCGAGGGCGGCCTGGACGTGGAGAGTAACTTCGAACGGATCAGGACGGCGGTCAAGAGGTTCCATGATAGCGGCATCATAGTGTCGCTATTCATCGAGCCGGAAAAGGACGTCGTGTATCGGTCGAAGGAGACGGGCGCCGATTACATAGAGCTCCATACCGGGTCTTACTGCAACGCTGCCGACGCCTTCGGCGGCGACCTGTACCGGGAACTCCCGGCGGATGTGAAGCGCGAACTGGACCGTGTTTACGGCGCGGCTGCCCATGCCGCCGAAATCGGCATCGGCGTGAACGCCGGGCACGGCCTGAACCGGTACAACCTGGGCCCGGTCCTTGCGGCGCGGGGCCTCGACGAGCTGAATATCGGCCATTCCATCATCGCGCGTTCCATATTCGTGGGCCTCCCCGGGGCCGTGAAAGAGCTGCTTGACATATTGGCGCGGTAGGTTTCGAATGGCCCCCGCTGTAAAGGAACAAAATTGGGGAGTTACTTTTGATGTTTGCACAATTGCTGAAAATTATCTTTTTCGCGATAATCATATACGCGCTGATAAGCCTGGTAAGGTTCCTGGTCGGGATCGGAAGGGCGGTGAACGCCGGGCGCGCCGAGGCTGAAAAACGGGAGCGCCGCAATGTCCGCGAGGAAGGCCCCCGCATGAGGCGTGACGGGCGGGGGACGATCGAGCTTGACAAAGACCAGTACAAGGTCGAATAATCGAAACAGGATGTTCATGATGAAGATACGCCGGCTTGCCCACATGGCCATCGTTCTGGCCGTAGCCCTCGGTGCGGTTTCCTGCTCCATGGAGGGGACCTTCGGGTTCAAGAAATTCGGCCAGGACACCTATCATAAGCTTGAAGGTACGCCGGAGTTCGCCTCGGACGAGGCCGTGGACTGGGCCTTTGTGTTCAAGAAGAAATACGGCGAGCGCGTCATCGGGATCGTGTACCAGAAAAAGGAGCTTGTCTGGGTGGACGTCCTTACCCGGTCGGCCCGGATCGATAACACCAGCAAGATTGTCTACGGCACCATCAAGGACCTTGAGCCGGGAGAATACCGGATCATCCTGACGGAGCTTGAAAACGGCAACAAGCTCATAGACAGCAAGGATTTGATTATTTACGAAAAAGAGAATGACGAGGAATAGGTTTTATCTGCCGTCCCTGGCCCTTTTCTGCCCGCCCGCTTTTATCTCGTCAAGTTTTCCGTTCATGTGCTGTATGGCTTCCTGTTTGGTCCGGGGTACTTTCTGCCCGGTGTAGACCAGGTAGGCCGCGTAGAGCACCAGGATCGCCAGAAAGAACACGGCGACCTTGACGAGCTTTTTCACGACAGAGAGAACAATCACGATGCTGATTATTACCGCGATGATAAGGATGATCTTGTGGGTTACCAGGAACGTTATTATGCTTTCCATACGCGGAGGTGAAAAAATTAGCGAGGGAGGGATTCGAACCCTCTACGCCGCGGGTATGAGCCGCGTGCTCTAACCAGCTGAGCTACCTCGCCGTATATTAGCGCGGGCAGGATTTGAACCTGCGACCTTTGGGTTATGAGCCCAACGAGCTACCTACTGCTCCACCGCGCGATCTGTCCGTCAAACTATAGCATACCCCGTAAGTGTCAACATATTTTTACCAAATACACGGCCTGGCATCTATAATATACAACCGGTGTTTTTCTTTTTCAAAATAAAAAGACTGAACGGTCGTGCAAAATCATCGCGTATCGCCCCGGCCGCGGCTCCGAAATGCCGTAAATAACGCATCATGGCACAGCGTAATAATATTAACATCATGGCTGAGGGCGAATAGTATGTATGAACCGCCGGGTTTCCGTCCGGCGCATTACCGGCAAGGAGGATTTTCTGATGAAAAAGCTGAACACGATCAAGGCCCTCGGCGCTGTCACGGTGCTGGCCCTCGGCCTTGTCCTCTCATGCGGGAGGGGTCCCGACCTGACAATGATTACTTTTTTCATGGGAAAGGCTGATGTGCTCCGAGAGGGGGCGTCCCTCAAGCCGGCGATAAAAATGCAGATCAACGACGGCGACGTGATCGCCACCGGCCCCGGCGCCTTTGTCCTGCTCCAGGTGGCCGAATCCACGGTCATCCGCATCATGGAGAACTCCACGGTGGAGATGAGAAAGCTCCTCAGCCCGAAGAACCGGGAGCTCATGGTGAAACAGGGAAAGGCCCTCTCGGCGGTGAAGAAGCTCGCCAGGGGCGAATCCTATTCGGTTAAGACGGCGACCATCACGGCATCCGTGCGCGGCACCGAATACAGCGTTTCCTCAGGGGATGGCGGGTCTGTCGTGGCGGTGCGGAAGGGGACCGTCGAGGTGACCGTTATCGGCACGGCGCAGCGCGAGTCCGTCGGCGAGGGGAAGGCCTTCGTGTTCACGACCACGGCGGTTACCCGGGCCATCTCCGCCGCGGAAGACAAGGAGCTGGAAATGATATCCGCCATACCGGTCATAACCGGCCTGGACGGAAAGACCGAGAAGGAGATACGCGGCATCATCGCGCCGCTCCTGGGCCGCGACGGCATGCCGGAGTCGACCCTGGAGGAGATGAGGGCGAAGTACGGCCGCACCGACACCGTGATGCTCTATGACGGCAGGGTGCTGACCGGCGTGATCCTGTCGCGCGGGCCGGTCTACACGATTCTGACCGCGGGCGGCGTCATAACAGTCCCGGAGAAGAAGATCAAAAATACCCGGGTGCAGTGAGGAAGCCGCGGCATTGTCCCCCGGGAAAAGCCTGATATAAACGTAAACCGAAGATAATTATAATGAATAGACATGCACGATTGGCCGCTGCCGTAACGGCAGCGGCGGTCATTGCCTGCGCCGCCGCCATGGAGGCCCGCGCCGAGGTCGTGTTTCTCCGCGACGGCCGCATCGTCGAGGGAAAGGTCCTGAACGAAACGCCCGCCGCAGTTACCGTGAGGAAGAGGGACGGGTCCCTGGCCGAGTTCGGGCGCGGCGCGGTTCTCCGCATATTATACACCGATGTGTACATGGGGAAGGTCTATATCCACAAGACGGACGGCAAGATGGTGGAGGCCTATGTCGTGGACGAGGACCGGGATTCGTACACGGTGCGGACCGACCTTAATTCGCCGAAGGAGATGGTCATCAAGAGGCAGGACGTTCTCTTCATGGTGCGAAAGAACCCCTCCGCCCTGAAAGAGAAGGTGGCACAGCGCCACGTGGACCTGTCCTGGCTCGCCCCCTTCAACCCGGTAAAGCATTACAGGGTCTATATCCGGCAGCGGGGAGGGGAATACCGCCTCGACGGCACAAGTTTCTTCGTTAAATACCGGGCGACGGGCCTGTCATGCAACACGGCCTATTCCGCCTACGTCACCGCCGTGGACCGGGACAACTACGAGTCCCTGCTCAGCAACGAGGTGCAGTTCACCACCCTCAAGGGCGAGCCGCTTCCGCCGGGAGGGGTGGCCATGAAGGTGGACCGGAAGGACAAAAAAAAGCCCCTTAACGCCCGCATCACCTGGGACAGGGCCCAGGACCCCTGCGGGGGCGCCATCACCAATTACCGGCTCTACCGAAGGGGAGCCGGCGGATATGCCCTGGCCGGCGCCACGCGGGACACCGCCTGGGACCTGAAGAACCTGGACCCCCTCGAAAAGCACCGCTTCGTAATCCGCTCCGTCGACGACCGGGGCATCGAATCGTCCAACAGCAGGGTCGTCTCGGCGGACCCGATGCCAGGGGCCCTCATCTCTGCCCGGGGCGGCTGCCTCGTCCCGCTGCGCGATTACGGCAGGCTCTACCGGTTCGGCTTCGGCGGCTCCCTGACCGTGTACGGGAAGAACCTTGTCTCCCGGTGGCTTGATATCGGGGCCGAATCGGGATTCTATTATCTCTACGGGAAGGCCGGATACGTCAAGTCGGCCTGGCTGGTTCCCTTCATGGCCGCCCTGGGGTGCCGCGTGCCTTTTGCCGGGTGGATCTCCATAGGCCCCCGGGCGTCCTTCGGCGGCGTGTACGACCGCGTGAAATACGTGCCGGAGACCGCCGGGCCCGCGGTCATGTTCCTGGACCCGCCGGTGAAGGAGAAGGGCGCGGTGCAGATGATGTTCTCCCTGGGCGTAAACTGTTCCTTCACCGTGAAGGATATCGCCCTTCTGGAGGTCGGCGCCGACTACCGGGGCATCATCGAGAAGGGCGGCCTGATGGATTTCATGTCCTTTTACGCTGGCGCGGGGGCGACGTTTTAACGGGAGTGTGATGAAATGAACTCATATACATTCAGGGCGATAGTTATCGGTATGATGGCGGTGACGGTGCTGCTTGGGGCCGGGTGCGATGACCTGAACACGGGCCTGGTGAAGAGGGGGTACAGTTATCTGGTGCATAATCCGCTGCGGTGGACCAACCCGGCAGATAGATATGCGAACATTGATCCGGTTGATCCCATTCCAACCGATGCCATTGATCCGAAGGTGGCCATGAATGGCAAGGGCGACGCCATTATTATATGGCTGCAGAAGAATACAATCGGGACATTGAATGTCCATAAAACCGAATACCGCAACGGGGTATGGGACAGTCCCGTGAGTATCTATGACGGCGGCGCCGGACATGATGCAGGTGACCATACGGTAGCGATAGCTGACGATGGAACAGCTCTGATCGCATGGGTGCAATATCACATGACCCCTGGATATGATGTGGCATTATGGCAAATGTACAGAAATGGTTCCTGGGGCCCGCTTGGGGCTGTCACTTCAACACAAACAACAACTGTTGCTGCTGCGGTTCATGGTGCCGGCACCGCGTATATCGTCACGGCCAATAATATAGGCGGCCTTGATGTTATTTATAGGTCGGATATAACCGATGGCATAAACACGTACAATGAACAGATTAGTGACGGAACGAGTGGTACCTGGTCGTATAATCCGGCTGTGGCTGTTGACAGGCAGGGTAATGCGGTTATTGTATGGGCCCAGGGTTATGCATCAGAAAATCGTATTTACATGAGCGAATACCGGGGTGCATCATGGTCTGATCCGGGGACAATGGCTGACGGTCACATTGATTTCGATAATGATGATTTAACTAACTCTTACAGTCCGCAAGTGGCAATGAGTGACAGCGGGAGTGCGATAATTACCTGGAGGCAGGATGATAGCGCCGGGATGCCGCATATATTCTATAGCTTGTATAATAGTACCGGATGGGACCACCCTGCCAGTGCCGGCGACAACCGCCTTGATCAGGCCGGGCTGGGTGAATATGGCGGAACAGATCCCCAGGTGGCCATGGATTCAAAAGGCAATGCCGTCGCTGTCTGGACAAGGCAGATCGGCGGATGGTCCAAGATACAAAAAGCTGAATTACGAAATGGTACCTGGATTTTGCCGGGGTTGCTGGAGCATATAGATCCGGCCGGTACAGCGTCAACTAATCCGAGGGTGGCTATGGGCGGAGACGATGCGGTTATAGCATGGCGCCAGCTTTCCCTGGGCTGGTATCATATGTACAAGGCTGAGTGCCGTCATGGATCATGGCGCTATCCGAAAGACCTGCTCCTTGACAGGCTCGATCCGGAGGGAGCGACGGATGTGCGCACACTGAGTGCGGCAATGAATCCGGTCGGCGAAGCAATCATTGTATGGGACCAGATTTATAGTGCTCCCAATCGCCATGTATACAAAAGCGAATGCCGGCCTTACAGGGAGATACTGCCGTTTTTGTACTGATCCGGCTTACCCTCAATCCTTCAGGCACCGCACCGACAGGGCGTTCTTGTGCCACCAGGCGCCGCGGGTCACATAGTTGTCATCATAGCGCACGACGCGGCCATAGGCATCGGACCGGCCCTCGAAGCTGGCGTCCGTGGCAGTCCAGAAATAGCCCAGCTCCTCAAGGTTATGATACGAGTATATGACCTTTATCTGCGAGATATGCGATTTCCGTCATTTCCCAAGCGCTGAGTCGTTCATGGCTTATCTTGGACTGGTTCTCCGGGAGCATTCCAGCGGTGAGAAGCGTCATCAAAAGTCCATAACAAAGGCAGGGAATTCCCATCTCCGCAGGCTTCTGGTCGAATCAAGCTGGCATTACCGATATACTGCGGTACCCGGCAAGCTTCTGAGATCGCGCCAAGCAGGGCCAGGAACCGGAGGTCATCGCCTACTCGGGCAGGGCTTCGCGGAGACTTCAGAAAAAATTCTCACGCCTGACATCCAAAGGGAAAACCGGCCAGGTGGCGGTAACGGCTGTTGCCCGAGAATTATCGGGCTTTATATGGGGCTTGATGACCGATTCTATCGCTTAAGAATATTTATCAGTAAAAGGCTTTGACAATCAGGGAATCGGACATGAAGATGGATGGAGAAACAATGATAAGGGAGTATCCTCGTGATAACTATACGGCGGCAGGCTTGCCGATCCGTGACGATAGAGAGAGACAGCTCCTGACGGACCAATTGTCCTGCGGTATCCAATCCGCGTATATCAGTCTGGTCAATCGTCGATTTTGTGTTTCTCTTTCCTTTAAATGCCCGATCCCTGATGGGTAGTTGCACCGCAGGCGAGGGTCACATCATATCAGTTATCGGTAGTTATGGTGTGATTGCGCCAGATCTCTTCAACACCCTAGGAACCGGCATAGCTCGACCATGAGCTCGGCGTCCTGGAAGGGTTTTCTGATGAATCCGTCACATCCGGCTTTACGAGCCTGTTCCTCGTTTTCCACGAATGCAGACGCGGTCACCGCAATTATGGGGATTGACCGAAGGCCCTCGTCGACCTTTATTCGTCGAGTCGCCTCAAGGCCGTCCATGACCGGCATCTTCAGGTCCATGAGAATGAGGTCGGGCCGTCGTTCAAGGGCGACAGTAATGGCCTGCGCCCCGTCTGCAGCTTCCAGGACATCCAGATTGTGATGGTCAAGGTAGGCCCTGAGGAGCTTTCGGTTCAGCTCGATGTCGTCGACAACAAGAACGGTAGCCTTCCTTAATTGACCTGGGATGCTCATATTAGTCGTTGTCCCAGGTCAATTA
>DAONAJ010000061.1:0-23501 GCA_035400945.1 Spirochaetota bacterium
CGTAAAACCGGCCCTGAAAAACTCCATGGAAGGAGTTTTTCAGGAAACTGTTAGAGTTAATTTAAGAGTCAGAGTTCTGATAAAGGCGGTTTCCTTCCCTTTTCTGGAATCAGGCTTCATTACCTCAATCCAGGTATTCGCAGCACAGGATTACATACCGATAATCATCGGTCGTAATCTTGCTCTGACACCTATCACCTGGTACCGATAACTATCATGACATATATCATCACCTGTTGACCGGATTCATCATCTCTATAGTGGTGCAGATCACCGATAACTGATATCGATTCAGAAATTACTGTTGTCGCCTTATTTGCCCTATGTTAGAGTTTATGCTTAATTTTTATTTCCAGATCTCAAGACAATCACTGATCCCGGTGTCAGAGCAATCCCCGACATAATCGGAATTTTTTTCCGGTGTCAGAGTAAAAATCTCAAAAATTGGTCTATTGCCAAAAATTCTGTTGATTAATACCAAATTCTTTTATCTGATTATTCCTGCGCTTAAAAATTGATTCAAAAGGAATTATAGAGCGGGTAAAGGATTGAAGCTAAAATACAAATTAATCCTCACCTTCATCATACTCATTATAACAGCGACCCTCCCGCTCTCCCTGTTTATCCTTAATCAGCAGGAAAAACAGAAGCTTGCCCTCGTAACCCACCAGGGAGAGATAAACAGCCGTATCCTGGCCCGGACAACCCTCAATATCCTGATGATGAACGGCGGCGACATTCAGAGTTCCATGGTAGATTCGCAGGACATGATATCCATGCTGAGGCCCCTTGCCGATGACGGGCTCATCTATGCTGACGCGATCCTGGTCTCTTCCGATGAACGGTATAACGGCGTGGTTCTGTCGCGGTACATGGACAGGAAGGTGGCGCTTAATAACCGGCTGATGGACAGGATACCTGCGGCCGAGGTTGACGCGCTGACGCGGCACCCCGGCCATGGCGAGATTTCGTTTCCCGGCGCTGACGGCGTCTGCTACGAGTTTGTGTCATCCGGCTCCCTTCCGGGAAAGCCCGCGGTCTGCCTCGGCAGGCTCGTGTATTCGCAGGCGGTGGTGCTTGCTCCCATCAGGAGGCTCCGCCTTGTCATTTACGCGGCCATTGCCGTGGCCCTGGCGCTGGCAAGCGTCCTGGGTTTTTTCCTGAGCACCTTTCTTTCGCGGCCCATAGGGAATCTCATCGTGGGCGTGGAAAAGATCGGCGGGGGCGATCTTGAGCACCGGATCCCGGTAAAGGGCAACGACGAACTGGCCATCCTGGCCAATACCTTCAACCATCTCGCGCAGATCGTGCAGCTCGAGATAGACCAGCTCCGCACCGCCAACGTCGAGCTGAAGCGCCTCGACAGCCTGAAGGACGAGTTCCTCGCCAACATGTCCCACGAGCTTCGCACGCCGCTCTATGGAATCATCGGCATCGCCGAGTCGCTCATCGGCGGCGCAGCCGGCCCCCCGAGCGAAGAGTCGATCCACGACCTTTCCCTCATCGTTTCCAGCGGCAAGCGCCTCGCCGGCATGGTCAATGACATCCTCGACTTTTCTAAGCTGAAGCATCATGATATCGTCCTGAGCCGGAAGGCGGTTAATCTCTTTTCCCTGGCCCAGATGGTCATAGCCGTTCTTAAGCCCCTGGCGGAAAAGAAGGCCCTGTCGGTGCGGAATGATATTGATCCCGAGACGGCGCTGGTTGATGCCGATGAAAACCGTCTTCAGCAGATCATGCTGAACCTCCTCGGCAATGCCGTGAAGTTTACCGAAGCGGGCGGTATCACCGTTACGGCGCAGAGGGATTCATCTGCGGACGGCTTCTTCACGGTCACCGTAGCCGATACCGGCATCGGCATTCCTCCGGATAAAACGGACCGGATATTCGAAACCTTCGAACAGGCCGACGGCTCCATCGCGCGCACCTACGGCGGGACCGGGCTGGGCCTTTCCATAGCGAAAAAACTGGTGGAGCTGCACGGCGGCAGGATATGGGTTGATTCTGAGGAGGGGAACGGTTCGCGGTTTTCCTTCACGATCCCGGCGGCGAAGGGCACGGCGCGGCCGGAAGGAGCCGTCAGTGAAGCGAAGGAGCTCTTCACGGATGCCCCGGCGCTCTTTCCCGGGGTAACCCTGGAGGAGATCCGCACGATCGAAAACGGCGCGGTGAAGAAGCCCCGGGAGCGCGGCCGGATCCTGGTGGTTGACGACGAGCCGGTCATACTGCAGGTGCTGATCAATTATCTCACCCTCGAGGGGTATAACGTGGTTACCGCCGCGAGCGGCACGGAGGCGCTCGGACATCTCGAGGAGTCGACCTTTGACCTGGTCCTGCTTGACGTCATGCTGCCGCGCATGTCAGGGTACGAGGTGTGCCGCATCATCCGCGAGAAGCTGTCCGGCTTCGATCTGCCGGTGCTGATGCTGACGGCGCGGAACAAGCCCGAGGACATCGTCGCGGGCCTCGAGGCCGGCGCCAACGACTATCTCACCAAGCCGGTCAACCGGCAGGAGCTCCTTGCCCGGGTGAACAGCCTCATATCCCTCCAGATATCGGTGAAGCTGAACAACGAACTTTCGGTGATCAAGCGCGACATACAGATTGCCCACGAGATCCAGAAGTCGGTACTGACCCAGGAGTTCCCGAAAATTGACGGCGTTGACATCGCCCTGAGGTACGAGCCGATGGCCAAGCTGGGAGGGGATTTCTATGACATACAGATGGTTGGCCCGGGCCTCCTCGGTATCCTCCTCGCCGACGTGTCGGGCCACGGCATACCGGCCGCCTTTATCTGTTCCATGCTCAAGGTGGCCTACTCGTTCCACCGGCCCGACGCCGGCAACCCCTCTGTCCTCATGAACCACATCAGCTCCACCATGATCAATTACACCGGCGGACAGTTTATAACGGCCTGTTACGCCTGCGTCGACCTTGGCGCCAGGAAGCTGCGGCAGTCCAACGCAGGCCACTGGCCTCTGATCATCTGGCGAAAAAAAGAGCAGAGGATAATCATGGCCTATGAAAACAGCATGCCCATCGGCTGGTATGTCGAGACGAATTATCCCGTCATGGAATCTGAAATCATCGCGGGGGACCGGGTGATCCTCTACACCGACGGGATCCTGGAAGCGCGCAACCCCGCGGGGCTCCTCTTCGGCGAAGAACGGTTCCATGATTTCATAAGGACCCATCAGGATTGCAGCGCGAGGGAATTTGTTGACGGCATTTTTTCGGCGGTGGTACAATGGATCGGGGGCGATACCGACGCAAGCCTTGGCGACGACATCACCATTATAGCCGTGGATTTTTTTGACTGACGGAGGGCGCGGGAGTACCGTATCATGATATCCGATATATTCCATCTTATAAAACACCATGATGATGCGATACATTATGACAGCTTCGTGGTGAGGGTGATGGCCGCTGACGTTCTTGACATGGACAGCGCCGGCGATCTGCGGATTTTTCTCCGCACCCTGATCGGCGGCGGCGTGACAAAAATCGCCGTTGACATGACGGGCCTTGATTTCATCGACAGTTCCGGCATCGGCGTGCTGATTGAGGCGGCAAAGCACCTGCGGCAGCACGGGGGGGACATTGTTCTCCTGGCGGTGCCGGAGCGCGTTCAGGTGATCGTCCAGCCGGTCAGGCTGAACCGCTTTATAAAAATGTTTGATACCCTGGACGAGGTGAAGAATTTTTTCAGGCATATATGAGTGACGGTGCCGCCCCGCCGGGCCGGAGGAGCCGGGGCGGTAACATGAAATTTCTTTCCGAGGTGTTCCTATGAACATGCAATTTGACGTCATTAAAGTCTCCCAGGTCTCTGCGGACAAGATCGATTACACGACCCTTATTTTCAAGGTCACCCTTCCCCAGAAGGTGGATATCGACAATTCGAAGGACCTCTGGATCTACCTGAAGACCCTGGTCTCCGGCGGCGCGCAGAAGATTTTCATTGACCTGCAGCAGGTAAACTACATTGACAGCTCGGGCATCGGCGTCCTGATCAATACCGCCAAGCTGCTGCGGAAGCAGAAGGGGGACATCGTGATGGCCAACGTGTCGGATGACATCAAGAGTATCTTTAAAGTTATCAGGCTTGAGGAATTCATCACCGTATTCAATTCGGAAGTGGAAGCGGTGAAGTCCTTCAGCTATATCCGGTAGGAGGCGGCCCGTGGGGGAGCGGATCTACCATGTGGATGCCTTTTCGGAACGGCCCTTCGCGGGCAATCCCGCAGGGGTATGCCTGCTTGACGGCCCGAAGCCGGATGCGTGGCTCCGGGCCGTGGCGCGGGAGATGAATCTTTCCGAAACGGCCTTTCTTCTGGAGGAGGGCGAGGGCTATTCGCTGCGCTGGTTCACTCCGGCGACCGAGGTCGAGCTGTGCGGTCACGCGACCCTGGCGGCGGCGCACATCCTCTGGGAGACGGGCCGTCTCCCCGGAGACGCGACGGCGGTTTTCCGGACCCTGAGCGGGGCCCTCTCCGCCCGGCGGAGCGGCGAATGGATCATCATGGATTTCCCGGCCGAGGAGGACACGCCGGCTGATGTGCCGGAGAGTCTGGTCCGGGCCCTGGGGGGAAATCCGCGGTACGCCGGGAAGAACCGCTTTGACTATATCCTCGAGTTCGGATCGGAAGAGGAGATACGGGATATGCGGCCTGACTTCAAGCTGCTCGGGACCGTGCCCTGCCGCGGGGTGATCGTGACGGCCGCAACGGCGGGAGAGTATGATTTCGTGTCCCGTTTCTTCGCCCCCGCGGTCGGCGTCGATGAAGACCCGGTCACCGGGTCGGCGCACTGCTGCCTGGGGCCCTTCTGGGGCCGGCGGCTCGGCAGGGCGTCATTCACGGCCCGCCAGGTCTCGGCGCGGGGCGGGACCGTTCGGGTCGAGGTCCGGGGCGGCCGGGTCATGCTGGGCGGCCGGGCGGTGACAGTCATGGAAGGGGAGGTGTCGCTGTAAGACGTGAAAACTGAAATGATCATGTGGCTCTTCCCGGTGGTGTTCATGGTCCATGAATTCGAGGAGATCATCTTCGTCAGGCGCTGGATAGACCGGAACCGGGAGGAACTGGCCCGCCGCTTTCCCCGCCTGTCGGAGCGGATGCTGCCCCGGCTGGAGGGAATTTCCACCGCGTCCTTCGCCTTTGTGGTTGCGGAGGAATTTATCCTGGTTGCGCTGGTGACCTTCGGGGCGTACTGGTTTTCCCTCTACGCCCTTTTCATCGGGATGATAATCGGCTACGGCATGCACCTGGCGGTCCATATTGTCCAGTTTTTCATTTTCCGGCGGTATATTCCCGCCATCGTGACCAGCGCCCTCACGGGCGTCTACGTGCTGTATGCCATCTACTATTTTTACGTCAATGGATTGATGCCGTTGCCGGATGTTGTTATCTTTACGGTAGCGGCGGTTCTTACGCTGGCGGCGAACCTGGCGCTGATGCACAAACTTGCGGAAATGCTGGACCTGTGATGATTCGCCGAACCGGCCATGCTGGATGAAAAGGAGCGACCGTGAGCGATACAGACAAGACCAAAGAGGAGCTGATCGAGGACCTGAACAGGCTGAGGGCCCTTCTTGCCGGCAGCGTCAGGGAGGGCGCCCGTGCCGGGGGAGATTCCATGATGGGCTACGGCGGCGAGGAAGAATGGCAGATCATGATGGATATGCTCGGGGATTTCCTCTTCATCGTCGACATCAGGGGAAGGGTCATCAGGACCAACCCCGTGACGGTGCAGAAACTCGGTTATTCCATGGAAGAGCTCCTGGCGATGAACATCTTCGACCTGTACCCCCCGGAGCGGAGGTCCGAGGCGGAGGAGAGCTATTCGCAGATCATTGTCGGCGAAAAATATCTGTGCGACATCCCGTTCCGCTCGAAGTCGGGGGCCGACATCGCCATTGAAACTAAGGTCACGCCGGGGAAATGGCGCGGCGCAGAGGTGATCTTCAGCATATCGCGCGACGTGTCAGCAGGCAAGGCGGTGGAATACGAGCTCAGGGTCGCCTTCGAGAAGATGAAATCGATCCTCAGCTCGGTTTCGGCGTACATCTGGAGCGGCATCATCGATTCCGGCGGAAGGTTCACCTACATCTACCGTTCGCCGGCCCTGGTCGATATCACCGGCCGCCTGCAGGATCACTTCCAGGGCGGCTTTGATGAATGGTTCGGCATTATCCATGAGGATGACCGTGAACGGGTGACGGCCCTGTACCGGCGGCTCCTGGCCCGCCAGGCCGACCGGGGGGACGACACGTACAAGATATACAATGCCGGCGGCGACATCAGGTGGGTCCGTGACAGCATTGTGGCCCGTCCCTTCGGGGATAACCAGGTGCGCCTTGACGGCGTGGTCTCGGATGTGACGGAACGACGCAGGGCGGTGGAGGCCCTGGAAGAATCCGAAAGCCGGCTCAAGGGGATCCTCTCGTCCATGAACGAGCTGGTGTTCGCCTTTGATACCGACATGCGGTTCATTTTTTATCATACGCCGGACCTGAACAAGCTCTATCGCAAGCCGGAGGAGTTCATCGGAAAGCTCCATTCCGAGGTGATGCCCCCCGAGCAGAACGCCCTGTTCCGGGCCGCCTTTGAAACGACCCGGACAAAGGGCGAGGCAGAATTTGAATACTGGCTTGCCATCGGCGGCGGTGACCGCTGTTATTCGGCGAAGCTATCCCCCATCATCAAGGAAGGCCAGTTTGACGGCGTGGTTGCCCTGGTCCGCGACATTACTGATCAGAAGAGGCTCCAGGACGCCCTGTTCCGCTCCGAGCGCCGCTACCGGGAGCTTTTCAACAATATCCACGACGGATCCACCTGGATCGACATGAACGGAAGGCTGATCGATTTCAACCAGCCCTTCGAAGAGCTCCTGGGCTATGAGCGGGATGAGCTCTATCTGAAGACCGTCTGGGACATTACCCCGGAACAATGGCATGACCTTGAAAAGGGGATCATCGAAAAGCAGCTGGTCGAGAGGGGCTATTCTGAGCCGTACCGGAAGGAATATATCAGAAAAGACGGCACGGTCATACCGGTGGAAGTGAGGAAGTACCTCATCCGGGATGATGAAGGGAGGCCCGAGGGCACCTGGGTCATCGTGAACAGGATCATCACGTAACGGCCGCGGGAGCACCGGCGCCTTCGATCGCGTCCCATAAATCGCCGCTAAAATGAATTTTACATTTTTCTTGTTGACAATACCGTGCTGTTTAATATGTAGGTTTCCTGTACACCAGCGGAACGCCCAGGTGGTGGAATTTGGTAGACACGCATGGTTGAGGGCCATGTGGGAGTGATCCTGTGCGGGTTCAAGTCCCGCCCTGGGCAAATCAGAAGAGCCCCGTATCGGGGCTTTTTGGATTTTTGCTTGATGATAATAAACCGGTGGCGCTGACCGGCGCCATTCAATTAAATTTTAGTAAGAGAGGAACTGCCGTGGCAACGGAACAAACTCTTGTCATTATCAAACCGGACGGACTGGTGAAGTCGCTGACCGGCAATATCCTTTCCCGGCTTTCGGAAACCAAGCTGATCATCATAGGCGCAAAGATCGTGCAGGTTACGGAAGCGCTGGCCAGGGAACATTACAAGCACCTGAGCGACAAGCCCTTCTTCCATGAACTGGTGGAATATATCATGGGTGATGTTCACAATACACACCGGGTCATGGCGCTGATTTACCAGGGCGACGGCGCCATATCCAAGGTCCGGGAGATTGTCGGTGACACGAACCCGGAGAAGGCGAACCCGGTTTCAATACGGGGCGCCTACGGCCGCATCACCACGACGGGCGTCTTTGAGAACGTCGTGCACGCGTCGTCGAGTACCGAGGATGCGGAGCATGAGATAAAGCTCTGGTTCAAGCCGTCCGAGATCGTCGGGGACATTTATCCCACCAAGGTAGTCGTGCATGAAAAGGTAACCGAGAAAGACTGGGCGTAGCCGCCCCTCACATATTCTGGAGAAATAATCATGAGAATTATACTGCTGGGGGCCCCGGGCGCGGGCAAGGGGACCGTTTCGGAGATACTGACGGAACAGTACGGCATAAAGCAGATATCGACCGGGGACATCCTCCGTAGCGCCGTAAAGGCGGGCACCGAGCTGGGAAAAACCGCCGAAGGCTACATGAAACGCGGCGAACTGGTCCCGGATTCGCTTATCCTTGACATCATGGAAAAGCGCCTTCAGGAGGATGACTGCCGCAAGGGTTTCATCCTGGACGGGTTTCCCCGCACCATCGCCCAGGCTGATTCATTGAAGGAGATGCTTGACCGGCTCGGCATGAAGGTCGACGCCATCGTCAACCTGGAAGTCCCCGAGGACGTGATCATCAGGAGGCTCTCATCGCGCAGAACATGCTCCAACCATGACTGCCAGGCAATATACAATATCTACACCAAGCCGTCCCGGAAAGAGGGGATCTGCGACAAGTGCGGCAGCCCCACGATCCAGAGGGATGACGAGACCGAAGAGGCGATCAGGCAGCGCCTCGCGACCTACGCCGAAAAAACGGCCCCGCTCATCGACTACTACCGGCATGATCCGGCCTTTGTGTCGGCCCCTTCCATCAAGCCGGAGCCGGCCATTGAGGCGATACGGGCCCGCGTCGGCCGCTGAAACGAGGGCCGGCGGCTGCTGCGCCGGGCCGCGAAAAAATACTTTACAAATAGACCCTGCTGTAAAGCATACTACGTAATTGACATGACCGCCTGAAGGCGGAATTGGACCTGCGCCGGTCATGTGCAAGTAACTGGAGAGATGCCCGAGCTGGCCGAAGGGGACGGTCTCGAAAATCGTTGTGGGCTTTGCTCACCGAGGGTTCGAATCCCTCTCTCTCCGCCGTGAATAGACGAAAGCGCGCATGTGCATGCGCGCCAACCTGGAGAGGTGTCCGAGAGGCCGAAGGAGCACGGTTGGAAACCGTGTGTAGCGTAAGCTACCGGGGGTTCGAATCCCCCCTTCTCCGCATACGCAATCCCTGGGTTTGACCCCATCCCCCGCGGGGACGGGGCATATTTTCATTGAAGGATAGCAGACAATCCCATGTCCTACCAGGTAACCGCCAGAAAGTGGCGCCCCCAGAGTTTCGACGAGGTCGTCTTCCAGGACCATGTATCCAAGACACTGAAGAACAGCATTGAAAAGGGACGCGTGTCCCACGCCTACCTGTTTTCCGGACCGCGCGGCGTCGGCAAGACGACCATGGCGAGGATCCTGGCCAAGGCCCTCAACTGCGAGACGGGACCGACGCCGGCGCCCTGCGACAAGTGCGACAACTGCCGGGAAATACGGAAGAGCACGTCCTTCGACGTCATCGAGATCGACGGCGCCTCCAACAACAGCGTCGATGACATCCGCGAGCTTCGCGAAAACGTCAACTTCGCGCCGGTCAAATCAAAGTACAAGATCTACATCATCGACGAGGTGCACATGCTGAGCACGGCGGCCTTCAACGCCCTCCTCAAGACCCTGGAGGAGCCGCCCCCCCATGTCGTCTTTGTCTTTGCCACCACCGAGATACACAAGATACCGGACACCATACTGTCCCGCTGCCAGAAGTACTTTTTCAAAAAGATACCCGTGGATCCCATCGTCGCTCACCTCCGTCTCATCGTGCAGCGCGAGGGGTACCGGATATCCGACACGGCCCTCTACCCGATAGCGCGCGCCGCCGAGGGCTCCATGCGCGACGCCCAGTCGCTCCTCGACCAGGTCATATCGTTCTCGGACCTGCGCCGCGGCGGCGACGCGGAGATCGGCGAGGAGGACGCCCTCTCCATCCTGGGCATCGTCCCGGTCGAGAGCTACACGGCGCTCCTCGGCGCCATCGGCGCCGCGGACGCGGCCGCGGTCATGGCCGAGGTGCACCGGGTCGCTCTGCTGGGGGTGGACATCCCGCGGTACGTGAGCGGCTTCGTGGACCTGCTCCGCACCGTCAGGCTCATGCGCAACGGCGTTTCCGTGCACGAGCTCCTCGGCCTCTCCGAGGAGGAGATCGGAATTGTTCGCGCCGCCGCCGCGGGCTTCCATGACGAAGAGCTCTCGGTCATGTTCCGCATCGCCGCGGATCTTCAGGCGGAACTCAAGTTCTCCAACAACGAGCGGATCAACCTCGAGATGTCCCTCCTTGACATGATAGCGGTGAAAAAAGCCCCCACGCTCTCCTCCATCATAAGCAGGCTCGAGGGTGGAGTGACGGCTCCTCAGAATGAAACGGTCGCGAAGCCGAAGGCCGCGGGCGTCGAGCAGCGGCCTTCCGTCAAAAACAGAAGCGAAACTGCAGCGCCGGAAGCGCGGAGCGGCAGCGCGCCTGCCCAGGGCGGCATCCGAAGGCAGTGGGACGATTTCCTCAACTCGATCAAGGACAGCAAGCAGTACCTGCACTGCGTCCTGAAGCCCTCGTCGGTATCGATGGACGGCGACACCCTGAGCATCTCTTTCCCGGGGGGAGGGGACAACTCCTATTATTCGCGCGTCCTTGAACAGAAGAACCTGGAATTCATAAAAAAGGAGATGTCGGGCCTCTGCGGCAGGCCGATCCGGGTCGTGGTGGGCGCCGGCGGCTCCGGCGGGGAGACGGGGGTCGCCGCGTCGCCGGAGAGGGGCGGTACGCCGGCCGCCGCGGGCAGAAAACCGGAACGGGTCGAGCCGGAGGATCCGGCGGCCGTGCCGCCGCCCGAAGCGGAGATGGTGAAGAATCCCGTCGCCCAGGAATTTAAGTCGGAAGACAAGACCGTGGAGAAGATCAAGAACGCTTTCCACGGGCAGATAATAGAAAAAGGAGAGAAGTGATGCTGAAGGGGCTTGGCGATATCGGAAATTTAATGAAACTCCAGAAGGAGTTCAAGAGCATACAGAAGAAGATCATGGGCGCCTCCCGGGAAGGACAGAGCTCCAACGGGAAGGTGAAGGCTGTCGTGAACGGCGAGTACAAGGTGCTGACCCTTTCCATCGACCCGGAATACTTGAAGGAAGCATCGCCTCGCGACCTGGAAAAATCGGTTCTCGCCGCCGTCAATAACGCGGTGGACGAGGTCAAGAGCTACTCGGCGGCCGAGATGGAAAAGCTTACCGGAGGGCTCAACATCCCGGGCCTCGGGGGGCTGGGGAGCATGTTCAAGTAATAACTGACCCTCACCCCCTCAATCCCCCTCTCCCATTAAGAAATGAAAAAAGGAGAGGGGGCAGATTTCGCTACATGTTTCATAAACCCTCTCCTTTCTCCCGGTATTAATGGGAGAGGGTGCCCCGGAGGGGCGGGTGAGGGCACAAGGCTTATAAGTACCAGGCATTATTATGAAATCATCAGCCTATCTTGAAGCGCTCATCAAGAAATTCTCGAAGCTTCCCGGCATCGGGCCGAAGAGCGCATCCCGTATCGCCTTCCACATCCTGGGCATGCACCGGGACGACGTCGAGTCCCTGGCGCGGGCGATGATTGAGCTCAAGCGGAACACCTTCACCTGCTCGCAGTGCGGGGGAATCTCTGACGGGGAGATCTGCGCCATCTGCCTTGACCCGGCGCGGGACCGCGGTCTCATCTGCGTCGTGGAGGACGCGAAGGACGTCCTTACCATCGACGGGACCGGGGAGTTCCGGGGGCTCTATCACGTCCTCCACGGCCTGATCTCGCCGCTGGACGGGATCGGTCCTGACGAGCTTAATATCGGGACGCTGGTGGGAAAATGCCGCGGCGGGGACGTGCGTGAAGTGATTCTGGCGCTCAATCCTTCAGTGGAGGGCGATGCCACGTCGCTCTACATGGCGCGGCTCATCAATCCTTTCGGCGTTACCGTAACGCGGATCGCCCACGGATTACCCGTGGGCGCTGATCTTGAATTTGCCGATACCGCGACTATCATCAAGTCGCTCGTGGGAAGGGTTAAAATGTAACCGGGGCCTAGTCGCCGAGCTTTTTCTCCACGTATTGTGAGATGATTGAATTTCTCTGGTCATCGCTCTGCACAAACTGACAGCCGTATCTCCACTTTGTCATGAGCTTACGTGAAAACATGACCTGCAGCTTGTCTTTCCTCATCTGCGGCCCGATCTTGTAAAGGATATTGATGGTGGCGCTGTCCAGGTTGTCCCGTTCGCTTTCAAAGGCGAGACCGCCTACGGAGATATTATTGAACCAGCATTCGTTTGCCGCCGGGTTATCGTCATTTTCAACTATAAAGTAGGATGGCTGGTAAAAGTCAGCTCTCGGATAAGCCCTGTTGTTTTTTTGCTTTTTGCTGAATATCATCTTTTTCCCCCGTTGAGTGATGTTGTTGAATCGCTCGAGAACCCCCCCTAAAGACACCCGGAACCCGATCTTGAGAGACTGTTGCGGGGAAAGGGTTTGCCCTTAAACCCCGAATTATATATTTGAATCTGATTTTTTCTATAACAGAATAGTATAATAAATTTAAATGATTTTGTCAATTTAAGTTTGTTATTTGTACCCGTACAGGGGGGGGAAAGTGCAATTTTTATCGATTTTTTTTCGCTTTTTTGGCAAACGGATGCTGGGGAAGCCATGAATTCCCCCTTATAGCTATAGCCGCTCCACCTTTCCCCTGTTTAACGATACCCTGGCTCGTCCAATTGACGCTTCCCCCGGGGATCATTTCTTTTTTTTCTTTTTTCCTTCTATCTGTATGTCTATGGGTATCCCCTCCAGGCCCAGCTCTTTCTGCAGGGATTTTTCAAAATAGCGGACAATGTCTTTCCTGAAATGCTCCGGGTTGTTCACGAAGAGCTTGAACCGGGGAGGCGTCGAATCGGTCTGGGTGGCGTAGTATATTTTAATGCTGCTCTGGAGCTGGGGGATGCGGCGCGAGGACTGGATCTGCGCCAGCAGGCGGTTCAGCCGCGGGGTTTCTATCTTCTGCGACGCCCGTCCCTTGAGTTCGAGGGACTTATCGATGATCCTGTTGAGTCGCAGCTTGTGCTTGGCGGATATCGAAATGATGGGGAAATCGCTCGCCTTGTAGAACTGGAACTTGAGGCGGTCGATGAAGGTGTCGAAGGTCCTGTGGTCCTTTTCGATGAGGTCCCACTTGTTCACGGCGATGATCACGGGCTTGCGGGCTTTCATGATCTCGTCGGAAATCTTCTTGTCCGTCTCGGTAAGGCCCGCCTCGGCGTCGATGAGGTGGACGACGACATCGCACCGCTCGATCGATTCAATGGTCCGGGTGAGGGAGTAGAAATCGACTGCGTCGGTGATGCGGCTTTTCCTCCGTATGCCGGCTGTGTCGATGACGGTTATCCGTTTTTTATGGTAGATGAAATCCTCGTCGATGGAGTCCCGCGTGGTCCCGGGAATGTCAGACACCACGGCGCGCGTGTACCCGATAAGGGAGTTCAGGAGCGTCGATTTGCCGGAGTTGGGCCGTCCCACGATGGCGAGCTTCAGGTCGGCCTCGGGCCGCGCGGTCTTCTTTACCGGGAGCATGTCGAGGACCTTGTCCAGGAGCATCGTTACGTTGAACAGGGTCTTCGCCGAAACCGGCACAATGTCCAGGAAACCCATCTCGTAGAAGTTCGTCATGTTCTCCAGCAGCTCCGGGCCGTCCATCTTGTTGACCGCGATGATGGCGGGGATCCCCAGTTTGCGGATGATCTCCGCCAGGTCCATGTCAAAGGCCGTGGGCGAGGGATTTTCCAGGAGAAGGATAATGATGGACGCTTTCTTCAAGTACTCCCGCGCGTTGGCCAGGATCGGCTCGGACAGTTCTGACGAGTCAGGAAGGTCGAGACCGGGAGAATCGGCGAGGGTGAACATGATCGATTTATAATCGACGTTATACGAAAGTATGTCCCTGGTCAGGCCGGGGACGGCGTCGACGATCGCCTTTTTCTGCTTTATGACCGCGTTGAATAGGGTCGACTTTCCGACATTCCTTCTTCCCACGATGGCGACTATTGGCAGATTGCTCATGGTTTCCCGCTCACTTGATATGGGTGCAGTATTGTTGGATCCCCCTGCCAAATACAAGCAAATAACATGGTGCATGAGACATAATATTCTGCTTGAAATTTTTACGGCCCCGTGGTATGCTGATATAACAGGGTGAAAAGCGGCAGCGGGTGAAGCATTATCGGGGCCCATACAGGGGGGAATCATAACGCTGGTGTTGTTTGCCTTTCGTAATGGTATCCAATTTAATATTATACATGAGGTGGCGAATGGCTGCAAAATCTGTTAACCTTATCAAGTATCTGATCAATGGCAAGGAGTCGAGAAGAAAGACTCTCCTCAAGGAACTCGCCGCGGTGGACGGACAGATTAAAAAACTCAAAAACGACATGAAAAACGCCGCGAAACGGGAGGCCGCCGCCAAGAAGGCGAAGGCGAAGAAGAAAAAGAAATAAGCAGCAGCTTGTTGATACTGTGCAATCTTTATACCTAAAAGGAGGGGCCACCCTCCTTTTTTACTGGATAATAAAATAATTGATTAAATTCCGGGGATATTCGATAATATAATATACAGGTGCCCGATGCTTTCAATGCCCGGGCGCATGTGACCTATATTGTCAGGGGTCCGGTCTTGATCCAGGTAAACCAGAGAAAAAGCAGGGATTTTCAGGAATTCGATGATGTTGAAGAGATCGCCAACATCCTCAAGTCCCAGTTCACCAACCGCAGGCTCTATATCAAGTACGCCGTGGATAAAACCGAAATAACCGTCAATGAATACAACGCCGACGGTACGGTGATGGTGGTCACCGATCCGAACTACAAGAACGAGGGGAATTCCCTCATCATATACGGTCTTTCGGACAAGTACCTGGAGATCGATCTCGAGGTGATCGAGGAGCGCGGGCCGGGCTATTATCACTGCAAGATCAAAAGCGCCCGCCGGGCCCTGCGGGGACGGCGCGATCTCCGTTTCAAGGTGGCGCCGGACGACGTGGTGGCGACCAATTTCAGGATCTCGCGGCACACCATCGACGTGTCCAGTTTCAATATCCCGACCAGCATCAAGGTAGTGCTGGAACAGTTCCAGTCCCAGAATTCAAAGATGAGCGATGTTCTCCGGGTGGACGTGTTCAAGCCTGATGACCGTGACCGCCTCCTGGTTCAGATGAAAAAAACGGGAAAGACCCTCTGGGTCGCCAACACGGCCGAGCCAGATTCATACCGGGCGATGAACGACGACTTCATAGACATGCACGACCTGTACGGGGACGATCTCCCCGCGGTCATGAAGCGCTATATCGAGCGGGGCTACAAGTCGATCCTCGCGGTCCCCATCATCTATATCACCGAATCATCGTCGTCGGTCCCCTTTGCCTACATACAGCTCATATCGAAGAGCAGGGGCTTCGACCTGGACGACGTCCTGACCGTCAAGGACCATTCCTTCAAGCTCATAGACAGGATCCGCGACGCCAACACCCATCTCATACCGATGCACCAGCGGGTCGTCGATATCAGCCGGGGCGGGGCAAAGCTCAAAATCACTGACAAGAATCTGCAGAAATATATCATGCGGTCAAAGGGCTTCATCTTCGACCTGGTCTTCAAGCTCCAGGCGCCCATCACGATTTACGGCGAGGTGAAGGTCTCCTACACGGATGAGGATGAGAACCTCATGGTCGGCGTTGACTTCGAGGGGAACTCGTCGCGCAAGGACGAGATGAAGCGTTATTATTCGATACTCAAGCCGATGGAGACCGACTACAAGGCGAAGCTGCTGAAATCGATGAAAAACCGCAAAAAGGAATCACAGCCCGCTCCCGACCAGTGACACCCGCTCATTGCTTTTCCTTTAATTCCTTCGCAACTTCAGCGTCGGATTTTCTCGCATAGCGGGGAACGACCCGGTTGTAGTCCTTGAAACGCGATGGGTCCGACCGGAAGGTCTCGCGCACCAGCCCGCACATCCTCTCGCCTGAAGGAACGAAGTCTACATCGAAGACGCCCCGTTCGAGCGAGAGCAGCGCCTCCCGGTACTTCTCGGTGCCGTTGCCTATGAGGTGCGTTTTTGCGGAGATGTCAACGCCGTCCAGCAGGCGCTCGATGCCGTAATCTCCCGGCGGGATTATTTCCTGCGGCGCGAGGAGGGATCCGCTTTTACGGTACAGGGCGCCGAAGACGCGTCCCTTTTTCGCGTCGAAGGCGACCATGATGTTCTCTCCTCTTTCGCCGTTGACTGAAACCGCGTACAGCAGGTGGGTCGGAAGGCCGACGAGGGGAATCCCCAGGACCTGGGCCATCATGCGCGCCGTTGACACGGCTATCCTGATGCCGGTAAAGGACCCCGGGCCAACGCCGACTCCCAGGCAGTTGATGTCCGCCGCTGCAAGGCCCAGCTTGGCAAGGCAACGGTCGATGGTGTCAAGGATCGTCACCGAATGCGACGTGTTCACCGCGATCGATGTTTCTGCCGCGGCGTCGCCCCTCGAGGCGGCAACGATCTCAAGGGGCGACGCGGTGTCAATCACCAGGATATTCAATCGTTATGCTCCTGCTCGTTTCGTTCATGTACCCGATGGTGACCGTGATGCGCGATGCGGGCAGCCGGTCAAGGGCCCGGTCGGCCCACTCGATGACCGATATGCCGTCGCCCTCCCAGTACTCCTCGAAAAAGAGCTGGTCGAGCTCATCGTGGCTGCTGATGCGGTACAGGTCAAAATGGTAGAGCGGGACCGCGGCCTCGTATATCTCCATGAGAGTGAAGGTCGGGCTGGTGATTTCGTCCGTAATGCCCATGCCCCGGGCGATTCCCTTCGCCACAATGGTCTTCCCGGCGCCCAGCTCGCCGATAAGGGCGAAGACCGAACCGGGTACCGCGTTCCTGCCGAGCTCTGCGGCGAGATCAAGGGTCTCTTCCATCGAGTGTGAGATGATGTTCCGTTTCATCGGCTGCAATGATTGCCGATGAAGCCGGTCATGGCAAGCAAAAATGTCCCTGCAGGTTTTTACCGATAACTATCTGCAGGATTTCCCCGACAAAATTCGATGCGCGGGCACAATCGTATCGGTGCGGGGAGCATTTTCCCGCTGTTTGATGTGAAACATTTCATGCGGTGAAAAATGATTCAGCGCATGACACATAACATGCAAATAAAACTATAAAAACCATATTTTTCTTGTTTTTTTTTCTTGATTATTTATAGTGCGGTTAACAAATATGCCTCTCATAGATAAATACGGGGGGAGACACTATGGCGACCATTCCTAAAGAAGAAAAGGCCAAAAAGAAAAGAAAGATAATCATTGAAGCTCTGAAAAGGCTCCTCGATAAAGACGTGTATTCGCGCATCACCGTTCAGGAAATCGCCGACGAGGCCGGTTTCTCCAAGGGCGGCGTTCTTCATTACTTCCCCACGAAAGAGGACATATATCTCGAACTGATCGAGGAAATCTTCACCGAATTCGTCCAGGCGCACAGCTCCATTCTCGAGTGGGAGCTTGGCTCCGACGAGGTGGCTCCCATTTCGGCGCTGGTGGGCGCTGAGAATTTCATCATTGAAAAACGGAACATCAAGATCATCATGAATATCATCCTCTATGCCTTTGAAGAGGACAAGATCATGAAGATCGTGAGCAAGTATATCCGCCTGCACCGCAATTTCTACGACAATATCATATCGGACCTGTCGAAGGAGGGAAAGGGCCGCAGGAAGTCGGACCTGCCGTCGAAATACCTCTCGAGGATAACGCAGACCATCGTGCTCTTCATCGGCCTCCTCGAATCGATCGATCCTTCCGATCCGGCGGAAATGGATTACCTCGAAATAGTCAAGTTCGTCACGTCCCTGCTCAGGGGGTAGGCCGGGGCGGTGCTCACCGATGGCGCCGCCGGGACAGAGGCCATGGTGGACAGGGAACAACTCTACAGCAATCTGAACGAAGGGATCCTGGCGGAGCGGCTGGGGTCCTTCCATCGCAATCTCAGGAAAAACCTCGAACTCATCAGGGCCCATGGCGGGCTTCAAAGGGTCGTCCCCGAACTGGACGGGAAAACGGCGGTGATCATTGCCGCAGGGCCCTCCCTTGAAAAGAATTTCAGCGTTCTTAAACAGTTTCAGCACCGCCGGGAGCTGGTGTATATCGCCGCCGACATGGCGCTCCGGCCCCTGGCGCGGTTCGGCATCGCGCCGCGCTTTGTTGTATCCTGCGAAACGAGTCCCGTGGATTTTTTCGGCGGCATCGATACCGCCCGCATGCATCTCCTGGCCTTCAGCTGCATGTCCCACGCGAACCTCGCGCGGTGGGCCGGCGACATGAGCTTCTACAACTGGATGATGGACCGTCCTGAATATGACGCGCTCTGGGAAACGGCCGGCCATGATCTCGGTTTCGTGGCAACGGGCGGCCTGGTCACGACGCAGGCGGTGGCATTCGCCCTCGGGTGCCGCATCAACGGCCTTGTCCTCGCGGGCAACGATCTCGGCTTCGCCGACCGGTACCATGTGCGCGAATCGATCCCGTGCAGGGCCTCGGTTGACGGGGCTGACCGCATGGCGCCGTCGGAATCGCGTGAAATGGCCAGGCGGCGCCGCGCCATGGAATACCGGATCGAGCGCGGGGCCAGGAGCTATTGCACCACCGGGCAGTTCCTGGCTGCCAAGCTGTGGCTCGAAAACCTGTTCAAGGACAGCCGCGTCCCCGTGTACGACTGCAGCGACCCCGGCTGTTCCGAAAAATATGTTGCAAAAATGGATTTGAAGGATTTTATGTCTTCCATGGACGGTAGATCCAGAAGGAAAAGGAGAAAGCCATGATAACGCTTCATAAACTCAATGGTGCCGAATTCATCCTCAATAATAACCACATAGAGACGATAGAATCGACGCCGGACAGTGTTATCACCCTGATGAATGAAAAAAAGTACATTGTAAAGGAATCCGCCGAAGAAATAATACAAAAGATCAGGGAATACCAGACAGGGGTTCTGGAAGGATTGAAGCGGGCCTGAAAGCAGTCTGAAAATAACATCTTGACATATTTGGAAGAAGCAATAGGATAATCTGAGGGAGCTGGGAATATGGTATTGATCACGGTCGAGGACCACGGCAAAGTCGTCATAGTGAATATTGACGGCGAATTCTATATAGACAGCGTGGAGAACGCTGAAAAGATCTGGAACCAGCAGCTGTCCCGGCATCCGAAAGTGATGGCGGTCAACTGCAAGAATATCAAGTATATCGACTCCTCGGCAATCGGGATCCTGGTGAAATTCCTCAACAGCGCCATGAAGCAGAAGACCGAAATGGTGTTTTTCGATCTGAATGAAAATATCCTGGGAGTTTTCAAAACGGCCAAGCTGAGCAATTTTTTCAAGATCATGACCAGGACCCAGTTCGAAATGGAATACCTGGAAAAATAACTCGATAGGTTTTTCAAGGGGCTTCGCCTCTTGGCCCCTTAAAAATACTCATCTCTCAACAATTCAATAGTATTACTAATATAGTTTTATCACGGGCGAGGGCTATCTCTTTCGTCCGCCTCGTATAACATCCATGTCGCCTGCTTGCCGGGATAACCCTCGACCTTCGCATATGATCTACAGTCTTCATTTTGAAGTATATGAAAAATAGTTTCTGCCTTCAGGTTTTATGCCGACAATACAATTAGGACGTTTTGTGTAACAAGAAGATAGTTGGAAAAATATTATTAATTAAGAAAGTATTCAACTAAAAATAGGGGTAAAAAAACTTATATTACACTTTTCCAAAAATGAATAAATTAATTGACATAAATAGTCAGATGTGATAATTATGTCACATATTTATACATTAATTTAATTATATTTTTATTTTTGTGGTGTTTATAATTAGATTAATGCGGATCACACAAGCTGTTTAGTTGAATATCTGTCGGAATGAATTATATTGTTGGTGTGACACGGAGCCTGTTATTAATAATCAACAGATTATAAAAAGGAACAGTCATGGGCGAAGAAGAAAAGGATGAGATAATAGAAGAGGAAGAGGAAACGCCAAAGGAACCGGAGCCGGGGCGACGCTTTGAAGCGTCGAAGATCGTTAAGATCCTGTTATATGTCGCGGGCGGCATCCTTCTTGTTGTCCTGGTGACCGGCATATCATACCTTGTGGCAAAATACGTGCAGGAGAGCAGTTACCAGAAGCGCCAGGACATTGTCGCGGCTCCGCCGCCTCCGCCTCTGGCCAGCTTCGAGCTGCCGGATTTTTCTAAGACCACGGCCGATGCGGAGCCTCATTTCATCAAGATGAAGATTTCGCTGGCTTATGAGCCGAACGTTGAGCTCAACAACGAGCTGGTGCAGCGCCGGGACCAGATACAGCATGTGATCAACATTATTCTGCAGGGCAAGAAATATGAGGACCTTGACACGGTGAGCGACTCTGTCGCCCTTGCCGAAGAGATCAAGGCCCATGTGAACGTGATACTGATTTCCGGAAAAATCAAGGAAGTATATTTCAAGGAACTGGTCGTAAACTAGGCGGGATTTTTTTAATCGTGGGAGGAACATATGGGTGATGGATCATTATCGCAAGACGAAATAGATGCGTTATTACAGGGCGCTGATGATATGTTGTCCCCGACCAGCGGGCCCGCAGCCGCGGAAACCGGCCGGGGCCGGGGGATGTTCCCGCCGAGTGAATTAAACGCGGTACGGGACGCGCTCAATTCGGCCGTCGGGTCCGTGGCGCCGTCGCTCTCGGGCTATCTGGGCGGCAGGAACCTCCGAATATCGCGGCCTTTTATAGAAGTGAAGCACCAGGAAGCCGTGCGGGCCGATTTCTCGGGACGGTACGTCCAGGTGTCCATGGATTACACCGGGGCAATGAACGGAAGGAATCTCATCGTCTTCAATTACCAGGACGCGGGCTCCATTTCCTCCCTCATGATGGGCGATGACCGCGGCGTGCCCCCGGCGGAACTGTCCGAGGCGCACCAGAGCACGATACAGGAATTCACGAACCAGCTTCTCTCGTCGATGGCGACGCAGTTCAGCGGCTCCATGGGCGGGGCGATCAATACCACGCCGGCCACGCTTTCCCTTGCCAGCGGCGGCAAGGATCTCGATCTGCCGGGGGGCGCGGACCTCGTCAAGGTAACCTATGATTTCGCCATTGACGGCGTGCTGAATTCAAAATTGTTCCATATAATGGATGTTTCCCTGGCCCAGGGGCTGTCGAGCGCTACGGGCGGCATGGCCCAACCGGTCAGCCAGCCCCAGCAGTTCCCGGCCCATGCCGGCCAGGTGGGCATCAGCCCGGTCAAATTCCCGCCGCTGGACGAGGGAATCCCTCCCAGCGTCGGAGGAAACATATCCCTGATACTCGACGTCCCCATGACGCTGACAGTGGAGCTGGGACGCACCACTCAGCTCGTGCAGGACATACTGGGTCTCGGCGAGGGATCGATCATAGAGCTTGACAAGCTGGCCGGCGAGCCGGTTGACCTGCTCGTCAACGGCAAGCTGATAGCCAAGGGCGAGGTTGTGGTCATCGACGAAAACTTCGGGGTTCGGGTAACGGATATCGTGAGCCCGGCCGAGAGGCTGTCGGGTATACAATAATATGGCGGTGGCGTTCATCGCCATATTTTTTACCGTTTTTTAATGAGACATAAGATGGATGTAGCAATGAACAAAACGAACCTGCGCACGATTTCCCTGGCTGCCATTATTATTTTTGCCTTCGCGGCAGTATTATGTCCCATTGACCTCGCCGCCAAGAAGAAGCGCCAGAAGCAGGAAACGGTGCGTCAGGAGCAGAAGGCGACGGCCGAAGAGAAACAGGCGGCGGCCGATGAATCAGAACCGGCGCAGGAAAGCGAGAAGGCGGGTGAGGCCGTAAAGGAAAAGGATGCGGAGGCAGCCAAAGAGGAGACCGTGGGCGTCCCCACCAGGGATTTTAAAGACGAAGACTTCAAGCCGCAGGTGGACGAACCGTCAGCCCTCTGGATGTTCATCAAGATGATTATCGTGCTCGGTATTTTCGCCGGGGGGTTTTACTATTTCTACCGCTTCATCACGAAGAAGTCCGGCATAGGCCTTTTCGGCGGCGAGGCGGTCAAGGTGCTCTCCGTGGCCCCCCTGGGGCAGAACAAGTTTCTCCAGGTGGTCGACCTGGCCGGCAAGGTGCTGGTCATCGGCGTGACGGACAACGCCATCAACCTCATTTCTGAGATCACCGACCGGGACCAGATAGACCGCATCAGGATACTGTCGAACCGGACACCGCCGGCGGACCGCAAGGTCGCCGGTTTCCAGGAATACGTGATGAAGGATATCGGCAGGCTGATCGAAAAGGTCCGTGAGTTCCGGGGCCGCGGCGGTAAGACTAAAACGACCGTCATAGACAACCCGGAAGACATCAATTATTTACGGCAGCAGAGAAACAGGCTTAAGGATTTGAATGGTTCGGATCATGAAGAATAAGAAAGTCATCATAATGGCGGCGCTCCTGGTGCTCTTCGGGGCCGGGATCTGCTATGCCCAGGACATCGGCGGCGGCGTCCGCATGCCGATACCGAAGATCACCTTTGACATAAAGGAAGCGGCGGCGCCCCGCGAGGTCGCCCTTTCGCTCCAGGTCCTGTTCCTGCTGACCATCCTCACCCTGGCGCCGGCCATCATCATGATGATGACGGCCTTTACCCGGGTCGTCATCGTGATGGATTTCATAAAGCGGGCCCTCTCGCTCCAGCAGATGCCGCCGAACCAGATCATCATCGGCTTTTCCCTGTTCCTGACGTTTTTCATCATGGCCCCGACCTTCACGAAGATAAACGAGGAGGCGCTCCAGCCGTACATGAAGGGAAAGATCGACAACGAGACATTTTTCAACAAGGGCATGGAGCCGCTGCGCGTGTTCATGTTCAAGCAGACCCGGGAGAAGGACATCGCCCTGTTCATCAAGCTCGCCAAGCTGCCGAAGCCGAAGAACCAGAAGGACGTGCCGACCTACTGCCTCATTCCGGCCTTCATGATCAGCGAGCTGAAGCGTGCCTTCGAGATCGGTGTATTTATCTTCATTCCTTTCATTGTTATCGATATGATTGTGGCAAGCGCCCTCATGGCCATGGGGATGATCATGCTCCCGCCGATCATGATATCGCTGCCGTTCAAGATCATACTGTTTATTCTTGTCGACGGATGGAACCTGCTGGCCTACGAGCTGGTAAGGTCCTTTAGATAGCGGGGTGGCGAAATGACCGATGTAACCGTAATAACGATAATGCGCGAATCGCTGATGACGATTCTCATCGTCTCCGCCCCGATGCTGGGAATAGGGATGTTCGTGGGCCTGATCATATCGATTTTCCAGACCACGACGTCGATCCAGGAGCAGACGCTGACCTTCGTGCCGAAGATCGTCGCCATATTCGTGGTGCTGATCGTCTTCGGCGCGTGGATGATACGGTCGCTGGTGAATTACACGAACCATATTTTTTCGATGATTGAGAAATTGTAACGGCATCGTGTAGGCGGGGTCACGTGACCCCGCCTACACGATGCCGTTGAAACGGACGGGGGCCGATGT
>DAONAJ010000062.1:0-22926 GCA_035400945.1 Spirochaetota bacterium
GACATGATGCCGTGCCAGCGTTTTACCCATTCATCGCGGGTGAACCGCCGGGGCCGCTCCATCAGGGTCACCATGGTGACCCCCGGCGAGCGCTTGCCGTCGGCCCAGTCGCGGGGCCTGGAGTGGCGGTTCCCGCCGTATTCCGTGAAAATCGATTCCTCCACAAGATAGCCGGCGATCCTGAATCCTGCGTACCGGAGCATGTCCTCGATGTTCCTTCTCTTGCCCAGGTCTTCGACCCATACGTTGACCAGGGCGCAGATCGGCTCCCCCCTGTAGAGCTTCGGCGCGGGAGAGCGCATTTCCGCGTCCGGATCGGCAATGTCCATGGTGAGGCGTTCGGCGCCGGATCCTATGAGGCGCGTCGCCAGGTCGCGCAGAAGGATCTCGCGCGTCTTGGCCTTGTCCTGTCCCTTGATGGGCCAGAGAAGATATATGATTTTATGCAGATCCATTGGATACTCCTTTTTTTCTTGCGAATGGGAGGCACAGGTCCCGGTGCCGGCGAATTGCTCATAATCGTTCACGGGACCTTTTCCGGTGTATTTCCGGAATAAATTAATTTTCTGTCAAGAGTTAAAAATTGATCATGTTGTTCCGTACTAAGACGAAATCTTCACTTGACTTTCCGCGGCGACGGGTTACGGTGGAACAATATCTTTCATAAGACAGCCGGGGGGATAATCATGGACAAGATCAAGATAATGCCGTGCCTTGATATGAAAGAGGGAAGGGTTGTCAAGGGAATCAATTTCGTAAACCTGCGCGACGCCGGGGACCCGGTGCAGAACGCGGCCTTTTATGAGAATGAAGGCGCCGACGAACTGGCCATGCTTGACATAGCCGCGACCGTTGAAAACCGCAAGACCAGGCTTGAATGGGTAAAGCAGGTTTCATCCGCCATCACCATCCCCCTCACGGTGGGAGGCGGCATTAATAGCCTGGAGGACATCGAGATGGTGCTGGAGGCGGGCGCCGCGAAGGTCTCCATGAACAGCGCCGTGGTAAAAAGCCCTGATCTGATGAAGCAGGCGGTGAAGGAGTTTGGCTCCGGCAGGATTGTGATTGCCATCGATGCCCGGCGGAACATATCGATGCCGTCGGGGTTCGAGCTTGTTGTTTCGGGCGGCACACAGCCGGTAGGAAAAGACGCCATCGAGTGGGCCGGCGCCTGTGATGCCGCCGGTGCGGGATGCGTGCTGCCCACCAGCATGGACGGCGACGGCACCCTGGCCGGCTACGACCTGGAATTCACCAGGGCCGTGGCGGAGGCCGTCAAGGTGCCGGTCATCGCCTCGGGAGGCGCCGGGAAACTGGAGCATTTCTACGACGGCGTGGTAAAGGGAGGCGCGAAGATTCTCCTCGCGGCATCGGTTTTCCATTTCCGCACCTTCAGCATAAGACAGGTGAAGGAATACCTGAAAGAAAAAGGACTGGACGTGATCCCGTAATAACGCGATGGAAAGGGAACGCTACAATATTTACCGCATCGATGATGTTCTGATAAAGGTCGGATACGTGTTCCTCGTTCTTTTTGTCCTTACCGGAGGGAGTGCCGTATCCACCATGGTGAAGCAGGCGTCACCCGACCAGTCCGATACGCTCTTCATAGCCACGGCATCCCTCTTCATCCCCGCAGCTCTTTTTCTCCTGATCGGATACAATTTCCGGGCGAGGGAACAGTTGACCGCGGCGATTCTACATAAAATGGAACTGGCAGGCGAAGTGCCGGTGACTGACCTTGCAAAGAGCGTAGGGTTTAGCAGGCGAACAGTGGAACAGGCGCTGTTGCTCATCAACCGCCGGGGCCTCGGGTATTACGTGCTGGACCGGGGGTCTGACAGGATCATTGACGGCCGGCTGCGCAGGAATATGGTCCTGGTGGACCGGTGCGACCGGTGCGGAAGCAGTATATCGAAGAGTTTTCCCGCATCGCAGGAAGGTCCGCCGAAATGCCCCTATTGCGGCACGCCGGTGGGCATAGACCGCTGGCATGAAATGAGAAGCATGGTTCTTGAGGATATCAGAAACCAGGATTTGCGGGATTCAGCTCCGGGAAGAATCAGCAAGGGTGTCCCGGCAGCCCCCAGTGCCAGGCCGGTCTTTTCTCTTCCTGTCTTTATCCTGCTACTGTTTATTTTTTGGCCCGCAGCAATTATCTACGCGGTTTCGCGGTATAATAAATAAAAACTGGGCACAGGTCCAAATGTTTGACTTGACGCAAAAAATGTAGTAAATTCTAATGGAATGGAAGGGGCGTCCGTATCTCTCTGGAGGTATGTGATGATACTGTGCGCAAATGTGAATGAAGCGGCCGCCCTTGCGATCCGGAAGCTCGGCAGAAGGATTTTCGCCATGACCCCCATTGGGGTCGGTTCCGGTAACGCCTACCTGAACGCCCTGGCGGAATACGCGAAAAAAGGGGAGATTGAATTTTCCGTTATCGCCGCCCTGACCCTGGAAAAGCCCCGTCCTTCCGGCAGCCCCCGGGCGGAGGCCCTCGCCTCTGTCTACGAACGGATCTTCAGGGATTATACCACCTTTCACTATTTTGATGAATGCGATGCCGCCGTCGCCCGGGGAGAGGAGCCCCCGAAGTACCTCACTTATCACAGCTATTATTATTCCCCCGGCCTGGGCAGGAAGATCCCCGGCATCCAGTCGGATTACCTGGCGGTCAACTTCAGGGACACCAGCGAGGCGGCCCGATCGCGGGGGCTGAACATGGTGGTGATGAAGGCGTCCCGCAGGCACGGCAGGTACAACTGCGGGACCAACGTGGACCTGATGCTGCAGGCAATCCGCGACGTGAAGAAGAACAACGGCGCGGTCATGCTCCTGGAAAACGACGCGATGCCCTACTGCCGCGGCAACGCCGATATCCCCGACGACTGCATCGATTTCGTGGTAAAGCAGAACGAGCCCCTCTTCGTAATGCCGCACCAGGCCCTGACCGTGCTGGAGCATGCCATTGGCAACTATGTCTCGGAGCTGGTCCCCGACGGCGCGACCCTCCAGATAGGTATCGGGCAGATGGCGGATTCAATAGCCTACTGGCTTGCGAAAAAGGGGCGGACCGGCATCAACGGCTATTCCGAACTGATATCGCCGGCGTTCCTCTACCTGATACGCAACGGCGTCATCACCCGCCGCGACCGGAGGGGGGCCCTCCTCACCGGGGCCTTCGTGGTCGGGTGCGATGACCTGTACCGGTTCATCGACGACAACCCGGACGTCTGGATGACCGAGGTGCACGAGACAAACAACAAGGATCACATCGTCAAGCTCCCGAAATTTCACGGGATCAACAGCACGCTCCAGATGGACCTGTTCAGCCAGGCCTCGTCGGAGGGTTTTTTCCTCAATGACCGCTTTGTGCAATATACCGGCATAGGGGGTCAGTTCGAGTTCCAGGAGTCGGGCATGAAAAGCGAGGGAGGCAGGTCGATCCTCTGCCTGAGGAGCTCGTTCAGGAACGACGCGGGAGAGCCGGTCATGAGCAATATCGTGCCGGTCCTGCGGAACGTGGTGGCGGTCACCCGCAACAAGATGGACTGCGTGGTCACGGAATACGGGTGGCGGCAGCTCCGGTTCGCGTCGATTGAGGAGCGGGCCAGGGCCATGATAGAGCTGGCCGATTCCGCCTTCCAGGAGGACCTCCTCAGGGCGGCCCGGGAGATGGGCCTCGTACGGAGCGGGTATGTCATCCCCGATGAGTTCCGCAATAACACCTATGCCGCGCTGCTGGAGCGGTTCGGCGATACGGCGAGGTCGCACCCGTATCCCCTCGGCCTCGGTTATGACCTGGAACAATTCGCCACGAAAGAGGAGCAGGCGCTCATCGGTCCCGTCGGCGGGAATGTCGCCGCGGGAATAAACTGAGAAGCCCGGCACAAGGCCAAACCGCGCTATTGACCGGAATTAATTATTGACAGATGCCGGCGATGGAACCGTATGATATCACCATCCACCGGGAGAGGTACACCAATGGCGTCAGTAACCGAATACACCAAGAGCAGTTATATCAAGGTCCTCGAGTCGACCAACAAGTTCAAGGCCATCGAGGAACTGGCGCTGGTTTTCAAGGACTGTGACGTGTGCGGGGATATCGACTCCCTCATCAGGGCCCTGAAGGAGCGGGAAGAGATCATGAGCACCGGCATAGGCTTTGGCATAGCCATCCCCCACGCGAAGATAGGGTCGATACAGGAAATGGCCTTTGCCATCGGCATATCGAAGGAAGGTATCGATTTCGACTCCATGGACGGCGAACCGGTGCACCTGGTCATACTGGTCGCGGCGGGGGAAAAGCAGCACAAGGAATATCTGCGGCTCCTTTCCAACATCATGTCCATCATTAAAAAGGAAAACGTCAAGGAGAGCATTATCAATTCCCCCTCCAGCGAGGATGTGCTGGATATCCTGCGGTCATATAACTAGGAATTGTTTGCCCAGGTTTGACTCCCCCCGACCCCCCAAGGGGGCGCGACAGATAATCCTTATATTTATTTAGAATTATCATATCGAGTCTAAAAAAAATGGATCTGTTTCATAATTGTCATTTCGACAAATCCTGGTGTTCCGGGCCGAGGAGAAATCCAGATTCTTGCAATTCAAGATTTCTCACCCCGCCAAGCGGGATTCGAAATGACACATGAAATAAGCGACAAGCCTATTTTGTATCGAATGAAAAGTTATTAAGGTGCCCGTTTCAATTATTTTCTTACACGCCCCCTACGGGGGACGGGGGGTATACGATGCCGGTAAAATACTCTTGACAAAAGGCACCCCCGTCAATTTTTTTTATGTGGGCTTGAGACAATCCGGCCGGATGCAATAGATGCGGTTCATCCGGCCAATCAAAGACCACCGAATTATTCCGCACCGAGGTTAGCGATGGCAGACAAAGAAAGGGATTACAACTTTACCGAAATCGAGCTGAAATGGCAGAAGCAGTGGGAGGATTCGAAGGCTTTCCTGAGCAGGAAAGACCCTTCAAAGAAGAAGTACTACGTGCTGGAGATGTTCCCCTATCCGTCGGGCAGGCTCCACATGGGACACGTGCGAAACTACACCATCGGCGATCTGGTATCGAGATTTTTGAAGATGAACGGCTATAACGTGTTCCACCCCATGGGGTGGGACTCCTTCGGCCTGCCGGCGGAAAACGCCGCCATCAAGAACAATATCCCCCCCTTCAAGTGGACCTCGGAAAATATCAGCTACATGAAAAAGCAGCTCAAGAGGATGGGCTTCTCCTATGACTGGACCAGGGAGGTGGCCACCTACACGCCCGGGTATTACAAGTGGAACCAGTGGATGTTTCTGAAAATGTACGAGAAGGGCCTGGCCTACAAGAAAAAGGCGGCGGTCAACTGGTGCGAGAAGTGCGGCACCGTCCTTGCCAACGAACAGGCCGAGGGCGGCATCTGCTGGCGCTGCGAAAGTCCGGTCACCCAGAAGGAGCTTGAGCAGTGGTTTTTCAAGATCACCGATTACGCCGAGGACCTGTTGAAAGGCCATGACGAGCTTGCTGCCGGATGGCCGGAGCAGGTCCTCACCATGCAGCGCAACTGGATCGGCAGGTCCACGGGCCTCCGCATCAACTTCAAGCTGGACACCGGCGAGGACTTCCCCATTTACACCACCAGGCCTGACACCGTGTACGGCGTTACCTTCATGGTCATAGCGCCGGAGCACCCGCTTCTTGACAGGATACAGGACAAGAACGTCAAAGAATTCATTGCGCGGATCAGGAACCAGTCGATGTTCGACCGGATTTCCGAAGAAAAAGAAAAGGAGGGGATCGACACGGGTCTGAAGATTGTGAACCCCTTCACCGGGGATATCGTTCCCCTGTTCGTGGGCAACTTCGTCCTCATGGAATACGGGACCGGCGCCATCATGGCGGTCCCGGCCCACGATACCCGCGACTTCGCCTTTGCCAAAAAGTACGGCATACCGGTGAAGCTCGTCATAGACAACCCGAAGGCCCCGATCGACGTCACGGCAATGACAGACGCCTACGTGGACGAGGGAGTGTGCGTCAACTCCGGACATTTCAACGGCGTCCCCAACATGGAAGCCATAGAAAAAATATCCGATTTCGCGGAATCGGAGGGGTTCGCCAAGCGGGAGGTGAACTACCGCATCCGCGACTGGCTGGTATCCCGCCAGCGCTACTGGGGGTGCCCCATCCCGATGATATACTGCGACACCTGCGGCATGGTGCCGGTTCCTGAAAAGGACCTGCCCGTGGTGCTTCCGACCGAGGTTGATTTCAAGGGAGACTCCCAGTCGCCCCTCATACACATGGACGAATTCAGGAACGTTGTGTGCCCTAAGTGCGGCGGGAAGGCCCGCCGGGAAACGGATACCATGGACACCTTTGTGGACTCCTCCTGGTATTACGCCAAGTTCACCTCCCCGGATTCGAAGGAGATGTTCGACCGCGACGAGGTGGAATACTGGATGCCCGTGGACCAGTACATCGGCGGGATCGAGCACGCGGTGCTGCACCTGCTCTACGCGCGGTTCTTCTCCATGGTGCTGAACGACATGGGCCTCCTCAAGTCCCGGGAGCCCTTCACCCGCCTTCTCACCCAGGGCATGGTCATCAAGGACGGGGCGAAGATGAGCAAGTCAAAGGGTAACGTGGTCGACCCGGACGCCATCGTGGAAAAATACGGCGCGGACACGGTGCGTCTCTTCATGCTTTTTACCGCGCCTCCTCACAAGCAGCTGGAATGGTCAGACAAGGGCGTCGAGGGATGCTTCCGGTTCATCGGCCGGATCTGGCGCTTCGTGAACAGGTACGGCGACCTCTACAGCCCCGGCGCCGGCCTTGAGGGCGTGACCCTGAGCGAGGCCCTGGAGAAGGCGCGCCGCGAGCTTCACATGACCGTGAAGTCCGTCACCTATGACATCCGGGAGAGGATGCAGTACAACACCGCCATCGCCCGGATGATGGAGCTGGTCAACACCCTGTATCTCATCGACGAGAAGGAACTGGGAACTGCCGGCGGCAAGCTCTTTATCTCCGAGGTCTTCGACAAGCTCCTGGCGATGCTGTCGCCCTTTATCCCCCACGTGGCCGCCGAGCTGTGGGAGATGCTGGGCAACAAGACCCCGCTCCATGAGGTCTCATGGCCCGGTTACAGCGAGTCCCTGGCCAGGCGCGACGAGGTCGAGATCGTGTTCCAGGTAAACGGCAAGATACGCGCCAAGGAACAGGTGAGCGCCGGAATCGCCAAAGATGAAATGGAAAAAATGGCCCGGGAACATGAGAAAATTAAGGACTTTATCGCCGGAAAGAGCGTGAAGAAGGTCATCGTGGTGCCCGGCAAGCTGGTTAATATAGTGGTCCAGTAGGCTGGGCCGCCATCCCCTTTTGTTGCTTGATTTTTACGGGCCCTTTGAACTATATTATACTCAGTACACCCCCCCCAACCCCCGGAGGGGGGTGTAAAGGGCCGTACTGACCGCTGACGTCCCCCTCCGGGGAGATTTAGGGGGCCATGAGTTAAATCACGTTATAACTATAATAATTATTCAATGGAGGATGGCATTATATTTGATAAAAAGCATATCAAGTTGATTGCTGCCCCCCTTGCAGCGGGGATCATCATCACCCTGGCGGTGATGCTCCTCCTGGCGGCATTCGCGCGATACGACGCCCTGGTGAAGGACACCGCGGGCAATTTCTACCGTGCCCGTGCCCTCTTCGTAGCCGGAAACCTGTTTATCTGCTCCCGCGATTCGTCGAATTATTCCACAAAGCGGGGGGCCCTTCAGGGCAAGGAAACCGGGAGAAGCCTGTCGCTGGTTTCAATGAAGCGGATCGAGTATATAGAGATCAGCGCGACCGAAGAGGCGGGACCGGCCCTGGGGGCGTGGCAGCCCTCCCTCAAGGATTACGTCGGTGACTACACGGTGAATGCCGCCGGGAACCACGGCTACCTCTCTCTCCGTGCCGGCAACGGCTACCTGTACGGGACAATCCGGTTCCCCGACTGGGGCCGGGGCGCCACGGAATACCTGAAGAACGTCGGCATCTACAATGGAAAGCTCTACTTCACGCGTTCCGTGACCACGCCGCAGGAGCTCAGGAGGATCGGCGGCAGCGCCTATTTCACCCAGCAGTACAGCGGCGAGTATCTTCGAAGCGGCAACCTCATCAGGGGATATTATACCGTGAATAAGGAGCGCAAACAGTGGGAGGCCTACAAGAAGCGTTAGGAACAGGACCCATGGCAAAGGATAAACCGTATTCCCTGTATAAATTCATCGGCGTAAAGCCTTTCAAAAAGCTCCTGGAAGAGTCCGGCGTCACCTATATGCTTTTTGATGACGACGCGGCGGTGCCGATCATTTTCAGGGAGCGGGCCGAATACTTCAACCGGGATGAAGACTCGATTGCCGTCGGGAAATGCCTGCAGGACGGCGTGGATGTCTATTTCGCCGAATTCGGCCTCAAGATAACCAAGAGCTTCTTGTCGTACATCGTCTTCATTTTTGACCACCACCCCACGACTGAAGATATGCTTGCCACGGCCGATGACCTGGAGCCCCTGGTCCAGGAGCACCTGGACGGGGTGAATATCGATGATTTTAAGAACCAGATGCAATAACGTAAATTAATAATCGCCGGTAGCTGTTTTATCCGCCGGGGCAGGCGCTGTGGGGGAGCGCGCAGCCTTCACCGGCCGATGGCTTTACCGCTCTGCAAAGGGGTTCCCATGATAGACGTGCATGCCCATATCTTCAATTTCAAGTATGTCCCGGACGGCTACTTCCAGAAATTCTCCGTCAGGCGTGAGGGAGTCGGGAAAGTCTCGGTATTTCTCGATAAATTCTTTCCCTGGACCGACCGCGATAAACTGAGCAGCTACGCCCGTTTTCTCCAGACCGGCAGCCGGGAGTCCATGAAGGAGATCCTCGATGCGATGATTCGCTATTATCCGCCCAATACGATATTCACTCCCCTCATGATGGACCTCTGCCTGGGCATCAGCGGCTGCAGGGACAGGAAGAAATGCATGGGTGACGGCGCGGCGGATCACCCATGGTCCCTGGAGGGGCAGGATAAGCAGCAATGTTTTGCAATGCAGATGAGGGAAATGATCGGGATAAGGAAAAGGTGCCGGAAAACCGTGTATCCATTCCTGGCCGTGGACCCCAGGAGAAAGGGGATCATCGACCTGGTGAAGCGGTCAGTGGGCAGGAACAGGGATTTCCACGGCATCAAGGTGTATCCCGCCCTGGGATACCTCCCGAGCCACCCGGACCTCATGAAGGTGTTTGCCTACTGCGCGGAAAAGGAGATCCCGGTGACCACGCACTGCTCGCGGGGCGGCGTTAATACCGACTCCTTTTCCCTGCCGGTGAAGGGGAAGGTTTTCGACGGGGAGCGGTATGTTGACGTGGATGAGACAAAGCGGAAGCTGTTCCGTTCCCATTGGAGACGCTACTTCAACGAACCGCGAAACTGGGTGCCGGTCCTGGAGAAATATAAAAACCTGCGTCTCAACCTCGCCCACTTCGGCGGCGAGGATGAATGGCGGCTCTACCTGTCAGGCAGGAAGGGCACCTGGGTCGATAAGGTCATCAATCTTGCGATGCGGTACCGGAACGTGTATACCGATATTTCCTATACCTTCTGCAGCCGGGAATTCTATCCCGCTATAAGGAAAATGATTGCCGGACCGATGGGAGGCAAGATCCTCTTCGGCTCCGATTACTACATGGCCGAGATGGAAGGCCATTTCTACTCATCCATCAACGCCCTGTTTGTCGAGTTGACCGATGTTGAACGACGGAAGATAACTGAAATAAACCCCCGGAAGTTTTTAAACTGGTAAATGCAGATCCATGTCACCCTCATCCTCCCCGCCGCCTTGAAATCACAGGTTGCATATCAGCTCAATTGAAGTAAAGTATCCGAGTGAGCTGTAATAGCCGGGCATGGCCCCGTAAAAGTAATATTTCATGGGGACGCGCCCGGTGTTATAGAGAAAGTTTACCGACAGGTTCAGCTCCCAGGTCTCATCAAACCGGTACCCGCTTCCCAGGCCCAGGAAAAAGGGATAGCCCGGCGCCCCGGTGCTGGTGATGTTGTGATACTTCCTGTTGGACGAGCCTGACGTGGCGCCCACGCCGAACCGCACCGGCACCCGGGGATGGGCCATAACCTGGAAGCCCAGGCGAGCCCAGTGGGCGTCCCTTCTTTTTGTCGGTGTGGAAAGGGATATCAGGCCCATGGTCTTCACCGTATTGTACTTGTACCTGCTGTACCCGCAGTATTCATAATCCAGGCTGGCAAGGAATATCCCCGGCACGAACTCATAGGTAATCCCGGCGCTGTAGCGCTCGGCGTAGCGCTCGATCTTCTCCGTCTTCACGCTGTAAGCGGAATCGATCCTGGTCTTACCCGAAGTGTATATCCTGACGGGGTTGCGGTACGCCACGCCGATGTGGAGCTGTTTCACGGGATTGAACTGCATGCCCACCCTTATCCCGTCGAAACCGTATCCCGAAAGGTGCACCTTGTTGTAATGGGCTTCCATTCTCCCCGATAGGAACCCGGGGGAGAGCGCCCAGAGATTCGCCCAATTCTCCACGAAGTTTATCCGGTATACCACGCCTATCTTTATCCCGTAGGGAAGATCGATTGCCACGGCCGGGCCGAACTCGATGAAGGCCAGCCTGCCGGAAAATCTCCTCCGATAGACGTTCGTGTATCCCTGCAGGGGATAGCCAAAGTCCACGTTCTTGATAGTTGACCCTCCCCCGGAAGGGGCGAAAAGGAAGATGCCAATGATGACGTTGTCGTGCACCCGGTATGCCATGCCGGCCCCGCCGATGGGGGCGTAGGACGTTGACGAGACGCCGGTGCCCGGTCCGTTGGCCGGCGCCTCCAGCGTTACCACCATGTTTGTCAGGGTCATGCTGAAATTGAATTTCCTGATTCCCGCCATCCCCGCGGGATTGACCGCGATGGCCATGCCGCCGGTGCAGTGGGCCATGCCGGCGCCGGCCATGCCGTTCATCTCGGCGCTGTAGTCGGTGGATATGTCAAAGGCATCGGCATAGGCCCCGGTTATTGATGCAATAACCATCGAAGCCAGCAGTGCAATTTTCAGCCACGCGCTCATGTTCCCTCCTCCATGAATTCCGGCAGGTATCGCGTGTAAGGGTAATCAAAATGTTAACATACCGTCCAGAACTTTTCCTGCTGGCATGGGCGGAATGGATATCAGATATACATCAGCGTGCCTGCTTGGCTGATCTAACGAGGGAGCAATTTCCTGAATATTAAAACACGTAGCTCCCCGACGCATAATAGAGGTAATGTTTCCTGAACTCCGAAAAATCGGATGCCCTGTTGTTGAACACAAAGGCCCCCATGACCCCCACGGTGAAGTCCAGGTTTTCATAGGCGTTGATCTTCAGCGCCGGGGACCAGAAGATGCCCCGGCCCTGGATGTCGCCTATGGTAAAGAATTCGCCCCGCACCAGGGGATGGAAGTCGTAACCCAGGGCCACGGCCAGGTAGTGCTGGTTGGTGGTGAGGAACTGGTTCGCGATCTGCAGATAGGTCTTCTGGTCCATGGCGTTGAGCTGGGAGGCGGTATAGGCCAGCTTGAGGTCTTTATTATAGTTAAGGGCCCGCTGGTTGTAGAAATATTCCGCGAGGAAGTAGACCCCCGCCTTGAAGTTGTATTCATACCCGACATTGGCCTGGAAATACACGGGAAAGGGCTGGTCCTTGCCGGTAAGGATATATCTCCACCAGTAGCGCAGGTCCTCGTTTTTTTTGTAGTAGGGACCGGCGGCCTGGTTCACTATCACGCTTCCCCGGAGCATCCCGTCGAAGAGGATGGCGGCGAAATCAAAACCCCCGACGCCCCGGCGCGACACGTAGCCGCCCAGTATGGCGATATCAGTGTCCTTTATTGAGGTCTTCGCCCTGAGTATATAATTGCAGTCCTGCATGTTGAAGTGCTCGATCTTGTTGCTGCTTTTTTTCATGTCATACACGAGGGAGATCTCGGTCTTGTCGTCGGGAAAAAAGTCGAGCTTTACGGCATCGGTTCCCTTCTGGTCGTCGACACCCTCGACGAAGGTCGGCGATACAGGGTTGAGGATGTCCAGGGGGTTCCAGAGCTTGCCGCTGCCGAAGCGTATCTGCTGCCTGCCGACGGTGGCGGTGAAGTAATCGACGCTTACCTTTACGTAGGCGCGGTGGACCTTGGTGCGGTAATAGACCTCGCTGCCGCGATAAGGTTCCCATGCCAGGTGGAGAAAGTCATTGTATTGCGAAGGACGCCAGTATCCCTTGAAATAAAGGCTGTTGCCGTAATTGCTGGCGATCAGCTCGTTGTCATAATCAACCCGGATGTTGACCATGTCCTTGTAGTTGAATTCCGGGGAGAGGCGCACCCTGGTCAGGTCGGCCGCAAGGTTCCGGTGGGTCGTTTCAAAGGGGTTGTACTCGATGAAATTGTCTGTTTCATGAAAGGAAAAAAGGTTTTTAACCTGGCCCTTGAACTTGAACCGGGCCCCTCTGGTATCGTCATCGAGGGTGTCCTCGTCATTCCCGGCCGTCTCGCCGGCCCCTTTTTCTTCCGCCGGCTTTTCCTTTTTGCCCGATTTCATCCCGGCATCCTTTCCGCCGGCGCCGTCACTGACGGCATCAACGGCGTCTCCGCCTTTCCCTTCAGTCGGCGCTGGTGACTCGGTTTTTTTCTCTTTTTTCTGGGCTGCGGCTGATGAGATCACACCTGTCAGTAGGATGATGAGGATTGTGCTCAGGACGCGGGCTGTTCTGTTCGCGGACATGGAGGAATACCTTTATTTCTTTTTTTTAATTTTTTTCACCGGGCTCTGGCGTCCGCTCTTTTTTTTCTCGTCCGATATGATCATGCCGTCGGAAAGCCTGATGAGCCGCTCGGCGTAATCCATGACCATGGCGTCATGGGTGGAGAAGAGGAACGTTATGTTCTTCTGGTGGTTCAGATCGTGCATCAGGTCCAGAAGGCTTGACCCGGTCTTCTGGTCGAGGTTGGCCGTTGGCTCGTCGGCGAGCACGAGCTCCGGTTCGGACACGATGGCCCGGGCCACGGCGACGCGCTGCTGCTGGCCGCCGGAAAGCTCCTTGGGAAGACGGTTGATCTCATTCCCCAGGCCGACTTCCTCCAGGATGCGCCGCGAGCGGTCGCGGCGTTCGTTCTTCTTCACGCCCTGGAGGAGGAGGATGTACTCCACGTTTTCCAGCGCGGAGAGCACCGGTATCAGGTTGTAGGCCTGGAAGATGAAGCCGATCTTGTTCAGGCGGATGTCGGAGAGCTGCCGGGGAGTCATATGGTTCAGGTCGCTTCCCGCCACGGACAGGGCGCCGCTGGTAGGGTGGTCCAGGCCGCCGATAAGGTTCAGGAGGGTCGTTTTACCCGAGCCGGAAGGCCCCGCAATGGCGGTGAACTCGCCGCGGCCAATGGCAAGGTCGATGCCGCGGAGGGCCTTGACCTCGATGCCGCCCCCGTCGTAGGTTTTCGTCAGACTGCTGATGGTTATGATGGACATGGCGCCCTCCTTAAATATAATGGAGCGCTTCGAGCGGCTTTATGCGGGCCGCCTTCAACGCAGGATACATTGCTGCAAGTAAAGTAGTGAACTCGACAACCACGATCGATATGATGATGTCCTTGACATAGATCAGGGGGTAAATGACGCTCCCGGCGCCCCACTGGCGCATCGCCTCCATGAAGAGGGAGAAGTCTATCCCCTTTATGGCGAGGATGTTGACGGCGGCGATGCTCACCACGACGCCCGCAGCGAGGCCCACGGCGCCGAGGTTCATGGCCTCGAACATGATGATGAAAAAGATCTGCGAGGGGCGCGTGCCGATGGACTTCATGACGCCGAGCTCGTGGAACCGCTCCATGATGGACATGATCAGGGTATTGGCAATGGAAAAGATGATGGTGATGAAGACGATGAAATAAAAGACGATCATCTGCTTGTCGATCATGGCGATGGCGCTCAGCAGAAACGGGGCCATCTCCTTCCAGGTGAGAATTTCCAGGTCGTCATCGGCGACGCTCTTCATGATCCGCGGCTTGACCGAGTCGACGATGTCCTTGTTTTTTACAATGACCATGACTTCCGAGACATTGTCCTTCAGGCCGGTGATCTCCTGGAGCCGCTTGATCCCCATGTAGACAACGCCGTTGTCGTAGTCCCGCACCGGGGTCTGGAAGAGTCCCCTGACCGTGAGGCCAACGCCGGTCATCTCATTGTCCTCGTCCTGAACGAGAAGGACCACCTTGTCTCCTACCACAACGTCAAGTTTTTCGGCGAGAGTCTTCGAGATAAGGATGTCATTCGCGGAAGGATCGTCGAGGTACCGGCTCCCCTCTTCATTCAGGGTGTATTCGTTTATCTTTGATATGTTTTTTTCCCTGTCCGGGTAGATGCCCATGACGATGACGCCCCGGGACGCTTCGCTTGTGCGGATCATGGCAAAGGCCTTGACGCGCGGCGCAACGGCCACGACGTTCTTTTCTTTACTGATCCTGTCAAGCATGCGGGGATCGGGAAGGAAGTTTGACTCAAGCTTCATATCGTCGAAAAAACCCTTTTTGGCGATCGAGATGTGGCCGAGCTTGGTGCTGATGTTATTTTCAAGCATCTGGGTTATCATGCCGTTCATGATGGCGATCTGGAGGAGCATCAGGACGACACCGATGGTGATGGACAGGATGACCACCAGGGAGCGGCGCTTCTGCCGCCACAGGTTTCTCCATCCCAGCATTATGAACGTTTTTATATTGATCGCGGTTTCCATCATATTCGCTATCATCGGAAATTCCTCCTTACAGCTGCCGGATCGCGTCGAGGGGCCGCAGACGCGATGCCCTCCGCGCCGGGGCTATTGAAAACAGCACACCGATGCAAAAGGTGAAAAAGGCGGTGGAAAAGACGTTTGAAACGGTCAATTTCGTCGGAAGGATCGTGGTGATCTGGTTGAATTCAGCCAGCTCTTTCTGGTATTTGCTGAAATCAATGGGGAAAACGGTAAAGTAATAGCTGATCAGGGAGCCGAGAAGGATTCCCAGGAGGGACCCGATGAAAGATATACAGACCGATTCATAAAGCACCATGGCCACTATCTGCGAGGGCCTGGTGCCGATGGCCATCATGATCCCGAGCTCGCGCCGCCGCTCGAACACCGACATCTGGATGGTATTGAGAACGCCGAAGGCGATGATGAGGAGCAGCACGACATAAAAGATCTTGGCGAAGAGATCGTCCATGACGATATGCTGAATGAGCTCCGGCAGCAGTTCATCCCATCCCATTACCTCAAGGGCCTTTGAACCGGGGAGGCCGCGTATCTGGTCGCGGACCCTTTCCATGTCCTGGGTCTGCTTCAGCCTAACGGCAATGGAGCTGATGTAGTCCATCATGGTGAAGGTTTCGATGGCCTGTCTGAAGGACATCATGATGGTGGACTGATCGTAGCGGGGATTCCTGGACTTGAATATCCCGACGATGACGACATTGGCCGCTGCAATGGATCCGTCAAACCCCTGTGATATGATGGCAACCGTGTCGCCGACTTTCACCTTGAGGTTTTTCGCCAGGGTGGCCCCCATGATGATGTTTTTCCCGTCATCGGCGACGAGGTATCTCCCGCCAGGCTGAATGGCCTCGTGGAGATTGCTCACTTTTTTTTCCGTGTCCGGCTCGACCGCCTGGATGAGGGCGCCGTAGGTGTTGTTGCCGTAGGAGACGAGTCCCGCGGCATGGATGCGCCGGGTATAGGCGGACACCGCGGGATTGGTCCTGAGGAAGGCCATGAGCCCCGTGCCGGGCTTGAAGGCGTAGTCAATGCTCTGGTTTTCCCAGAACCCTTTTTCATGGATCTGAATATGCGTGGTATTGGAAGCTATGGAATCCTCGATCATTTTTCCGTAGCCGCCATCCTGGAAGGCGCGGGAAAAGATGATCATGGCGCACCCCACCATGATGGTGAGGAGCGTGAGGACCGTGCGGCGCTTGTTCTTCCATACGTTGCGCCATGCCAGCATGACCTCGACCGGGGCTTCCTTCCACGGTTTCATGACCGCTATCTCCTTTTAAGGTTCTGGAGTGAAAAGACGCTGTTCGGAATTTTCTCGTTGAACTTCACATCCTTGATTTCCATCCGGGTGTATTCTTCCCCGGTCTCGCCCTGCTCACGGTGCTTTTTCAGCGTTATCATCTTCATCGTCGCGGGTATGACGCGGCCGCCCATGTTCCTGAAATTGCTCAGGGTGAGCACCTTTTTCAGCTTGCCGTGCTGGTCGTAGAATTCCTGCTTTACCGGCAGGCAGTCGCTTACCCTGGCATAGTAGAGGAGCTTGCCCCATACGACGGCGGCGTCCGGCTTCGGCAGCATGGTAATGACATAACACTCGTGCCCCTCGACGTTCTTTTTCCCGTCCAGGGCGTGGGTGTAGTCGTCGAGGATGCTCGATTCCTTGACGATGTCGTCATTGGTGAAGTCGGAACCCATCCAGGACTGGAGCATCATGGAGGGGTGGATCTTCATTTCCTTGCCGATGTCCGGGTTGTAGTGCCACATGAGCTTTTCCGCCGTGATCATGAGGAAGCGGTTGCCGGCGTCTTTCTTCGGCGCCAGGATCTCGGCGAAGGATTTTTTCGCTACCCGGTTGTCCCAGCTCTTCATCTTCATGGTCCGGGTCCAGCGGCGGTTCTTGATGGTGATTTCCACCAGGGCGATCTGGCTGTCGCCTCGGACGGCCAGCTCGGCCTTGTTGATGATCTCCCTGGCCGTCAGGGCGTATGACGTGCCATGCAGCAGGGGAACCGTCATCAACGCTGCGGTAATTGTTAACAATGCTTTGTTCATACTTCGCTCCTTGATGGTGGTATAGCCGGGGACGGAATAATTCGTCCCCGGCTCCTGTTATCATGTATATGTACTGTTAAAACGTTCTGATGAACGGATTTTTCGACCAGCCGGAGCGCGACCACTATGATCGCATCATCCCTCCTCAATTTACACGCTCCCCTGCCGGGCGGAGTCGATAATGCCATAAAACATCAGGTTCAGCATCATGTCCAGACGCTCGTGGGGGTCCGGCGCAATGGTCTTCATCCTGTCGCTGTTGAGCATTTCCTGGAATTTCTCAATCACATACAGGATAACGTCCGGTTTCAGCGTCCTGCGGATGACCCCCTCCTCCTGGCCCTGGCGGATGAAATCGCTGATGAGCTGATACGACCCCATTTTCAGCGCGTTGAAAAAAAGCATGAAATCTTCGTTTGCGCCCCACATCTCGTCGAGAAAGATATCCTCAAGCTCTTCACTGGTCCTTATGAGATGGTTGATGATACCCCGGATCTTGTCGATGAAGGGAATCGAGCTGTTCATGATCTCGTCCTGCTCCTTCAGTATCCTGTCGTTCAAATCCGACAGTACCCTGGTGGCGAGCTCGCTCTTGTTGCGAAAGAACTTGTAAAAAGTCATCTTGCTCACGTCCGCTTTTTCGCAGATCTCCTCGATGGTCACCCTTTTGGTTCCATGCTTGAAGAAAAGCTCCCGGGCCGTGTTCAATAAATCCTGATATTTCTTATTGTCTAAATGTGAATCATCCATTTCTTACATATTATTAATATTTATACTTAAATCGTCTATTTTTACGAATTGTGTATAAAATAACGAAAATCGTATATTATGTCAAGCACAGTAATATTTTTTTTAAAAATTTCTGGATAAACCGATCTTATAGACCAGATCTCCTGTTTCAGCAGGGTCGATTTTAAGGGATAATGATGTTTGCGTTATCCTGCCTTCCTGTTCATATTTAAAGAAGCTGAAGGAAGGCGGACAGAAATAGGCGGTTATGAGCTCTATAAGCTTCACTCCGCCCAGGGCTATACCACCATAGAGGACCTTTTTTTTCTCATCTTTCGTGTATACGCAGAACCCGGCGAGAAACATCTCGGAAAGATAGAAGCTCCATCCCGGGAGCCGGTATCCCTTATAGAACAGGCCGCCGCCGGGGATGAAGAGCGAGAGAACCATGGCGGATTCGTTCCTTGTCATGAAGAAGGGAGGCAGGGCGTTGTTCACCATGAACTGGTATGCCAGCTGGTCCAGAAATGCGACGGAGACCGTGAGGGGCACCGTGGCCCAGCAGAAAATTTGGAGATTGTTCATCGCCCTTGTCTTGTCCTTATCCATGATGCCGGGGACGAAATTGATCTTGAATTTCGTCATAGCCTCGGGGAGGATGAAGTGGGTGACGATGAGAAGCGTCGAAAACACGATGCCGCCGACACTGGGGGTCGTGTTCCTGAAACCCATGTAGGACGTGGTCAGGTACGAGCCATACCCGGGAAGGCAGGCGTTGGCTCCCGGATTGACAAGGCACATGCCGAGGGTGAACTGTTTTTCCGGGTCCTGTCCCTTGACTCCCGTGGAAACCAGGCTGTACTTCTTGTTGGTATTGTATTCTATCTGGTCCTCCAGGTTTTTGACCACGGCCCGGCAGGATGGATATTTTTTTATGGTAATCTGCGGCAGTCTCGTAAGCCGCTCCGGCACCGATGCAAGGGAGTGGAACCGGTCGTTATTCAGGACGGTTATGGTCTCGCCTTCCGCGGTGCGGTACCGCCCCGGATCGAGGCCCTGCCACTGCCCCGCGTCCAGCAGGCAGCGGCCGTTCCTCTTTTCCAGGATGCGCGCCTCCAGCGGCCTGTCCCGGTGGAGAAAGGCCACCTCCCGGGCCAGCTTGAGGGGGATGTTCATCATGACCTTGCTTCTGACGATGATGTTCTGCTCCATGCTTTTATAATTGCCGTTTACGGAGCGGAGCACGAGGGTCCCGGTGAAGGTGCCGCCATCCGTCGCAACGGTTATCACGGCACAGAGATCGGCCTTGAGCTGCCGCGCCGCCCTGAAGAGCGCCTCCTCGCCGGAGCCTTCGGGGATGGCGTCCATCGCCTTCTCGATCCTGCCGCTTTCCACGGGCAGAAACCTTCCCAGCCGGTCGCAGGTATCCCTGATGGCCTGGGCGGATTTCTCTGAAAGGGCATTGAGCTGTATGCCTGATTCCTGGATGGGGAACACGGCTATGGTCCCCGGCACAGCGGCCCTTTCAGCCGCGAGGCGTCCGCCGGGAATGATAAGAAGGAACGCGGTCGCGACAAGGTAATGGATGATTGGTCTATAATGCTTTAACAAAGTTGAAACCTTATCAACATAGTATCCCCCTCCCTTGATGGGAGGCCAACGCATTCGGCACATCCTGTGCCTGCGTTGGCATCAACCTCCTCCTGAGAACGCGGTCTAGGGGAGGGTGATGATATTAATTTTATATCCACCCCCACCCGGCAATCTGCCGGACAGGATGTCCCAATGCCGCGTAGGCCACGGATGGCCGAGAGCGGCCCCCATCAAGGGGGAGGGATTAGTCTTCACCATCGGTATGAGTACTGCAATCCCAGGCTCGCATCGTTTTTTTCATCAGCATATATGACCGGCTCGACCGAATATCCTTCGTCGAAAACTTCACCGTTGCTTATGGCATCCCTCGTGAACACGGCATGGATGATCTCCGCTATCTTGACCGCGCAGAAGGCCGACATGAGTGAATAGGCCCGGCCCTTGTGTATCTTGCCTACGGTAAACCGCTGAGTAAGCGGGTCGAATTTTTTCACCGGGCAGAATTCCCGGATCATGAAGTAAAGCAGAAGGTTGTCCGTGTGATAGTAGAGATAGCCCCAGAGACGCTGCCCCCGGTAAAACAGGCCCCCGCCGCCGGAAACAAGCGACAGGTACGCGGCGGTAAGGGCGTTGCCCAGGTAAGGCTGTGTTCCCTGATAATTGGCAGCTTTACCGAGCATGCCGTGGGCGAGGGAGTCGACGAAGAGCGACGACCCGCCCGCAAAAAGCATGTACCAGCCGAAATAATGCTGGGCCTGCACGTCCCGGGGCACGCTTTTTTTCTTTTTATGATAGTTTTCATAGTAGTTCGCAAAGCCGTTGAGCTCCAGGTAAAGATAGGGGGTGGCGCTGAAGGTCCATAGGGTCAGGCCGGTCCAGTCGTTTGACCGGTAGTATCCCAGGGTCGGCGCCAGGATCGGCATGACCGCGCTGGCGGGACCGGTGAGGAGCAGGGCGTAGAAGGTGTCGAGGGGGGACGGGGCGCGGAACACGACTTCGCGCTTTCCCCCGTAGGTCAGCCTGTCGACAAAGCGGGCCGTTTCTTCATAACCGGTCAGGATGAAGTCTCCCGGCTGCGCCGGCGTGTCTGATTTAACTATGGCGCCGGCGGACAGGCGCGCCGCGCCAACGGGGCGGTAGCCGCGGAGGGCGTTTTTGTCGCCGGCAGGGTCGGGGCGGTACAGGGTGTAGGAGCCGGTCAGGCTCCGGGCTGTCCTCAGGGTGTTGTCGGGTCCGGCCGTGAGGGTGTGCGCGGTCTTGTAGCGTGCCAGGAGCCTGGAAAAGAAGATCCCTGCGTGCTCCCCGGTGACGTTGCTGTACTCGACCTGGCCGTACTGCCCGACCATCGGGATACGCACCGAGTAGTGGTATATCTCACTGCGCTGGTACGGGAAGTCGATGCCGTAGGCGCGGAGGGTGAGGTTGATGAAGTCGCCGCTGTCATCCAGGTCGCCCCGTATGATCAGGGAGAGGCCGGCGTCCCGGGCGAAGCCGAGAAGGCACTGCTCGTCGGTGCACCCGAATTTTGTAATCTCCTCCCGGAGCAGGGCGGGGTTCACCGCCTGGAAGATGCCGGTCCGTTCCACCAGGCGGGAAAGGTTTTCGTCAAGGAGGGCGGTGAGGGCCAGGGCGCGGGGGCTGTTGTTCCTGACCGTGGCAATGCCGATGAGGGGCTTTTCCGCAGCAAGGGAAGCTCCCTGGGCCATGAAGGCCATCAGGAGCGGGAGCAGTGAATATGCGGCGTATCGTGCGGCCTTCATCAGTCTTCGATCCCCCTGCGCGGCGCCACGCCGGCCTGGTAATAGTGTTTTATCTCTTTCATCTCGGTGACCAGGTCGGCCCGGGCGATAAGGATGTCCGAGGCCCCCCGGCCGGTGAGCACCAGTTCCGTGTTTTCATGCCTGGCGTCGCAGAGGGCCAGGATGTCGTCATCGGACAGAAGTCCGAACTTCGCGGCGGTGATGATCTCGTCAAGTATGATGATGTCGAAGAGCGCCGAGGCAAGGACCTCCCCGGCGCGCCTGTATCCCTCCAGGGTGAATTGCCGGTGCTCATCGAAGGAGCCGTCATCGGGCCTGCAGAAACGAGTGCTGCCGTAGCGCTCAATGGTGATAAGACCGCCGGACTTCGCCGCAGCGTCAAACTCCCCGGTGGGGAGACCCTTCATGAACTGAATGATGATGCTCCGCAGACCGGAGCCCGAGGCGCGGAAGGCGAGCCCCAGGGCGGCGCTGGTCTTTCCCTTGCCGTTGCCGGTATAAATATGTATGTATCCCTTTGAAAGCATATGTTTCACTCCGCCATCAGGGCCGCAGCCGTTTTTTTCGCTTCGTCGTACACCTCTTTCAGGGGCACCTGCCGCTCCTTCGCGATCCTCCGGCACTCCTCGTATTCCGGCGAGACGCTGACGACCCTGCCGCCCCGGGAGAGGACCTTCACCGTTATCTCGCCGAACCGGGTCGTCACCCGCCGCATCTCGCGGTCCAGGACCGTGCGCTCAAGCCTGGCCGCGCGGATGCCGGCGGTGGTGGTCTCGGCAAAGATTATTTCCGCGAGGGCCTCGCGCCGCTCCTCCCGGGCCAGCACCGTGAGCAGGGTGCCGGGGCGGCCCTTTTTCATGATGATCGGCGCGGTGAACACGTCAAGGGCCCCGGCTTCAAAGAGCCGGTCAAACACGTGCTGATAGAATTCCGGGTTCATGTCGTCGATGTTGGTCTCAAGGGAGAGGACTGTGTCATAGCCTTCACGCGCGCTGTCCTCGCCGATATAGACCCTCAAGAGGTTGGGGACCGGGAGGTCCATCATGCCGGCCCCGTAGCCGACGTTCCGCACGGTCATGTCAGGGAGGGGACCGAAGCTTTTTGAGAAATATTTCATGATGGCCGCGCCCGTGGGCGTGGCGAGCTCCGCCTCTAAGCCGCTGGAATAGACCGGGGAACCGGCGAGGAGCTTTGCCGTGGCCGGCGCCGGTACCGGGAGCATGCCGTGACCGGTCTTTACGATGCCGCCGCCGACATTGATGCGGGAGCAGTGGACGGCATCGATGCCCATCATGTCCAGGGCGGCGCAGGCGCCGGCTATGTCAATGATGGAGTCAACGGCGCCGATTTCGTGGAAGTGGATCTCCTCGATTGATTTTCCATGGATTTCAGCTTCAACGCCGCCTATGAGACGGAAGATGTCTCCCGCCCACTGTTTTGCCCTTTCCGGGAGGGAACTGGCGCCGATCAGGGTAAGGATATCAGACAGATGCCGCTCCTTTTCGCTTCCTGAGGCGGTTACTGTGAAGCGTGTGCCGGCTATGCCGTTTTTGAGAACCTTTTCAGCTGAAAGCACATAGCCTGATACGGGTATGGTGGAGAGGATTTTTTTCAGGGCTTCAAAATCGGCGCCTGCGTCGATGAGGGCCCCGAGGACCATGTCGCCGCTCACGCCGGAGAAGCAGTCGAAATAAGCGATCTTCATGCTATTCACCGATCCGGTTGATCATGGCGGCGAGGAACCCGGCGCCGAAGCCGTTGTCGATGTTGACCACGGCCACGCCGGGGGCGCAGGAGTTGAGCATGGTGAGGAGCGCGCCGATGCCGCCGAAGCTCGCGCCGTAGCCGACGCTGGTGGGCACGGCGATGACCGGCCGGTCAACGAGGCCGCCGATGACGCTGGGAAGGGCGCCGTCCATGCCGGCGACG
>DAONAJ010000063.1:0-22664 GCA_035400945.1 Spirochaetota bacterium
CAAGAAGCGGATGTTCGTGTTCGAGGACATCGTGCTGCTTGACGACCGCTCGATCCAAAAGGTCCTCCGCGAGGTCGACACGCAGGACCTGGCCAAGGCTCTCAAGGGCGTCGACGCCGATGTCCAGGAGAAAATCTACCGGAACATGTCGAAGCGTGCGTCCGCCCTCCTCCGGGAGGACATGGACTTCATGGGACCGATACGGCTCCGTGACGTTGAGGAATCGCAGCAGAAGATCGTTAATATAATCAGGAAGCTTGAGGAATCCGGCGATATCATAGTGGCGCGCGCCGGTGAGGAGGAACTGGTTGTCTAAGTTAGTATTCAAGCCTGGCGAGATCCGCCAGATGAACATGCCCAAGCAGATAGAGCTGCCGTCGAAGTATCAGAAGAACCTGATCGAGACGGAGGACTTCAAGGAGTTCGAGGTCGACGACGAGGGCAATCCGATAGACGTTTATCAGGGGCCGTCCATCGAGGAGATGGAGGCCGAACTCGAGCGCTACCGCCGGGAGACCGAAGAAGAAGTCAAGGACATGCTCGAGCAGGCCCGCGCGCGGGCCAAGCAGATAGAAGAGGAGGGCCGCCAGGCCGCGTTCAACGAGCTCCAGTCGTCCAAGGAGCAGATCAACCTGGAGATGGAGCGCCTCAAGGTCGAATCCGAGCGCGAGATCGAGCGCGGCAAGTTCGAGGCCGAGAAGATGATAAAGGAGGCCGAACTCAAGGTCTCCGAGATTGAGCACGAGGCGTATAAAAAGGGATACGACGCCGGCCGCGAGGAAGGCTACAAGGAAGGCCAGGCGGAGGTCATGCGCCTTATCGACCGTCTCGGCACCATCGTGTCCACGGCGGTCGACATCAGGGACGATATCATCAAGTCTTCCGAGAAGCTCATGACCGAGATGATCCTGATGATAGCGCGGAAGGTCATCAAGGACGAGATCGTGGAACGCCGCGAGGTCGTCATCAACAACATCAAGGAGGCGATCAAGCGGGTCAAGGACCGCGACCGGATCGACATCCGGGTAAACTTCGCCGACCTCGACATGACGACGGCGCACAAGGACGAGCTGATCAAGATGATGGAATCGCTGAAGAAGGTCAACATATACGAGGATTCCCGGGTCGAGCGCGGCGGCTGCATCATAGAGACCGACGTCGGCGCCATCGACGCGAAGATTTCGACGCAGCTTGACGCGATCGAAGAGGCGATCAGGAGCACCACGGCGATATAAGCAGGCGGGGTCACGTGACCCCGCCTTCACAATGCGATATTATGAGACATAACGTGTTGACCCCCCTGTCCCCCTGAGGGGGCACGAGTTAAGAGTCAGCACATAGTACCGGCAATGGACGAACGAGTAACAATTAAGATGATTGCGATGACAAATGGATATACATCAGGATGTATGATACATGCCCCCTCAGGGGGACAGGAGGGGCTTGGCGGTAACGTATGATACGGATTCTCCCACACGAAAAGATCGATATCCTGTCCAAGTACAAGGATATCATTGAAGAGCTGGAGCTCATCAAGTACACCGGCAAGGTTGAGCGCGTGGTGGGCCTCACCATCGAGTCGATCGGGCCCGACGTTGAGTACGGCGAGCTGTGCAAGATACGCCTTGACCGGGGCGGCTACCTGTACGCCGAGGTCGTGGGATTCAACAAGAACCGCGTCATCCTCATGCCCATCGGGGACATGAAGGGAATCGTGCCCGGCGCCGATGTCATAGCCGCCGGCACGGCGCTCATGGTTCCCGTGGGGGACGAGCTCCTCGGCAGGGTCATTTCTGGCGTCGGCGCGCCGCTGGACGGGAAGGGCGAGATCTACACGAAGGGCCGTTACCCGGTCACAGCCGAGCCGATCAATCCCCTCGAGCGCACGGTCATTGACCGGCCCCTCTCCGTCGGCATCAGGGCCATCGACGGCCTGAACACCGTGGGGCGGGGACAGCGCATCGGCATCTTCTCCGGTTCCGGCGTCGGCAAGTCGACCCTCATCGCGATGATATCGCGCTACACCGACGCGGACGTGAACGTGGTGGCGCTCATCGGCGAGCGCGGCCGCGAGGTGAAGGATTTCGTCGAGAAGGAGCTCGGCCCCGAGGGGCTGCGCAAGTCCGTCGTGGTGGTTGCGACGTCCAACCAGCCGGCCATGATGCGCATCCGAGGCGCCTACCTTGCCCACGCCATAGCCGAGTATTTCAGGGACAAGGGGAAACACGTCAACCTCCTGATGGATTCCATCACGCGTTTCAGCATGGCCCAGCGGGAGGTGGGCATCGCCGCGGGCGAGCCTTCGTCGATGCGGGGGTATCCGCCGTCGACCTTTTCCCTTATGGCCAAGCTCATGGAGCGAGCCGGCACCATCGCCACCGGCGGCAGCATCACGGGCTTTTATTCGGTCCTGGTCGAGGCCGACGACATGAACGAGCCGATCGCGGACCATGCCCGGAGCATCCTGGACGGTCACATCGTGCTGGAGCGCCGCCTCGCCCACAAGGGGCATTACCCGGCCATCGACGTGCTCCAGTCCATTTCCCGCTGCATGAAGGACGTGGTCACGCCGGAGCACAGCGCGGCGGCCAACAAGTTCAGGGAACTCCTTGCCGCGTACACCGAGCACGAGGACGAGATCAGCCTGGGCGCCTACGCCAGGGGATCGGTCCCGGCGGTCGACCGCGCCATGGAGATGATGGACCAGATGAACGCCTTCCTGAGGCAGGGCATATACGAGCAGGATTATCTGGATGATATCGTCAAGAAACTGATAGACATGTTCGCCGAGCGGAGGGCTCCGGTGAGGCCCGACATCATAACCAGGACGCCGGCCTTCGCGAGGATCGTGAGGTAATAAATGAAAAAATTCAAGTTCAAGCTCCAGACCCTCCTCGACATACGGGAGGCCCGGGAGCGCGAGATACAGTACGAGCTGGCGAGGATCATCAGCCTGCAGAACCGTGAACGGGAAAAGCAGGCCGAGCTCCGGCGCCGCATCGATGAGCAGAAGTCGTTCTTCGGCGACAAGCTGAAACGCGGCGCATTTTCCGGGAACGAGGCAATACTCTTCGAGCGCTTCGTCGATGTTTCCCTCAGGGCCATCGACACGGCGGAGGAGCGAATCAAGAGCATGGAGCCGCAGATTCAGGAGGTGCGGACGCGCCTGGTGGAGGCGTCGCGGGCGCGCAAGGTTGTGGAAAAGCTCAGGGAGCGCAGGCGCGCGCAGCACGCCTATGAGGTGAACCGCGAGCTCAACAAGGAAAATGACGAGACGAACCAGAAAATATACGCGATGAGAAAAAAGGAAACGGCATAGGTCTGCAATGATAGACAACATGTACACGGTCATGAAACGCATCAGCGAGATACGGGGCCGCTTCGGTCTCAACCGGCGTCCTGACGCCGGCGGTGCCGCTGCCCGGCAGACCCGCAACGGCTACCAGGAGTTCCAGGACAGGGCCGTCAATTCGGGAAAAACCGAGGCAGGCAGGCCGGTTGACAGGGACATCGCCGGTATCAAGGGAACCACCGTTGAGGAGATACGGAAGCTCGCCGATCATTACGCGGCGAAAAAGCACGTGCCGCCGGCGCTGGTCAAGGCGGTTATCGAGGCGGAATCGAACTTCAATCCCAACGCGGTATCGCCGAAAGGGGCCAAGGGCCTGATGCAGCTCATGCCGTCGGTGATCAAGGACCTGGGCGTGCAGGATCCCTTCGATGCCAAAGAAAACATTGAAGCCGGCGTATCGCTCCTCAGGGACCTTCTCGGAGAATACGGGGGAGACTATTCCAAGGCGCTGGCGGCGTACAATGCCGGAAGGCGCGCGGTCAATGAAAAGGGCGGGGTGCCCGATTATCCCGAGACGCGCGAGTATATAAAGAAAGTCATAAATTCATATATAAAGAACAGCGAGTGAAACGAGGCAGGGGGACGACCCGGCCTGCGGGAGGAGTGACATGAGGAACATATCAAACAGGGCGAAGATCATATACCTGCTGTTGCTGATACTTTTCATATCGGCCTTCGGCGTTTTCTGGATGGATTACATCGGGCTCTTCAATATTTCCGGCTACATAAACCGGTTCAAGGGAGAGCCGCCCCTGGTGACCGAGGCCGCTGACGATGAGCCGTCCCTGGTTGAGCGGGAGGAATTCGAAAAGGAAAAGCAGAAACTCTCCGAGAGGATCGAGGACCTCGACAAGCGGGAGGCCCTCATCACCGAGAAGGAAAAGGAGATGGATTCCCAGAAGGAAAAGATCGAGGAACTGAGGAAGGGTCTTGATCTGGAGAAAAAGAAGCTCGAGCAGGAAAAAAACCGCTATTCCGGATATAAGAGGAACGTGAAGGTCCTGGCGAACAAGATGGTCAACATGCCGCCCGAAAGCACGGTTGACATCATGCTAAACTGGGAAGATCCGCTGATCATTGATGTGCTCAGGCAGATCGATGCCGATGCCGCTGACGCGGGCCGCACCAGCATAACGCCCTACATTATCCAGCTTATGTCTGCCAAAAAGGCGGAACGGGCCAGCCGCATAATGTATCTCATGACCCAGATATGACTGGCTGATGGAGGCTGCGGCCCCGTCCGGTCCGTTCCGCAGCCCGGGCTTGAATTCTCCGGTGATTTTTGAGAATAAAAAAACTTGACAATGGTTCATCTTTTGCGTTTTAATTAGCTGTCCGGTGAGAATGGTGGAATGTATTCCGATGGCCCCCTGGACCGGCACGTGCCCATGCGATGGGACACCGGCAAACACAACCAACGGGTAGAGGGATGAGCGAAAAAGACGATAGCGCTGAAAAAGAACGGGAGCTGGGCAGTTTTGACCTGAACGTCATTAACATCATGACCCACCTGTACCGGAGCGGGGCGGTCGAGGATGAAGTGATGGAAACCCTCAGGATGCTGAATTTCGAGTATCATACCCTTCTCGACAAGAACAGCATCCTTGAAGAAAAAGTCAATATTGACTGGAAGACCAATCTGCTCAAATACCGCGACGATTACCTGACCATGATCATAAAGTCCGCCTCGCGGACCCTGGACATCGTTCCGAACGACAAGTACAAGATCACCTATGTCCGCTTCGACATAGATAATTTTTCCATGCTCAACAACCGCTACGGCCATGACAAGGGTGACATAGTCCTGGTCGACCTGGCGGAGATATTGAAGGCCCATTCCCGTCCGACGGATTACCTCATCCGATTCGGCGGAGAAGAGTTTGACGTCATCCTTCCGTCGACAGACCTCAAGGGCGGCGTTACCTACCTGGACAAGATGTACCGTTATATCAGGAACCTCAAATACAACTTCGACAACACGGACGTGACGGTCACCGTCAGCGCCGGCATCGCCGTGTTTTCGATGGACCTGAACAGGCTGAAGCGCATCAGCCTTGACTCGACCAAGGACGAATACCTGAAGCTTCAGAAAGCCGCGGACGATGCCCTTTACGACGCCAAACTTTCCGGCAAGAACCAGTACAAGATTTACAACGACAAGATTGACTACAAGGATATCAGGGAAAAATACGCGGCGGCTGGCGGACGCGTCTAGTCTGCTGCGCTTTCGGTCATTCTTGAATATTCGTTTATCAAACCCAGGATTTCCCTTCTTCCATCCCCGGATTTTGCGGAGCTGATAAAGAGGGCGTCGCGCGATACGCCGAGGGACTCGCTGATCTCGCGTACCCGCAGTGACCGCTGATTCCGGGACAGCTTGTCGCTTTTTGTCAGGGTGATGGCGGCGGGCACCTTCTGGCCGGCAAGGAGCGAGAGTATCTCCGCTTCGAAATCGTCCGGCGTCCTCCTGATGTCGATCAGGAGAAAGGCAAGCTTCAGGTTCGCGCGTGTGGAAATATATTTTTTTATGAGGGGGAGAAAGGTCTTCCTCATCTCCATGGGCAGCTTGGCGTAGCCGAAGCCGGGAAGATCTGCGATGGAGATGGCATCGTTAAGGAGAAAAAAGTTTATTGTTCTGGTGACGCCCGGCCGGGAACCGGTCTTGACCAGGTCCTTTTTTCTCATCAGCATGTTTATCAGCGATGATTTCCCCACGTTGGACCTTCCCAGGAAGGCGAATTCCGGATGCGCATACCGAGGAAACTGCGACGGGGCGGTGCAGCTCTTTAAAAAATGGACTTCATGTATTTTCATCTGGTCAGCACCCGCTCCATGAGGATAGCGTCAACGCCGTCATAGTAATTTTTGCGCCGGCCGGTTTCAACGAAACCGGCTTTCCGGTAGAAGGTCTGCGCCACGGTGTTCCGGGCGCTTACCTCGAGAAAGATTTTTACGGGATCATGGGTGCCCCGGGCGTCGCTGATGATGCGCTCCAGGAGCCGCGACCCGAGGCCCCGGAGCCGCCGGTCCTTCATTATGCCGATATTGTTGAGCTGGATCTCGTCGGCGACGATCCACGCCACGGCAAATCCGACAATGGTGCCGTCTTCTTCCATGACGTAAAATCGGGAAAAGTTGAGGCCCAGCTCGTCGGCAAACTGCCGCCGGCTCCATCGCGCGTGGCCTTCACGTTCGATGGCGCAGACGGCATCGAGGTCTCCGGCGGCGGCTGTTCGTATGGATATCACTTGTCCTTGGGCACCGGGTCGCGCTTTTCGAGGAAAGCGGCGACGCCTTCCCGCTTGTTTTCGGTTTCGCACAGGGTGCCGAAGGAGTCGCGCTCCATCTTCAGCGCGTCGTTGAAATCCATGGTAACGCCTTTCCTGACGACGTCCATGGCGGTCTTGATGGCAGGCCTGCCGCGGAGGGCGATGGCCGCCGCAAGCTTCTTCGCTTCATTCACGACTTCTCCCTTGGGTACGCAGCGGTTTACAAGACCGTATTCGGCCGCCTGCTTCCCGCTTATGAAATTGCCGGATAGAATCAGCTCGTAGGCCCTGCCGGTCCCGAAGAGCCGGGGAGCGCGCTGCGTGCCGCCGAAGCCGGGGATGATGCCGAGCTTGATCTCAGGAAGACCCATCTGGGCCGTTTCATCGGCAAGGCGAATGTGGCAGGCCAGGGCCACCTCGGTGCCGCCTCCCAGCGCGTAGCCGTTGATGGCTGCTATAAAGGGCTTGTCGGCGTTCTCGATAATGTTCAACAGGTCCTGTCCCTGCTTAACCCAGTCGCTCCCCGCCTTCTGCGTGTTCAGGTCGGTGAATTCGGTTATGTCGGCGCCGGCGATGAATGCCTTTCCTTCGCCGGTGAACACGACCACGCGCACGGCGTCGTCCTTGAGGGCTTTTTCCACGGCCTCCTTGATGTCCTTGATGACCGGGGTGCTGAGGGCGTTCATCGGCGGCTTGTTGATGACCATCAGGGCGATTCCCTGCCCGTCCACAGTATAGCTGCATGTTGACATGATTGACTCCTTGTAGTTTGTTATAGAATTTTCATCGCCGCAGAGGGGATGATGTAAGATATCTGACTTTATTAAGAAAAGTTTTCGGGGATCATCGGATTTTGTAAACTACTTTTTGATAATCGCGGATAGCGCAAAATGCCGGATACAATCTGCCCGGCAGGCAGGCGCGGGCGGAGACGATGTGCGCCACCGGTAATTGCCTGAGATCAGCCCGGGATTGGCGTCAGAATATCGGCTCTTCGCCGGCATGGCCCTGAAAATACTTTATCAGGGTCACCTGGTTCCCCTTTTCATTGAATGTCATCACATCGAAGGATTTTCTGGCTATTATCAGGCCCCGGCCATGGGTGAGGAGATCCCGGTTGACATTGTCCGCGGTCATGGCCATGTAGCTCCGGTGGTCAAAGCCCTTGCCTTCGTCGGTGATACGGTATGCGACCATGGCGGGCGTAAGGGAATATTCAATCTTAACCCGCTTTTCGCTGTACAGCGAGTCCTTGCGGCGCTCGCGGACGAACTGGAGATATTCGTGACCGGCACCGGTACCGGATTTTTCATTGAACTGAATGTCCAGGTTCCCGTGCTCGATGGAGTTTATGATAATCTCTAGAAGGCCTGTTTTCACGGACAGAACGGAGCCCTGGTCAAGATGTTTGCCGAGGTTCCTGATGAGGCGCTGGGTCAGCAGCTCCGCGTGACTGAAATTGTTATCCGTGTAATAAACCTGGCGCTCGGTCTCCATGAGGTCAAGGAGGATGTCATCGGTCACCGGCGAGGCAGTCCCGAAGATGTTCGCCTTGCCTTCCGATTCGACATAGTCGAGCTTGACCGAAAGGGTGACGGGTTCGCTGCCGTACTTGGCCTTGAAATCGCTCCTGAAGGTTATGGTTGTCTTGTCCTTTCCAAGGCCTGAAAGGTATTCCCGGTAAATCTGGCGGAACATCTCCCCGTCTTTTTCGGCCCGGCGGTCAATGTAGTCGAGAAAGGCCGTGGAGAGCACTTCCTCCGGCTCATACCCGAGGAGCTTCTTGATTGCCCTGTTGACCGCGGCGAAATGCAACTGGCCGTCCAGGTTGAAAATGATATCATTGGAACTGTCAATGATATGGATGTATTTCTTCTGCGTCTCTTCGACCTGATGGCGCATCATGTTCATGCGGTCGGCAAGGCCAAGGGAAAGAAGGATGACCATGGCGACCCAGCCGGCCTGCATGCTGTAGCTGGTTACGAGGTTTTCCGGGATGAGCCCGTAGGTTTTAAGGATATAGAGTATCACCCCGAGGATAAGTATGCCGACCGCGATGAGGAAGGACCGCGCGGTCCGCGACTTTTTTATAAAGGTAAGGATTACCAGGAGATAGAGGCTGTAGACCATGCTGATGAGGGTGATGGCCGTTGTGGTCACTATGCTGAAGCGGTAGTTCTGAATTATGAGTGTCGAGAGGCCGGCGGCAAGGCCGAGGACAATGAGGATTCTGACGGCGATGTCGGCGCGCGGCATCTGCTTTTTCAAGTCAATGTAATACCTGCCGAATTGAAGAAAAAAAGCGTACGTCAGGCCTATCATGACGGGGTTGTTGTACCTCTCCCACCACGGATTTTCCGGCCACAGGTGCTGATATGATATGCCGTTTAATCCCATGGCCAGGAAGAGCATGGCGGCGATAGACATCATGTAATAAAGGTAGCCGATGTCCCTCATGGAAAAAAAGAGGATCAGGTGGTACAGAAGCATGACCAGCAGGATGCCGTAGAACATCCAGAGGAAGGCTGATTCCTGATCATGCATGAAATTGAAGACCCCGGGGGAATAGAGGTCAAGGTCGACGATGAGGGCGCTGTCCGTGCGAAACCGCAGATAGCAGGTGACATCCCCCCGGGGCTTTACCGTTATGGGAAACACGAAGGTCCGGTAATTCATCGGTCTCTGGGCGAAACGGTAACTGTGCCCGGTCATCATGTGCGTCAGGGCAATGCCGTCGTCGACATAGCAGTCTATGTGGCTGATCAGGGCGTAGTTCTGGTTGAGATAGCATTCAATGGCGCCGTTGGAATTGTTTCTCACGCGGAACCGTACCCAGTACGCCGCCGTGCTGAAGCCGAAGCCGAGTGAGTCCTTTCGGGACTTCAGCCAGCGGAGGGGCTGGCCGCTCCTGTCAAGCTGGGAGCCGCCGCGGATGTCATCAATGTTCAGAATGCAGGCCGGGTCCCGGAGGTATTCGATATGGGGCCCGAGGGAGATGTTCCTGAAACCGCGGTCCACGACGACGGTTCCGGCCGATGCATTGGCTGCAAGGAAAAGGAATAATATAAGAGCGGACAGCTTCATGAAAACGGAAAGCCTCCCCGGTGCAATATCCTGGCCTGGAGTCGCTCAAAGCGGAACGCGATGATTCGATTTTTAGTACAAACATCGTTTTACATCCTGTCAATGATAAAAAAGAGAGACGGCAGGATGGTGTGGGCGGTCAGGAAAATAATAAGGATATCACGGCCATCAGCCCTTGAAGATGAAATAGACGGCGCCCATGAGGCAGAGGCCGGCCCAGAGGTAGTTGAGCCGTATCGATTCCTTCATGTAAATGAGGGCGAAGGGGACGAAGACGGACAGGGTGATTACCTCCTGGAGGATCTTGAGCTGCGGCAGGGACAATGCGGTGTACCCTATCCGGTTCGCCGGGACCTGGACCATATACTCGAAGAGGGCTATGCCCCAGCTGGCGAAGGCGGCGATGTACCACGCGGTGCCGCCCAGGTTCTTCAGGTGGGAGTACCACGCGAAGGTCATGAAGACGTTGGAAATGGTAAGGAGAATGATTGTTTTTGCTATGACCGGCATCTCTGGCTCCAGAAACAGATAAGTATAGGTTGTAGAAATTATTTGTGCTTTAAAAATCAAGAACATTTTTTAAAATATTAATGACACCGGGAACACGGCATGAAATAATCAAAGGGGATCAGGGCAGACATGATGAAAGAAGGATCCTTTTTCCGCAACTATATCATTCACATCAACCGGGACGAGCTTCTCTTTGATATATTACTGTATGCCTACGCGGAATTTTTCCTGTACCGGTTCGTCACCGGCGGGAAATGGTTCGTGCAGGTCCTCTCGATGGAATCGCTCCTGGCCGCCGGGGTGTTCGTGGATTTCTTCGTCATCTGGTATCTCGGGATGGTGTTCCGGGAATACCTCGCCTATTACAAGAATGTTTACATCTACGTGCTGTACGGGATCGCGGCCCTCTGGATCGTGATAGCCCTCCATCTCGGCGTTGTCATGAATGTCTTTGATATTTTCGGCAAGCAGGATTTCATCATTATGTCCGTCTTCGGATACCTCCTGGTCATGGTGGGTATAGCCGGCGGCATAGTCTTTGCCGCTACGGAAGTGCAGCGGGGGAGGGGGAAGCCCGTGGCCGCGGTGCGCCTGAGGGCGTTGCGGATCGTGTTTCCCGTTGGCATGTGGGCCATGAACATCTACCTGGTATATCATCTCCTTGAAGCTCTGTACATGAAGAGCTTCCTTATCGGCATCCCCCTCTGGCTGCTGTTAACGTTCCTGGAATATTATCTTTTCAGGTTCTTTGAGAAACGTGCAAAAAAAAATGTCCCGGTAGAGCTGCGGCCGTCGGGATTCGACCGGATCTTCAGGTCATACCTGTTCCCCGTCATTGTCGTGACTCTGCTCTGCCTGTGGGACGAGATTTTTCTCTGGGGAAGCATCACCCGTGCCCTCGGCCGCGGGGAGGTCCTCTCCCTGGGGGGCACCATCGCCTATCTTACCCTGGCCGGCATCGTGCCGTTGCGGATCATCCTGATCTTCCAGCCGCCCCTGAACCTGGTGAACATTGCCATCGGAGCCGGGAGCATGGGGTATTTCCTCTATTCCGTGGCCATGCTGCTGCAGAGCATCTTCGCTTAAAAGTGAATTCATAAACATTTAATATTTTTCCCATCACTTTAAGCAATCCGAAACAATCCTGCTCCCCCTGACTCCCGGTGGGGGGCACGGAGAAAGTATTATAATGAATCTCAATATATATGTTCAGTTGTGAACGATTAAGAATTGAATGAAGAATGATATTAATATGTATATGAAGTATCAAAATATGATCAGGGAGTGTTCTGGAAATATAAGGAAGTGTCTCATGCATCCCCCCTGCGGGGGACAGGGGGTATTTACAATCCTCGGACGTTCGGTTTTTTTCTGACGATTATCCAAAAGATGTGAACTGGTTATTCCGGGATGAACAGGCCTTGGACCGGAAGAGCGGTGCTAGAAAAAATACTTGCATTTAAACATAACACTGTTATGTTTGACCGGCGATTACGATACTACCCGGAGAGGTGCATTATGGCAGACGAAGTATACTATCGGCTCAGGGATATTCTGGATAAAATGCCGAACGGATACCCGGCAACAGAGGATGGTCTCGAGATAAAAATACTAAAAAAAATATTCACGGAGGAAGAGGCCGGGGTAGCCACGAAAATGCGCATGAAGTTTGAGACCGCCGAGGCAATGGCGGAACGGACCGGACTTGACGCGGAATACCTGGGGAAGATGCTTCCGAAAATGGCCAGCCAGGGGCAGATCTGGGGCGTCACCATCGGCGGCGCGAAGATATACAAGCTGGCGCCCTTTGTCTTCGGCATTTATGAATGGCAGGTGTACCGCATGGACCGCGAGCTGGTCGATATGCTGGAGGTCTACTCCCACAGGGATTTCGGCAAGATTTTCTATAAGGAAAGCCCGGCACTTCTCAAGGTGGTCCCCGTAGAGCAGGAGATCCCCGCAGACTCGGTCATAGAGCCGTATCAGAGGGTCTCCAGTCTCATTGAGGGCGCCAAGTCATGGGCCGTGGGCGACTGCGTCTGCAAAAAAGAGAAAAGTATTCTCGGTGAGCGGTGCGATAAGCCCATGGAGGTCTGCATGGCCCTGTCCCCGATAGAGAACATGTTCGAAGGCTATTTCTGGGGAAGGCCCATCACCAAGGAAGAGGCCTATGCCGTGTTGAAGAAGGCGGAGGATTCCGGCCTGGTGCACATGACATCCAATACGAAAGAAGGTCATATCTATATCTGCAACTGCTGCGGCTGCTGTTGCGGCATTCTCAGGGGAGTGAACGAACTGGGCCTCGATTCCGCGCTGGCGCGGTCCAATTACCGGGCCGTGGTGGACGCGGAACTCTGCACCGCCTGCGGCGCATGCCTTGACCGGTGCCAGGTGAAGGGGGTCATTGAGGTCGGCGACACGGCGGTGATCAGCGACCGGTGCATCGGGTGCGGCCTCTGCGTCTCGTCCTGCCCGGTTGAGGCGATCAAGATGGCCAGAAAAGACGATGCCCATATCGAGTATGTGCCGATAGATGAAAAAGAGTGGAACAAAAAACGGGCCGAGGCCCGCGGCAGGGATGATTACAAGGACCTGCTGAAATAACATACGGATTGCCCGACAGCCCCCGGACCCCCGGCGGGCGGCTTAGTTACCACCGGCCTTGGTGGGCAACCGTGCCGTTACAGTCCCCATCCGGGGGATCCCGGGGGCAAAGATGTAACAGCAAGGAAATGCCATATGCGTTTAAAAAAGCTGATCAGGATTCTGCGGTCAAAGGGGTCGCTGCCCTACCTCGTAACGGACCTGGTGAACGTGAGGTACCTCACCGGCTTTACCGGAACCTATGCCAGCCTGGTCGTCGGCCGCGGCCGGTCCTACTTCATCTCGGATTCGCGCTACGAGGAATATGCCCGTTCCATCATGCCGAAAGGCGTGGACTTTGTCCTTCAGAAGGTTGATTTTCTCGAAACGCTGAAATCGGTGCTGAAAACCATGGGGACCCGGGAACTGTACCTCGAAGAGCATTCCACGCCCTTTTCCGTGTACCGGAACATGAAGCGGAACCTGAAGGGCGTGAGGCTCCAGCCGGGAGGCGACGAGGTGAACTCCGTCCGCATGATAAAGGACGAGGAAGAGATCGCCATCCTCAGGCAGGCGGCCAAGATTACCGACGGCTGCGTTGAACACCTGAAGAAGATCATCCGGCCCGGCGACGGGGAATGGGACATCGCGGTGGAGATCGAGCATTTCTACCGCCGGCACGGATGCCGGAAAAGCTCCTTCGACTGCATTATCGCTTCAGGCCCGGGCTCGTCAATGCCCCACTACGCCACCTCCATGGACAAAAAGGTGCGCGCCGGAGAGGTCATTCTCATCGACATGGGGTGCGAGTATCATGGCTATAATTCAGACTTGACAAGAACCATGTTCGTTTCTAGCATTGACCCCGCTCTTGAGCGGATATACCGTGTCGTCCTCGAGGCCCAGGAAGCGGCCGTGAAGGCAGTACGGCCGGGCATCACCACCGGGAAGCTTGACGCCGTGGCGCGGGACATCATAACGGAGGCCGGCTACGGCGAACGCTTCGGCCACTCCCTCGGTCACGGGATAGGCATGGAAGTGCACGAACTGCCGGCCATAAAGACGGGCGACCTGAAGCTGAAAAAGAACATGGCCATCACGATCGAGCCGGGCATTTACGTGCCGGGCGTCGGCGGCGTCCGGATCGAGGACATGGTCATGGTCACCGCCCGGGGGCACGAGGTTCTGACCAAATCATCGAAAGACATCATTGTAATAGGATAGCAGGATATGATATCAGTAAACGATCTCAGACGCGGACACGTCATAATAATCGACAAGGAACTCTTTTCAATCATCGAGCAGCAGCACCACAAGCCCGGCAAGGGCGGGGCCATCGTCAGGGCCAAGATGCGCAACGTCAAGAAGGGCAACGTCATCGACCGGACCTGGAACGCCGGCGTGATGGTCGAGGACGTGCGCCTCGAAAAGCGGCCCATGCAGTACCTCTACCGCGAGGGCGATTCGGTCGTCTTCATGGACACCGAAACCTTCGACCAGGAGCATGTCCCGGCGGACGCCATCGGCGACGCGCTGCAGTTCATGAAGGAAGAGGACGTGGTCCAGATCGCCTTTTACGAAGGCGAGCCGATCACCATCGAGCCCCCCGCGTCAGTGGTGCTCAAGGTCACCTACGCCGAGCCGGGTCTGCGGGGCGACACCGCGACCAACGTGCGGAAGCCGGTCAAGGTGGAGACCGGGGCGGAGGTCAAGGTGCCCCTCTTCGTCAACGAGGGCGATTACATCAAGATCAACACCGAGACCGGCGAATACATTGAACGGGTGAAGATGTAGGGATGGATTTCTTCGAACAGATAGCCCTGTGGATAAAGGAGAACCCCGGGAAGACCGTCGGCGCCGCCATCGGGTTCGTCCTGGGCGTCCTCCTTTTTGCCATCGGCTGGTGGAAGACCCTCATCATCCTCATCCTGGTCCTGATAGGCTTCATCATCGGCAAGTCGCGCGATGAGAATATTCCAGTCATAGACCTCATATCTTCCTTTTTCAGGCGAAATCGTGATTGACGGGCCGGCCGCGGTACCCCCATGATAAATCCGTGGACTCCGCAAAAATAAATTATCGCCTCATCAGGGACGCCTACCGGTCCCTCGATAGGAAAAAATTCCAGGAAGCCATATTGGTGCTGGAGAAAGTGCTCTCCTCCGGCGCGGGCGACATCTACGTGCTCCTCCTTCTGTCCGTGGCCTACCTTCATACCGACCAGTTCGGGAAGCTCGCGCGGTTCATCACGAAGATGCGGGAGATGAACCGGTCCTACCTGCCGCTCATACAGCTCGAGGCGTTTTTAAAGCTCAAATCAGCCGCTTCCAGGGAAGAGGCTCTGAAGGTGTACATCGACCTCATGGCGAAATACCCTGCCGACCCCCACATTCACCGCGGGCGGGGCCTCATCAGCGGGGCCGCGGATTTCCGGGATTTCCAGAAGAACGCCCGGCTCCAGGACTTTGTTTCCATTCCGGCGCCGCCCCGTAGCCTGAAGAAAACGGCGCAGAAGACGGTGTACACCGGCATGCTGGACAGGAAGGGTATCCGTATCATCAGCGACCGCCACATCCCGTGGCGGCGCATCGCGCTGGCCATGGCCTGCGCGGCTGTCGCGGGGACGCTGGTCGCCCTCGGGGCATGGCTCTTCACGGGCCCCGGCTTCCTGGCGGGCGCCGCGAAGCGTGTCGGGGTATCGGGCAGGGATTACAGCGGGATTGACCGGGTAACCCTGGGGGGCACTGAATTCGACCTGGTGAAAAACATCGGTCCGGACCGTGTTCCCGTCTATTACAAGTCGGTGCGGGACATGACGGACGAATTCAACCGCGCCCGCATGCTCATCAAGGCGGAAAAGCACAACGATGCCATCCTGCTGCTCAACGGCCTTTATAACAGCAATGTCAATTTTGTCGTGAAGGAAAAAGTCGCCTTCCTCATCAAGTTCGTGACTGACCTGGAGGACCGGGATTTCCGAGAGGTGCCCTACGCCGATATTGAAAAAAACAGGTACCGGTACCGTGGATTCGCCGTGCGCTGGAAAGGCCGCATTGGGAAGATTAAACAGCGCGGCGGGAGCCAGGTCTTCACGCTTCGCGTCGACGCCGTGGGGGACAAGTCGGGCGGTGATGTGGATGTTTATTCCCCGGGGGTTGTGCCCGGCCTGTCGGGCGGCGAGCCGGTTCAGCTCGAAGGCGTGATTATGGATTTTATCGGAAAAGAGAAGCGCGCCTATGTCATGTCAAGGAACATCAGAATCCTGAAATAACGATTCCCCGCGTGATTGTCCCGGGAACCTCATCCTACTTTTTCTTCATGATAACCATGGTGACGTCATCGGTCAGCCGGTATCCTGCGAGCTCTTTCAGAATGGTGTCCCGGATTTCGCCGGGGCTATGCGGGCTTTCACGGTGGAGGATGTCCGCCAGCCGGTCCTGGCCGAACATGTCGGTCTTCCCTGCTGTCGTATCCGATCAGGTATCCCAGGGAGGAAGGAGCCCGGCCGGCTTCCAGGGCCAGGGTCATATCGCTCAGCCTCAGGGCGTCGTATGAATCGTCCAGGCCCTTCAGGGAGTAATAGGAAACTGCTAGATACATGGAAAACAGAAGAAGTGGACTAACTGTACAGGCCGGAATCGATTTTATCAATCAATATTTTGCCGCGTGAAGGTATTTTTCTTCCGCCAGCCGCTTTCTAGCCGCCTTGCGGGGCGTTCCCGGCGTCATGGGCGGGAAAGTAAATCATGAAGGTGGTCCCCTTTCCCGGTTTGGAGTAGACCTCTATGGAGCCTCCGTTCTGCTTCACCGCGCCGTAGACTGTCGCCAGCCCGAGCCCGGTCCCCTTGCCGTTTAGCTTTGTCGTGAAGAAAGGCTCGAAAATGCGCTCCTTCACCTCGTCGGACATTCCTTCCCCGGTATCGCTGACGGAGAGCATGACGTATTCCCCCGGACTTATGGAGGGGTGGCCCCTCGAGTAATCCCTGCCGATGCTGCATTCAGCGGTCTCGAAGGTAATGGTCCCGCTTCCGTTTATGGCGTCCCGGGCGTTGACGATCAGGTTGATGATGATCTGTTCCATCTGCACCGCGTCGGCCCGTATGCGGCTGATGCCCGGCCGCAGAACGGCCCTGATCTCGATGTTTTCGCCGATGAGCTGGAAGAGGATTTTCTCCATTCCCTCAAACAGCGCATTAATATCGATGGAGACGGGTGCAATGATCTGGTTGCGCGAAAAGGAGAGGAGCTGGCGCGTAAGATCCGCGGCGCTTTCGGATGCCTTCATTACGACTGACAGCTTTTCACGATCGGTGTCGCTGATGTTCTTATCCGAAAGGAGAATACCGGTATTCCCCATGATGGCCGTTAGGAGGTTGTTGAAGTCATGGGCGATGCCGCCGGCCAGTCTCCCGATCGATTCCATCTTCTGAGCCTGATTGAGCTCGGCCTTGAGGCGCTCCCGTTCCTCCTCGGCCCGCTTGCGGTCAGCCAGCTCCTTCTCGACGCTGTCCAGCGCCTTCCGGTTAATCATGAACAAACCGTACTGTGTTATAATGATGAAGATCATGGCGATGCTGCTGTCCGCCATGTAATCCACAAACTCGTTTTGGGATAAGCCGAAATCATCCCTTAAATAGAACATGAACATGATAAAGATGGCCAGGTTGATCCCGCCGTATGCCAGTATGAGTAACCCCCTGCGCGTGACTATAAAGGAAGATATGGAGAGTATCGCCAGGATGTAGGCAATTGTATCAAGGCGTATGATCGATGAAGATGAATCGAGGAAGATTACCAGCCACACCGCAAGCATTGTCGTGGCCAGGAGGATATGCGCGGAAAGCCTGTAATGGCCGCGAAGGAGAATCACCGTGCTCATTATACAGGAGGCAAAAAGGGCCGATTCCGCTGCAACCAGCGGATACTGGACCCTGTATCCGACAATCGGTTCATGGAGGCCGACGTAAATGGTGTACCCTAACAGCACCGGCATGAAGACCAGAAGAGTGATGTAAAAATAGAAGACATAGGCGGCCTTGATCCGTACCGCGGGGTCGGCATTGGCGTATCTTTTTTCTATGATAGTGCCCGGGGTGACCATCAGCTATTAATTAATACCGCAGCGGCAAAATGTCAAGAAAGTAAAAATAGTGTAACGGCGGGCCCGGCCATGGGCCCGGTCTGTTTGTTGACGGAACGTTCCCGAATAAACGGGAATGGGGAGGCGGTGATGCTGCTTCGTGAAATCAGTTCACGGCTGCGAACATTTCCTTCAGTTCCCTCTTTAGTATTTTCCCGGACGGGTTCTTGGGAAGCTTGTCCGTAAGAATTATTTTTTTGGGGCACTTGAAGCCGGCAAGATTCTTTTTGCAGTAGTCAATGATATCCTTTTCAGTTGCCGCGGAACCTGATTTAAGAACGACCACCGCCGCAACCAGCTCGATCCATTTCGGGTCGGGGAGGCCGATAACGGCGGTCTCGGCTACGTCAGGGTGCCGGTAGATGACTTCTTCCACTTCACGGGACGCCACGTTCTCGCCGCCCGTCTTGATCATGTCCTTCTTGCGGTCCACCACGTAGAGATATCCGTCTTCATCGAATTTGCCGAGGTCGCCGCTGTGGAACCATCCGTTGGCGAAGGCTTCGGCTGATTTCTCGGGGTCGTTCAGGTACCCCGTCATGACCTGGCCGGAACGGTGGACGATCTCGCCGACTGATCCGACGGGAACGAAATTACCGTCATCGTCCATCAGGCGGGTCTCGACGTTCACCACAGCTTTTCCCGCCGAGCCCGGTTTCAGGAGCTGGTCTTCAGGCTTGAGGATGGTCGCGACCGGGCCCATCTCGGTCTGGCCGTAATAGTTCCAGAGGCGAAGGCCCGGGAAGGTGTCGGTGAGCCGCTTGATGATTTCCACCGGCATGATGCTGGCGCCGTAGGCAGCCTTTTTCAGGCTCGACAGGTTGAAGTCGCGGAGTTTGGGATGGTTCAGGATCCCGATCCAGACCGTGGGCGGCGCGAACATGTGCGTTACCTTGTACTTTTCTATGCACCGCATCATCTCCAGGGGATCGGCCTTGTGCAGTATGATGTTTTCCGCCCCGGAGTAGATAAAGGGCATGAGGAAACAGTGGAGCTGCGCGCAGTGAAACAGCGGCAGGCCATGGAGGCTCACGTCCTGCGTTTCGTACTGTCCGTCTATCATGCAGCTGAAATACTGGGTCATGAGAGAGCGGTGGGAGAGCATGGCGCCCTTCGGCCTCGACTCGGTTCCGCTGGTATAGGGTATCTGCACGATGTCCTCGGGGTGCACGTCGATTTCGGGGTCGTCGGCGGGCACCGCGGACATTTCATAGTCAAGGTCGAAGAAGCCGGAGGGGATGTCGGGGCTCGAGATCGGTATCAGTCCCCAGGTCTTTATGTTTTTGAAAAGATTCTTCTTTGATTGTATAACGGGGAGGAGCGAGTCTTCTACGAGAAAAATCCTGGCTCCGGAATGAGTGACCACGTAATCAACTTCCTCGGCGTTGAGCATGAAGTTGATGGGGACCTGCACCGCCCCTATCTTGGCAAGGCCCAGGAGGCTGATGGGGTAGTGGTGTGAATTAAAGGAATTGATCGCCACCTTGTCGCCTTTTTTCACTCCCAGGCGGAGCATCAGATTGGCAAAGGAGCAGGCTTTTCTCTCCAGATCGGCAAAGGAAAAACTCTTATCCCTAAAAACGATGGCTGTTTTATCATTATATTTGGCTGCAGCCCGGCGGGAAATTTCACCAATGGTATCGCGATTTATTTTATTGGACATTTAACGCCTCCGTGTCTAGGTTTCTATCCAATCGTGTAATTCTTATCAAGGATGTCTATTAAAATATGGAGATTATTTTAGCTGTTTTTTGTGATTTTATATTAATAGAATCTGTTATTCAATTACGGGGGCAGATTAAAGCACTCATTAGTCCGTTTTTTGATAGTTATAGGTATTCTGGGGTCAGAGAAAATTCAGGTGTCAGAGTAAAATCCCGGGGTCAAAGCAACAAATTCAATTTATGGGCATTTTATACTTGCCTGTATAAAAAAATATTATACATTATTATAAGTGTAGTCATCCACTTTTTTGATCTATCAGTTTCCTGAAAAACTCCATCCATGGAGTTTTTCAGGGCCGGTTTTACGAAATGAATTCGTAAAACCTCACGTTTTTCTCGGCTGATGCCTCGAAAAACGGCGATACTTCCATGTATCGCTTAACAGTTTGCTGTTTTTCAGCAAACTGCTATTGCTTTACTATTGTGGCTCCAGATACTTTCATTCCGGGGGAGGTGGTGTCATGTATAGTCTTTTGATCTCTGATGTGATGGATAAATATAAAGACAGATCCTACATGATTCAGCAAAAAGCCAGAATCTTATTATACATGATCGGTATTCTGGCAGTCATTGTGCTGCTGATCACCGCAGCGCTGAATCTTACCATGGAAAACTCCTTCCTGACCGGAAGAAACGCCGTGAGGTTCCTGATACTCCTGCTTCTTGTTGCGGCATATATCCTGCTCAGGTCAGGCAATTACTCACTTGCGGCCAACCTGGCCATTTTCGGCTCCCTCGCAGCCATGGGGACCCAGGTTGTCCTCGCGGATTTCAAGACCGGTCTTGAGTTCTCGAACCGCCTCCACCTGCTGCATATTTTTATCATCATCACGGCCCTGTTCTCCTCGCGGTGGGCGGCCGTCTTTGCGATGTTCATATCCATCGGCATTGCCGTGGCCGCGGGACTGAACTCGTCGGCCATATCGCCTGCCGAGATAAAGAGCATCCTTATCAGCTTTTCCGAGGGCCTGGTGATCATCACGGTCGCGTCGGTCATCCTCATGAAAATGGTCGACGATACCATCAGGCGTATTGAGGCCAGCATGAAAACGGAGGAGGAGCACGGGGTCATGAAGAAACTGCTCAACTCCGGCCTTGATCTTTCGAGGAACCTGGCCGATCTTTCCGAGGGACTGAATGCCGAGAACCGGAACCTGTCGCAGCGGACCGTTGAGCACGCCTCGGCCCTCGAGGAGGTGACCGCCACCATCGAGGAAACGGTGGCCGCCATCAGGAAAAACTCGGAGAACACGGACCAGGCGTCCCGCCTCGCCGCCGAATCCACGCGCATAGCCGAGGAAGGGGCGCGGATGATCGTGGAGGCCGTTGATTTTATCAAGGACATAGACGCGTCCGGCGAGAAGATATCGCAGATCACCGCGGTGATAAACGAGATCGCCTTTCAGACCAACATCCTGGCCCTCAATGCTTCAATTGAAGCGGCCCGCGCCGGGTCGGCCGGCAAGGGTTTTGCCGTGGTGGCGAACGAGGTCAGGAACCTGGCAAAGCGGGCCGCCGATGCCGCCAAGGAGATAAGCGGCCTCATTGACCTTTCCCTGTCGCGCATTCACCACGGGACCGAGCTGGTCAGCAGGAGCGGCGGGGCGCTTTCGGAAATATGCACGTCGATTCGCGATGTTGACGCCGTGGTGAAGGACATTACCCGGCAGAGCGACGAGCAGCAGCGGAGCATCGAGGAAATCCGCATTTCCCTCACGCAGATGGACCAGGTGGTGCAGGAGAATTCGGCTCTGGTGGAGAAGACCTCGGCGGTCAGCGACAGCCTGTCGAAGCAGGCCCGTGATCTCATGGCCATGCTGCAGAACGCCGAGGTTTTCGTGAAGGCGTGATCCCGGTGTCTTGTCCCGGCTAGAGGTTCAGCCGCCAGAGGAAGAAATTAAGAACCGACGCGAAGCTCACCCAGAGCAGGTACGGGACCAGAAGACAGCAGGCCGCCAGTGAGACCCGCGCGAAAGCCGCCATGGTTGCCGCAATGGCGATCCAGAGCAGGATGATTTCTATAAAAGCCGCAAAGGGCATGCGCAGGTAAAAGAAGAGAAATGACCAGGCCAGGTTAAGGAATAGCTGGATCCCGAAGGCCGTTACGGCGATTCGTGCTTCCTTTCCCGACAGGCCCTTCTTCCACACCAGGTACAGAGCTATACCCATCATCAGGTAGAGCGCTGTCCATACCGGTCCGAATATCCAGTCCGGCGGATTGAAGGCAGGCTTGGCCAGGCCGGCGTACCAGGACCTCACAGATGGCTCGGTCATGAGGGCTCCGATTCCGCCGACCGCCTGGGGGATGATGACGCTCGCGATGAGCCTGAATACATTTGATCTTTTCCCTGCTTTCATACGTTTCCCTCCGCCTATTTGATGATCATCTTTTCTTCCGGCAGCCTGCTGTATATCTGCGCCATCCTCCGGAGCCGCTGCGTCATGTCATGGGTAATGCTGTCACTTATGAGCTTGAAGCGCCAGTTGCCCTTCGTCGTCCCCGGCCGGTTCATGCGAAATTCCTCGCCGAAGCCGAGGATGTCCTGGGCGGGGATGATCACCAGGTCCGCTACGCTGCGGTATGCCTGGCGTATCAGCTTCCAGTGAAAGTCGGACCAGTCCTCGAAGCCCAGGTATTCCAGCACGTAGCGGCGCGTGTCCTCGGTGATCTCGGAACCGTAGAACCAGCCGTTGGTCGTGTTGTTGTCATGGGTCCCGGTATAGAGGATGCAGTTGCGGTTGTCGATATTATGGGGCAGATAATAGTTCCTGTTGTTGAAGTCAAAGGCGAACTGAAGTATCCGCATGCCGGGAAGCCCGAGGTCGTCGCGGAGCTTTTCCACTTCGGGGGTGATGATGCCCAGGTCCTCCGCGATAAGGCGGAGGCTGCCCAGGTCCTGGCGGAGCTTCTTGAAGAACTGGACGCCCGGACCCTTGACCCATTTGCCGTTTACCGCGGTTTTTTCATTTGCAGGGATCGACCAGTACGCCTCGAAGCCCCG